>NZ_CP039517.1:0-743312 GCF_004916735.1 Salinivibrio sp. YCSC6
AAAACGTTCGATGATTATGACTTCAACTTCGCAACTGGCGCCCCGAGAAAACAGCTCAAAGAACTAACAGGGTTGGCCTTCATCGAGCGAAAGGAAAACGTGGTGTTACTTGGGCCAAGTGGCGTCGGTAAGAGCCACCTTGCAGTTAGTATTGGTCAACTCGCTGTCCAAAAAGGTTTAAAAACGCGGTTTATCACGGCAGCAGACTTGATGCTTCAACTCTCTACTGCCAAAGCTCAAGGTAAGCTTGAAAGTTACTTGAGACGCAGTGTACTCGCACCGAAACTCCTTATCGTCGATGAAATCGGCTATCTACCGTTCGGCAGAGAAGAGGCCAACTTATTCTTCAACGTCATCGCCAAACGCTATGAGCAAGGCAGTATTATCGTGACCAGTAACTTGCCGTTCTCTCAATGGTCAAAGGCGTTCGCCGACGATACAACGTTGACGGCGGCACTACTTGATAGGCTTCTGCATCACTCGCACATCGTACAAATCAGCGGTGAAAGCTACCGATTACGAGGAAAGAAGGTGGCTGGAACCGTACCATCGGCTTTGGGCAGCTTATCTGAAAGCAAAAATTAATTACGTGGGTGGGTCAGTTTTACTTCGGCGATAACGTCGATAAGTGGGTCAAATTTAAACTGGCGTTGACATTTGTTAAGATAAAAAGGTTGAAGGACCAGTATAAACACCCTGTCTATCAGCAAGAAGAAGAGAAAGCGGCTGAATAGTATAGCGTTCAATAACTCACTTCAATTCGGGAGAGGGAATGATACGCACCATTGGAGTGAGCATTGAGTAATAGCGAAACTATAGATACCATTAAAAAGAGACTCTATGAGGCGGAAATCGTCCACTATTGGGAGCATAAAGGATGGGGCGGAAAATTTGACCACCTTGGAATTTGGGGACTATCAATTTTTGCAGGGCTAACCCCTTTTGGCTTTCTATGGTTTGTAATCGACGAGCTCACTATAGACTCCATTGCATTTTGGGGATTATTTTCTTTCATGACGATGATGGTATTAGTCTCAAGGTATCTTTTTTTCCCCGACAAGCATCGCTGTTACTACTTAACGCCTCTGGGTATCCATTACACAGAAAAAGACATGATCCCCGATGTGGCCTATCAGGTAGTGCGTGGCTTTGCATGGGCGGGTATTGTGGTCTGCATTATAGCCGCGTTTATGCTCGGTCCTCTTGCCTTTGTTGGGGCCGGTGGCTTTGCGCTGATGTCGTTTGGAATGACGAATTTTCGTCCTAATGTAAACCACTCTTACATATTGATTTCTGAGCGCACGGTTGTGTTTGATTTAGAGAATGATGGTGTATTTTCATTCGCCATCCCCGAGAAAGGTGCGTATGCTTACTATGGTGATATATTCACCAACGCTCTCGACCAAAAGCAAGAACTACTTTCTACATTACGCTCACTTTTTCCTCGTATCGAGTTTGTTAAGATGAAAAGGTTGAAGGACCAGTATAAACACCCTGTTTATCAGCAAGAAGAAGAGAAAGCGACCGAGTAGTATAGCTTTTATATCGGGCTTATTCTCGCTCTTACAATTAACCATTTTCACCAAAGGTGTTTAATGCTTGCTCTGCACTCATTGGCTTGAAGAAATAAAACCCTTGAATTTCATCGACGCGCCATACATTCACAATGCGTAATTGAGAGGCGGTTTCGACGCCTTCTGCCACTGTGGTCATTCCCAACTCTTGTGCCATGTTAATGATACTGCGGACCAAGGTTTTGGCTTTATCATTGGTTTCAATTTCACTCATGTAAGATTTATCGAGTTTGACGATATCTAACGGGAAATTGCATAAAGAACTGAATGAAGAGTAGCCGGTTCCAAAATCATCGAGAGCCAGTTGTACGCCTAACGCTTTTAACGCATGCATTCGTTTGATGGTTTCTTTATCGGCACCTAGCAGAATGCTTTCCGTTACTTCGAGTACCAGTTGCCCCGGGGCAAGCTGATAGCGATTGATCAAGCGTTTTAGATTGTCCACTAATCGTCTCGCGCCAAAGTGGGGACTGGAAAGGTTCACGTGGATGGTCAGACGATGTTGTGATTTTTTACGCCAATGCTGCTGTAATTGTTGTAAGAATGCGCAAGCTTTTTCGAGAACAACCTCATCCAACTCAATGATTAATTTGTGTTTTTCTGCCAAAGGAACAAAAACACCTGGTGAGACTAAACCGAGTGAGGGGTGATGCCATCGTGCCAGTGCTTCAAAGCCAATCACTTGGTTGGATGTGGCGTTGACAATGGGTTGGAAGTAGGCGGTGAACTCATTGTTTTTTAACGCAGAGACAAGGTTGCGGTTGATCACCAAGGTTTCTTGCGCTGCCTGTGCGATATGTTCGTCAACGATCTCCACGCGGTATTTACTACCGGTACGTGCTTGTTCAATAGCGTAAAAACCGCAATGTACCAAGGTTTCAAAGTGCTGGAACTGCAGGTGTGGGCCGATCAGCGCGCCTTTCAAGCCAATATCAAACTCGGCATCGGTCAGTGCAATATGGTTATCACTGGCTTTGAGGGCAAGACAGGCATGAGCCTCAAGGTCTCGCTCATTGCTTTTGTCGGTAAAGACAATGAACTCGTTTTCGCTTAATCGGCCTATGGTGGCACCAACAAACTGTCCTTTTAAGGTATCGGCAATGTGTTTCACCATACTGTCATAGGCATGATGGCCATAAATCTCGTAGATCTCTCTCAGACGTGTGGCAATAAAATAAAGTGCGAATATGCCCTTTTGGTTCGCCAATGCCGCGTTCAACGCTTCTGTTGTTGATGGGCGATTGAGTAATCCAGATAGGGTGTCATAGTGTGATAAGGTTTCAATCAGCTCTGCTTGTTGTTTTTGTTGGCTAATGTCTTTCACGGAAAGCATCAGCGAGCTGTTTTCTCCTTCATCGAGCCTGACTGCCTCAATGGCACAAGGTAGCGTGTTTCCCTTATAGCAGCGCAGGGCCGTCTCAAAGTGAGTCACATCACGGGGACCTTGCTGATAGAGGGAATTAAGACGTGCGAGCGTGCTCTCATCGTTACGGCAGAGATCACGAATGGATAAACTGGTAATTTGTTCTCGTTCGTAACCCAATAAATCCAATAGCGCTTGATTGACATCGATAATTTGATCACCCATTAAGATAATCATTCCCAAGTGCTGGCTGTGGTACAAGGCATCGAAGCGCGACAGCGTTTCCTTGAGTTGGCGTTCTGTTTTTGATGACGCGTGTGCTAGCGCCTTAATTTGCTCGGTAATATGGGTGAATGTGTCTTTGCGTTTGTGCGGTAACGGGCCGTCGCCGAGGAGGGCACTGACATCGCGCTCAAAGGAAATAAACTGTTTCGCGATTTTCCGGCGATAGAGTATAAAAACGAGTACGCCGATCAGTGATGTGATAGCGAGCATTGTCATGATCAAATACTGGAATACTTGCCTACCTTTTTGATAGTAACGCCGCTGTTCGGTGGTTTTCAGGGTCGCAATAATCTGATTGTTTAAATCGTACAAAGGGGTGTAGCGAGTCAGCTTGGTGTCGGTACGAACAATATGCTCGCTGGTTTCAATTTGTTTCAGAATTGCACCTTCAAGCAGGCTGTTGTCGCCGGTAAGGATGTTCTCATAGGCAGATGGGAAACGTCCGGTGAGCGCTTGGCCCCATACCATCCAACCCACCGCTGGCGCTGTGCCTGAGCTATCACGAATGGGGTTGAGACTGATCACCCAAAGGCGATTATCTATCTCTAGCAGGCCGGAAAGTGGCGTCAGGGCATCATCAGGCAGCGATTGCGAAATATGCTCACGGATAGCGGCTGATTGATAAATGCGTTGGATAAACTCACGTTCATCATCGTTATTGAGCACCCGAGCCTCCACCACGCGACCGTCTAAATCAGCAAAACCCATCATACTCAACCCGAGTGAAATCAGTGTATCGGCCTCGAGATTGCGGCTGGCATATTGTGTATTCCCGTTGGTGAGTAGCGTATAGGTGTCATCCCAATAGGCCCAATCGACGGCATACTCAACTTGATTATCAACCACGCGTTGGATGACGGCTTTTGCCTGCTGGTTGGCACGGGTTATCTCTATGTCTTCTAAATGGTTAATACCAAACAAAAAGAAATAGCGAGTCATTAATAAGCTGCTAAAGATGATCCCAACAATACCGAGAAGGAAAATCAGTGCGGCTTTGCTGTGTAGGGTGACAAACAACGTACGTGCCATGCAAAAACCTAATATAAAAGCGAGGAGTGGCGATCTGCCGTCCATTGAAAATAGGCAAGGGTTAAGGAATGATCAATAAAGCAAGGAGATATCGCCCACAATCTGGGACTTTACAGTGTAAATATCCACCTCTTGGTGACACTGTCACATTTTAGTTTTATGTGGATAAGGGAAGAAGTAGTGGGGAGATAAGAATGAAGATTGGAGAGAGAAATACCTCGCCCTGAATCATGGAAAGCGTTCAGAGCGAGGTAACGTGCCGAGATGGCGAGCGCTTAATGGGTTGACGATTCAAGCTGCCAGCTGTGATTGACCGCTTGGTTATCACGTTTCGGCGCTTGGATAGTAAAGGCAATGCATAGCGAGAGCGCGATCATCACCAGCATGACACTGAACGCGGCGACAAAGCCACCAAATAGCGCTGCAATGACAGAGCCCATAAAGCTGCCCACACCAAAGCCAAGATAAATAAACCCGTAGTTCTGGCTGAGGTGATTCATACCAAAATAGTCGCTGACTAAGGTTGGGAAGACCGTAATTGCGCCACCAAAGCTGAATGCGACACAAGCAACTGATAGATAGAAACTGTATTGGTCAAGTGGCATAAAGCGGAGCATGCCGACACCGGCGGCGCAGACTAACAGCGCTAAGCCAACCACTTTGCTGCGCGCCATGCGGTCAGACAGCACACCCAGCACCAGGCGGCCGCCTAGATTTGCCAGTGCGATAATGGCAACGGCTTCCGCAGCGGTGGCAGCATCAAGGTGGACATAAAGTTCACCCACATCTTTAGCGACGCCAATGACATAAAGCCCACTCATACAAATCGTGACGAATACTGTGGCAAGCAGCCAAAATTGTGGCGTTTTAAAACACTCAGAGAGCGTGTAATCGGCAGGTGCATCGGTCTCAGACGCGTTTGTAGCTGCTTTTTGCTGTGGTGCATCGTGCATCAGTGCGCCGCCAATCACGACCATGACACAGGCCAGAACTGCCCACATTTGAAAGCTGAGTGCTGCACCGCCTGCGGCTAAAAAGTATAGATTGATGTATTTAAAACCTAAGCTGCCTAACCCATAAGCGCCAATGGCACAAGCTGAGGCAAGCCCTTTGTTTTTTGGAAAAAAGCGTACGCAATTGGAGAGCGTCATGAGGTAGCCAGTACCGTCAGCCAAGCCAATCAGAAGGCCGGCGGTAAGATAAAGTAGCCATAGTTGGCCGACGACAGAGGTTAGCGCGAGGCTGGCGCCAAGCAATAAGCCTGCGCCGATAGTTACACGGCGCACACCAAAGCGTGCTTGCAGATGGCCGGAAACGGAAGACGCTAACGCCAGTGCCAGTGTCATAATACCAAAAGTGAAAGCCACTTGGCTGACAGGCTCATTAAGTTGGGCTGCAAGGGGAGCATTAAACAGGCTCCATGTATAGACAGAGCCAAGTGCAAATTGGGCTAATACAGTGCCAAGCAGGGTTTTCATGCCGGGGGATAAACGTGCGTTCATGGTAACGCTCCAGGGTTTTATCTATTGGGAACACCCCCAAGATACGACCCTGAATCCCCACATCAAGAGTAGGTGAAAAAGATAAAATGAGCTGCAGTTAGTGGGCATGAACTGCAGCGAGATGGCATGAATTACAACTGCATACGTTCGCGAAACGCCTTCAGATTGCTGCGACTGACCAGCACGGGATGAGGAATACCGGGAAGAAAAACGTGGTAAGTGCTGTTTAAGCCCGGTGCAATTTCGGTGATTTTATCTAAGTTAACGCAGTAAGAGCGGTGGCAACGGAAAAAGTTGGCTGGCAATTGTGTCATCAATTCACTGATGGTGTAGGGCACATAGAACTCGCCATCTGGGGTATATACCAAGGTGGTTTTTTCGTTGGCCGCGGCGTAAAGAATGTCGGCGGTATCGGTAATACGGATCCGGTTATCGCGCATTAAATGCAAGGTATGGCGTTGCTCTGTTAGGGTATCAGCGGGAGTCGCTGCGATAGCAAGCTTGTCGAGCACGCCTTTCACGCGCGTTTCATTGAGCGGCTTAAGCAAGTAATCAAATGCCTCAAGCTCAAAAGCATCTGCTGCATGCTCTTTGTACGCGGTGGTAAAAATCACAAAGGGCGGGCGCGCATCCGCGTGTAAACTGCGCGCCAGCAACATGCCATCAATGGAGGGGATGTTGATATCTAAAAACAGCACATCCACTTTATGGGTCTGCAGATATTTAAGCGCTGCTAACCCATCATCAAAACTCTCGGTGATAGTAATAGCACTGTGCTTTTCAATGAGGTATCTCAACTCTTCTTGAGCAAGATATTCGTCTTCAACAATGACAGCGCGCATTATGCCTCCTTGTTTTCGACTGTAAATGATACCCGCGTTCCTGGCTGAAGTGGCTCGACGGTGAGGCCTTGACTATAGAGTAAGATCAAGCGCTGATGAACGTTCATCAAGCCAATATGATGGCTGTCGATGGTGCCATGATAAAGCTGTTCAACGATATCTGGGTCGATGCCCACGCCGGTATCTGTAATGCTAATTTCTGCGCCGCGTTCAATCGCCCGCACTGCAATGGTGACATCACAAGGACGGCGAGAAGGTTGAAAACCGTGGCGAATGGCGTTTTCTACCAGCGGTTGTATCAGTAAAGGCGCGATATTAATGTCGGTCGTTTCAATATCAAAGTGAACGGAAAGTTTGTCACCAAAACGAGCCTGCTCTATTGCCACATAATCTTTGACTTGCTTGATAGCATCCGTAATAGGGATGAGATCTTGTGTGCGCTCTAAATTGTAACGCATAAAGTCGGCTAGATTGGCAATCAAGCCACGGGCGTCATCCGGACGTAACCGGATCAAGCTGGAGATTGCGTTGAGAGCGTTGAACAAAAAATGTGGGTTAATTTTACTTTGTAGCGCGGCAAATTCGGCTTTACTGGCCATTTCTTTGAGCTTTTGTATACGCGCCACTTCCATCTGGGTTGAAATCAATTGCGATAAACCAATTGCCATTTCTTGCATCGGGCGACGAATACGGTGAGGTTGACGATAAAACACCTTTAACGTCCCGGTGACGACGCCATTTTCCCAAAGCGGAATGATCAGCAAAGAGCGAAAGTCATGCACGTTGAGATCATTGCTGATGATTTGTTCACCGGTTTTGACCGCTTGCTGAGTCAGGCGACTAATTTGGTGATGGGCATCAATATATTGCTCCTCACCAATGCCAACATACGCCAACACATCGGCGGTATCGGTAATGGCAACCGCATCGGCACCGGTGTCTTTACGAATAATACTGCACGCTTTGGTTAAGCCTCGTGTTTCACCGCGTCGAAAGTAAGGCAATGTACGGTTAGCGATATCCAGCGCTTGTTTGGCTTGCTGGGCGGCGAGGTGTTCTTTTTCATCATCGATGTACTGTACCAGTTGGATGATCAGGCCAATACAGACGGTACCCGCAATCATCGGAAAGCTAATGGTCGCGACAATGTGTTGGGCCAGAGCTTGGTCACTCGCCAGTAAAAGAATCAGCAACATGGTCAGCGATTCACAGATCATTCCCGCTAAAATGCCATAACGGGCATAGTGCTGTTTATCGGCGCGATAATGGATCAGGGCAGACAGGCACCCAGCAATAATGCTGGCGATCAAACAGGCTTGTGAGGTTGGTCCGTCAATATCAATCAGGTAGCGGTGAATACCTGAGACGACGCCTGCTGTCACACCTACCCAAGGGCCAAACAAAATGCCCCCAGCGACGATGGCGATGATTCGCACGTTAACCAGTGATCCATCTACATTGACACCTGTGTAGGTACTGAACAATGCAAACAACACAAACAAGGCGGCAATCAGCGCCGTTTCCATCGGATGGCGCTGGGTTTTCTGCACAATGGTTTGGATCAGGTGGGTGCGAGTGAGCCAAAACAGCGCCATAAGGAGAAGGGCGGCGCGTTCAAACACAGCCAGCAACATTAAAAATTGGTCGTTGTACATAATCGAGCGAGGCAATGAGCAAAGAGGCGGAAGTATACACCCTTCGTCATGCCATCGATACTGACCTAGCGCAAGCATCATGGTGTACAAGTAGGCGAAAATAACGCAAGTGCCTTACCATGATGCACACTTTCGCGCGCTACTCGACCGTAACGCTGCGTAAAATAAAGGCACTTTGATAGACCATGGCGTCGGTTTTAGGCGCCTGATGATAACCTTTCGCAGTTACCATGATAGTGGTTTCGCTGGTGGTGGAGGTATTGCCGTAGCCGTAATCCCACTTCTTATCTTTACGCTCGCTATATGTGGCGTGGCTGCCTTTATTGTCAACGTGTAGCTGCTCGTCACTTAAGGTGAAGTATGGATAGCCAGCGTTTTGTGCCAGCTCTGCGGCTTTGCGCAGGGCGTATTTATGGGCAATGGCCCGGTCGGTAAAGTCATTACCCACAAAACTGATGTGCCACGTGTCTTCGCTCACCGCTATCACATCAAAGCCCATGCCGAATGACCAAAAGTTCTTCTCGGTTGAGTAAGGCGTTGCACAACCGGCCAACAGCAACACTGACAAGAAGAACCAACCGCGCGTTTTCATAGTAACTCCAAGATGATTGAGAAAGGCGCGTATCATAGTGCGTGAGACACATACCGACTAGCGGAATTTTGTATGACTCTGTCAGCGGTTTGTCAGCCGAAAAAAACCGACGCCTTGATGGCGTCGGTTTGCATGTTACGTATAGAATTCGACAGGCGCGAAAGTCGATTACTTACGGCGGCAGAACTCCGCAATCACAAACATGGTTTGGCCGTTTACTTTACCCTGTACATGGGTCGGATCGTCGGTCAAGTTAATGCCACGGATCACGGTGCCTTGTTTGATCACTTGGCTTGAGCCTTTAACAGGCAAATCTTTAATCACGGTCACGTCGTCGCCTTTTTGCAGTGCGACACCGTTAGCGTCCAGCACTTTGACTTCTTCGATATCTTGCCCCGTTTCTGCCCACTTACGGACATCGTCTTCCATGTACATCATGTCGAGATTATCTTGTGCCCAGCTTTCGCTAGAAAGACGAGAAAGTTGGCGATAGGCAACCACTTGAACCGCAGGCTCTTGGCTCCACATGCTGTCGCTTAGACAACGCCAGTGGTTCACGTCCATGTTTTCCGGGTTGTTAAGCTGATCATGACAAGTGCCACAGACCAAAACGCAGCTGTTGGCTGTGGTGTCTGGCGAGTACGGGACTTCATACACAGAGAGGTTGTCTTGGCTGGTGCAAAGTTCACATTGGCCGCCACTGCGTGCCTGAAGCGTTTGTTCAATACTCATGTTTTATCTCACAACGGGCAGGGAGGTCCCTGCATTAACAATGAGGCAGAGTGTAATCGCTGACATAAATTCTTACAAGTTATAAGGGATTGAGTCAGCGAATAGAGTGGCTATATATATCGAGTAACGCAAAAACAACAATGCCACGCAAACGCGTGGCATTGTTTCAATCAAGGTTATGTAACGTTAGGCGTTAGCCGTGTCTTGCTTTACCACTTCATGGTGATCGAAAACACTTTTATCTTGGCCACCGGTTAAACGCGAGGTGAGGGTACCGGCTGTCATTGAGCCACTCACATTCACAGCAGTACGGCCCATATCAATCAAGGGTTCGATAGAAATCAGCAAGCCGGCAAGCGCAACAGGCATATCCAATGCTGAGAGCACGATCAGTGCCGCAAAGGTGGCGCCGCCGCCTACACCTGCAATGCCGAATGAGCTCACAGTGACAATCGCAACCAAGGTGGCGATAAAGCCCGGGTCGAGTGGGTTAATACCAATGGTTGGCGCAATCATGACCGCTAGCATGGCTGGATACAGGCCGGCACAACCATTTTGACCCATGGTGGCACCAAATGAGGCGGAGAAGTTGGCGCTGGCCGGATCATTGCCCAAGTTCTTCATTTGCGAGTCGATATTAAGGGGAATCGTGGCCGCACTTGAACGAGACGTAAAGGCAAACGTCAGTACTGGGAGCACTTTTTTCAGATATTGAATCGGGCTCATGCCGACAAGGCCAATCAATACCAGATGCATCACCAGAATGGCACCCAAGCCTACATAAGAAGCAACCACAAAGTTCGCCAGCTCAAGAATTTCGCTCACGTTTGAGCCAGCCACCACTTTGGTCATTAGGGCCAAAATACCATAAGGCGTGAGGCCGATGATCATACGTACCAAGGCACGAACAAGCTCTTGTGCCACTTCCATAAAGCGTTCAAAACGCTCGCCGAGTTCAGGCTGAGTACGTGACAAGGTGACACCAGCCATACCAACGAGTGCTGAGAAAATCACCACAGCGATGGTTGACGTCGGGCGGCTGCCGGCGAGATCTGCAAATGGGTTTTGCGGGAAGAAAGAGATAACCATATCCGCCAGTGATAGGTCTTCGACTGAGCCCAAGCGTTGCTCCAGAGCAGCACCGCGCGCCATCTCACGTGCCCCTTGTACGATATCTTGCGCCGACAAACCAAAAAGGTTGCTCACGAATACACCAATGAGCGCAGAGGCGGCGGTGGTGGCAAGCAAGATGCCGATGTTCAGGCTAGAGATTTTGCCTAGCGACCCAGAGTCTTTCACTTTCAAAATCGCGCCGATAATTGACACGGTGATCAGCGGCATGATGATCATTTTAAGCAGGCTGACGTAGCCAGACCCGACAATATTGATGTAGCCAATGGTTTCGCGTGTGATTGCACCGTCGGCACCGTATAGCGCTTGTAGGGCAGCACCAAATGCGACCCCTAAGCCGAGGCCTGTAAACACACGTGTGGATAAGGATTTTTGTTGCTTGTGCAATTTGACAAGCACCGCCAGCAACAGCGCAAAAGCGATCAGATTTAAAAGGATAACTGTCATAGTCGGCGTTCCAATCTAGAGAATTATAATAATTTGAGCGTGAGATCCCGCGGATGTCGCTAATGGATCGATATTGCCTCGCATCTTATGCCGACTGGTGCACATAATGAAGACATATGTCACAGTGCAATTAGATAAAAAAAGCACTTGTTAAAACTAAATCGAATATGGCGCAACGATTGCGCGACTATTGATGGTATAGTGCCCAATAGAAAGTATGCATTAGGTCAACCTATTCTAAAACGGGTGTTCGTTCTATTAATACGACAAGGCTTCCGGTAAGGTGGCGACGTGTGTTAATCCCCAGACGCCGTGATGATTGGTGTAGCAAACATTAGGAGTGGTGTGTTATTGACGTAAAGGATCGCAAATGAGCAGAAAAGTCTATTTTTCAACGCCGGGTCGTTTTAGCGCTAAACGCGCGCTCGTGGGAGCGGTAAGCCGTTGTCATCATCGCTTGGCACCTCGTCATGCTAAAAAAGTGGCACGTAAGCTCTTTCTCACTCCAACCCGCAGTCCAATGGCAAACCCAGAACCGGACGGCTTGGTGCGTGCGCAAGTACAAAGCCAAGATGGGGTGTTGCAAATGTATAGCCTTGGCGCTGGGCCAACTTGGTTGCTGACGCACGGTTGGTCGGGGTCTGCCAGCCAGTTTTTTCCACTGATGGCGCATATCGCGTCACTGGGCTTTCGTGCGGTGGCATTTGACCATCCTGCCCACGGTCAAAGTGGTGGAGAGGAGAGCCATATTCCCGGCTTTGTGCAGGCAATCAATGATGTATTAGATCAAGTTGATAATGTTTCTGGGATCATTGCACATAGTATGGGCGCTGCCGCGGTACTCGAGAGCCAGCATCCGCAGATGGATGATTTACCGCTCTTTTTGGTCGCACCTGTGCTGAATTATCGCGAGAATTTATATGCCACAGTCCGAAAATCGGGGTATTCACTGAAGCTGTTTGATGAAATTGTCCGAGAAGTGGGTGATCAACATGGTTATCCGATCGAGACCATTGAGCCGCTCGAAAAATTGTCACGTCGCCGTCATCCGGTGGTGATTGCCCACGATAAAAACGACCGTTTTGCTTCCTTTACCGTCACTGAAAAAGCCACTGACTACCCGCATGTGACTGTGTTAGCTACCGAAGGGTTAGGGCATGGGCGTATTCTTACCAGTGACGTCGCCTTGCAGGCATTTACCGACTTGGCGGCAAAGATGAATCCAGCGGTACAAAGCGTAGAAGCACAAACTGAGAATAAAAAGGCATCAGCCTAAACCGATGCCTTTAGTGACCTTAGAAGATGCGATGTTATTCACCCGCGATGGATAAGCGGGCGAAGCGGATGCGTGGCGCAAAGAAGGCGCCATCATAGTTAGGTAACACGGTATTGCCGATCGCCTCTATCTCATTGAGCATGGTATAGAAGTTACCAGCCACCGTTATCCCGCGAACCGGACGAACGCGTTTGCCATCTCGGCAAACAAACCCACTTGCACCGAAAGAGAAGTCGCCACTTATGGCATTCGCGCCTGAATGCACCCCTTGCAGTGACACCAACTCAAGGTATTCACCGGCATGCACGTCCGCATCACTGTGCTTACCTGCGGCAATCACATCATGACGAGAAGTGACATCCAAACCGCCTTTGGGGCTGCGGCCCGCGTTAGCCGTGTGGGGAACACCAAAATACTGCGCCGTGGCGCTGTTGTGTAAAAAGCCGACTAAGACGCCGTTTTCAATCAAAGGCGTGTCGGCGGTGGCAAAGCCCTCGCTATCAAACGCTTTAATACGCATCCCGCCATCAAGCCTTGCTACATCGGTGATGGTTAGCGAACTATCTGCAACGGGCTTGCCGACTTTTTCACGCCACGGGTTGGTTCCGCGCTTGGCGGCATCGCCGGAGAAGCAGCTGCCGAAGGCGCCCAGCAATTCGCTGAGACAATCATGCTCAAAAATCACCGGATACAAACCGGTTTTCACTGGGCCACCCTCAAGCAAGGCGTCAGCGGTTTGGTAGGCCAGTTGGGTCGCATGGGCGAGATCAAGATCAGCAAAGCGGCGTGACACTGACGCGCCGAGATGCATCGCTTGCTTACCGTCGTGATTGAGCAGTGCTGCGGTGTAGCAACTAAAGCTACGTTCGCTGTGATAGCAGCGTGTGCCTAAGGTATTGGCAAGCAACTGATATTGGGTTTGCTCACTGTAACCATTATAGGGCGCACCCGTTGCGCGGGGTTGGCTGACCACCTCTTGCTCAAGGGCCAGCGCCAACGCGATCTTGTCTTCAATCGGGGTGTTATCTGCTTGCAGTAAGCTAGGATCTTGCTGATCAATTTGCTGCCCTTCAGCGCGAATTTGCTGATCCGGATCGGCCTTGGTAAAGCTTGCGTTGGTGAGTGCGGCGTTCACCATGCTGGCAAGGCTGTCGCTATCTAGCGATTCTGAATAGCTGGTGGCGACTTGATCCCCTTTGACCACCCGCACGCCGATCACTTGACCGGCGGTGACTTTGTGCTCGGAGAGATCGCCTTGGTCGGCTTTGAGTGACAAGCTTTCGCTGGCGTTGGCAATCACGTCTGCTTGCGCACCTTGCTGTTTCACCAAGCTGAGGACCTGATCGACGGCATCGCTTAGGGTTGCTTTAATGGTTTGCTCACTCATGCGTTACCGCCTCCTACTAGGATGTTATCGACTTTCAATGCAGGTTGGCCCACGGTGGTGGGGACTGAGCCGCTCACCGAGCCACACATACCGGCGGCAAGGGCAAGATCTTTGCCGACCATGCTGATTTCTTTAAGCACCTTAGGCCCCGTACTGATTAAGGTGGCAGACTTGAGTGGCACGGTGATCTTACCGTCCTCGACCAAGTAAGCTTCTTGGACCGCAAAGTTAAACTCGCCGGTGCCGGGTTGTACTGAGCCGCCCCCCATCTTCTTGGCGTAGATGCCACGCTCCATGGAGCCAATCATGGCGTCTAAGCTGTCGTTACCGGGCTCAATAAAGGTGTTTCGCATCCGCGAGGTCGGTGCGAATTTATAAGACTCACGTCGGCCAGAGCCGGTGCGCGCATAACCGGTTTTCAGGCTACCCATGTGATCGACCATAAAGGAGGTGAGCTTACCGTCTTTGATCAACTGGGTATGCTGGGTTTCCATGCCTTCATCATCGATATTGATTGAGCCCCATGCATTCGCCAAGGTGCCATCGTCCACCGCGCTTACCACAGGGCTTGCAATCATTTCGCCCATTTGGTCATGGAAGACGGAAGCTTGCTTCGCAACCGAGGTGGTTTCTAACAAGTGGCCACAGGCTTCATGGAAAATCACTCCACCAAAGCCGTTGCCAATCACCACCGGCATTTCGCCCGATGGGCAGGCTTGGGCACCGAGTTTAACCAGCGCTTGTCGTGCGACACGCTCGCCAAGCTCAACCGGATCGATATCCTGATGGAATTCCCAGCCTGTGAGCGCGCCGGGGGCATCAAAGCCCGTTGATTGCTCCTCGCCGTTAGTGGCGACCGCCGTGGCGGCAATACGGGTGTAGTGGCGGGTATCTGTGACATGCAGGCCATGAGAGTTAAAAATTTCGACCTGTTGCTCACGTTGGCCGACACGACCAATAATTTGGGCGATTTTATCGCTCTCGGCACGAATGCGAGCATCCACTTGACGTAAGAACGCCACCTTATCGGCGACATGTTGATCCGACGATAACGGCTCAGACACCGGGTGCTTGTCATTTAAATGGGATAAATTGAGCGGTCCCGCAGTGGCAATTTGATCGCGTTTGTCACGCGCGCACAGCAAGCTGGTGACTTTTTTCAATTGTTCTTCATCGCGGCTGTTGGTGTAGCCATAAAGCACTTTATGACCGAAAAACAACCGGATACCAATACCAAAATCAATCCCTGAGCTCACTTTATCCACCTCACCAGACAACAGCTCTACGTTGCCTGAGTGATGGCGTTCGACAAAGAGTTCGGCGAAGTCCGCGCCTAAAAACAGGGCATGGTCAATCACCGACTTTGCCGTTGATGGATTCAGCATACTTCCTCCTAAGAAGTGTGTTAGCGAACCTTTCATTCTACCAAGCTTTTATTGGTAATGATCACCACTTGCAGTGAGTGCATGATATTTCATCATTTTTTGTGCCATTCACTGAACTGCACATGGACACTTTCCATGCGTGTGACCAAAAGGCGACGAGTGTGGCGCAATCCGTTACACTACGCCGATACAAGTAAGGAGCGGATAGAATCATGAGTCAGATCGCAGCCAACATTATCACTGGATTTCTTGGCGTGGGGAAAACCACGGCGATTCGTCATTTATTAGCGAATAAACCCGAGCATGAGCGTTGGGCTATCTTGGTGAACGAGTTTGGTGAGGTGGGTGTTGATGGCGCTATCCTCTCTGAACAAGGTGCGCTGGTAAAGGAAGTACCGGGCGGATGCATGTGTTGTGTGGCTGGCTTACCCATGACAGTGGGGCTAAATACCTTACTCGCCGAGCAGCCGGATCGGATTTTGATTGAGCCGACCGGACTCGGTCATCCCAAAGACATTATCGGTAAGCTGACTCAGCCGCCTTTCGATGGCACCTTGTCGTTGGGCGCGACCATTACTTTGGTGGATCCGCGTTGTATTGATGATGTGCGCTATCGTGAAAATCAAAACTTTCATGATCAAATCGCGCTCGCGGATGTGGTGGTGGCCAACAAGCTTGATCAGTGTAGCGAGGCGCAAATCGCCACCTTTTATAATTATGTCGCCGCGTTTGATGGCGAGAAAAGCTTGGTAACCGGCGTTGAGCAGGGGGCGCTCGAGACCGCGTGGCTTGCGTTACCGCGTCATGCCCGTCAAGCGCACTATCATCACCATCACAACGATGCCGAGCCGATGACCACACTCGCTCTGGGCCCGGACGATACCTATACCCGCAAAGAAAACCAAGGGCAGGGTTATGTCAGCTGCGGCTGGTTGTTCGCCGCGCACTGTTGCTTTCCCTTTGATGCTTTATATGGGCTATTAAGCAACATCAACGCCCAACGGATTAAAGCGGTGGTCAATACAGACGAGGGGTTTTACGCGTTTAACGTCGCCAATCAGGTGGTTACTGTGACGCCTATGTCGATTGAACAGGCCGAGTCGCGCATCGAAGTGATCGATACCGACGCCTTACCTTGGGATGAGCTAGAGTCGATCCTGCTTTCTTTCCTTACCCCGTCTAACTAACAGGCATACACAGATCTTGCCAGCGGCGCGTTCTTATCCGATAAAAAACCGGCCCAGTGGCCGGTTTGTCGTGTGTCGCTTGTTCGTCGCGGCTAGCTGGCGTATTTGGCGGTGAGCACCTGCCAGCTACGTTTTTGTTGCTGAAAACGCACTTTTAAATCTTTGTATTGCTGGGTTAGCTCGGCGTTCTCGACTTTTTCGCGCAGCTTGTCACGCTCGAGCGCTAACAGCTGTTTTTTCAGCGTATAGTAGTCCGCCATTTTGGCGACCAAGGCATCATACTCTTGTTGCAGGATTTGCAGACGATGCGATGCGTTTGGCTTGTCACTAAGCTGCTGTGTGACACGCTGCAATTGCATGGTCGCACGCGCTTTTTCAATCTTCTCTTCGGGGGTCACGCGCAATTTTTCCGCCAGGCCTAGCCAAGATGCGGTTTTGATCAGCCATTTAGTGGGATCAAACTGCCACCAGCGAATGCCGTTACGGTAGTCGTTCTCAAAAATATGGTGAAAATTGTGGTAGCCCTCGCCAAAGGTCATCAAGGCAAGCACACCATTATCCCGCGCGGTATTTTTATCGGTATAAGGCTGGCTGCCCCACACATGCGCCAATGAGTTAATGAAAAAGGTGGTGTGGTGGCTTAGCACCAATCGAGTAAAGCCGACCAGTAAAATCGCGCCCCAAAGATCGCCATGGAGCAAACCAAACGCGATAGGGAAGCCAAAGTTGGTGGCCAGTGTCAGCGCAAGGTAGTGCTTGTGTTGCCACATCACGATCTTATCTTTTTGCAGATCGCGGCAGTTGCTGTAGTCACCGTAACGGTTGGGGTGGTATTCGCGCAGCATCCAACCAAGGTGTGAGAACCAAAAGCCGCGCTTGGCCGAATAAGGATCAACATCGTTGTCATCGACATGGCGGTGGTGAATGCGGTGATCTGACGACCAATGAAGCGCGCTGTTTTGCAGCGCAAATGCCCCACCAATAGCGAAGATAAAGCGCAGAGCCGGATGGGCTTGATAGGTTTTGTGGGCCCACAACCGGTGATAACCGGCGGTGATCGACAGGCCGCAAAAGCTGAAAGCGACAATCAGCGCAGTGATCTGCATCCAATCAAAGCCATGATGCCATGCCCACAATGGCGTACCAATTGCGGCAATCAAAAAAGTAAGCGTAAACACGCTAATGTTTAACCAGATTAAGCGTGGTTTCTGAGGGGGAGAGGTTGAAGCCTTGGTATCCATAACTCGTTATCTTTATTTAAGCGTACACTTGTACGCTAGAATAGATGCGTGCTACAGCTTGGTCAAGCATTCCCCCGCATTGAGTCGTCACAAAATTGTTTCTGTTTTTGTCCTTCGTCCGTTACTTGTTGAGATAGCTATACTTAGCTTTCACGAGACGATGTGACGAGTACGATGTTAACGATAGTCACGGTGAAGAGTTGCCGTTTTCTGCCGATAACGGTGATAAAAACTGGATTGATTTTTCGATTAAAAATAGGCGGATAAGCATGATGTCCTATCCGGCTATTCCGCACTTTGTGAAAACCATGGGTCACCGGGTGGTGAGCTACATTCTCAATGTCACAGAGGCGGAAGGCCGACTGATCTTGATGCAAAAATTGGGGCTAAGCCGCACACAGCGCGACACACTCAACCAATATGTCGAGCTGTGTCGACAGCTACGTGTGTCTGCGGTGGAGCAGGGGGAGAGCGAGCAATCTTTCTTCTATCGTCTGCCCCATGTGATGCAAAATGGCCGTCATATTTTCAATGTGTGGCGCGCACAACAAGGTGGAGAGTTGGCAACGCGTGTTAATAGCGTTGATCCGCTTATCAGTGCCTTTTGTCAGCTTGCCGGTGAGCTCTATCCACTCTTTTTGATCAAAGCGGGCCACCGTCCTCATCTTTTCTATCGTGGGGCAGGTTACTTAACGGCTGCTATCGAACAGTTTCCAATCAGTAAGATTGTGCAAAAGCGTATTTTGGCTGATCCGTCCCTCGAGCGCTTGTTTGACGCCATAGGTAATGATCCTCAGCAAACGTTCGGTGACTACAAAGATGCAACCGGGCATCGTGGTGTAGTGAGTTTGGCGAGCTTGCCGGTATCGATTTTAATCAACAGTTATGACTTGATGCGGATCCGCGGGATCGTCTCTGCGGATCGCTTTGTCAGCACTGTACAAGAAATGTTGGACATCGCCCGCAGTCTTGCCGATGGCGAAGTGGCGCATATTCCGATGTTTGTTGGATTTCGTAATGCGGCACTCACCAACTTAGCGGAATTGGATACCAAATGGGGAAGCATTCGCCGCTATACCCCGAGTATTGCTGAATACGTACTTCAAGCGCCGGGGTTAATGGCCAAACGACGCAATAACGGTTTTATGTTGGAGTCGGGCTATGCGTTTGCGATCAACTTTGGTGACTTCCTCGAAGATGACGATTGGCCAGATGAAGTGATGGATGCCAATACCGATCAGCAAACCACGGAACTCAATATCACTTTGTGTATGGCGCTTTGCTACCTCACAGAATACAAACCCTTTGTCGCGCCCGAGTGGGTCTGGCGCATTGATCCTTTTTCGCTGGATAATCGTCGGCAAGATTTTGGCTCAGTGGCCGAAACCAGCGATCCTATCGCGATAGGTGAACTCGATTTGGTGGACATCGAGCGATGGAGCATGTTGGTCGATGATACGGATTCGAGCGGCATTCGTTTAGCCATGTCCCGCTTATATGCCGCGGCAAAACGTCCCAACACGCAAGGGGCGCTGGTGGATGCGATTATTGCGTTGCGAAACATTTTTGCTGCCAGTGATGACATGGAGCGCATTGAACCTGCGGCGCGTCATCTTGTGAATGCGCCGTTAGATATTTCTATGATTAGTGCACTCGCAGAGGATTGGCAGGCGTTGCTGACGGGCGAGTTTTTTGAAGACCCAGAAACGATCAGTGAAAAGGTGAACGATTGTGTTCAGCTTTGCTTGGTCTGCCTGCATCATTTGTACTTACAACATCCTCATTTAATCAGTCGCGCGGATCGTCTTCAAGCACTCTGTGACTTGGCTGAAACTCAAACCAGTGACCGATAAAGACAGTATTTTGACTGGTTTGCCCTCATCCCTGTTCATCTTGGTTTATGCTTACTGTGTTGACCCAGCCACACCCTCAGTTAAGAAGTCGACAAGGAGAGGCTTTTGACCACACAAATTCTGATCACTGATGATTCCGCACTGGCGCGTAAGCAGCTCGCGCGAACCTTACCCAAAGATTTAGATGCTGAGGTGCACTTTGCCGAGAATGGCAAGGTGGCTTTAGATGTTTTAAACAGTCAGTCGATCGATATTATGTTCCTTGATTTAACCATGCCGGAATTGGATGGTTATCAAACCCTTGAAGCGATGCAAGCCGCTGGGATGACAGTCCCCGTCGTGGTGGTGTCTGGTGATATTCAGCCGCTCGCTCAGCAGCAAGTGCTTGAACGGGGAGCGAAAGACTTTGTTAAAAAACCTATTAGCCGCGAGCGCGTTGAGGCTTTAATTAAGGCCTATCTCCCTACTGCAACCGCCTCGGAAACCGAGCGCTCCCATGCACCGAAGGAGAAACTGAGCCGGCGCGATATATATATGGAAGTGGTCAACATCGCCATGGGGCAGGCGGCAGATAAACTCGCGCGTCATTGTGGTGTCTTTGTTCACATGCCTCTGCCGCAGGTTAACGTGTTTGAGGTCACTGAATTGACCATGACGATTCGCCACTTGGCACAGTCAGATACCATGAACGGCGTATGCCAAGGTTTTAGTGGCGAAGGGATTGCCGGTGAAGCATTAATGCTGATCAGCGATTCCAGTATCAGTGACATGATTGACTTGTTGGATTACCCCGATGATGGCTCGCTCGATAATGAACTTGAGCTGTTGGTCGACATCAGCAATATCTTGATTAGTGCCTTTTTGCGAGGGCTCGGTGAGCAAGCTGCGCTCGAGTTTTCGCAAAGCTATCCGGCATTAATGGGACAACATGTCGAAGCGGACCATTTGATAGCCGCGATGAAAGGCTCTTGGAAACGCACGGTGACCATTGAAGTGAGCTACCAGATTGATGGCACCGAGATTAAGTGCGATCTATTGCTTTTATTACTGGATGAATCGCTACCTTTATTGGATGCGAAGTTGGCTTATCTGATGGATGAGGAGTAAGGCATGACAGAAGATTTTGATCAATTCCATTGGATGCTCGATATGGTGCAACACATCGATATGGGATTGATTGTATTAGACAAAGATTTCCAAATTCAGATGTGGAACGGCTTTATGGTTCACCACAGCGGCAAACACGCTAAGGATGTGCAAAATCGCACCTTATTTGAGGTGTTTCCGGAAATCAACGAGCCTTGGTTTCGCGCTAAATCACAGCCGGTGTTTGAGTTACGTTGCCGCAGCTTTATTGTCTGGCAGCAGCGCCCTTACTTGTTTCGTTGCCGTCACGTGCGTCCTATTACCGGGCAGCTTCCCTTTATGTATCAAAACGTTACCATGCACCCCATGGCCAATACACGCGGCGAGGTGAATCATATGTTTATTTCGATTCAAGATGTGACCAATGAAGCGTTAGCAAGCCAAACGCCCCGAGCCACTGCACCGACTCGAACTGCATCGTCATAACCTTGCTTACTTTTGATCGTCGCGGGGTGACGATGATAGATGTTCCGGCTCGCAAAAAGCGTAGGTGCCGCCAGATAGCGACTTTTTGGCGTAATACATCGCGGCGTCAGAGCAATTGAGTAGTTGTTCGACGGATTCGCCATGTTCAGGGTAGCAAGCAATGCCAATACTGGCAGAGAGTCGCGCCCGTTGTCCGTCTCCCACGTCAAATGGTTTATCGAGGCTGGCAATAATTTTGCTTGCCACGCGCGCAGCATCGTCAGGCTGACTGGTGTACTCGAGAATCACCGCAAATTCATCCCCGCCGAGTCGTGCTAGCGTGTCGGAATTACGGATGCTATGGCCCATTCGTTTGGTGGTTTCAATGAGTACACAGTCTCCCGCATCATGGCCATAGGTATCGTTTATTTTCTTAAAGCCATCAAGGTCGATAAACAAAAGCGCAAAGTGAGCGCTTTGCTGACGTGCTTGAGCCATGACGACATCGGCACGTTGTTTAAACGCAACACGATTTAAAGCACCGGTTAAGGTGTCAGTATGCGCCATATGCTCGAATTGAAGATATAAGCGTTTGGTCTCATTGATGTCTTGATGGGTACCGGCCATCCGTAGCGGTTGGTGGTTCCGGTCCCACTCCATAATCTTGCCCTTCGCCAATACCCATACCCAGAATCCGTCTTTATGCAACATGCGAAATTCACACTCATAAAAGGGATTATTGTCACTGAACGCGGCTTCTATCTCTTTCGATGCACGGCTGAAATCGTCGCCATGGCAGAGTTTTTTCCAGGTTTCAAACGAGGCTGGAGTAAGCTCTTCTTTCTGGTAACCCAAGATTTCGGCCCAGCGTTCATTGATCACCAGCTCCCCAGAGGGAATATGCCATTCCCACGTGCCCACATGGGTGCCGCGAATGATTTCATCGAGACGTCGCCGTTCGAGTTTTAGCTCGTACTCCGTCCGTCTGGATTTGCTTAGCACTAACCACATGACCGCGAGCCCTGCGCCTAAAAGAAAGATGATCAGTGATGTAATGACGAGTTGATGATCTTTTTGCTTTGCGATTTGCTCGGTTTGTGTCTCGACCATTTGTTCGAGCCGGTTTTGATAGTGCCAAAGGGACTCTTGCGTGGCGCGAAGATCGCTAATATCAGTAATAATTGAGAACAGTAATGTCGTGCCCTGATAGTCAACAGGCACCGACGAGACTTCTACGGTGCGGGTAGTTCCGTCGGCTATACGGTGGCGAAAGACAAAATAATTACGATTTTCAAGTTTAGCCAGTTTGCGCTCTTCAGCAATCGCATCTGGTGGTAAATCGTTGATATCATTGATACCCATTTGGGTTAGTTCAGCGATTGAATAGCCATAAAATCGACTCGCGGCGGGGTTGGCAGCCACAATTTCACCACTGTCTGGCACGATCAGCATCATCGCCAGCGTATTCTTTTCAAACATCTGATCGAATAGGTCGACTTGGCTCTGTGGCGTGGCAAAGGCTACCGGCACAAGCAAGACGCTTAACAGAAACATCAACAACTGCTTCATCACAAGTGGTGTTCGCTGCGTATGGCCTAAAACTTAAGCGTAACATATAAGTTAATTTTTTGTGTGATGCCGGTGGCCTAACGCGGCTGAGATCCTTTGCATCAGCGAGATTTAGGGCAGTATGTGACGCTCTTCACGATGTTAATCAAATGTTTACGCTAATGAGGCTGGCTGGGCTTTTCGCAGTTTGGCGTTAAACGGTGAGGCACTTGAGGAAGCGCCTTTACACCTTTTTCTAGCGCTTGAATCCGTGTATCAGGCGATGGGTGGGTCGAAAGCAGCTCTGGCGGCGCTCCCTTTGAGGCCGCGGCCATGTTTTGCCATAAGGTGACACTCGCACTCGGATCAAAGCCAGCTTGATGCATGAGCTGTAGGCCAATTTTGTCAGATTCAGACTCCTGCGCGCGATTGTAGGGCAGTAATATCCCCACTTGCACGCCAAGCCCTAAACCGGCCATTGCCATCGCAGCGTATGGGCTGTCAGACATTGACATACCTGTGATGGTGAGTCCCAGCGTGGCAAGTTGAGAGCGAGATAGGCGTTCGTTGCTGTGATCGGCTAGCACATGTCCGATTTCATGCCCGATGACTGCCGCGAGTTGATCCGGAGTGTCTGCCACATTGAGTAAACCCGTGTATACGCCCACTTTCCCTCCCGGTAACGCAAAGGCATTGACCTGCTCGCTGTCAAACACCACTACTTCCCATTCGGAGAAATCGGCTTGTGGGGGCACGACGGCCAAAATAGCATCGGTGACACATTGTACATAGGCATTGATGGCTTGGTCGGAACTAATCGGCTGAGACTGTTTCATCTCTTCGAAAGAGCGTTGACCAAGGTTGGCCATTTGGTCACCGGAAAACAGTAATAGTTGATTGCGTCCGGTGGGAGAGTGTGCGCATGCTGAGAGCAATATCGTGAGGCTTGCTGACAAGAACACGGTTTTTGCGATGCGTAGCATGAGGGCTCCCTTTATGGTTATACTCGTTGATGATGGCAAGCTGCTGAAAAACTGACGTATAGTAATCGACTGGGCGCCGTTTTCAATATCGGGCTGTCATGACATGTAGCTTGATCCCCACCCAACAGTATGACAAACATCCACAGCGACGATGAAAAATAGAGGCAAAGTGTGAGCATTTGGAAAAAAGCGATGTCATTGGAGGCTTTGAACGCTTCTTCGAGCAATACCCTGGTTGCTCACTTGGGCATAGAGTATACGGCATTTGATGAATCGAGCCTCACTGGGACCATGCCTGTGGCTCCCCATACCCATCAACCTTTAGGCATGTTGCATGGTGGCGCGTCTGTGGTGCTCGCAGAAACGCTGGGATCGTTGGCGGCAAACATGTGTGTGCCCGAAGGTAAGTATTGTGTTGGGTTAGATATCAATGCTAATCACTTGCGTGCGATGCGAGAGGGAACAGTGACTGGCGTGGCAAGTCCTGTGCATCTTGGGGCAACCACTCAGGTGTGGAATATCACTATTCACGATGAGCGAGGTCGAGACGTGTGTGTGAGCCGACTCACGATGGCGGTGCTCACCGATAAGCGTGCTGATAAATCGTTGGAGGACTGAGGGAGATGGTGGTTGATATCGAACACGGTAAGCTAATCGTGACCGCGCATGAAGTGGTGATCAAATTGCCCGCAATGAAATTAAGTATGCAGGTTCAATCCGATTCGTTACAGATGATTGCAGATGCCAATGTGTTGGTGGCTGATGCTGGCGATGTTCGTTGGTCACTGCCGTTAAGTGCTCAACATATTGCGTTGATCTCAGATATTACCGGTATTCAACCGCAATAATCTGACTGAAATGAACAGCATCTTCCTTTGGAGGTCGTGAGAAAAGCACACTGTGCAAGCGTTAATCATCACTTGCACAGTGTCGCGGATTGGACGCGTGATTAACTGTGCGACGCGCTGACCTCGTAGCTGGTAAACTTGCGCACATTGATCACGCCCGTATCAAAGATCAGATACTGACCTTTGATCCCTTGTAACACACCACTGACTTCAGGGTGTTTATCAAAATTATGCGAACTGATCTTGGTAGGGTGCTTAGTGACAGGGTAACTAAAGCTCAATGCATCCAGCTCGGCGGGCTGAACCGCATCGCTACCGAACTGTAGGCGAATATCTGCGAGTTCCGATTCAATCGCTTGAGTAAGTCGCGTCGCTTCGGCGTGGAGATCGAGCTGACCATTGTCGCCTTTTAAGATCGCGCGCCAATTGGTTTTATCCGCGACATGTTGTGCAATGGCGACTTCAACCAGCCCAGAAATATGGCGTGTTTTTACCCGAAACAGCGGAAGAGCCTGCGTGGCGCCTTGATCGTGCCAGCGAGTTGGCATTTGGTTAGCGCGAGTAATCCCGACTTTTAACCCAGACGTGTTGGCCAGATAGACGATATGGTCTGTCATGCAGAACTGCTCTCCCCATTCTGGCTCGCGACACGTCCCTTGTGCATAGTGGCAGGTTTCAGGTTTCATAATACACATGTCGCAGCGGGCGAGCTTTTTCATGCACGGATAACAATGGCCTTGCGAGTAACTCTTTTTTGTTTTTCGTCCACACGCATCGCAAAAGATATTGCCAGTGTGGGTCAGGGTTAGGGTTTGTCCAAGGAGAGGGTTGAGATGCAGCTCTTCGTCACCGACACGCAGAAAGTACTGTACCTCTGCGCCGGCTTCTGTGCGCAGTTTATCTAAGGTTCCAATCACGACATTGCTCGTTTTAGTTTTATTAAGAGCGGCAAGTGTAGCAAATAGCGTGCACGGACGTCAGGTGGGAAAACACAGGCCAGCAGCTACTCGCCTGTGTTTGGATAATCTGCTAGCCGAGGCGGTCTTCAACCATTTGTTGGTTGTCAGTGGCATGTTCACGGTACAGGCTCACCGAGACGACTAACACTTCTTCTTGTGTGTCTTCGTTAATGTGTTCAATCACGAAATAGTCTGCGTCTTGATCTTGAACGCCACGCTCTGCTAAACGCAGCACATCTTCTTGAATGTTTCCTTGGATCTCGATATTGGCGGTCTTCTCAAAATCCCCAAAATCGAGGGTGGATTTGGCAATCAATTCCGGCGCAGCAAATGCATTGAAAGAAAGCAGTGAAGCAAAAAGCATGGACATCGAAAGGATTTTTTTCATGACGCATCGTTAAGTCGGTGGATTTGCTGACAACCTAGCAAAATGGCGGCGGGAACGTTGTCAGCGCTGCGTTAAAACTGAAAGATTCGTACGTCACTGCTGACGAGTGACGCAATGATATCCGTTAGCGGGATGCGTCTTCTACATCATCGCTAAATACGTCGTCTTCCTCGAAGCCGGTAGCATTGCCGAGATGGTCGGCAAGCAGATCGTCATCGGTTGGGATCACGTGCTGTTGTAATGTATCCATGATGGTTCTCCTTGTGCTGCGCCTGTTTTCAAGGCTTAGCGGTTTCCCCTTTTAGTTTGCACATGGCAGTTAGCTGACTCAGGGTGCCAGATGACAGGCTGCGTCTTTTTACTAACTGACCACATTAAACGATTTAGATGCTTGATTGCCATCAGTGTATTCAGTCTATGGCGGCTCGATGTCAGTATTGTGACAAGTTAACCACAGCAATGATGTGCTTTGGGTTAACGTAGCGACGTTGCTGGCGGAGTGAACTGCGCCACAACGGGACAATGGTCACTTAAACGGTAACGCATCACGGTATGGTAATCAAAGTGATGCTGGTAGCTGTATTGCCACTGCTTGACCAAAGGTTCACTGACTAAGATGTGATCCACCAAGCGGTTATACATGACTTGATTCCACGATTGGGTTCGATGGTTGTACCGTCTTGCCTTGCAACGCGCTCGGACAGACGCGGTGACATTTATTAAATGTGGCGGTGTGGGGGACTTTTCAACCAGACGCGCCTGAAAATCTCGCCAAACGGCATCATCACTCTCACCAATGTAGCGATTAAAATCGCCCGCGACAACGACGTGTTCGCCCGCATGATGACGATCACTCACCCAATCGGCTAGAACGCGCATCTGCTTGTTAAGTTTATCGCAGCTTCGGGTGCCTTGTGATTGATGAAAACAACCTGATTTCAGATGCACAGACAGCATATGAAACGGCGCTTGGTCAGGGGGCGTAATAATCACGTAGGTGGCATAGCGTAGCGCTGGGACACCAAAAAAGCTGGGTAACTCGATCGCGCGAAGATCTTTTGGATCCGAAACGGTCCATCCATTGCGTACCGCAATGCCAGTCAGCTGTTGACTATTGGGCTTATCACGCAACGCGGGGTAGCGGTCAGAAAAGTAATAGGTGTATTGATCGCTGGGAACCACGCGAGCAAGTGCCGCTGGGCTATCAACTTCTTGAAACGCGAGCACGTCTGGCGAGAGCTGTTCAAAAACCGAGGCGAGTTGATGGTAGTCTTCGTCACCACGATCTCCAGCGCGTTGATCGCCTTTTAGGGTTAACCATTCAAAGTTCCATGTTGCTATCGTCAGCGCAAAGCTCGGGCACGTTACCGCCCAAAGCATCACTACGATTCCAAACCGCCGGATCACAGTGGCGTAAACCTCAATTATGACTTCATAACTGTGATCTTACTTGAAGCCTGTAAGTCACATTTGATCGAACCCACAAAATGCGGACAAGGTTTGATTTTAACTAACAAAAGTCACAACAATTCATCACAACATTGATGACCTTGTACGCGTTTATTCCTCCGAATTTCTCTATTCGAAACTTCGATGATCTGTATCAACACAATGGCGACCCCACTTGCTATTAAATGCCACATCTTGTGTTGTTTGCTAGGTTTAAATCCAATATATGGTGATGGAGGGCATATGCCAGCGGTAATAAAGCGCGACGGAACACGCGTCTCATTTGATGCAGACCGGATTGTTCAAGCGGTAACTTGTGCGCGAGAATCGGCACAGCGTACGCAGGAGACGCGTTCGTGTTCGTTATCGGATCAGGCGATTCGATCATTGGCCGATAAGATCGCAACCCAGTTCGCTGGCGAGAAAGAAGTGGATATCGACCACATTCAATATGCCGTGGAAGATGCGCTGATGTCTGGGCCGCATAAAGCGGTTGCACGTGCCTACATTGAGTATCGTCACGATCGCGATATTGCCCGTGAACGCCGTGGCCGATTGAATCACGAAGTGCAAGGCTTGGTAGGACAAACGAACACCGAGCTGTTGCACGAAAATGCCAATAAAGATAGCAAAGTGATCCCAACTCAGCGGGATCTGCTGGCCGGTATTGTCGCCAAGCACTATGCCAAACAACATATGCTACCCAGTGCGGTGGTACGTGCGCATGAATCGGGAGAAATCCATTATCACGATCTCGATTATGCGCCTTTCTTCCCGATGTTTAACTGTATGTTGATTGACTTGGCGGGCATGTTGCAAAAAGGCTTCAAGATGGGTAACGCGGAAATTGCGCCGCCAAAGTCCATCTCGACTGCAACCGCGGTAACGGCACAAATCATCGCGCAGGTGGCCAGTCATATTTATGGTGGTACCACGATCAATCGTATCGATGAAGTGTTGGCGCCCTATGTCGAAGCCAGCTATCAGAAGCACCTAAAAGTGGCGCAAACTTGGTCCATTGCCAAGGTGGATGAATACGCCATGGCACGTACCGAAAAAGAATGCTTCGATGCGTTTCAGTCGTTGGAGTATGAAGTGAACACCTTGCATACCGCCAATGGGCAGACGCCATTTGTGACGTTTGGCTTCGGACTCGGACAAAGCTGGGCCGCTCGTGCGGTGCAACGAGCCATCCTTGCCAATCGTATTGCGGGCTTGGGCGAAAATCGCAAAACGGCAGTTTTTCCTAAACTTGTGTTTTGTATTCGCGAAGGGCTCAACCGTCATCCTTCAGATCCGAATTACGACATCAAACAGCTTGCGTTGGAGTGTGCGTCCAAACGCATGTATCCCGATATTCTCAACTATGAGCAAGTCGTTCAGGTAACAGGTTCTTTTAAAACGCCCATGGGATGCCGCAGCTTTTTAAGCGCTTATCAAGAAAATGGTGAGTGGGTCCACGAAGGACGCAATAATTTGGGGGTGGTCAGTGTTAATTTACCCCGATTGGCGATTGAGGCTGAAGGCGACGAAGAGACATTCTTTGCGCGCCTAGATGCGACGCTTAATATTGCCCGCCAAGCCTTGGATACCCGTATCGCACGTTTCAAAGGGGTGAAGGCCCGTGTTGCGCCGATTTTGTACATGGAAGGGGCTTGTGGCGTGCGTCTTAATGCGGATGATGACGTGAGCGAGATTTTTAAAAATGGTCGCGCATCTGTCTCCTTAGGGTATATCGGACTACATGAGACCATCAATGCTCTATACGGCAGTGAGCCTCATCTTTACGACAGCGTGATTAAACAGAAAAAAGCCAAGGCAATAGTCGCGTATTTACATGATGCGACGGAGCGCTGGAAAGAGGAAACGGGTTACGGCTTTAGTCTGTACAGCACACCGAGTGAAAACTTGTGCAGTCGTTTTTGCCAACTCGATACTAAAGCCTTTGGGATGATTGAAGGGGTCACAGATAAAGGCTACTACACCAACAGTTTCCACTTGGACGTGGAAAAGCAGGTGACGCCCTACGACAAGATTGATTTTGAAATGGATTATCCACGCTTGGCAAACGGCGGATTTATTTGTTACGGCGAGTACCCCAACATGCAGCACAACATCGAAGCGCTCGAGAATGTTTGGGACTATAGCTACACACGTGTGCCTTACTATGGGACCAATACGCCTATTGATGAGTGCTACGAGTGCGGATTTACAGGGGAATTTGATTGCACCAGTAAGGGGTTTACCTGCCCTGCATGCGGCAACCATGATCCCGCCAAAGTATCTGTCACGCGCCGTGTCTGTGGTTACTTGGGCAGTCCTGATACGCGGCCATTTAATCCGGGTAAACAACAAGAAGTGATTCGTCGCGTCAAACACATGTAGGAGAGGGGCGTGAACTACCACAAATATATTCCTGTCGATGTCGTGAATGGTCCCGGCACACGGTGCACATTGTTCGTCTCGGGTTGCGAGCATCAGTGTCGTGGTTGTTACAATAAATCAACATGGTCGCTTACTAGCGGCCATCCATTCACGGACTTAATGTGTGAGCAAATCATGCACGATCTCACGGATACCCGTGTTCCGAGGCGTGGTTTATCACTGAGTGGTGGTGATCCCCTGCATCCTGCGAATCTCGCCGGTGTAAAATTATTGTTACAAAAAGTGGCTAAGCACGCACCAGACAAGGATGTTTGGCTATGGAGTGGCTATACCTTGGCGGAGCTCTCGCCGGAACAACAAGCAATATTGGCTTACGTTGATGTGCTGATTGATGGGAAGTTTATACAATCTCGCGCCGATCCTAACTTAGTTTGGCGAGGGAGTGACAACCAATGCGTACACTTTTTGTCCGAGCGAGCCCAGCAGTGGCAAGAGAATCAGCGCTGAGAGGTTGCCAATTTTCCCGCATGGAGTAGGGTATTACGTATCTTGAGCATCCAAGCCTAAAAGGACGTAAAACTATGTTAGATCTGCTCTCGCCTGCCCAGCAGGATCCGATCCTCTCTTTGTCATTGGCATTTCGTGACGATCCTCGTGAGCACAAAATGGATTTGGGCATTGGTGTATATCGTGACAGTCACGGGCAAACACCGATTATGCAAGCGGTTAAAACCGCGCAGCAAGCATTGGCGCAAAGCCAGCAAACCAAAGCCTATGTTGGTCTTGCCGGCAATGAAAACTTCAACCAAGCCATGGTTGATCTATTGCTGAAGGGAACGGATGCTTACCATCGCTGTGCCGCGGTACAAACCCCGGGTGCTAGCGGTGCGTTGCGGATGCTGGCTGACTTGATGCATCTCGCCAAGCCGGTGACCACGGTATGGCTGACTGACCCAAGCTATGTGAACCACAAACCTGTCATGGAAGCGGCAGGCCTAACGGTCAAGTTCTACCCGTATTTCAATCGAGACACCAAAATGGTGGATACCGATGCCATGCTGAATGCATTGTCGCAAGCCGGCGCTGACGACGTGGTGTTGCTGCATGGGTGTTGCCATAACCCAACGGGGGCGGACATTAGCCTGAAAGAGTGGGAAGCCATCACTGAGCTGGCTAATCGTAATGGCTTTACCCCGTTTGTGGATATTGCGTATCAAGGATTTGGGGATGGCGTAGATGAAGATGCGCGTGGTCTACGTGTGTTAGCCGATAACGTTGAAGAGATGCTGATTGCCACCTCTTGCTCGAAAAGCTTTGGCCTCTATCGTGAGCGCACCGGTGCTGCCATTGTGGTGGGTAAATCGGCCAAGGAAGCGCAAAATGCCAAAGGGCGTATTTTGCAACTGGCGCGCAGCACATACACCATGCCACCGGATCATGGGGCGGCGATCGTCGAAACCATTCTCACCGACGACGCCCTCACGAAGCAGTGGCGCGAAGAAATCGAAGCGATGAACACGCGCATTAACCGCCTGCGTGAAGGCCTAACGGCAGCTTTACGCGATCGAACCGGTGATGGCTACTTTGACTTTATTCAGCAGCACCGTGGGATGTTCTCTGTGTTGGGATTGAGCTCAGAGCAAGTCAATCAACTGCGTGATAAGCATGGCGTGTATGCGGTTGGAGATAGCCGCATCAATATTGCCGGCTTAGCGGAGCGCCATATTGATACACTGGCCGATGCGCTAGTGGACGTAACGCGTTCTTAGTTTAGCGCGGGTTGTATAACGGAAGAGGGCTTTTAGCGCATATTGCTAGGCCCTCTTTTTTTATCAGTGTAAACGCGCACGCGGACGTAGAAAAAGGTGCGCCCTTGAGGAAGACAAGGGCGCAAGCTGGTTCATGTGGATGGGGGAATGAACTAGCTTAAATCGACATCTTTACAGCCAAAGAAGTATGTCGCGAGAAAGCCAACCACGTAAGCGATAAGCAGTCCGGCAACAAAGACCAGCATGCCCGGGAAAATGCCGCTATCTGACGTCATCAACGGAATCGCTACGATACCGGAAGGACCGAATACTGTGTTCAAGCCAACTGGCAGACCTAAGTACGACACCAGACCGATAAAAAATCCGCCGGCTGCGCCACCAATACATGCTGTCACAAAGGGCTTCACGCGAGGTAAGGTCACGCCATAAATTAGTGGCTCACCAATACCGAGTAGACCAGGAATAATCGCGCCTCTCACTTGGGTGCGCAGTAGCGCATCTTTCTTCGCTTTGAAATACAGCGCCATGGATGCACCCACTTGGCCACCACCCGCCATTGCGAGAATAGGGAACAGCGAATTAAAGCCTTGGGCCTCCATCAACGCGAAGTACACAGGGACGAATCCTTGATGAATGCCGAATACCACTGAAATCAGGAACACGCCAGCTAAAACCGCAGCACCTAACGGGTTATCGTTTAAGTTAAGGAACAGCCAAGACATCGCTTTGAATAGCTCGCCGCCTATCGGCATGATCAACAAAAAGGTCACCGCACCCATGATAAATAGGGTAATGAGCGAGGTTAAAATCATGTCGAGATCGTCTGGCATATACTTGCGAACCTGACGTTCCACTTGCGCACCGACAATGGCTGCGATCAATACGCCAATAATGTTGCCGCGAGGATCGATCGTCATGCCAAAAAACTCACTCATCCCCGAGTAGATCCCCGAGCTGGCGTCGGGGTCATAGCCCAACACAAATAAAGACGCGAGAATGGCACCATTGACGCCCGAACCACCAAACGCTTGCTGGGCGTTGTAGCCGAGTAAGATACTCAGAAACGCGAACAAGCCTTTGCCAAATACTTGCATATACGCGATCAAATCGACCACAAAAGGACTCGGGGTTTGGCCCAGTACAAACATCTGCTCTAACAAGGTCGCAAATCCAAGCATCAATCCCGCGGCAATAAAGCCGGGGATCAGTGGCGTGAATATGGTGGCAAACTTACTCAGAAAGCGTTGAATAGCGCTGGTTTGTTTGCTTTTTAGCTGTTGTTTTTGCTCGGCCGCCAGTGTAGCCAGATCTGGCTGTGTCGCAGCTGACGTTTCGTCACCACTGACGGTCAAGGATTCAAGAAGCTGATTCATCATCTCCGCCGCTTGTTGTGCTTTACCGGGGCCGAGAATGATTTGAAACTGCTCATCGCTCTCGACTACCCCCATAACGCCGGGGATTGTTTTGAGAACAGACTGGTCAGCCAAACTGTTATTGGCAAGGGATAACCGCAGTCTTGTCATACAGTTACCACATCGACTGATATTGCTGCTCCCTCCAACGGCGGACAGCAGTTGCGCGACGGTATTTGCAGTGATTTTGGCCATGGGGGCGATCCTCTGGAGCTAAAAATAGTTAATCACGATGGAGGGCTGCACGAATAAAACCGTTGTGCTCGGTGAGGCGAGTTTTTGCTTGCTCGGCATCTAAGTCGGCCAAAATCATCAAGATGGCAGTTTTGCAATGACGATCGCATGCGCAGAGGGCTTGTTCTGCTACCGCTTTTGAGGCACTGGTGGCTTCCACGACAATATTGATTTGGCGTTGGATCAGTTTGGCGTTAGTGGCTTCAACATCAACCATCAGGTTACCAAACACTTTACCGCTGCGGATCATTGCTCCAGATGTCAGCATATTGAGGACGAGCTTTTGCGCGGTACCGGCTTTCATGCGCGAAGAGCCGGTGACGACTTCAGGCCCCACGATGGGCAGAATGGCAACATCTGCCGCCTCAGCCATTTGGCAATGAGGATTACAAGCAATCGATGCTGTCATGGCGCCAATGGTTTTCGCATAGGCTAATCCGCCGAGTACATAGGGTGTACGACCGCTCGCCGCAATGCCGACAACCACATCTTTATCGGTTAGGTTGAGTGACTGTAAATCGTCTTGGCCAAGTTGCTCGTTATCTTCCGCGTTTTCCACCGCCTTTAAAATGGCTTGATGGCCACCCGCGATAAGCCCAATGACTTGATCCGGATGTGTGCCATAGGTGGGAGGACATTCGCTGGCATCCAAGATACCCAAGCGGCCAGATGTGCCTGCACCCATGTAGATTAAGCGTCCGCCGTGGGCAAATGCATGCGTAATTGCATCCACTACTTGCGCAATTTGTGGCAAGACGGCTTTTACCGCAAGCGCCACTTTTTGGTCTTCATCGTTGATCACTTGTAGCATTTCGACCGTTGAAAGTGTGTCTATCTCTGCACTGGCCGGGTTGCGGCTTTCTGTGACCAATCCGCTTAAATCAATTGTCATGCTTTGTTCTCACATCAGCTGTTATTTGACGGCGATTCTATGGAATAAAATATTCCAATATAGTGATCAAAATCACTGTTATGGTTATTCTTTATACACGGAGACTCTGGAATAATGTCGATAATATTTGGGATGAATGGCGCTTAATTTGCAGGTGAATGATGCTTTTTCAGCAATTTAGGGGTATTCGATGTAATTCTAATGTTGGAATAATTTATTTATGGCGTTGAGGCGTTATGTCAATTATCAATAAAATTTTAGCTCGGCGGACACAATTGTCGCAGCAGGGGTGCCTGATTGGCGATTGGATTATCGCGCATCCAGAGAAAGCGGCGCAGCTAACGAGCCAAGCACTGGCTAAGCAGGTGGGGGTGAGTCAATCGAGCATTGTGAAATTCAGCCAAAAAATGGGTTACAAAGGATACAGTGAGTTCAAGTTGGCGCTGAATGAAGAGATTGGCCGTAAGCAAGTGATGCAATCGACACCAATGCACAGTGATATTTTGGCTGATGATCCCATGACGGTGATTTCCCAAAAATTAGTGAAAGCGAAAACGGAGGCCATGTTTCAAACCACCAATGCCCTTTCTTATGAAGCCTGTCATCAAGCGGTAGCGTGGCTTAATGGAGCACGTCGGGTACAAGTGGTGGGGATTGGCAGTTCGGCGCTGACTGCGAAAGATCTGAGTTTTAAATTATTGAAACTAGGGATCACGGCGCTGTGTGAACAAGACAGTCATGTACAAATTGCCGTCGCGCGCACATTGGGGGTGGATGACGTGCAAATTGTCATTTCATTTTCGGGGGAACGAAAAGAGATTTTAGTCGCCACGGAGGCGGCTAAAGAACAAGGTGCCAAGGTGATCGCCTTATTAGGACCCGGCCGAAGTCGTATCAGACACATCGCAGACATTACGTTCGATACCATTGCTGACGAAACCAAGCATCGCAGTTCGTCTATTGCGTCCCGCACGGCGCAAAATGTGATCACAGATTTACTGTTTATCAGTTTGGTACAACAAAGAGATGAGAGCGCTCGGCAATTGATCAGTGATATTTCTTCCGATATCAAACAAATCTTATCGTGATCTAATAAATGCGATAGCGTGATCACTGGGTTGTTCTATCGATAAGTGCTTGCCTTTTTGGCACGCCGACGAATACAAAGGCCTAGATCGCAAGCTAGACCTTTGTTGGCGGTCGGAGATTCCTCAAAGAGAAAACGCTCAATGAGGGGCTTTTCTATGCGGTGTTATTTGAGAAACATGGTATACAGCGTATAAACGCTCATGGCGGCCATCATTGCTGTAATCAACCAACCTACAACCGACATCCAAACAGGATGTTCATAGTGACCGATGACGGTTTTTTTACGCGCGGCAATCAGCATAGTGCCAAGGGTGACGGGCAGAATAAAACCATTCAGTGCACCCGCAATAATCAGGAGCGTGACCGGTTTGCCCACAAAACAGAAGATCAGTGAGGAAGCCACAATAAAACCAATGATGCAGGCGCTTGAGTGCTTCTCAATCATTGGGTGCAGAGTTTTGAGGAAAGAGACTGAGGTATACGCCGCCCCGATAACTGAGGTGATGGCTGCCGCCCAAAGCACCATACCAAAGAGCTTATAGCCGATATGCCCTGCTGCATGCTGAAACATAGAAGCAGGTGGATTGCTTGGATCCAGTATCACGCCCTGGCTGATGACACCGAGTGCCGCCAGAAACAGGACGATACGAACCAGAGAAGCGAGGCTGATGGCTGAAATCGAGCCTCGGTTGACCTGTGGCAGGGCCTCTTGGCCGGTGACTCCAGCATCAATCAGGCGGTGTGCGCCGGCAAAAGTGATATATCCGCCAACCGTACCTCCGACGAGTGTCACGATAGCAATCACATCGACATTTTCTGGCCAGACAGAGCGATAGAGCGCTTCACCGACAGGGGTTTCGGTGGAGAAGAGTACATATAGTGTCATGGCAATCAGCGCACCTCCCATCAGAATGGTGAAGCGGTCCATGATTTTACCGGCGTCTTTCAATAGGAAGATAGTGACGGCGATAACCGCACTGATGGCAGCGCCGACAATCGGTGACAGGGAGGGGAATAGCACATTCATACCCATGCCAGCCCCGCCAATGTTACCGACATTGAATGCCAATCCACCAAGAGAAACGGCACCTGCAATGGCAAAACCGAGTCCCGGTAGCAGCTCATTGGCAATATCCTGAGCGCGTTTTTTGGCCACGACGATGACCCGCCAGATATTAAGTTGCGCACCGATATCGAGCAGGATGGACACTAAAATGACGAAGCCAAAACTGGCCCCAAGGGTTTGAGTAAAGACAGTCGTTTGGGTCAGAAAGCCGGGACCAACAGCAGAGGTTGCCATCAGGAAAGCGGCGCCCATAATAAGCGACCAGTTAAAGCCGGAACGTGATTTTGACTGTGTTATTGAATGGGGTTTGGTCGACGCAGATGTCGTTGATGCTGACGATCTGCCTGTCTGGGTGATTACTTTTTCTGATGACATCCGTCTACTCCTGTATTGAAAGGCCCATATCCGCTGGGCAATGTATGATGTTTACCTTAGTGTGCGTCTCTGTCTCTGTAATCAGTGAGCTCGCTGACGTACTCCTAATTAAGGGCGCCTTTTTACTTCGCTTGACTCAACCGTTGCTCAGCATATTTTTTGCTGACGTATCCGTGAAAAAAGTGATGCTCAATCATGCGCTCGGCCTCGGCTTGATAAAGATCTTTTTCAATAAAACGAACGGTTGTCCCCGGTTGGCACTGAGCAAGCTTACTCAGATCCCTTGCTGTGACGCAGCCGATTTTGGGATAGCCCCCAATCGTCTGACGATCCCGCATCAGGATGATCGGTTGCCCGTCGGCGGGGATCTGGATTGCACCCAGCGCGATCCCTTCAGAGATCAAGCTGGTGGTCTGACATTGAATAGCAGCACCGGACAGGCGATAGCCCATGCGATCAATCTTCGGCGTGACGGTAAATTCACTACTGAAAAAACGCTCGCGCTCGGCGTGAGCAAACAATTCGTATTGGTAGCCGGGAATGACACTTAGGATCAGCGGTTGACCGTAGTCAGGAATGAATTTCTCAGGTACTCTGCGCGTTGGTATTGGAGGCGTTACCTTGTATTGCAGGCGATCCTGCGCCATCAATTTGTCACCTTGACGGCTGAAACCGCCTAACCCGTCACGCATAACCGTGGCACAGCTATTGAGAACGCCAGTGACTTTAAACCCCTCTTTGACTGCGAGATACGAACGCATACCGGTTCGTGCGCCGGGTAATGAAAGTTGATCACCGGCACGAACACGAAGGCTTTGCCAAGAGGCAACCGCCTTGCCGTTAAGGCGAGCATTCATATCTGCCCCGGTCAATGCAATCGTCGTATCTGCGTAAAATTCGCAACTAAATTGCCCCATCGCAATCTCGATTTGTGCTGCGTTTAACGGGTTATCCAGCAAGCGGTTTGCCCATAAAAATGCATGTTCGTCCATTGGCCCACCGGGGCTGACGCCAATATGCTGATGGCCGTGACGACCTAAATCCTGAACCAGACTCAATGGCCCGGGTGTCAATACATATAATGTCATGCCACCTCCCAGACGGGTTTAGCCGCTGCGCGCAGTTCTGCGCGGCGATATTCTTCCTCTGCAATGCGCCCACCCAATGCCAGAAATTCATCCCGGTTGATAGGGGTGAACTTGACCTTGGCACCCATCTCGAACACGGTCAGATTTTCCCGCTGATAATCGATCAAATCGATGGGGGTACGACCGATGATCTGCCAGCCACCTGGGGACGCTTTCGGATAGATGGCCGTTTGTTGATCAGCCAGTGCCAGACTGCCTTTAGGAACTTGGGCGCGTGGTGTTTGTTTGCGAGGTATATGAATACGTGAGTCCGTATTGCCGAGATAAGCGAACCCCGGTGCAAAACCGATCGCATAGACTCGGTATATCGTGCTGGCATGGATGGAGATGATTTGGTCAAAATCCAGTTCGGTGTGGCGACAGAGCGTATCAGCATCAAGGGAAACTTCCGGTCCGTAGTAGACAGGTAGCTCGATCATCGGGCTTGCATCGGTCTCGATATACTGCTGATCAGCGATAGACAGGGCTTTTTTAATCAGCGCTGTAAAATCACGCTGACCAATGGCCATCAGGTCGAACGTCACCAGAATAGAGGTATACGAAGGGATAAGGTCAACCAGATATTGTTCTAGCTCTTCGTGTAATATTGGCAGCACTGCGGCGATGCGATCAGCGGTTTCTGGACTGGCTTGATTGGCAAAGTACACCATCAAAGAATTTTCATTAACTGGCATGATAGTCATAAGGTGACTCCGTATGAGTTACCAAGCGCTAATAAATTACGGAGTAGCTGAGCGGTGGGCAGCGCCAATGGCGTATCGCCATGTATACACAGGGTATTGGCATAGATAGGGATGACGTGACCATCAAGGGTTGTCACGCTTTTTTCCTCGATCATCTGGCGAGCTTGACGACGGATTTGCGATAGTTCGTGATAACTTGAGCCCGCTACAGTGCGTGGCACGAGTCGCCCATCTTGGTCATATGCACGATCCACAAAGGCTTCAAACATTATTTGAATGCCGTGATCAGCAGCAAGAGATTGATATTTTTCATAATTAGGGACCGCCATCACCACCAATGGCAAAGACGGTGCGGCTTTACTCATCGCTTTAACCAGCGTGGTAAAGACCTCATCGCTTTTCATCATGGTGTTATAAAGTGCACCGTGAGGTTTTACGTAACTCAGAACGACAGATTCGCTGTGACAGATGGCTGCCAGCGCCCCAACCTGATAGATAAAAAGGGCAGACAATGTATCTGAGCTCATGGCAATGTCACGGCGGCCAAAGCCTTGCAGATCAGCATAACCGGGATGCGCTCCTACACTTACCTGATACTGCTTAGCCAGCCTGACGGTATTGAGCATTACCGTGGGATCAGAGGCATGCATACCGCACGCAATATTCGCCATATCCAGATAAGGCATAACCTGTTCATCATTGCCCATTTTCCAGAGACCAAAGCTCTCGCCCATATCACAATTGATTTTCATACGGTTTCCTCCCTGACTCGACGCGTTGAAAAGTCTTAAAGCACTGACAGTGAATTATTCAGCAAATTAGTGATCAGCATTTTGCCCGGTGCATGAGTGATACAAATTGGTGGTTTACTGTGGCGAATCACATTCTGTGGGGTCACGCCGCAAGCCCAGAACACTGGTACTTCGCCGTCGAAGATATCTACCGCGTCGCCATAATTTGGCGTGTTGATATCACTGATGCCAATGGCAGCCGGAGTGCCGAAGTGAACAGGCGCACCGTGTGCCTTCGGATAACGGCTAGTAATTTGAATGGCTCGGATCGCGTCTTGAGGTGTGAAGGGGCGCATAGAAACCACCAAGTTCCCTGAAAAGCGACCGGCAGGCTGGCAGGCGATCTGGGTGTCATACATGGAGACATTGCGACCTTGCTCGATATTACGAACGGTCAGGCCAGATTGAACAAGAGCGTCTTCGAAAGAGAAGGAGCAACCAAGAACAAAAGCCACCAGATCATCACGCCAATGCTCGCTTAGATCTGCCACCGAGGTGTCAAACTGGCCGTTATAAAAAACATGGTATTCTGGGGCATGACGGCTGATGTCTATATCGGCGCCGATGTCGTTTAAAAACGGGCAGCCTGGCTCTGTGACACCAATGAGTGGACAAGCTACCGGATTTCTCTGGCAAAACAGTAGAAAATCATTTGCCCAGTCAGCCGGCAGTATGACGAGGTTGGCTTGTAGGTAGCCGGGCGCCAATCCGCTCGTGGAACCGGTATAAGCATTCACGCCTATTTTCTGGCGAAGCTCGGCAAGGGGCAGCGCTTGCGGAACAAAGGGCTCTTTTCTTCCTGAGACTAACATCCGGATCCCTCCGTGGTTCTTACTATGTAAAGACTTGGTAACAATAAGTCTTCTTGTGATAATGTCTATTCTTGATTTTTTGGTTTATGTGATAAATAAAATTTATCGACCAGAGATGTCTTCTGTATTTACTTGCTACTCATCGGGATTTTGGGTGAAGGAAAAGCGGCAATGTTGAACCTAAAACAGCTAGAAACATTTGTATGGATTGCAAATCTCGGCAGTTTCCGGCAAGCGGCGGAGCATCTGTGTACCACACAGCCAGCTATTTCTACCCGGATTGCGAATTTGGAGCAGGCGCTAAACACGACGCTGTTTTACCGTGAGGGCGGAGTGGTATCGCTGACAGCCAAAGGAAGAGAGTTACTGCCTCTGGCGGAGAAAATCCTTGCCAGTACTGAACAGCTGAAATACAAAGCGGATTTGGCAAAAGCTTTATCCGGAATGTTGCGTATTGGGGTGTCTGAGACGCTGATTCATACTTGGTTACCGGATTGTCTGAAGCTGATACATCAGCAGTTACCGGATGTGGAAGTTGAGTTGATAGTCGATTCAACGGTGAATTTGCGCAAAGAACTACTGGCGCGTAACGTAGATATTGCGTTGTTATTGGGACCAATCGCGGAGCCATCGGTTATCAATCAGGCGATTTGTGATTATCCACTTTACTGGGTAGCCAGTCCTGGTTTACTTGCTAGCCCACAGGCTAAAGCAGAAGATTTTGCGCAGTGGCCTATTATTACCTATGCACGCAATACAACCCCGTACCATGAAATATCGCGTCATTTTAAGCAAGATAAGGGACTCGCCGTACGTTTTTACTCTGCTAGCTCTTTGTCAGCCAGCGTGCGACTGGTCGAAAAAGGCGTCGGTATCGCATCGTTGCCGAAAGAAGTGATCCGTGATCAATTGGCTTGTGGCCAATTAGTGCTGCTTGACGCTGACTGGCAACCCAGTCCGTTGCGATTTACGGTATCGTACATCAATGCGCCTGCCAGTTTATTGATTGAACAGGCTGTCGGTCTGGTCATTCAAGCGCGCAATGCGTTTGACCAAATCGGCTGAGACCAACGGCTTTGTGTTTCCCAGTATTTTATGAATGCCCGTGTTTTATGAATGCTAGAGACTAAAGAGATAAGGCCCGATGCAATCGGGCCTTATTGTGTGCGGATTCTCCGGCATTTTACAAGGTAGATGCGGGATAGTACTTAGCGTTTATTCTTTAAATAGCGCTTACGCCGTGCTTCTTTGTTCGCCGCTTTTTCTGCCTCGCGGCGTGCGGTTTCTTCTTCCACTTGCACTAATTCAGTTTCAATCATATCGGGCGCTTCCAGAGTGATACCTCCTAACGCGCCGGCACGGAGGTCGTGAAGCAGGATTTCTGACGCTTTATGAATATCGACCCGCCCGCCAGCACGCAAACAACCGCGTTTCGCCCCAATCGCTTCCATCAACTCGATTTCAGTCTCGGGTAAATCGTCCAGCTGATAGCGCTCTTGCAGACGCTCTGGATAGGCGCTGGCTAAGTATTCGACGGTGTAAAACGCCACTTCGTCGTAGTCCATTGCCGTGTCTTTAACGGCGCCGGTTGCCGCGAGACGAAAACCGCTATGTGGATTCTCTACTTTTGGCCATAGAATTCCCGGTGTATCCGAAAGCACTACGCCATTTTGCAAGTTAATTCGCTGCTGTTGGCGCGTGACAGCGGGCTGGTTACCTGTTTTAGCAATTACTCGACCGGCAAGGCTGTTAATGATGGTTGATTTCCCCACATTAGGGATCCCCATGATCATCGAGCGAATATTTTTGCCCATGGCTTCGCGATGAGGAGCAAGCGCGCGACACCGCTCCATGATTCGATTGACTTCACTTTGTTGCTGCGTGGTGATGGCCATAGCAGAAACGCCTTGCTCTTGCTCTAGGTGTGCCATCCAGATATCTGTCATGGCAGGATCAGCAAGATCGCGTTTGTTCAGTACTTTGATAACAGGCTTATCGCCACGCAGTGTGCGGATCAGCGGGTTCTCGCTACTAAAGGGAATGCGTGCGTCGAGTACTTCGATGATCACATCGATCTTAGGAACGACTTCTTCGATTTCTTTCCGCGCCTTGTGCATATGGCCCGGAAACCATTGAATCTTATTGTTAACCATTTGAAAAATTGCCTTTTCTCATCCGCAGTCACTCGCGGACAGCGTTTTATCTTTTATACGTTTTTGAGTGACCGTCATGTTTGCTCGTCATCCTATCACTTTTTGAGACAAAAGCAGGAGTAGAAAGCGGTTGTGGATATGTATCGTCGTTCTATGTACACAAATGAATACAAATAAGGGCAGACGTGAAAGCTTTGCTAGACTAAATTTGTTTGTGTGGGCGGTTGTGCCAAGTGATGTAGAACAGCGCTCATTTTCTGGTTAGCCATTTTGCTAAGAGAGAAGGCGACTATGTTGCGATGGAATCAAAGTAAGAGTCTGACAGAGAGCGAAATCACGGTATTACAGCAAAAGTACAATGCGATATGGGACGGTAATGCTGTCATCGAGTTTGAACCAGATGGCACAATTATTCGGGCCAACGAGAACTTTCTCGGTGCAGTGGGCTATCGCTTGGATCAAATTCAGGGACAGCATCACCGAATGTTCTGTCCGCCTCATGTTGCCAACCACCCAGACTACGGCTTGTTGTGGCAGAAAGTTCAGCAAGGCGAGAACTTCTCCGGCATCTTTGAGCGCATTGATGCGCAGGGGAACACGTTATGGCTAGAAGCCAATTATTTTCCTGTGCGAGATGAACAAGGAAAGGTGATCAGTGCCATCAAGATCGCCGCGGATGTGACGCAACGAAAGCAGGAAGCCGATAAAACGGGTTCAATCATGCAAGCACTCGATCGCTCACAAGGGGTGGTGGAGTACGATATTGATGGAACGATAAAAACGGCTAATCGCAATTTTCTCTCGCTAGTGGGGTATCAGGCTGACCAATTGCAGGGTAAGCCTCACAGTGTGTTGTGCGAAAGTACCTTTAATAAGGAAAACCCACAGTTTTGGCCTCAACTTGCCCAAGGACAGTTTCAATCCGGACTGTATCGCGTGCTCTCGAAAACCGGTGACATTATTTGGGTCGAAGGAAGCTATAACCCGATACGAGACGGTCAAGGAAATATCATCAATGTGATTCAGTTTGCGCGCGATGTCACTCAACGCATTGAGCGAGAGCAAGAGATTCAGTGCACCATTAAGGAAGCATCGGAAATTGCTAGCAGTACGTCTGAGCAAACGGCACAGGTCTGCCAAGAGGGGCTTAACTATTTGCAAGAAGCGCTCAAGACATCAGCATTGATTGCACAGCAGGTTGGCCAAGCCACCGTCAGCATTGAAAAGTTAAATGCGCAGTTTGCTGATATTGAAAAAATCGTCCACACCATTCGTGATATCGCAGAGCAAACCAATTTACTCTCACTGAACGCAGCGATTGAGGCTGCGCGCGCAGGTGAGCAAGGGCGGGGATTTGCTGTTGTTGCCGATGAGGTGCGCCAGCTATCGCAAAGGACCAGCGCCTCAACCAGCGAGATTGCTAATGTCGTTGAAAATAACCGTAGCCATATTGAGGCAATACGAATATCGATACAAGAAGCCCAAGGCACATCAGATACAGGGAAAGATAAAATCGAGCAGGTAGCGGCATCGATGGAAGAAATTGAGCGCGGTGCGCAGTCTGTCTCGTCGATGGCGACAGAGCTGATCCAACTGCAGCAATAAGAGGCTCAGGAGAAATACCGCAGTGCCTGGCTCTACACATGCTTGAGCCAGACACGCTCAGCGCGGTTTAGGATTGGCTGGAATGATCGTCCGAATCAAATTGCTTGATTAAAACAGAGGTATCACAGCGGCCAAACCCGCGCTGTTGAAGTTGTGCGTAACGCTGATCAACTTGTTGGGTGAGAGGGAGAACCACGCCTAATTTGGCGGCTTCGTCTAAACAAAAGCCAAGGTCTTTGCGCATCCAGTCAATGGCAAAACCGAAATCAAACTGATCGTCTGCCATGGTGTGGGCGCGGTTGCTCATCTGCCACGAGCCTGCTGCACCGTGCTGGATGGCGCTAATCATTTTGTCGATATCTACATTGGCCGACTGGGCAAATGCGATCGCTTCTGACAAGCCCTGCAAAACGCCCGCAATACAAATTTGATTGGCCATTTTACAGCGCTGTCCACTGCCATGGGGGCCAATGTGCTGGCTTGCCTTGGCGTAAGCGCGCATGACAGGTTCAACACGTTCAAAAACGGATGGCTCACCACCAACCATAATGGTCAATGCGCCATTTTCCGCGCCTGCTTGTCCGCCCGACACAGGAGCATCTAAAAATTGGATACCCTGTCGGCCACAGACGTCGGCGAGCTCTAAGGCCAGTTCGGCTGATGTCGTGGTATGATCGACCAGCACACTGCCTTTTTTCATGTTGGCAAGTACACCTATATCGCCATACACGACACTGCGCACATCGTCATCGTTACCGACGCACATAAAAACAATATCGGCGTGAGCGGCAGCCTCCGCTGGTGTCGTACCGAAGGCCCCTTGATATTGTTCTGACCAGTGTTCTGCTTTGGCCGTTGTACGGTTATAGACAGTGGTTGGAAAGCCATTTTTTTGTAGATGTCCGGCCATGGGAAACCCCATGACGCCTAGGCCAATAAAAGCCACGGAAGGAGTTTGAGTTGTCATATAGCATCCTTGTTGTTATATGAGCGATAATTTATCAGAAACTTAACCTGATTTGTTCCTTCAGATGATAATCTTGTACCATCACATTTTGTGTTGTAACACGGATTATTATGACAGCACCTCAATCTATCGCTTTAACCATTGCACACATCAACGACACCCACTCGCATTTTGAATCGACACCTGTTTCGCTGAGCTTGGATAGCACACAGACGCGTGTTTATGCGAACTGCGGTGGCTTTGCACGTATTGCATCTGCCGTTAAGCGTTTTCGTGCTGAGGCGGACCAGAAAGGCCACGCTTTCATGTTCTTGCATGCGGGGGATTGCTTTCAAGGTACCTTGTACTATTCCCTATTTAAAGGGCAAGCCAATGCCGATATGCTCAATCAGTTGGGCATTGATGCGATGGCAATCGGGAATCATGAGTTAGATCAGGGTAATGGTCCGGTTGCTGATTTTCTTGATCGTATTACCTTTCCCTTGCTGGCCGGCAATTGGCACGTTGCCAATGAAGCTGCAGACAAAGAAAAGCGCGTTAGTGAAAAGCCCGCGTTATTGCCGTATTTGCCCGAACAGAAACGCGCCAGCGTGATGATCAAGACGATAGCAGGGCGTAAAGTGGGTATTTTTAGTCTTGCGGTCGAGCAAATGGCTGCACTGGCTAACCCTGATCATGACACGCCCTTTTTGCCCGCGACAGAAATTGCTAAAAACACAGTGGCATACTTGCGTTCGCAAGGGGTCGGTACCGTGATCCTGCTCAGCCACTTAGGGTATGACAAAGATAAATCATTGGCTGAATCTGTCTCTGGCATTGATGTGATTGTGGGTGGGCACACCCACGTCCTGCAGGGTGATTTTCAAAACATTGGCCTCGATAACCAAGACCCTTACGGTTATCGAGTGAATGATACCTGGATTGTCCAAGCCGGTTGCCACGCTCAGGCAATTGGACGCTTTACATTAACGCTAGATGCTAAAGGGCGCCCGACCCATTTTGAGGGGCAAAACTATTTATTGTTAGGCCGCAGTTTGGCGATGGATGCGTCGCGTGAGCATAAACTGACCGCTTCTTCATACCAAGCGGTACGTGACTATTTGAACCAACAGCAAAATCTTCTGATTTTGCCGAGTGATCTCACCCTCAAGCAGTATTTGCAGCAAACTTATCGCCCTCGGGTAGCACAGTTAGAAAGTGACATTGTCACGCATGTGCCGCAGCGGTTGCGTCATGTTCGCGTGCCGGATCAGCAAGGCGGCAGTGATGTCGCGCCATTGGTGACGGAAAGCTTTCTATGGGCGGCGCGTGAACAGGGTATCGAGGCAGATTTTGCCATTCATAATGCCGGCGGCGTTCGGGTGAGCTTAAATGCAGGTCCGCTCTCTGCCGCACTTATCGCTGGTTCGTTACTTCCGTTTGCGATTGATGTGATTGCGTATCGGGTAACTGGCGCGCAAATCCGCAATGCGCTGGAAGGTGCGATTAATAATGCCACGGATAATGGGGTGATTGGACTCGGTTCGGGCAGTTTTCCCTATTGTGCCGATCTGCGCTATCGCTATGAAGCATGGCAGCCAATGGGCGCGCGCATCACCCAATTAGACATTAAGCGCGGTCAGCACTGGATTGCGATTGATGATGAGCGCCAATACGTTGGTGTGTCATCTTCATATACCGCGCAAGGTAAAGAGGGCTACGATGCACTCCAAACCGGACGTCGTCGCTCGATTGGTTTATCGATGGCGGAATGCTTCATGCAGTACGCGCGAGCTCAAGATGTATTGCAGCTCCCTGACCAGCCTTTGGTGTGTTATCTCGCATCACCTCAGCAGGGCGAGAGCTGCTGGCAATCATAATCACTTACTTGGCCCATCCCTTGCTTACTATCAGATGAAGGGTAACCACGGCACTTTGTTGCCGCAAGGTTAAGTTTTCATCTCCATGGTCGATATGTATCTAGGAACGCAGTTTATCGGCACACGAATAGAAAGTGAGGTTCGTATGGAAATGCGTGATTGGTTCGATGTGGGTTTAATCACCTTTTGGCTACTCGCGTGGGCATCGTTAGTGTATTTCGTGCCCGTTATTTAAGCGAGTTATCCGTAGTGGCGTTGTGGGATGCGCGCTTTAAACGTACTCCCCAACGCACCAGTAACGGTTGTAAATAAATAGGTAGCTGAATGGCACCAATGAGAGGTAAAAATACCGGCCCCAATGCAGCGCCAGCTACTGTATAAGTGAGTAATACGTTACGATTTACGGCGGTGACTGCGGCAATCATGCTGGCTTCTTCCCCGTACCGCCGATAGATACAATACACAACTGCAAAGAAAAGCATGCATAATGCGACTGAAATTGCTAACAGCTCCAAGGCGTAACCGCTATCCTTCTGCCACATAGCGCCAATCGGACCCACCAAGCCCAGTGGAAAGCTAAACACCAATACAATCGTGAACTGCGCCAGTTTTCCATGAATACGTTTTAACTTCTCAGGCTTAATCCATGCATGAAATAGCGCGGCCATCCCCATCGGACCAAAAATAAAAATCACGAGCCTTGCGATATAACTGTGTAAGTCGAGTGAGAACGCTTCGCCACTCAATAGGCTGAGGTTGATAAAGAGTACAATGGGCATTAGCAAGGTTGACGCAATGGTGTATGCCATGGCGATTAATGCGTCCATTTCTAATGAGCGAATAATGGCAGGTGTCGCGAATAACGAGCCAGTGGCACAGATCCCGCTGATCGCGAGTAGCATGTTATCGGAGGCGCCCAGTCCCCATGCAATCGTACAGGTGATGATGGTCAGAACCACGGCATGAACAAATGCGTAGAGCCAAACGCGCCATTGCCCGAGAGCCCTTACCAATAGGGACTGGTTGATCCCGAGTAAGGTAAATAACATTAATGCGAATAACACATAGGGTAGGTAGGGAAAAAGTGCCAATGAAAGGTGAGGAAACGCAAAACCGATTAAAGCGGCAATAAAAAGAAACAACGCAGAATGTCGAGCAAGAAATGCTAGCATGGACAGCACCCTAATCACATGTGTAACGGCAATGTTACCAGCTTTTTCCTGAAAGTGAGTAAAGTTTGTTCGTTTTCGTCGATTTATACGCAAAAAAGCCTGACATAGCATGTCTAAGAAGGCAGGTTCAGCAATCGACGTTGTTTAAAATCTGCCGTATCCCCCATTATTTATCTTAGCTCTTTATTTAACCGAAAATTAACAAAAGTCATTGTGGTGAATAGTCGTGTTTCGGATAAATAAAACTAATGCCTAGGTTGAATTATCATCAGTTTAGAATCTAAGTCACTGTTTCTATAATGCGCCGCGAGTGATTCAGAAAACAAAGCGAGGATCGTATGACAACTGTTACGGCAAACATGCCACGCATACGTCGATCTTACGCGGTGACAATCAAAGGACTGATCGCTCATGCCATGGATGTGTTGTTTACCAGCAACACCAATGCACATGCTTATGATGCAAGCCGTTTACCCGCACATTTGCAACGTGACATTGGCATAAACCGATAAGATGACCTGATAAAAATAAAGCGCCATATCATAACGATATGGCGTTTTTTTTGTTCTATCGCGACGGTTAACGTAAAGAAACTGGTGTGCGACTAGTACTTTGGCTTGGATCATGGCAGGTTAGCCATTGACGCTAAACGTATTTTAATGGAGCGACAAACACAATGGGATGGTTTTCTAAGTTATTCTCACGAAGCGATGCCTCTCGCAAGGCATCAGCCCCAACAGTGACCCCGACTGAGTACAAAGGCTATCTAATATATCCCGAAGCAACGCCAGAAAACGGGCAGTACCGAGTGTGTGGGCGAATTTGCAAACAGCAGGGACAAGAAACGCTCACGCATCAGTTTATTCGTTCAGATTTATTGGGGAATCAGGAAGATGCCAACAGCTTGATGCTAGTCAAAGCCAAAATGATGATTGACCAGAATGGCGATCGCCTATTTTGACCTTACTACTGGCATGGGCTTCTGCGCCATACCAAAACTAATGCATAAATATTCGAAACAAAAAAAGATAAAATGTAGTGCTGATCACATTTACACTAGAATTGCGATCCTTGCCCTGTGGTGATTGTCGCTCAAACTCGTTAAGTTAGTGATGTTGCGTTGCTAAGCATCGGACGCTGACAACAGACTGCACCCACGTCGCACGTGCCTTATGTGGTGCTTGCGGCGTTATTTTTTATCGATTTTTCGCAGTCTTTATGGGTTTTATCAAGGTATGCCTTTTTTTGTCAGTATTATGCCTACAGGTGCTTGATATTTGACCTGTGGTTCGTTACAAAAAATTTCTCATAAGCCAATAGTCAGGGAATAGCTATGCAGATTGGTGTTCCAAAAGAAAGGCTCGTTAATGAAACGAGAGTTGCTGCGACACCAAAGTCGGTGGAGCAGTTGATAAAACTCGGCTTTGAAGTAGCAGTTGAAAAAGGCGCTGGGGAGCTAGCGAGTTTTGAAGATACTGCCTTTGAGCAAGCCGGGGCGAGTATTGTTGATACCGCAGCCGTTTGGCAATCGGATGTCATTTTTAAAGTGAATGCACCGGGTGTGGTTGAAGAAACCGGTCAAGACGAAATTGCGCTCATTAAAGAAGGAGCCACGCTAGTCAGCTTTATTTGGCCAGCGCAAAATGAAGACTTGTTGACGCGTTTGGCGGCTCGCAAAATCAATGTGATGGCGATGGATGCGGTGCCAAGGATCTCCCGTGCACAATCGCTGGATGCGCTAAGTTCGATGGCCAACATTGCCGGTTATCGCGCGGTGGTCGAAGCTGCGCATGAGTTTGGCCGTTTCTTCACCGGACAAATCACTGCGGCAGGTAAAGTGCCACCCGCGAAAGTCTTTGTTGCAGGCGCTGGCGTCGCTGGGCTTGCCGCCATTGGTGCCGCTGGTAGCTTGGGGGCGATTGTCCGTGCGTTTGATGTACGCCCTGAAGTGAAAGAACAAGTCGAAAGTATGGGCGCCGAGTTTTTAGAGGCTGACTTTAAACAAGACAATGCAGACAGTGGCGACGGTTATGCCAAAGAAATGTCTGATGAGTTTAATAAAGCTGCCGAAAAACTCTACGCTGAACAGGCGAAAGATGTCGATATCATAATCACGACCGCGCTCATCCCCGGTAAACCTGCCCCGAAACTGGTGACCAAAGAGATGGTCGACAGTATGAAACCGGGTAGCGTGATTGTTGATTTGGCCGCTGCAAACGGCGGCAACTGCGAATACACGGAAAAAGATAAAGTGATCACAACACCCAACGGGGTGAAAGTGATTGGCTACACCGATATGGTAGGCCGCTTACCGACGCAGTCATCACAACTGTATGCCACCAACTTGGTTAACCTCACTAAACTGCTTTGCAAAGAGAAAGATGGCAATATCGCCATTGACTTTGAGGATGTGGTGATCCGTGGCGTGACCGTCATCAAAGAAGGTGAAGTCACATGGCCTGCGCCACCGATTCAGGTCTCGGCGCAACCTAAAGCAGCACCCAAAGCCGAGCCGACGCCAAAAGCTGAGCCTAAGAAAACCTCTCGTGCAACCAAATATGGTTTGATGGCCGCGGCCGCTGGGGCATTTGGTTGGATTGCGAACTATGCACCGAGCGAGTTTCTTTCCCACTTCACTGTGTTTGTTTTGGCCTGTGTGGTCGGCTACTACGTGGTCTGGAATGTCACTCACGCACTGCATACACCATTGATGTCGGTGACCAATGCGATTTCCGGGATTATTATTGTGGGCGCGTTACTGCAAGTCGGACAAGGCATTGGGTTTGTTACCTTCCTTGCATTCATTGCCGTGTTGATCGCAAGTATCAATATATTTGGCGGCTTTACTGTTACAAAGCGCATGCTTGAAATGTTCCGTAAAGGATAAGGAGAAACAATGTCTGAAGGATTGGTACAAGCTGCGTACATTGTATCGGCGTTGTGTTTTATTCTGAGTTTGGCTGGGCTGTCCAAGCAAGAATCAGCGCGTGCCGGTAACTATTACGGTATTACCGGGATGGCGATCGCGTTAGTCGCGACGATTTGGGGGCCTGAAGTGCAGGGCGTTGGCTGGATTATTCTTGCTATGGTCATCGGTGGTGCGATTGGTATTTATTATGCCAAGCGTGTTGAAATGACCGAAATGCCTGAGCTGGTGGCTATGTTACATAGCTTTGTGGGTTTGGCTGCAGTATTAGTGGGCTTTAATACCTATATTGACCATCCGCCATTGGTCGGTGCGATGCTTAATATCCACTTGGTTGAGATTTTCCTCGGTGTATTTATCGGCGCGATTACCTTCACCGGTTCAATTGTCGCGTTTGGTAAACTGCGTGGTGTGATTTCTTCCAAAGCATTGATGTTGCCACACCGTCACAAGTTGAATCTAGCCGCGGTTGTCGTCTCCTTCTTGTTGCTGATTAGCTTTGTGAATGCGGAAGGGTCAACGGCAGCACTGTTGATTGTAACCGTCATTGCGTTAGCGTTCGGTTATCACCTTGTAGCCTCGATTGGTGGTGCAGACATGCCGGTTGTGGTGTCGATGCTTAACTCCTACTCAGGCTGGGCGGCTGCCGCCGCAGGCTTTATGCTAGCAAACGATCTGTTGATCGTGACGGGTGCGCTGGTAGGTTCGTCGGGTGCGATTCTGTCGTACATCATGTGTAAAGCTATGAACCGTTCGTTTATCAGTGTGATTGCGGGCGGGTTTGGTTCTGATGGCACGGCGTCGTCCGGTGACGAAGAGATGGGCGAGTACCGCGAAGTGACCGCCGAAGATGTTGCTGAGATGCTGAAAGACTCAAAAAGCGTCATTATCACTCCAGGCTACGGCATGGCGGTTGCTCAGGCGCAGTATCCCGTCTATGAAGTGACAGAGAAGCTTCGCGGGATGGGTATTGACGTACGTTTTGGTATTCACCCTGTCGCGGGCCGTTTGCCTGGTCACATGAACGTATTGTTAGCCGAAGCGAAAGTCCCTTATGACATCGTGTTGGAAATGGATGAAATCAACGATGATTTCCCTGAAACGGACACTGTCCTAGTGATTGGCGCGAACGATACGGTTAACCCTGCCGCGACCGAAGACCCGTCAAGCCCGATTGCAGGTATGCCAGTGCTTGAAGTGTGGAATGCACGCAACGTGGTGGTATTTAAGCGTTCTATGAATACCGGCTATGCTGGAGTGCAAAACCCGCTGTTCTTTAAAGAGAACAGTGCGATGTTGTTTGGTGATGCGAAACAAAGCGTTGAGGCAATATTTAAAGCGCTTTGATTGGCAAAAAGCATCAATATAGGTATAAAGAGTCAGCGAAGGCTGGCTCTTTTTTTTGGGCGAGAGGGGGCGCGTTGGACTGCGGTGTCATCGTTGTTACCGATTGCTTTCATCGTGTGCAATAGGCCGAACTTACATTGCACTGACATTTCATTCACGTTGGGTGATAAGCTTGCAACTATGCGAATCCTGCTGTTAATGACTCTGGCGCTTATGGCGCTGCCAACGAGTGCTGCAAGCTCTTTCTCTGAACAAATGACAGCGTTCAGAGCACAGCTATTGCTTGCCGATCCGGTGGCGCGATATAACCTCATTGGCATTAACCGCGCCTTCCCCAAGGTCTTACTCAGTCCCGACAGTTTATTGCCGCAAACCGCTAATTACCCGCTTAAGGATATTCGTCGCTTGTACCAAGCTGCACAAAAGTGCCAAGGGCCGTGGCCTGTACACCCCAAAGTGACTGAGCCTTTAGTGTTCACGCGCGCCATGTGTAATCATACCCAGTTGCCGGTTGCTTGGTTTTCCCGCTCAGGGTTTATCCATCCTGGGGGAGGTAGCTATGCGGCGAAATATGTCGAACAATTTCCGTCTCGGCGCAGTGAGCTGACCCGTTTTTTTCATATTCAAGAACGGCCAACGGCACAGCCGGATACTTTGTTGGGGCGGTTGCAGCGTATGGATACCGCTGCTGTTGAAGCGCTGAATAGTGGTGCGAAATCGTTACTCAGTAGTGATGAAATGTGGGTTCGCGTCGGTAGCTATTATCACTTGTATCCTTCGACACAATGGCAGCCATTATTAGCAGAGTTTGATTTGCGTTTGTCCGCGATGGGCGAGCAAGATTTTTGTTTGGCGCGTGTGGGAAACATTTGTTGGAATGAAGAAAAAGCGCCGACGTATTGGCCCTATTTAGTCGGTGCCTTGATTGTTATCAACCTTGCGGCGCTCGGAGGATGGGCATTTAACCGTTGGACGGTTCAGCGCCGGTTGATGCAAGAGCGGATGCTGGTGCTACAGATCCTCACCCACGAACTGCGTACGCCGATTGCCAGCCTCTCAATGACGGTAGAAGGGTTTAGGCGCAAGTTTGATACCTTGCCTGAGTCATTTTATGACGAGTTTCGGCGCTTGTGTGAGGATGCACGTCGCTTAAAGCAGTTAGCGGAAGCGAGCAAAGACTATTTACAGTCTAACCAGAAACCGTTGAATAAAGAGACGATCCCTTCACTAAAAGAATGGTTGGGGTACATCTGTGACGAGCACGATGTCACTATGTATGTCTCGCAAGATGGCGCCGTCAGTGCCAATGTGTATTGGCTAGCAACCTCATTGAACAATTTGATCGCTAATGCGGTCAAATACGGTGTGGCACCGGTTGAAGTGCGCGCACAGGTATTGTCAGATCGTTTTACGATCGCGATTCAGGATCAGGGCGACCTGACTGCCAAGGACTGGAAACATATTCGTAAACCCTTTGTTAGTCAAAGTGGCTTAGGCCTCGGACTAACTATCGTGGAATCTATGATTGAGCGGATGGGGGGTAAGCTAAGCTTATCGGGCCCGCCCACTACATTTACTTTGGAGATTCATTGTGACGCAAGCGACGTTACTTCTGGTTGAAGATGATGCCAACTTGGCTGATGGCCTACTTGCCAGTTTAGAGCAGGCCGGTTACCGCTGTTTATACGCCGATAGCGCGACAAAAGTGGCAGAGCTATGGCGTGATGCAGACTTGGTGATCCTCGATCGCCAGTTACCCGAAGGCGACTCAATTGATTGGTTGCCTGACTGGAACAAGCTCAAAACGGTGCCTGTGATTTTGCTGACCGCGATGGTCTCCGTGCGTGACCGTGTCGGCGGCCTTGACTCTGGCGCCACTGACTACATCACCAAACCTTTTGCTGAAGCAGAATTGCTGGCACGTATTCGTGTTCACCTGCGCAACCCTGTTGGTGAAGTCGATGCATCCAGTGATGAAATTGTTGTCAACGATGTGCGCATTGATACTGCAAGTCGCGCAGTAATGTGTGGCGAACAAGAAGTGGTACTGACACGGACTGAATTTGATTTGCTTCACTTTCTAGCTAAAAATGCGGGCCGAGTGTTCACACGGGATGAGCTACTGGATCAGGTTTGGGGCTACAACCATTACCCGACCACGCGCACGGTCGACACGCACATTTTGCAACTTCGCCAAAAGCTGCCCTCAGTCAATATTGAGACATTGCGTGGCGTTGGCTATCGCATGAAAGCATAATGCGTTTACGGCTCACGCACGGTTTATTCGCTGCTGCCTTGATAGCAGGTGGTACCCAAGCGGCCTGGTTTGATGGTAATGATGCCTTGACCAGCGCCCATCAACGCCTGCTGGAAGGGAACACAGCAGGCAGTATGGATGCCATGATTGAAGCCTGGCAGCAGCCAAATCTATCCGCGTCGCGTCAGCAGCACTTGGCGCAGCTGCTTGCGTTGGCGATAACCGAAGATTGCGGGCGGAGCTTGAGTCAGCAGACGATGCCAGATTGGCTGAGCAATTTATCCCTGCGCCGTGAAACGGTGCAGACGACCAGCCGTGTCTATTATCGCTTGCAAGTTCGTGGGGAATCTCAGCCCGGTATTGCCCGTTTTTCGCTTAAACATTGGCCTGATGAAACCATTATTTCGCAGCGTTTGAGTGGTCAAAACCAACACCAGTGGTTGCTAGAGCAAGATGGCCTTTCTGAGCCAGTGAAAGAAGGGCTCTATCAGCTTGAGGTGACGTCAGTAGAAGGAGAAACATGGACCAGCTGGTTATTGATGACTCAGCCTCAACCTTTGCAAAAAATCAGTTGGAAAGACACGCGAAGTTGGCGGATAGCCCCGCCTGACAGCTTAGACTCCACTTGTCAGCGCCCGTTTCTCACGCTCAACCTCTATCCCCACAATCAGCCAGATGGTTCACCGATATGGTCGATCGAAAAGCACAAACGCCTGCCCACGACGTTGCCAGTGCTGGATGTACCGAACGGCCTGTATTGGTTTAGTGTGGCGCTGATTGAAAGACGCTGGCAAGGTGCGTTGTCTGTTGAGGAAGTACAGCGAATTGGCCGGGCGATTGATTTACCGGATTTGGATCCGGATGCGCTTCGCGCAATAAAGCCCGATTGACCAAGGTGTTACACGGCTTAAACCTGACATTGTTCACATCTTTTGACCTTACCTGATCGCGCTGGTTGCCAAGCCGCTACGCTCTTTAGATAAACAAAGAGGAAAGCGGGGCAACCTAATGCACGATAAAAAACACCTACTTGTGCTTGCACTTGCAGCATGCTCAGGGTCTGCAGTAGCAGCGACCAATCCTACCGATGCGCGAACAAATGCGATGGGTGGGGCTGCAGTTGCGGCAGGCGACTATTTATCTGCGGGATTTCACAATCCTGCCTTGGCGGCACTTGACCCTGACAGCGCATTTGGGGTGCTTTTCCCTTATCTTGGCGCAGAAGTGCGTGACCCAGATAAGCTCATGGATGATTTAGATGATATCTCTGATGCGTACGATAACAACGACCTAACGGCCGCGCAGCAAGCGATGCGAAATGCGCAGGGTGATCAGGCGCACTTGGATGCAGGGGTCGGTGCAGCCGTGGGGATCCCAACTGGCTCTATCTCTGCGACACTCTTTACCTCAGGGATCATTGAAGGTGCAGTCCTACCTGATATTAAAGACAGCGACATTACCACACCGTCGATTAACCCCAGCTCGACCGCGACCATCGTTGCCGTAGGGGTGGGTGAGCTGGGTGTTGCGCTTGCATCAAACGTGGAAATTGCCGGTCAACGTATCGCGGTGGGTGTCTCCCCAAAATTACAACGTATCACAACTTATAACTATGGCGTCTCGGTGGATTCTTATGACACCGATGACTGGGATGATAGCCGTTACCGTGAAGAAGATAACGGCTTTAACATTGATGTCGGGGCGGTGTGGCAGACTGGTCCTTATCGCGTCGGCTTGGCCGGTAAAAACCTGATCAGTAACGATGTGGACACAGTGACAAGTAGTACAACGGGTCATAGCTTTACCTATGAGGTAGGACCGCAGTTTACGCTTGGCTCGGCGTTTGTCTCCGACTTTGTCACCATTGCCGGCGATATCGACTTAAACAAGAGCAAAGGGTTTAAAGGCACCCTGAATATTGACGATGATACCCAGTTTTTCCGGATCGGGGCTGAATTTGATGCCTTTGGCCATGCCCAATTACGCACTGGTTATCGCGCGGATATGAAAGATAACGTTGAAGACGCATTTACTCTGGGTCTAGGCTTGTCACCCTTTGGGGTGGTCAACGTGGATATCGCGGCGAGTATCATTGATAGCAACAGCTATGGGGGCTCAGCCCAACTTGCATTTACCTTCTAAGCTCGCGGTGTCGAAAAGTCGATGACAACGTAAAAGGCAGGCCCTAAAATAGCCTGCCTTTCTAATAGATGAGCGTATTTATGTTCGACGGTATTACATTGACGCATGATGAGCAGCAACAGGCTGCAGAGCGTATTCACGTTTTGATGGCACAGGGCATGAGTAGTGGTGAAGCCATCATGAAAGTCGCGGCAGAGATCAGAGCACAAGCAGCGGCGGCCTCAGCGTCTGAAGAGTAAGAAAAAGCAGCAGAATATGCTGCTTTTTTATTTACAATTCACCGGATCCCTGATTTATTTAATAGTAGAGAGGTCAAGGGAGTCGGGGATGAGTCACGCGGTCGAACAAGCAAGAGAGTGGGCACGAGTCAGGCATGCGCTGCAACGATATGGTGCGCAGCCTTATCGCTGCCATCTCGATCATGTAGAGCGTATTGCTGCACCATATGGTGAAGACGCACGTGTTGTCGCTCAGTTGCATGATATTCTTGAAGACACCGCCACGCGTGTCGAAGAGATCGCCGAACGCTTTGGACCAACGATAGCGCGAGCGGTTATGCTGGTGACCGATCCGCGCAAACCGACCCGACATGAGAGAAAGCGGGCACTCAACCAGCGTTTGATCGCACTGGATCCTAGCGATGACGCCGCATGGCTTGCCCTGATTGTTAAAACCTGTGACCGTCTTGCCAATGTGATCGCAAGCAGTGAGCACAGTCCACCGCGTTTTCAGCAATACCAACGAGAGCATGGCGGCTTTCGGGTGGCCGTATACCGACCTGGTCTATGTGACAATTTATGGACGGAGTTAGATGGGCTGATTGATGCCGGCCAGCAAGCCGACCGGCATCCCGATCACCAACTTCACGCTTCGATATCGTAGATAGTCGGAATAGGTTGACGTTTGTGCTGGGTGGCTTGATAGACCTGAATGATCTTCTCTTTAACCGCCTTATCGACGGGCTTGCCTTCTAAGAAGTTATCAATTTGCTCATAGGTCAGCTGAAGCGCGTCTTCATCAGCTTTTTGCGGTGACAACTCCTCCAAATCCGCGGTCGGGACTTTATTGACCAATACCTCTGGCGCACCCAGTGCCGCAGCCAATTGGCGCACTTGTCGCTTGCTTAATCCAAATAGAGGAGCAAGGTCGCAGGCACCATCACCGTACTTGGTATAGAAACCAGTAATGTTTTCCGCAGAATGGTCGGTCCCAATCACTAATCCCTGAGTTAGTCCAGCAATCTCGTATTGAGCGACCATGCGAGCGCGTGCTTTGACGTTACCTTTGACGAAATCAAGGGTGCCTTCGTTATCGGGTAACAGATCCACCGCCGCGACGGCATCTAATACCGCACTGTGCGTGCCATCAACACCGGGTTTAACATTGACCGTGACCGTCTTGCTTGGCTTGATAAAGGATAATGCCAATTGCGCTTCGTCTTCATCTTTTTGCACGCCATAGGGCAAACGCACCGCGATAAATTGATAGTGATTGCGGCCGATCTCTTCGTTCAATTGCTCAACGGCTAGCTGGGCTAATCGACCACAAGTTGAAGAATCAACGCCCCCGCTAATACCTAATACCAGGCTGCGTGTTCCCGAGCGGGTGAGCATGGTCTTAATGAAGTGAATGCGGCGTGCAATTTCTGCTTGTGGATCGATAGAAGGTTGAACGCGCATTTCTTCGCGGATGTGTTGTTCCATGTTGTGTTCCTCTTGATTTCGCTTGCATGCGACCGACGTGATGATTCTTATTGGGTTTATTGTGCATGATCTCGCAAAGCTTGGGTATAGCTACGCCAAGATTAACCGTTATCACTGGCTACGAGATGGCCAATAACGTCGATCCGCTTCGCCGATGGTCGCGCAATCAGGCAGATACATGTAAACTTCGTGGCAAAGAGGAATGATATGACTGAAAAAATTGCCATTTTTGGCAGCGCGTTTAATCCGCCCACACGTGGGCATGCTTCTGTTATCGAACAGTTGACGCATTTTGATCGCGTACTGCTGGTACCGAGTTATAAGCATGCATGGGGAAAATCGATGGCCTCGTTTGAGCAGCGTTGCCAATGGGTTGATGCCTTTATTCACGATTTGAACATGCCGCAGGCCACCTGCTGCCACCTTGAAGCAGAACTGGGTAAAAATGGTGACGCTGTCACAACTTATATGTTGTTGACCGCGCTGCAGGCACACTATTGCCACGCCGATCTAACTTTCGTCGTCGGGCCAGATAACTTATTAAAATTCGGCCAATTTGCGCACAGTGAGCAGATCCTGGCGCGTTGGTCTGTGCTAGGAATGCCAGAATCCGTCAATGTACGCAGTACGTATATCCGCGATCGGCTGGCAAAAGGGCTGCCAGTCGACGACTTGACGACCCCAAGTGTTGCTAAGCAACTCAGCGATACAGCATTCTCGTTCTCTGATTAAGCGAGTACAGCGTGATATTCGTCGGATAGCGCAAGGGCGACATCGTAAGATAGCCCAAGCGACGTTGCCGCAGCTTCCAACTTGTTGCCGGATTTAAGCTGCGCCCTTAACTGGCGGACAGTAAGGTACTCGCACAACGCTGAATAGGTAAGCTGAGTGCAGGCCTGGAAGGTAAAATGCGCGTTGTCACCTTCGAGAGGCCGCCCAGCATTCGCTTGATCAACACAGGCCGCTACACATTGATAGCTAGCGTCCTTTGCGATTGCGGGTGATAGCGTCACCAGCTGATCGAGCAATACCCCATGCAGGCGACGCGTTGCCTGCGTGTTTTGGTTCGCACCGGATAACGGCTCAAGTGCTGTGAGTCCGGCATGCAATAATGCGCTGGGTATCACGTGGCCCGCAGACTGAGGAAGTGACACTGTCACTCTAGGCGATACCGTTAGCTGATGCAGGCTAGTGTGTGGCGTGATCATCAGTGCGTATAGACAATCAAACGGAAGCCAAAAGCCTTGGCCAGCGTACACGGGAATATCGTGTTTACCGAGACGTACGAGAACTAAACCGATTTCTACGTATAAGAAAGTGGCGGTATGGCGACGCTTTCGCGGGGTAAGCACGAGGCGATCTTGGTGATAGGCGGTGTATTCGCTGGTGTACTTCATGTCTGGCTCTCATTTTTACAGGCCGGCAATGTTGAGCACTTTTAAACAAGAGGTCAAGCCCCAATATGACTGAGGGAACTCATGAGTACAGTATAGGTCTGACCTCCAACCTCTATAAAATGTCGCTGGATTAACTTTGAATCCTTGTTTGACCGCGTAGAATGGCGCGGTTTTTATCAAATGAAACGGAAGAACGTGCAAACAGTTAACGATCCTTACCAAGACATCCGCCCTTATCATGATGATGAGGTACCTGCAGCGATTCATCGCTTGATCCAAGACGATGAATTTATCAATGCGATCTTATCCTATCGTTATCCTCATGCTTCGGGCCCGCTAGGGTGGTTACTTAAGCCCGCACTTAAACTTTACCTCACCCAAAAGTGGCGCAACATTAAAACTGTACAAGACGTACAGCTGCATGTCGCGAGTTACATGCGCAAGATGATCAAAACATCATGTGACAACGTCACTGTTTCGGGGGTCGAGCATCTTTCGCCGGATAAAGCGTATCTCTTTGTCTCTAACCATCGTGATATTGCGATGGATCCCGCGCTGGTCAATTGGTGTTTGCATCAGCAAGGCTTAGATACAGTGCGTATCGCGATTGGTGATAATCTATTGCGTAAACCCTGTGCGACCGAGCTGATGAAGTTAAATAAGAGCTTTATCGTCAAACGCTCCGCAAGAGCGCCGCGTGAAATGATGAAATCGCTCTCTCAGCTGTCGGCGTACATACGCCATTCATTAGATGAAGGCCAGTCTATCTGGATTGCTCAGCGTGAAGGGCGTGCAAAAACAGGATTAGACATGACCGATCCTGCCATCCTCAAGATGTTCTACATGGAAGGGCGCAAAAACAAGCAATCCTTTGATGAGTACATGCAGGCGCTAAATATCGTTCCGGTGGCCATCTCATATCAAAATGATCCTTGCGACTTAGACAAAGCGACTGAGCTAGATGCCGTCAATCGTTTGGGCGCTTATGAAAAGAGTGAATTTGAAGATATTCAAACCATTGTAAAAGGCATTGTGGGGCAGAAGCGTCAAGTTCATGTCGCCTTCGGTGCGCCCGTGACGGTGTCACAAGCAACACCAGAGACGCTAGCGTCAGATATCGATCGCCAAATTCACTGTTTATATCGACTTTACCCTGCTAACTATATCGCTGCGGGGGAAGCGCATGACAGTGTTACCGCCGAAGAGCGCGCGCTGTTTGAACAAAAGTTGGCGCAAGCACCCGAGGCAGCACGCGATTATATTCGTCAGATGTACGCGAACCCGGTGATCAATGCGCAACGTGCCGCCAGCGATCAAGCGACGATATCGATAAATTAAGAGTGACAATGTCACTTATTGCTAGCGTGAAGGCGATCCCACACGGGCGGATCGCCCACTTCTTCGAGCATAAAGTCGATAAACTCGCGCACTTTAGGGGCTAAATGTTTGCGGCGAGGATAGACGATATAAATCGGGAGCGCGAGGCAGGGACGCCAGTCTGGTAAGATCTCAACCAGCTCACCTTTTTGAAGTTCATCATCGAGGAGGTAGGTCGCTAAATAGGCAATCCCCATCCCCGCTTTTACAGCTTCAAGCACGGCAGGGGCATTATTGATGTTGTAGCGGCCCGATACGCGAACGACTTGCTCATTGCCTGCTTTATTGAATGGCCATTTATCATAGCTGCGTTCGCGACTTTGATAAGTGATACAATCATGATGCCTCAAATCACTTAATTGACTTGGTGTTCCTTGCCGAGCTAAATAGTCCGGCGAGGCAACCAGTTTAAATTGGCAATCTGCGAGCTTGCGAGCCACCATTCCCTCTGGCGGTTGTTCATGGATCGCGACCCAGCAATCATAGCCTTCTTCAACCAGATTAGGGCGATGATCAAATAGTGTAATATCGAGATCTAGCGCAGGGTACTTTTGCCGAAATGTGGCAAAACTGCGAGTGATCAGCGTGTTACCAAATGACTGTGCGACACCGATACGCAATTTACCTGTTACTTCGTCACGATAACCTGCCACCATGGCTTCCGCTTCGTCTAGCGTTGCCATAAGTTGCGCACCATAGTCGGCGTATTGTGCGCCGATTTCCGTTAGCGACACTGAGCGCGTATTCCGCTGCACCAATTGCACCCCCAACCTGTCTTCCAAATAACGCACTTGCTTGCTGACTTGAGACTTTGAAATCCCTAACCGTTCTGCTGCGCGGGTGAAGTGTTGTTCTTGAGCCACGGTAGCCAAAACAACAATTTGTTGGAGGTGATCAAGCATTACTTACGCTTCCCTGAAAGTTGATAGCCAGAAGCGTACCACAGTTCAATCCAGCTCGGGAGAGCAGGGCATCATTTAGTGACGCCGTCACGTGATAGTTAAGATACTCAAAGTGGCTATTGCACTTATTTCATAAAATGCTCTCAAAACGTGACAACCCACCGACTGCCAAAATCGTTTATCGCTTCAATATTTATATGACCGATAACGGATTCAACTATCGCCTTCCTGTTATCTACAACAAAACAAAATAAATATTTATCAATAACTTGAGTTTATTGTTTGCCAGCATAAACAATGGATAGCGTGAGTTGTAAGCACTCACTACAGTTGCTGTAATTTAATTACAGATAGGGAGTTACTGGGAATGATTATCAACTATTTATTAATTGTATTCATTTTATCAATCGATAATATCTGTTTATATTCATGGGCTAACATGGATAGAATTCAGGCTGGAGGTGGACATGATCGAATTACTCAAGCAGTTTTTTATCTTGGGCTGTATGTCATTTGGTGGCCCTGCGGCGCATATCGGCTATTTCGAGCGCATTTTTGTGAAAGAGAAGCAGTGGCTGAGTGCAGAGACGTTTGCGTCAGGTTTAGCGATCAGCCAGTTTTTGCCGGGACCAGGTAGTAGTCAGCTTGGCATGTATATCGGCTATCAGCGCGCTGGTTATTGGGGGGCATTGGGGGCATTTATCGCGTTTACGTTGCCTTCTTTCGCGTTATTAACCGCAGCAGCGATGTTTAGCAGCAATGATACGGCGGGTTGGATAAGCACACTGATTAGTGCGGCTAAGTTATTGGCTGTAGTTGTGGTGATTGACGCGACAATATCAATGGGGCGAAAATTCATCCATTCGTTCACTACAGCGGTGATTGCAATTGTCACCACGGTATGGCTACTAGTGTCGCCGTCTGGTGTTGTTTATCAAGTACTCCCCATCTTACTCGCTGGCATGATCGGTGCTATTGGTTTTAAACAAACCAGTATTCAGGCGGCTTCGATATCGATGGCGCACGCGCAACGGCGCAGCGGGATCATTCTCAGTCTGTTTGGGTTTTTACTCACGGTTCCTTGGCTTTTCAATAATGTCCTGCCGGTACAAGTCTTCAACCTGTTCTACCAAGCGGGAAGTTTTGTATTTGGCGGCGGCCATGTGGTGCTGCCGTTGTTAGAGCCCATTGTGGCTGACGTTGTCACAGACTCTGCATTGATTGAAGGCTACGCCGCCGCACAATTAGTGCCAGGTCCGATGTTTACCATGGCGAGCTATCTTGGTGCGACGGTTGAAGGGCTATCGCCAATATGGGGCAGTATTATCGCCACAGTCGCAATATTTTTACCCGGTGCGTTATTGATGTTTGGTGTATTGCCCGTGTGGGAGGCCGTTAAATCGCAGCCTAGATTGGCGGGGGCTATTATCATGATTAATGCCAGTGTTGTCGGACTCTTAGCGGCAGCACTTTATCAACCCGTATGGGTATCTGCGTATAGCCAGTGGACTGATTTAATCCCGATAGCCGTTGGCTTAGTGGCGCTCATTAAATGGCGATTATCGGTTTTTTGGGTGCTGTTAATGATGATTGGTTACCAATGGTTCTTTTGATGCCTTCCAGCCCGATATGAGTTCGGGCTTTATTTTACTCCCTTAATGCACTATAACTTTATATGTTAATCACAAATTCAACACGCTATCTGGTGGTCAAAGATATCTCAGTTACCAAAGCAACAATTATCACACCATACGGTGTTTAGATGTGGTGGGCAGAAAGTGCGGTGCCCCAAGCGGTTATAACTCTTGGGGCGATTGGTAGTGGAGATATCCTTTATAGCGAATATTGCCATGTCTGGCGGCTGCCGGTTTCCGATGCACGTTGAGCAAGTTCAATCGCGTAAATTACCTTAGTCGCTGATTCGGCGCTCACCGGGGAAGGGCGTTGATGTGTGATCGACTCTGCCAGTAAAGTAAAAAGTTGCTGGTATTGGCCAGTATGTAATGGACAAGTCATCTTAGTGACGCTGTCACCTTTCTCTAGCGTTGCTTCATGCGACTGAGTACCAAAGTTTTTGTCCAATATGGACATGGCTGCACGCAGTTGGTCTTCTTGAATATCTAACCCGTCGCAAGAGAAGGTTGCCTTTTCGCCGTGTACCGTAAAGCGCTCTGTGGTACCTGACCGATATGGGCTAGAGTTCAATATCACTTCGCTATCTGGGTAGTGCAACGTGAGCTGAAAATAGTCAGTTGTTTGGCTGCCCGGACGCAAAGCGCGACATTGTGCCGAAATAGCGTTTGGGTCTCCAAGCAGGGTTAGTGCTTGATCAATCAGGTGCGAACCTAAATCGAAAAGAATACCAGCCCCTTCGCCAGGCAGTTCTCGCCAACGTTGCCTTACTTCTGGGCGATAGCGGTTAAAGCTTGAATGCATGACTTTAATATCACCAAGCTCATCGTTTTCCAGCAGCGATTGGAGAGTCAGAAAGTCGCCATCCCAACGGCGATTATGGTAAGGACAGAGGATTAGGCCTTTTTCATCCGCCAATTTTGCCAGAGCAAGACCGTCTTCACTGCGCGTGACAAATGGCTTTTCCACCAGAACATGGCAACCGGCTTCGAGTGATTGGCGTGCGTGCTCATAATGCAGATGATTGGGTGTGGTAATGACGACCAAATCAGGACTTTCATGCTCAAGCAGCGTATTAATATCTGCGTAGCATGTCGCTTGGGGTAAATGCAGCCTGACGTTCTCGGGCTTACTGGAGACAACGGCCGTAATATCAAACTGCGACATCGCGTGAAGAAAAGGAAGATGGAATGTGTTGGCAGAAAAGCCGAAGCCAACCAATGCGGTTTTAATCATGAATAAACCCAAAATGGACGGTGTTTGGTTAAACCCTATAGAAAACCTCAAGGATGATCAATTGGCGCGCTCGACATCATCGATTATGCTAGTGCAATCAAGACTGAACGTATTAGAGAGACGCGGATGTGTCGTTATTTTAAAAGTGCTCAAGCCGGACACTGTTGAGCTATAATATACATCAAGTGCGCATTATGTATCTTATGTTAAATAATATATCCGTCAGATCAAGATTGGCATCAATAAGACAAGCGCCTGCATTCCTCGTCGATACGTTTTGTCCCCTTCACTGTGTTTACGCGACTATTCAACGTAATTGTATATTTACCATAAAATAGCTAATCACCACTTTATTTAATCCACTCAGTTCAAATGCTCCGCTTGACCTAAGGTGCTTCAATCTCGCAGTGATAAGCTAAATGATCATCTTTTATGGGTTATATTTAGTGTTATCTCAGCAGTTTCCGCCTGTTGACCTTTTTAGGTGCTGCAAGGTTTGCTACAGTTTTGCTAGTTTGTACGCGAACCGTTAAATAAGGGAAAAAATGAGAGCTCAAATAGTGGCTTGGCTGTTAGTCGCATTGACCAGCTTCAGTGTGTCTGCCGAGGATGAAGGCGAAGCCAAACAAGCCCCCGCACAACCTAAGTCGTATGCGGAACAAAGTATTTATGACAAGCCATTGATGGAACGCTATGTTATGGATGAGATTCGTAATCTCAGAACAGACTTCCAAGCTCTTGAAAAGCGTATGGTGGTTGAGATTACCGACCGTGAATTGGACGTAGCGGACAAATCACTTAACTATGCCAATGTCACTGTCACCTACTTTTTCTATTTGATTGCGGGCGCAGCATCATTGATCGCTCTAGTTGGTTGGCAATCGCTGCGTGATATCAAGAACAATACCAAAGAACTCGCTGATCAACAGTTATCGGAAATTGCTGAACAATATGAGCGAAAGTTCCAAGCGCTAGAACGCGATTTGAAACGTAAAACACGTATCATCGCCGAGAATAACAAAGAAATTGAACGGATTAATGAGATCCATAACCTTTGGTTACGCGCACAGCATTCACAAACGCCAGAACAACGGATGGAAATCTACAATGAGATTTTAAAAATTCGCCCTGGCGATCTAGAAGCCCTTACTCATAAAGCGGATGCCGCGATGGAAATGGGTGAATACCACTGGGCGTTGAGTATTAGTAATCGTGTTTTAGAGGTGGATGACAAAAATGCCAACGCCCTCTTCCAGCGTGCTTGTGCTTATGCGCGTCTTGGTGCGGAAGAGCAAGCGATCTCCGACTTGGAAGTCGCAGTCGCGGAAAGTGCTTCGCTGCGTGAGGCGGCTCGTGAGGAAGCTGATTTTGAATCACTTCACGGTAACGAGCGCTTTGACGTGTTGATTGATCCGGAGAGTAATCCTTAGTCAGCATGCTGTACGATAAATCACTGACAATGGGCAGCATACGCTGCCCGTTTTTTATCCACCGGCGAGTTTGACGGTGTGGCCTTTTTTCTCAAGGTGGGCTTTGATTTGATCGCGTTTATCCCCTTGGATCTCGATAACGCCGTCTTTAATCGCGCCACCACAGCCGCATACCTTTTTAAGCTCGGCGGCGAGTAGTTTTAATGCCGCGTCTTCAAGGTCCAGCCCTGTTACTAAGCTAACGCCCTTCCCTTTGCGCCCTTTTGTTTGGCGCTGAATACGAACGATGCCATCTCCCTTTGGGCGAACTGGCTTTTCCGGTGCCTCTTTGATGCGGCCGGTTTCGGTAGAATAAACTAATCGGTTGTTGTCAGACATGGTGTATACGTAATGTGAAAACCTTGGTGAGACTATACCAAAACAAAAAGCGGCTTTGCAGATAAAGCCGCTTATCTTATTGGTTGGTATACATTGCGTGTATTAGGCGCGCAGTTTTTCGCCGTTGCGATCAATATAAAGTTTGAGGGCGGGTAAGGTTCCTTTCATCAGATTTCCCCGAACCATCATGTACCAGCCCTTTTCGTCTTTCTCGGGATCGTCATTCATCAGGCGAAACCCTTTGTACTCTTCAACTTGGCGGGTTTGTTTACGAGCAAGCGCATCAAACTCGGCAGGATCAGTCACCATGCTGGTATCGACCCACCACTCAATCGACTTTTTGACGCCAGTTAAGCTGCCAGACACAACTTTACCGCCTAGCCGCGCACGATACACCTCTTGGATATCACCAGAGCCTTCTACTTTCTCAATGGTGTAACCACGGTGAAAAAGGCGTTGGGTCATAGTTTCCTCCTGATGCCGTTCCCACAACAGTAATCTACCTATTATGAGTTACGAACCTACTAAATTTTTAGACTATTATCACGTTGAGTTCGAGGATTTTCACTTATTTTCAGACCTTGACAGACAAGTGTGTATACAAAGTGCGATATGTTTCAAGTTTCACTCTGTGGTTGATGATAATATAAATCCACACAATTAAAGTTATAGTGCATTATGAAAAAGATCAATCCCATTGATAACAATAATTTAAGTGCGAGCATTCAAAGATTTAATCAGGGCACACTCTCCATTGACGATTGGGATAGCGTGACAGAGTCTCGGTATAGTCGAAACTCACTACTGAGCTATCGAAATGATTGGCAAGTTTTTGTTTCTTTTTGTCAAAGCCAACATGTCACGGCGTTACCCTGCGCAGTGACAACGCTGCGTCGATTTGCGGAACTCACCTCCCAACAGCGAAAAGTATCGGCGATTCGCCGAATTATTGTCACTGTAGGCTTGGTACATCGCTTACACCGTCAGCGAGATCCGAGTAAGCATCGCGAAGTGAAATATGCCATGGCGCGGTTACTTGCCGCGAAACTCCCAGAAGCAAAAGAAGCCGCGCCATTTAGAAAAAGACACCTGTCAGCACTTAGAGAGCATTTCCAATCAAGCAAGCGACTACGCGATATTCGTGATCTTTTGATTTGGTCATTGTGTTATGAGGGCTTACTCAAACGCAGTGAACTCGCTGCACTCGCCGCAGAAGATGTTCTGTATGACGGCGAAAAGGCCTATATGATGATTGGCGAGCAACGGGTTGTGCTATCTGAACAAACTGCAGTGACACTCGCTACTTGGCTCGAGTACAGTGGGATCCATCAAGGCCCCCTACTGCGACGAATTAATAAGCATGGCCACTTAGGCGACACGCCGTTAGACCCCTCGTCAATTTATCGCGTTTTTCGCCGCGCCAGTGACGTGTTAGGGGAATCAGTGGTGTTTTCTGGACAATCACCCCGCGTGGGAGCCAGTAAAGCGCTGGCAAAGCAGGGATTAAGTATCAAGCAAATCCAACATCTGGGCCGTTGGAAAAGTCCGGCTATGCCGGCGCAATATGTCGGCAACCGCGAAGCCAGTGAGCAAGCCAAAGCACGTTACCGACATAAAAAGCCTACAGAGTAGCGCCTAACTCACCCGTTTCCCTGTTGCCTTGCTAATACATTGGGCGAGGTATTCGTGGAAAGGATAACCATGATGTTCTACCAATTTGGGGAACATCGAAATAGGGGTCATTCCTGGGAAAGTATTGATTTCATTAAGTAAGATTTGGTTATCGTCACTCAAAAAGAAGTCGATACGAGACAAATCTTTTAAGTGTAGGTGCACAAACGCTTGACGCGCATACTGCTGAATCGCCTCTATTTGTTCATTCGTGAGGTTTGCCGCTTCAATGTGCGTATTGCTGTGGCTGCCGTCGCTGTACTTTTCCTCGTAGGTGTAGAAGGTGTCCTCAGGACAGCTGATTTCGCCCGGTGGGGTGACAATCACATCCTCTCCCATGTGAAATGCGGCGACTTCAAGCTCACGTGGTTTAATCGCTTTCTCGATAAGTACTTGGTCTGAAAACGTAAACGCATCTGCAATTCGCGCGTCTAGCTCATCTTCTTTCGCCACACGGTAGCAGCCCACGCTGGATCCCTGACTTGCCGCTTTTACAAAAACGGCCCCTTGCTCGTCATAAAAAGTACGTGCCCGAGTCAAGCTACTTGGGCTTTGATCGGTTAAAAATACATAAGGTGTGTTCGGAATCCCGAGGGCGTCAAACCATAACTTAGAGGTAATTTTATTAAAGCACACTCGGCTCGCTTCAGGTCCGCAGCCGAGATACGGCAAACCTGTGATTTCTAACAATGATTGAATATCGCCTGTCTCACCGGGAAAGCCGTGAATACAAGGCACCACATAATGGATTTGGGTGTGTTCTACCTTGCTACACAGCATGCCATCGGTATCCAAATGGCAGCGCATGCCATCCGCTAAATGCCAACCTTGATCGGTCATTTCCACTTTATGGACTTTCACTCGCGGCATTTTTGCCAGTTGTGACTCAAGGTACTGAGCCGAAATCAAAGAAATCGCATGTTCAGCGCCACCGCCACCACACAGCAAAAGAAGGTTTATTTTACTCATCATTTTCTCACAAGACGTGCCATGCACGTATTTTGCTGACTTTTAAGCCATAGTAGACAATTGTTCGCTAGCTTTCATTATCCAAACAGCTTTTATGTCCGCTTTGATAGCCGATTGCTTGTCAATTATACAAGTGAATGCAGCCCATCAGGCGCTCAACTATGCGTTACCCACCACACACAAAAAAGCCGGCAAATCGCCGGCCTGTTCAGAAAATGGTGCGCTTAGTTAACGCGCACCATTTGTGGGTTGGACGACCGTTTGATATCCGCAATGGAGCGAACAAATGGTCCATATTGGCGCACTGTTTGTGGAAGCGCCTGAATCGCTTGCTTGGCTGCATCTCGGGTTGGGTATTCGCCATAAAGCAAGGTGTACCAAGGCAAACCATCGACCATTTTTTTATTGCTCCAAAGCGGCTGATCGCTGGGTAAGCGTTTAGCGTAATCGCTAAATCCACGATCGTGACTCAATGCCACAACTTGAATGGTATAGCCCGGCCCTTGTTTCGCGGGTTTTACCGTTTGCTTTTTAGGCGCAGGCTTTGGCTGAGCTTGTGGCATCGGCTCCGCTTTCGCCATCTCTGGCTGTTCGGTCGCACGGGTATCGGTCGACTCAATGGTCTGACTATAAATTTCGGTAGTGACGCCGCCACCGCTGCATCCCGTCAAGAGCGCGGCAACAGCCAATAAGGCCAATTTTTTCATTGCAATTCTGTCAGTTATCCAAGTTTGTGTCATTGTGCCCCCGACCTAACAACCATTCAATAAAAACTTAGGTGGCGGCGTAAGGTTTCGGCTGCAGCTCACAGATGGCCACCCCTGCCTGTTTTTCAGTGTATCGTGTTGAATAAATTCTGCTCCGCACAGATCACATTGCGTTAAAAAAAACCGCTGAATTCAAGCATGAATAGATACACTGGCTGACAATCTGTCCTGTTTCTCGGCTTATCATGCCACGCAAAGGGGGAGCGTTATGTCAGGGATTGATCAGTTGCTTAAACCCAAATCAATCGCGGTTGTTGGTGCCTCAGACCGAGCTAACCGTGCTGGGTATGTGGTGACTCGCAATCTACAATCGGGGGGATTTCAAGGTCCAATCATGCCCGTCACGCCGAAATATCAAGCGGTTGCGGGGATACTGGCCTACAAAACCATCGAAGCACTGCCATTAGTGCCTGACTTAGCCATCTTATGTACCCGTGGCGAGTACAATCTTAGCCTCATCGAACAACTGGGCGAACGTGGCGTCAAGTTAGTGATCGTGCTAGCTGCGGGCATGCGCGGACAGTTTAATGAGCAAGGCGAAAGTCACTTTTCACGCATGCAGGCCATTGCGGCGCGCTACACCATGCGAGTGCTTGGGCCAAACAGTCTGGGGATGATTCTGCCTTGGCTGAATTTGAATGCGTCGTTTGCGCCTGTGTCTGCTAATAAAGGAAACATTGCCTTTATTTCTCAATCCGCCGCTGTCTGTACCACGATTTTAGACTGGGCCAAAAATAAGCGAATCGGCTTCTCGACCTTTATTTCACTCGGCGAAGCCTGCGACATCGACTTTCCCGAGTTATTGGATTATCTGTGTCGTGACAGTAAAACTGATGCCATTCTGCTCTATGTCGACTCAATCCGTGATGCGAGACGGTTTATTTCCGCTGCTCGTGCCGCGGCACGTAACCGACGTATTTTGGTGCTAAAAAGTGGCCGCACTCGCGGTGGCTCAGTGGCCTTGGAACAACTGAGCCATACCAACATGGGCCTCGATGCCGCCTATGACGCAGCCATTCGTCGATCGGGGATGCTGCGCGTAAATAACACTCACGAGCTATTTGCCGCAGTCGAAACCTTGTCGCACTCCGTTCCTTTACGTGGCGAGCGTTTGGCCATTATTACCAATGGCGGCGGCCCTGCTGTCATGGCAGTCGATACACTGATGGATTCGGGCGGTAAATTGGCGTCTCTTAGTGAGAAAACTATTGAAGCGTTGAATCAGGTATTACCCGCAAGTTGGTCGCGTACCAACCCGATCGATATCGTGGGCGATGCGGACACACAACGATACCAAGCTGCTATCGATATTCTCTTGACGAGTGATGATGCCGATGCACTGCTTATCATGCATTCACCCTCCGTCACGGCGCCGGGGCTGGCTACCGCGAAAGCCATTATCGCTGCTCTCAAGGAAAATCCGCGCGCACGGCGTTTTAATATTCTCACCAACTGGCAAGGCGAAGGCGATGACGCCACCGTTGCTCGACTAGCATTTACCCATGCTGGCTACCCGACCTATCGTACGCCAGAAAGCGCCGTTACCGCCTACATGCATTTGGTAGAGTACCGGCGTAACCAAAAGCAGCTGATGGAAACGCCCACGTCCACCGGACAAACAGACTACGACTTGCCGGCAGTTCGCGCCTTTATCGATCAAGCCGAAGATATTGAGCACCTCACTCTCACCACACATGAAGTCCGCCCTCTTCTTGAAGCGTATGGCTTGCACGTCATGTCCACCTGGCTGGCGAGTGATCCGGTCGAAGCGGCGCAAATTGCCGAGCAAGTGGGCTACCCAGTTGCAGTGAAACTGAGATCGCCGGATATCCAGCATAAATCGGATGTACAAGGCGTGATGCTCAATTTGCGCACAGCCGCTGAAGTAGCGAATGCTTCACAAGCTATTTTGGACCGCGTGTCTATGACGTATCCAAACGCACGCATTCAAGGCTTACTGATTCAATCCATGGCTCCCCGCGCCGGTGCGCAAGAGTTAAGAGTGACAATCACTAATGATCCCGTGTTTGGCACCATTATCTTACTGGGTGAAGGTGGTTCGGACTGGGACGTGACCAAAGATGCTGCGGTGGCGATCCCCCCGCTCAATATGGCGTTAGCCCGCTATTTGGTGATTGGCGCGATCAAGTCTGGCAAAATCAAACAGCGCGGCTTCCCCGTTTCCATTGATGTACCTAGTTTGTGCCGCTTTTTAGTGACGCTGTCACAGATGATCATTGATTGCCCTGAAATTGACGAACTGGATATTCACCCACTATTAGTCGCGGGCGACGAGCTCACCGTATTAGACGCCTCCCTACAACTGCGTGATTACGCCGGTAGTCAGCATCAACGTTTGGCGATACGCCCCTATCCTAAAGAACTCGAGCAGCAGGTCACCTTAAAAAATGGCGATACATTGCTATTACGTCCGATTCTTCCCGAAGATGAGCCAACCCACAAAGCGTTTGTAGAGCAAGTATCGGAGGAGGATCTTTATCGGCGATTCTTCTCTGACGTGGGTGAACTCAACCATGAAGCCCTGGCCAACCTCACTCAGATTGACTATGACCGAGAAATGGCACTAGTAGCGACCTATACCTCCCCTTCTGGACAAGAAGAAATCTGGGGAGTGGTCCGTTTATTGGCCGATCCTGAAAATACAGAAGCCGAGTTCGCCGTGTTAGTGCGCTCGGATTTAAAAGGCGTTGGCCTTGGCAGTATCTTGATGACTGCGATCATCGATTACGCCAAACAGGCCGGTCTGTCTCGCATTACCGGTATGACGATGCCAGCGAACCGAGGCATGATTGGATTAGCACAAAAGTGCGGTTTTAGTATTGATGTGCAAATGGCAGACGGCGTGGTGGATATGCTGCTGCCACTACATAAAAACCAAGATGCATAACCGACTACGGCGTATCAATCGGAATGTCACCGGCTTGCAAATAGGGCGCAAGCAGCTTAGGGACTTGCCGCACCAACCAAGATTTCGCATTGCCCATACGGTTGCGTTTCCACGCGAGTCCCATCTTTAACTCGAAAGGTGTGCTGCCCTTCAATAGCTTAAGGCGACCCGCTTTCAAATCATCTTGGACCCAAAACCACGGTAAAGTACCAATCCCCTGACCTGCCAATATCGCTTGATACTTATCATGCATCGAGCTGACGGTTAAACGCGGTTGATCTTCCAAGACATTATAGGTAATCGGCTGCATGCCGCGTGCGGTATCGGCAACCGCGACTCCCCGATAACCAGCCCGAATGTCTGGATCGACAGGTCGCGCTTCTTTATGAATAGGATGGTCAGGCGTGGCAACCCAGTACGCACTCATTTCGCCCAAAGGCTGTACCTTGATCCCTTGAGGAACTGACGCTGGGATCGGCGCAATCAGCACATCTGCTCTATCTTGCGCGAGAGATTCCCAGCACCCGGCAAGAATTTCTTCTGACAGTTTCAACCGCGTGCTGCTTTTATTGGCAAGACGCTCAATGAGCGGGAAAAAGAACGCACTTTTAAACAAACCGTCGTAGGCAAGCCGAATTTCGAGCTCCCACCCATGAGCTAACGACGCCGCATCGGCAATCATCTCATCGGCCGCGTTCAGTAATAAGCGTCCACGCTCTACCAATAAATGGCCGGCGTCGGTAAATGTCGCACGGTGACCGGACCGATCAAAGATCACTAGTCCAAGCTCATCTTCCAGCTTTTGAACTTGATAGCTCAGTGAGGAAGGGGCTCGATTAAGTGACTCCGCTGCGGCGGCAAAACTGCCTTTTCGCTCAATGGCATCTAAAACCTGTAACGCTTCAAACGACAACATAGTGCTTCTCTTAATCTACATCACGGAACGTCGTAAAGAGCTGACGACGTGCGACGCAAATGGGGACCTATAAAGTCTTAACACTTTAGCAGGGTTTTCAGTGCACTCCTACTTCAAAAGCCAATCTAAAACGACTATCAGTTGATAAGATAAAGACAATAAATCAGCGATATAGCACAAAATCGTCACCGGGTTTATTTCCTTTCAACAAGAACTGTCATACAGTAAATGAGAGGTGACGATGAGACTAGACCGGATTGAAATAGCAGGCTTTCGTGGCATTAAGCGCCTGTCACTACAAGTTGATGAACTCACCGTTTTAATCGGTGAAAACGCGTGGGGTAAATCTTCCCTGCTCGACGCATTGGAAATCGCTTTGCATCCTAGTGGTGATCGTCCTAGCTTCAAACGCTCGGACTTTCATGTTGACCACACCCTAGGGATTGCCCCTGAACAACAATTTCAAATCGTACTGCGTTGGCAAGAAAGCTTTGCTGGCGAACACAAAGCACGCCGCTATCGACGCTTTACACCGGTGTGGAATGGCGAGCATGAGGGTTGCCGTACTCTCGATTATCGCTTGAGCGCCACCACAGAAGAAAGCAAAGTCCATGTACGTCGCGAGTTTCTATCCAGCCAGGGCGATGTCATTCAAGATATCGAGAGCGATGCGCTGGCACAGCATCTCATGCAGATCCACCCTGTGGTTCGGGTACGCGATGCAAGACGCATGCGGGTACCCGGACAAACAGTAACTAAAGACAATACCCGCCTTGAGCAACGGCTCGACAATACCTATCGCCGATTGTTAATGATGCCCGGCCACGTTAATAAAGGAGAGATTAAGAGCGGGCTACATGCGATGCGGCAACTGCTGGATCATTACTTTGCCGTACAAGAGCACGATCGCCCCCCTTACCCCATCCATGCCCCCGGAGCGTTAGCGTTTACCCATAATCAAATGCATCCCTTAGAGGCGGTGGCTAACAATACCTCCAATCAAAGCCACCTTATCCTGATGGGATTATTAAGCGCATTTGTGCGAGCGCGAGGGCCAAAGCAGCTTAAGCGCAATGCGCGACCGATCATGGTGTTTGAGGATCCCGAAGGTCGCCTGCACCCCACCTTATTGAATCAAGCTTGGCGCCTAATTCAATTGATGCCGATGCAAAAAATACTGACCACTAATAGCGGTGATCTTTTGGCGGGGGTTCAACTTGACCATATCCGAAGATTGGTACGCCATCCGACCGAAACACGCAGCCACCAAGTTCCCTCACAGCTGTTAAGTAAAGATGAACGCCGCCGAGTTACCTTTCATGTCCGCTTTCATCGCCCCAGTGCCTTGTTTGCGCGCTGCTGGCTGTTGGTTGAAGGCGAGACGGAGATTTGGCTATTTAATGAGCTCGCTCGCTTGCAAGGTTATGATCTCGCTGCCGAAGGCGTCCACTTAATTGAATTTGCACAAAGCGGTCTACGTCCATTAATCAAAACCGCCAAAGCCTTGGGGATTGAATGGCACCTCGTCGCCGATGGTGATATGGCCGGGAAGAAGTATGCCGCCACAGCACGCGGACAGATTGAGAATCAGCCGGAGGGCGTCAGGCTTACCGTCTTGCCGGATAAAGACATTGAGCATTTCTTGTATAACAACGGCTATGAGCCTTTGTTCCGAGATATGGCTGGGATGACAAGCCAGCAGCCTCACATGAATGACAGGCGAATCATTACTAAGGCACTCAAGCGTTATGCCAAACCCGATGCCGCGCTCGCGATCATCGCCTATACCGAGAATGAATTGAAAGCGCCGATCCCTAAGTTGCTTCGGTGGATCTTGCAACGTGCGATCGGCTTAGCCAGAGGGATGGGCTAATTAGCCCTCCTTGTTGACACGTTGGAAAAACAGCGTCACTTTCCCGACTTCAACCCCCCATTTGCGCATCGAGGTGACATTAAATAAATGGTCTGAATCTTGTCGGAACATCCAGTCGTCAAAGTGCAGCTGATACTCGCTGTCACCAACAGGCACAACCAAATCATAGCGCCAATTTAACGCATTCCCTTCAACAACGCCTGTCGCAGTGCCCACGATATCACCGGCGGTTCCTGAATAGGTTCCTTCTGAGTGGCGGGTAATCGTCCAAACACGCGTTTGGGTCTCGCCATCGTCATACACAAAGGACTCGTCGAGTGTCAGTGTATCGCCATCCACAGTGCCAATGATATCTACCTCAAAACGTCGGCGTTGCTCACCGGAAAAATCTTGCACCATACCCCACGCTTTTGTGTGTCCTTCAAAATACTCAAACAAGTCAAACGCAGGAGTACGTGCTTTGTAGTCCTCAATGTCCGCTGAACACGCCGTCAACAGAAGCGCCGCTACGGCGAGCACGGCCCATTGAATACGCTGCCGGATCTGCCTCGTCGGTAGAATCATGATGGATCTCCTAATAATGCTTTACGGTGATCGGGGTAATCGGTATTTTCTGATAACCAAATGGCCAAGAAGGCGTCGGCCAATGCCGTATCGGTCAGGCTAAGTGTTGGCTGCCAGTTTTGGTCCGCGCGTTGGTAATAAAATGTACCGCCGGTCCGAGTACGGACAAAAGCGAGACGATCGTTCTCCTTGATATCGCCCCAAGCTGGCGAGATTTTTTCCAGCCACACTGCGCGTTGTGATGCAGAGAACCCAAGGTGCTGCCACTGATCGTCCGTCGCTTCCATCAGCCGTTTGTCGCTGATATCTCGAGCATAGGTAATCACCAATGCATGTGGCTGTTGTGGTTGATACTCTCCGTCAGGCGCACGCAACTCGGAGCGATAGATCGTCCACCAGCCCCATGTGAGTGTTGCCTTGCCAACTTGAGGCCAAGATTGCCATGCATTCTCCATCGTAGGAGATGCCGTCTCGGCAGAACTCGGCCACGAGAGGATTAAGGTAAGCCAGCCCACGAGCAGAATAGCTTTCATCACTCACCTCCTGAGGCCAACGTCGTTGGCTGTGTTTTTTCTACCAGCCAACGTATAAGGTGGATAAGAATCACACTGTACACCGCCCAGACCGCCATCAGAACGAGACTTGTGGTGAGCCAAGGTTGCGGAAAAACAATCGCGCCAAGCCGTTCTCCAGCAACATAACTGCTCGCGCCACCCAAAGCGCCAATCAGACTCATCGCCCATAGAGAATGGGCGAGAATGATCTTACGCAACAACCAAACGAAGGCGCAGAACCCGCACCAAAGTAGAACCAGCCACACCGGCATCCACGCTAATGCAGGTTCAGTGGCAAGCCAGCCAAAATGGATTAACAGGTTATCACCGACGAGGCCTATCGGTGTTAAGGTGATGATCGCCCAAAGGACATCGCGCTGATAGACAATCGCCGCGGCAAGCATGGCGACTAGCAACCACTGGGTGCTACTTTGCCCCAACGCCGCCGTGAACCAAAACACGTTAAAAAGCAGGGAGATCACCACAAAGCGCATGATGTTAGGCCTCACGCCAAGCGGGGCGACTAAACAGCAACTGCACAGCGCTGATGGTGCGCTCGCGGAATCCCCCCTCGCAGTAGCAGAAATAGTATCGCCACAAACGCGCAAAGCGTTCATCATAGCCAAAGGTTTGTAGCGTATCTGCGTTTTGGTTAAAGCGCTGATGCCAGTCGGCGAGTGTATTGGCGTAATCGATACCAATATCTTTTAAATCACGCATCACAAAATCGGTTTGCGCGGTAAAATGATCCAGCAATACATTCACTGATGGCAAGAAGCCACCAGGAAAAATGTGCTTTTGGATAAAGTCCACATTCCGGCTGTAGTGTTCATAGCGCTGATCGGCAATAGTGATGGCTTGAATGGCCATCAGTCCCTCAGGTTTGAGTAACGATTGACACTTTTTCACAAAGGTATCGAGATACTCTTTACCTACCGCTTCGATCATTTCAATCGAAACGAGCTTATCGTACTCACCGTCAAGATCGCGGTAATCTTCTTTTAACAAGGTGATTTGGTTTTGCAGGCCCGCTTGTTCGATCCGAGCTTTTGCCCAAGCATACTGCTCTTCCGAAATCGTCGTAGTGGTGACGCGGCAACCATACTCTTTGGCAGCGTAGATCGCCATTGCTCCCCAGCCCGACCCAATCTCAATTAAGTGATCCGATGGTTTGAGCTTGAGTTGCCGACAAAGGCGGTCCATTTTCTCCACTTGTGCCGCTTCCAAGCTCACGGTGTTCTCGGTATAGATAGCGCTAGAATAGAGCATCTGCTCATCAAGAAAGTGGCGGTAGAGATCATTACCCAAATCGTAATGCGCTGAAATATTACGACGTGCGGTGTCTTTTTCATTGCGGTTTCGCCAGTGTGCCAGCTTGTTGCCAAGATTCACCAACCAACCAGTGTGTTTTTCAATGCGATCAATGGCAGGTAGGTTGCGAGCAAAGACACGGATCACATCGGTCAGATTAGGAGATTCCCACCAACCATCCACGTACGCTTCAGCGGCAGCAATACTTCCACCAGTCAACATACGTGTGTAAAAGCGCGGATCGTGGACGAGCACAGAGGCATGAAGGCTAGCTTGTGGATCACCACATTGTAAGGTTTGCCCCTGCTCGTCGACCAAAGAAATACAGGCATCTTTAACATGTGCCAGTAACGTGTAAACCAACTGCTTAGCATAATGCTCTTTGCGTGTCAGCGTGCGTTGAGTTTGAGAAACGTCCGTCGCAGACATAATTACTCCTTCTTCGCACCTGGGTGCGGATAAAACGGTGCGCCCTTTATCCATAATTTGAGCGCCTGCCAATAAATACCAATGAGAACTTTTACTGTCTCGATCGGGGTTCGGATCAATAGTTTATTGAGGGTTTGCGTGGTAAAGGGGCGCCGCTTCATGCCTAACGTGGCATCAAACTCTCGATCATCTCGGTGCGCTTCTAAATGCACATGCACACGTTCACCTAGCGGCTTGAGTCGCCAGTGATACCGTTGCTCAATCGGGTTGAATGGCGAGACATGAAAGGCTTTATCATGCTGCCAGCGCTTCCCCGCTGGTATCGCATAAAAATGCTTTTCTCCCCAAGGGGTATTGCTCACCTCAGCCAATACATACCGCCACTGATTATCTGTGTCATAGATGTAATAAAGGTTCACGGGACTAAAGTACACGCCCAAATAGCGAAGTTGGCACAATGCGTAGACTTTGCCGGCAATGCGCTCACCGGTTAGCGCATAGAGTTTATCGAGACAAGCCGCTTTGGTGTCCGACTCCCCCGCGAAATAGTCGGCATGATGAAAGGCGGCGAACCCCCACTTCCCGAGTCGAAAGCCGCGCACACGCGCCGCCAGTGTGCTTAGCTCATCCAAATCAATCAGCGGCATAAACACGGGATAATTAAAGGCGTGTTTGATCGGCGTAAAGCGTCGGTGTCGAACCTGGCCGACATAAAGCCCGCTTTGAAGTGATTCTGCCACTGTACTCACTAACTCATTTCCTCAACTACATCGAGCGCACTGCGCACACCATCTTCATGGAAGCCGTTGTACCAGTAGGCGCCACAGAACCAGCTTCGTTGCTGGCCATTAATTCGATGGCGCTGTTGCTGCGCGGCGACGCTTTCGGTATTAAATACCGGATGCGCATACACAAACTGCCGTAAAATCTTACTCGGATCGATTCGATCCGTTTGATTTAGCGTGACACAGAAGGTTTCAGGCGCCTGAATTGACTGCAATATATTCATATTGTAGGTCAAAGCTGCAGGTTGCGTGTCTATATCTTCTGACACGGGCAGATGATAGTTCCAGCTCGCCCATGCCCCTTTGCGAGTGGGAAGTAGTGAAGTATCGGTATGGAGCACCACCTCGTTATCTTGATACGGAATTGCGCCTAACACTTCACGTTCAGCCGTTGAGGGATCGGCTAACATCGACAGGGCTTGATCGCTATGGCAAGCAAAAATGACATGATCGAACTGATACTCGCCACTCTCTGTGGTGAGCACAACGCCGTGCTGGTGACGTGTTACTTGCCTAACGGGGGTGTTTAATTGGATCTTTTCAGCAAACGCTGGGGTGAGCTTTCTAACATATTCACGCGAGCCACCCGGAATGACGTACCACTGCGGGCGATTCGTAATATCCAGCAAGCCGTGGTTTTGGAAAAAACGGAGGAAAAATGCCAGCGGAAATCCGCGCATATCTGAAAGTGTGGAGGACCATATTGCCGCCCCCATCGGTAAGATATAGTTTTGACAAAAATAGTCGCTAAACCCGTGCTGGTTAAGGAACTCCCCTAAGGTGTGCATAGCCAATGTATCTGACACTTGGCCGCGCTGATGAGCCTCACGCGCCAAACGGTTAAAACGCATAATCTCGGCTAAGAAACGGTAAAACCGAACATTCACCACATTACGTTTTTGCGCGAACAGCGACGCTAAGCTATGTCCGTTGTATTCCAGACCATTTTCATCGTTACGCACACTAAAACTCATCTCAGAAGGCTGTCGACCTACACCGATTTCTTCCAGTAAACGTTCATAATTCGGGTAAGTACGATCGTTAAACACGATAAAGCCCGTGTCGATCGCATAGCGTCCACTCTCAACCTCTACGTCAACGGTAGCCGTGTGGCCACCGAGATAGTCGTTGGCTTCAAAGAGCTGAATGTCATGACGCTTATTTAAATAATGGGCACATGTCAGGCCCGCAATACCGGAGCCGATAATCGCAATTTTCATGCTTGTTTCCTTGTCATGCGTCGAGCAATGGCGATCTGCCATGATGTAGGGAGTAAGGCGATAATTTTCAGGAAATAGGTAAACTTACGCGGAAAGTGAACTTCTGCTTTGCGTTTCTCAAGCCCTGCTTGAATGGCCGCCGACGCTTGCTCGACAGTCACGCGCATCGGCATGGCGAAATCGTTTTTATCTGTTAGTGGCGTTTTAACAAACCCAGGCGAAATCAGTGACACTGTTACCCCTTGATGGGCGAGATCAACCGATAACGTATTGGCTAGATAGCTGATAGCAGCTTTAGACGCGCCATATGCCTCTGCGCGAGGTAAAGGCATGTAACTCGCCGAGGAACCAACGATCGCCAAATGGGTGCCCGGCACAAAGCTTGCCTGCAAGGCTTCGATACAATTAAGGACGCCAAACACGTTGATATCGAATACGCGTTTAAACAAGGGCACATCGATTTTTCCGTAGTCGATGTATTCACAGGTACCGGCATTTAGGATCACCAAATCAGAGCTTGCTGATAAGGCACCGAGCGCTTGGTGGGTTTGATCCCTGTCTGTGGCATCAAACACTAACCGCTCGAGAGAGGTATGATCGCGCTGCATCGCATCTAGCTTGTCTTGGTTACGACCACACGCAATGACGCGCCACCCTTGGCGTGCATAGTCTCGCGCTAATTGCTCGCCAATCCCCGATGTCGCGCCAGTAATCACAACCTGTTTCATTGTCCTAACCTCGCTTTTATGTAAGTGAGTAGTCGACCCATCAACGGCAAGGCCTCATAAATCATTTCGCCCATGTCAAAATAGTCGCGGTGACGACTGATTCGCCCATCCGTAAACGTCAAATGCGAGCAACCATGCACCTGTCTCGGTCTACCTTGTTGTACACGCGGATGAGAAAACGTCATGGTCCACGTCACGAAAGCATCATTGTCCCCCGCCGTGGTATGGTGAATGTCAAACTCACAGCTAGTAACGTTTTGATACAAGGAAGCAAAGTACGCTAGAAACGCAGAGAGCCCTTCAATACGGTGTGCTGGGTCGATAAACACAATGTCTGGGTGGTAAATCGTTTCAAGCGATGCCAAGTTGTCTTTACCGAGGGCCTGATAAACTTGCGCAAAGCGTGCCACCTGAGTTTGAACGCTCTCGATCTCCATTATGCAGACTCCTTGGGCTGATTTTTGGCCGCCTCAAAAATCGCTAGTGCCTGTTTGCGCTGCTTGGCATGATCAACAATCGGTTTGGGGTAATCTAATGACTGCGCATACTTTTCTGCCCACGACCAAGGTTGATGGATTTGCTTACCAGGCACCTCTTTTAGTGCCGGTAACCAACGACGTATGAAGCGGCCATCACTGTCGAAGCGCTCCCCTTGGGTTGTCGGATTAAAAATTCGAAAGTAAGGCTGTGCATCGGTGCCAACTGACGCTGACCATTGCCAACCACCGTTATTGGACGCAAAGTCGCCGTCAATCAGCTTGGACATAAAGTAGTCCTCCCCCCAACGCCAATCGATGAGCAAGTCCTTGGTTAAAAAGCTTGCCACTATCATCCGTAGGCGGTTATGCATCCATCCGGTAGTGTTCAATTGCTGCATCGCAGCATCCACAATCGGAAAGCCGGTTTTACCCGCTTTCCACGCCTCAAAGTGAGCGTTGTCGTTATCCCACACCACAGACTCTCCCCACTCTAAAAAGCAATGCTTTTTGCTAATACTGGGGTTTTGGGCACTCACTTCTTGATAGAAATCGCGCCAGATTAGCTCTGACAACCAAGTTGCTGCGCCTGAATCAGGCTCGCGCCAGTTCGGATGCTCAGATTGCAATCGCGCTAGGCATTGGCGAGGGGACAATGCGCCAATGGCAAGATACGGTGACAGCTGACTGGTGCCCTCAATGGCAGGGAAATCCCGGTGCGTCTTGTAATCAGCCGCTTGTTCACGGCAATAAGTGCGTAACTTATCTAAGATGGCTTTTTCCGTGGTCGGCCATGCGGAGACGGACTTGGTTGGATAGTCAAATTCAATCGGCTCAAGAGAAGCAAAAATAGCGGCTAACCGCTTATCGTCAGCACGTGGGACTGGTGCCTTAAGCGGTGACTGATCCATGCCTTCTAATGCACGTAGACAGGCTTTTTTAAATGGGGTAAAGACTTTATACGCGTCGCCTTTACCAGAACGAATCGTGCCGGGCGCAAACAGATTACGGTCATGGTAGGCGTACCAATCAATGCCCTGCGCCTCCACTTGTTGCTGTGCTTGGCGATCGCGATTTTGCTCATTCAGCTCGTATTCACGATTCACAAACACGGCGTTGATATTCAGCGAATTCGCAAGAGTTGCGACCGTTTCAGACGCCTTCTTATAGTCAGCGGCTCGTGTCACCAGCAGCGGAATGTTAAGTGCTCCGAGTTCGTCACGCAGCGCCTTAAGCCTTGCTTCAATCAATCCCGCCTGAATCGGGGCCATATGGTGGGCAGCCCATTGGTCCGGTGTTTCCACAAAAAGGCCCACAACAGGCTCGTTTGCTTCGCACGCTGCATGCAGTGCACGATTGTCGAGGCAGCGCAGATCGCGTCGAAACCAAACTAAATGCATAACGGATTGTTCTCCTTGAGTTCTTTTAGCTCGTCTCCATGTACGGAGCAAATAAATGGCTGGCTCACAATGTGAATGTCAGATTGTGCGTAACACTGCCGAAGCTGGTTAAGCTGGGAACGATCGAGGCGGTGCGCAGCCATCACTGCGAGCGTGGGGATCTTTTGCTCTCGCATCACTTCGAGGATAAGGCCAAGTTGGGAATGTGGCTCACGCAAGATAGTGACGTTGTAACCTTTCTCATTCAGACGCATCGCCATCATGGTGCGCTGATAATCTTCTGTGTCAGTAAGTGTCACTAACCAACAAGGGAACTTACTGTTGCGCTTTGCGTTCGCCAACATTGCCGCTTGGCATTTTTCGATTACCGTACTGCGCCACATATCTTTCTGCAGAGAACTAATGGTGCTTTGCTCCTCATTCAACCACGTATCTAGCGGCGTAAAGACGTGTTCGATGAGCCAATAAAACGGATATTCTTTTAATAAGGTTTCGACGTGCTGGCCGAGTTTTTTCAGTGATAAGTCATGAATCAACTTCATCAGCTCACGGGCTAACGTGTCATCTTCGCTATCTATTTGGGTCTCGGTTTGCGACAGTAACGGTTTCACTTTGCTGATCGGGACACCTTTGTCGAGCCAGCGTAAGATCCGGCCAATCATGGCGACGTCTTCATCACTGTAAAGACGATGACCTTTCGGTGTTCTGGCCGGAGACAGCAAGCCATAACGGCGTTGCCATGCGCGCAATGTCACTGGATTAACGCCGGTACGATCAGCGACTTGGCTGATCGTCAGCGTGCTTTCGGGATTAGAGTCCATAACGTAACCTCAAGGCATCTGGATACGGCTTCAGATACGCTTGACTAGCAAGGTAATCATCTGGGTGGTTGTGCAAATGGTGAGCAATGAGGGTCAATGGCGCTAACAACGGCATCGTGCCTTGCCGGTAAGCATGAATAAGGTGAGTCAGCTCCGCTTTTTGGCTCTTATCGAGGTTGTTCTTAAAATAGCCTTGCAGGTGCATTAGCACATTGGTGTGCTTTTTCCGTGTCGCACGGATAGCTAACGACTGCATAAACTGCGTGCGATACTGGTGGAAAAAATCATCAATATCGTACTCCGCGATGTTCGCCATAAAACGTCCCAGCTCTCGGTAACGCTCAGGCGAGTGCGCCATTAACACTAATTTATACCGCGAGTGGAATGCGACCAGCGCTTTTCTTGTCACGCCACTTTCGACACTGCGATATAAATCGTCTAACGCAAATAACCGAAACACAAAATTCTCACGCAGGATAGGGTCGTTCAATCGGCCATCTTCTTCAATCGGCAGCCACGGCATACGATCCATCAATGCTTGGGTATACAGTCCTACCCCAGAAATGTCAGAAGTGTAGCCATTTTCCCGATAGACTTTGACACGCTCCATGCCACAAGTGGGCGACTTGGCACAAACGATATAGCCACGTAGTGCTTTATGGGCCAATTCATCCGCTTTTCGTTCACTAAAGGCCACCATTCTTTCGGTGTGATCTTTGCTGGCGTCTTTGGTCTCAACCAAACGAATATTGCCCACATTCCCTTTGTCTAGTAAACGAATTGTCGGTCTTGGCACCGGTAAGCCAATCGCGACTTCCGGACAAACGGGGACAAAATTGACATAGGGAGCGAGCTCTTTAGTCACAAATGGACTGCGTTTATGACCGCTATCAAAACGCACCTTTTCACCAATCACACATGCGCTAACACCAACTGGAAACGACATGCTTCACCTCTTCTTATCAAAGCGGCATGAGCCGCAGAGTTGTACATTTATATTTTGTTGTACAACTCAATGTAGGCGAAGGATCACTTTTGTACAATATTTTTTATTTGTACAAGTTTACTCTGGTTCTTGATATACCCTCACGCAGTCCCCTTAAAAGCTGCTACGCTTTACCTATCCCTTATCAAAGAGGGAGTCTCACATTTGTCTCACTATTGATACGACTTGAGCCACTCGTGTCACATACACTTGAAGCCACCATGATATAGCTCTCACGACCATGCCCTTACAGAGAACGACACTAAACATCGATGACCGTTTCTCCATTGCGAAGCGCCCATTTCGACCTCGCGGCCGCGCTATACTCGTGATTGCGATGATCTGCTTTGCTATCCTGATTGCCACTTTTTCCTTATTTAATACCGCACAAGAACAACAACGACTGCGCACCGAGCAGCTATTAAGCGTCGAAGCAAGCTCCTTTTCTGACGCGTTAACGCGTCACATGAATGCTCACCTTAATGAACTCAGTGTGCTTGCCAGCGAGATAGAAAGAAACATTCCCTCGACGTACTCGACATGGCAAGCATTAGTGCAAGCCCATCAGGGGAATGACGTTCATTTTCAAGCCTTGTTCTGGGCTGAGTCTGATCGCACGATTCGTTGGCATTACCCCCAAAGTGATGCAGAAAAGCCCGAGCAATTCCCGTTTGACGTTTTAGGAGACGGTAACGCTCAGCTTTTGCGTATGGATGTAGAGTCGCTCCATGACTGGCATATTGCACACCCTATCTATACGCAAAATCGGAATACGCCTGACTACTATCTCGGTGGTACTCTCGATATTGCAGAACATATCAGCCACCTAGCATCTGATTATCTCGATACGTTTCAGAAACTCACACTCTACGCTGCAAGTGATGGGCACGTTGTATTCGGAGACATACCACCTAATGGAGCGGCAACAGGACAAGTTGGGCTCACGCTAACCGGCGCCAGCCCGGAATTTATCGTTACATTGTGGAACAGCCCTGAATCGGAACACTTTTTATCTTTGCCAATGCTCATTTACATCTCTGGGTTGGTCGTCACGATCTTAGTAGGTATCGCCTTGTATTTAATTGAAATCAATTTGATGGCGAGAAAAGCTGAACAAGCGACGATTACTCGACTGCAAAATGAAATCGCTCAACGCAAAGACGTTGAAAATCAGCTACATTTTATTGCTAATCATGATCCCCTGACCTATCTGCCAAATCGCCATGCACTGCTTAATCACATTCAGCACACCATTAATAAGACGCTCTCGGCAACGCGTACGCTGTCGCTGATTTGTATCGATATTGATAATATTAAGGAAATCAATGATCTTCATGGCTACCGCATTCACGATGACGTATTAACTACCGTCGCCAAACGCTTACAAAATCTATTGCCTCCACAAGCTTATTTAGCCAGAACCAGTGATGAACATTTTGTCATGCTGCGCACCGATCTATCGCCGTTAGAAGCCGAGGTACACGCCAAGCAGGTGCGTTTAACTGTAGAGAAAGAATGCCATGCTCAAGGTGTGACTGTTTTACCTAGCTGCGCGATTGGTGTGGCGTATCGCTATGACACATCTATGCCGGCTCATGAATTATTACGCCACGCCGATACCGCTGCGCATCGAGCTCGACAACTCGTGCACCACCGTGTGGTCGTATTTCAAATGGCGATGCGCGACCACCTTCAGCAAAAGCGCGACATCGAATACACCATTCGCAAAGCCATCCAAGGCAATGAATTGATGCTGCATTTTCAGCCTCAGGTTGATTTAAAAACGCAGCGTATCGTCGGCATTGAAGCCTTAGTCCGCTGGCAAGATGAAGGGGGGACTATCATTTCGCCTGACACCATCGTCCGTACTGCTGAAGATACAGGATTGATGCAACAACTGGGGAATTGGATCATTAACAAAGCGCTAGAGCATTATGCCATGCTACTCACCGAGGGCTGCGCACCGCCGATGCTTGCTATTAATGTCTCTGGTCATGAGTTTCAAGACAGTTTTCTGGCTGATACGATTTTACAGGCCATCGAACGCCATCAAGTACCAGCAGAGCGCGTGCAAATCGAATTAACCGAGCAAGTGTTTATTGAAAATTTGGAACAAAATCAACAGACACTGCACACACTCACCGAAGCGGGTATATCACTAGCGATTGATGATTTTGGTACCGGCTATTCATCACTGGCCTATTTGAAACATTTCCCTGTCGATACGGTTAAAATTGATCGCAGCTTTATCGACCAACTCCCCGAATGCAAAGACGATGCAGTGATTTGCCAAGCCGTGATCGGTATGGCGGATCTCTTAGGCTTGAAAGTGGTCGCAGAGGGCGTCGAACACCAAGCCCAGAAAGACTACTTAGCCCAAATCGGCTGTCGTTATATTCAAGGTCATTTGTACTATCCCGCCATGGGCGTCGATCAACTCCTTACCTTACTGAAACAGCATATTCCTTACCTACGCTACTCAAATTCATAGTCAAGCAACCGATGCATATGCCCTTTACGACTCCCATCGATGGACGTCATCACAGCTCTGACATAAGGCCTCTTTGCGCTGTTTGGGCCACTGTTTTATCTGATATTCTAACTGCATGGCGGCTTGTTTGCTCATTGCAGGAGATTGCCACACCAAAGAAAGTGGTCCTTTCCCTCGCAACGCACGCGCACCTTTACCACTGAGATGCTGTTGAAAGCGGCGCTCAACATCCGTCGACACGCCACAATACAAAGCATTGTGCCGCGTACGAACCAAGTAAACGAACCACGACTCGCTCATGTTTTTTTATTTGGATAATAGCCCGTTTAATGCCTCGCGCAGGCTGGCGACCTCTTGCTCAAGCGCATCAACCCGCGCTTCCAATGCATGCTGCGTCCCGTGAGATGGGGTTGGCACCGCGGCGTTATCTGCGCTTAGCTCTAGCGTTTCTGTTTCGGGTCTCATTTCGCTTTCAGCGCTCGCTTCGGTTAATTCACCAAATAAATGGATGTAGCGCGATTCCCGTTTACCGGGCTCACGTGCTAGCTTCATAATCCATTCGGCCTCTATCATGGCACTCAGCGTGCTTTCTACTTGCTGCATATCGGCAAATTCACATAACCTTTGCGTTCTTGTGCGCAGCTCACCGGCAGTTTGAGGGCCACGTAACAACAGCACGCAAATAATCGCTTTTTCTTGATCCGTAAACGTCAAATTACCGAATGGCGTATTACAGAAGCGATGCTGATACTTGCAGACACGGCTCCCACTCCCTTCCTGTGGGCTAATAAGACGTGCATCGATAAGCGTATTCACGACATCTAACACATCGGCGTCGGTAAGCGTATAGACAGGCTCTCGATTACTTTTTTGATTTACCGCTGTCGTGAGCGCATTTAAGGTCAGTGGATAGTGGTCAGGCGTGGTCACTTCTTTTTCGAGCAAACAACCGATGACACGTTGTTGATAGGGCGTTAATAGCATTGACATGATCCATGTCCTCATCGAGATAATAACTGTGTTATAGCAAGTTGGGCATAGCCGAGCAATTGCGCTCCAACTAAGTGCTGAATAATTCGGCACAAACAGGCACACAGACTGGTATCAGGATCACATGTTAGTCAGGCTTGAGTGAAAAGATCGCAACACATAGCCTGACACCAGATGATATACTGGTAGGAAATGGATTGTGGAGTACAAACTATGGGCCTGTTTCGTTCAACCCCAAACCGTAACCTTGGTTTGTCAATCGTGGCGAAAAACTGCAAGGTTGTTGGTGACATTGAGCTTGACGGAGATATCCAAATTGATGGCTTTGGTGAAGGCAATATCACTCAGGCTAATGCCGTGGTTATCTCAGCAACCGGACACTTCCGCGGTACGATTCATGCCAAGCATATTACGATTAACGGTTTGGTTGAAGGACAATGCGAAGCCGATGCGATTGACATTCTCTCGCAAGGTAAAATGAAAGGCGTGCTCAATACCGAGCAACTCACTATTGAGAAAGGCGGTTTACTCGCAGGTGAAAACCGAGCCACCTTAGCCACCGATACCGTCGTACCACTCGACGACCAAACACGTAGTGAGCGTACAGAGAATAACGAAAAGAAAGACCGAAAAGCCGCAAGTCGCTCATAACGACGTGGGCTTAGTATAAAAAGTGAAGGAGAGTCGGTGCATGTCCGATACCAGCAGTACCAATGTGAGTTTTGATGAGTTTTCCCCAGAGCTGCAAAGCGTGATTCGTTATGAAAACGCCCCTGAGGCCATGTACACGATGATCGCTTCCGTCCATGACGCGGCAGAGCCTAGTGTTCGCGAAGCATGGGAAAAGCTCCCTGCTAGTGCGCAAAATGTGCTCGACAGCTTCGACCAATTTCATGCTTTGGTGGCAATCAGCCAAAGTTATGTCGGGATTGATACACTCAACGAACTGCAAAACGTCAAACTCGATGACATGTCCGAGGACGAGCAAGAGAACTACAAAGCGCAGGTACTGGACGATGTGCTTAAACGTTGCGTTAAAGACTTATCTAAGCAATTAAAACAGGCGCGTTTAAAACCCGCGCTCAAGCGCGAGTTTCAATCTATCTTTCAAGCGCAGTAATGTTCACACATTAGACTGTCGCACGATAGTAAGGGCCTGCATTGTACGCTGGCCCTTTTCTTTTTTAAGCACGCTTACGCTGCTGTTTTGTGCTTCGTCTGGCTCTCACAGCGTCCGCTAGCTGACGTAAAGTTAGTTCGGTGTCTTCCCAGCCAATGCACCCATCAGTGATGCTTTGTCCATAAGTGAGCGACTGGCCTTCAATCAGATCTTGGCGCCCCTCAATCAGATGACTTTCAATCATGACGCCAAAGATTGCGTCATTGCCGCCAGCAATTTGCCCCGCTACATCGTTGCAAACCTCTTTTTGCTTTTGATATTGCTTGCTGCTGTTCGCGTGACTAAAGTCGATCATTACTTTTTGGCGCAACTCGGCACCTGCAAGCGATGAACAGATCTGATCAACATCTGTTGCGCTGTAGTTAGGCGCCTTGCCGCCGCGAAGGATCAGGTGGCAATCATCGTTCCCTGCCGTTGCAACAATGGCAGAATGGCCGTATTTGGTGACCGATAAGAACTGATGCGGCGCGCTTGCTGAGCGAATGGCATCCGTCGCAATCTTAATATTGCCATCCGTACCGTTCTTAAAACCAACCGGGCACGACAAGCCTGATGCCAACTCACGGTGCACTTGAGACTCAGTGGTACGTGCACCAATAGCGCCCCAACTGATCAAATCGGCCATGTATTGCGGCGTGATCATATCGAGGAATTCGCCTGCCGCCGGTAGGCCCATATTGGCAATATCAAGGAGGAGTTCTCTTCCTAAACGCAGGCCATCGTTAATCTTGAAACTGTTGTCTAGATAAGGGTCATTAATCAGGCCTTTCCAACCCACCGTCGTACGTGGCTTTTCAAAATAAACGCGCATCACCACTTCCAAATCGTCATTAAGCTCTTCTCGGAGAGCTTTGAGCTTGCTGGCATATTCTTTGGCAGCATTTGGGTCGTGAATGGAGCAAGGGCCGACTACGACCACCAATCTATCGTCTTCATCATTCAAAATATGATGAATGGATTGACGTGCGTCGACCACGGTCTTCTCTGCTATCTCTGTGGCGGGGAATTTTTCTAAAACAGCGATCGGTGGCAGCAACTCTTTGATTTGTTCAATTCTTACATCATCTGTCGGGTGTACACTCATGGGCTTGATCCTGTGCTTGCGTGCAGCTTCATCGGGCTGCTTTTTCTTCATGAGCCTTTACGCTAACGTGAACACCGCGACGGTGCAAATATTTTTTTACGAGTTTTAAAGATAAAAAAACACAGATTAATTTGACTAAAAACAGTTATTGAATTTTTCCATATTTTGACAACTATGCGTCAACTCATAAAAAAGCCACCGCCTTGTGGTCACTTATTGCGCATGTTCTACACATGCTATTACACTGACACTAAACGATTAAGGAGCGTATCACGTGACAAAACGCCTGATTGCAAGCGCGGCTCTGGCATGTGGCTTATTATTGCCAAATGCTCACGCCACTAACTTCAACTACAACCACATACAGATTAACGTTTTGGCCAACCCAAGTGGTTTGGGCGGGCTAGCGCGCTTTGCATTTATGGAGGGCGCACACTTTGTCGCCAAAGGAGATACGCAGTTTGAAGGCGACTGGTATACCTCTGCCGGTGCAGGCTTTCACGCCCCGGTAAACGAATTTGTCGATCTGTACGGAGAAATCGAAGCTGCGTGGCTAAGACGTCCAGAGGATGACAAACATGACACCGGCGACATTGCGACAGTAATTGGTGGCGGTGCACGAGCTTGGATCGCCCCTCCTTTCGAAGCCACAATGTATGTCGGCTCGATTATTTTCGACAAAGATGACAGCGAGAGCATTGTCGAGTTTGGCGGTCGCTTTCATTCAACAGAGACACTTTCACTGGGTGCGACGTGGCGGGCAAACGGTCTTGAAGAAAATAGGTTGATTTTTTCAGTCAGATACCTGTATTAATAGGCCACGGTCATCCACCCTATTCTTTCCTACTCTGGGTGACCGTGTCAGTGTGACCTCTCTCACTGGCTTTATCGCTATATTAAACTAACTTTATGTGAGATACGTATGCCATCTATGAAGGTGGTGTGTGTCTTGTGTGCGTGGTGATAAAACCCATGTCAGGACGTTCGCCGTCATTGTGCGTGGGAACTGTCGGAGGGTAAAACGATGGTGATGACTCAACGTATTGATGAATTTGAAAGAAAAATTCAAGAGGCCTATCAAGAAGGTAATATCGAAACCGCACATCGCTTGGAAGAGCAAGTGTCGATGTTACGTCGACGGCTTACAAAACCGGCTGCGGATTTTAAAGCCGCGAGCCAAGTTGAAGATTTTCATGAGGTAGCAGACGGCGATTACTACGACAACTAACCTCACTTCCCTCTTCAGTACGCGCCTATTCGGTGCGCGATAAATAACAAAGCCTTCTCGAAAGAGAAGGCTTTTTTACTGACAGAATGAGGTTTTAAAGGGCCTAGTCAGCAAGTTATCTCGTGAAGCGCTTATTGCGCGGCACGTTCGCGGCGCACAATCCACGCAGCAGCAGTGATAAAAGCAACGACCAATGCAGTTTCCACAGCGTTTCCTATTAATAGTCAATGAATCTTGTATGCAGCCGTCAACTGCACACGCCAACCCGCATTTGCTTAACCATCAAGCAACGATTGCTACACAGTGTACGTAATATGTAATTAAATTGCTGCAAAAAAGCACAGTTTCACCAAAGAAAAGTGAGATTTTTGGACATCATAGCGTTCAGCAAAACAAAGTTTCATTGGTGTACAAAATTTAGTGATATACAGCGAATACCTTCCTGATGGTAGCTAGCCGCCGGCATAATAGATAAAACAAAGGAGGGATACCCCTCCTTTTATTCGATAAACGGCATTTTGCCCTACTCTGGTTTAGGTTTTTTCCGCATCATGGGCGTATCGCCAGCAGGCACATTGTTATAAAAGCTCTTATCGCGTTTCTTGGGCGCTTTCGGCTTCGCCTTTTGAGTTGGCTTTTTACGTTTCGCAGGCCCTTTCGACTGAGGTTTGGCCGACTTTTTCTCTTTAAAACCTTTAAATTTACCCGTTAGGCCCTCAATCGCAGTGAAAGATAAGCTTAAACGCAAAAACGCTTCAATATTCTTAAAGCTTCGCCAGTCTTTCGGGCCAACCAATGAATAAGCCAAACCTTGATGCCCAGCTCGCCCTGTACGCCCCACACGGTGAATATATTCTTCCGCATGCTTCGGTAAATCAAAGTTGATCACCATAGAAACGTTAAGCAAGTCCAGTCCCCGAGATGCTACATCCGTAGTGACCAACACATCATGAATGCCGCGCTCAAATTCATCCATAATGCGATTACGAGATGACTGGTTAAGCTCACCGCTCAAGGCAATAGCTTTATAGCCGGCTTGATTGAACCGCTCTGCGAGACGCTCAGTGTCTACGCGCGTTGCGGTAAAGACCATCACCTGTTTGTGCGTATTGGCTTCCATTAAGTGATCCAATAGCGCATGCTTGTGATCAAGATGATCACTCAGTACAAAATGCTGTTCAATGTCACTATGTAGCGTATGCGTTTCTCCCGCCGCAATGCGTTTGGGGGACTTAAGCAACCCTGCAGCCATGTCTGTCACTTGCTGATGGTCCAGAGTCGCAGAAAACATGAGCGTTTGGCGTAAACGATGGTTGGCTTGCTCATTAATGGCATCTAATTGCGCCTTGAAGCCAAGATCGAGCATACGATCGGCTTCATCAAGGATCAGCATTTCCAATCCAGCTAACGACAAGTGATGCTGTTTAAGATGATCGGCAAGACGTCCAGGTGTGGCCACAACGAAAGTGGGTGACTGACGGAAAACTTTCGCTTGTTCGTTAAAGTTTTCCCCCCCCAATACCAATGCGGCTTTATGGGGTGTACCACTGGTCAGCATACGCAATTGCCCATACACTTGCTTTGCCAATTCTCGTGTTGGCGCGAGCACCAAAACACGTGGGTCACGACGACTGAGAGCTTTAGTACGTAGCACGCGCTGCATCGCCGGCAATAAAAAAGCCAGCGTTTTCCCTGAGCCCGTTTTTGAGGAGGCCAACAGATCCTTCCCGGCCATAACAACAGGAATCGCCTGTCGCTGGATATCGGTTGGCTTTTCAAATCCACGGTGGGCAATGAGCGACAGTAAACGTCTATCTAATCCCAGATCGTCAAATTGCAAGGTATTACTCCAATGGTATTTCTATGACAAAGCGCGCAGTAGCGCCATTTAAGGTCGCGAATGCTACCATACTTTACACCAAAACACTGCACTAAAAACGGGTACAACACGCGTTGAGGATAGGATGAAAGAGACGATTTACCACCAATGGAAACGCTTGTCGTTGGTAGAGGCACAAACCGTACTGCCTGATGGGCGCAATCATCGGCATCATGTGATTCGCCATCCAGGCGCGGCGGTCATTTTACCCATACTTGAGGACGGTCGCCTTGTATTGCTCAATCAATTTCGACCCGCTGTTAATCAATGGTTGCTAGAAGCACCCGCCGGGACGTTAGAGGGTGATGAATGCTCACTGGAAGGTGCAAAGCGTGAGCTTGAAGAGGAAACGGGCTACCAAGCCACTTCGTGGCACTCGTTGGGTTCTGCGCTCCCCGTGCCCGGATTTTGTGATGAAGTCCAGCACTTCTATCTGGCTTCTGGCCTCACCCAGACTGAAATGAATCTGGATGATGATGAGTTTATTCAACTCCGTCTGATAACCGTGGCCGAGGCAAGAGCACGCATTGCGTCAGGAGAGATAAACGACAATAAGACCGTTGCCCTTATTGCACGTGCTGATTATCAAGGTTTACTGCCACAGCCTCAATCTTAGCTACCCACTCCGCATTGTTGTTAATGAAATGTTGACGCCGCAGTGCAGCAACGAGTAGCTTGAACAGGTATGACCAGATTAACAAGGAGTGTGTATGTTTTCTTCCCCTTTGGCTCGCGCTAATCAGCACCTTTCGCTGTTTGGGTTTCTCAAAGTCCCCATGATTGGTTGGTGTCGGCCCAAAATTCTTGCCATTGACGATCAGCACGTACAGATGAGAATCCCATTAGGACGCCGGACTAAAAACCACCTAAATAGCATGTATTTTGGCGCGCTAGCGGTAGGTGCCGATGTGGCAGGCGGTTTTCTTGCCATGGCGATGGCCGAGCAACACGGGATTAAAATCAGTCTCGCTTTCAAAGCAGTCACGGCAGATTTTCATAAGCGCCCAGAAGACGATGTGATTTTTACCTGCCTCGATGGGCAAAAAATCCAAGCCATGATCCGCGAAACCATCGAAACCGGTGAGCGTGTCAACCAGCCTGTCACCATTGTGGCGACCTGCCCCACGCTTCATGGCAATGAGCCCATGGCAACCTTTGACTTAACCCTATCCCTCAAACAAATCAGCTAGTTTCTCTCTATGGTGTAAAGCAGCCTTACCGTTTCGGTAAGCTGCTTTGCCATGCCAACTCAACCTCTTACGCTCTCTTTTTGGCAATCAAACAGTTACATTTAGCGTCCTGTTGACTGTGACTGATCTATAAAAGTCTTACTCAGAATATTGACATTTAACTATCGCGCTTCTGATGCCTCTTAGCGACGTAATTCACCGAGTTATTAACTGTTTTTGTGGATAGTTCTGCAGTTATCCACAGCCTCAACCTTGAGACACTGACATAAAAAAAGCACCGCGGTTGCGGTGCTTCGTCGTATCAGGCATTACGGTGATAATGGATTTGATAAAAAATCCGGTACAGTACAGGCACCACAATCAGTGTTAGCACGGTCGCAAAGCCCAATCCAAACATGATAGTCACTGCCATTGGGCGGAAAAATACATCCGGTAACAACGGCAACATCCCTAAAATGGTCGTCACCGCAGCCATGCAGACCGGACGAACACGACTTACTGCCGCGTCCACTACCGCTTGGTAGCGCTGTTTGCCACTGGCAACCTCTAAATTGATTTGGTCAATCAATACAATCCCATTTTTCAGCAGCATACCACTTAGGCTCAAGAAGCCGAGTAATGCCATAAAGCCAAACGGCGTATTCAGTAAGAGCAGCCCCGTAGTCACCCCAACGACTGCAAGCGGCACGGTTAACCAAACAATTAACGACTCTTTCACCGAGTTAAATAGCAGTATGGTTACCAAGAACATAAAGAGGTAACCCAGAGGCATAATACTAAACAGCCCTTCTTTCGCTTCTGTGGATGACTCGTGCTCACCGCCCCATTCAATGCGGTAGCCCTCTGGAAGAGGAATCGACTCGATATCACTGCGGACCCGCGTCAATAGCGTCGCCGCGGTGACACCACCCAGCGGATCGGGATCAGCCATCACTGTCAGCATGCGTTTGCGATTTTTACGCATGATGATGGGGTCTTCCCAACGCAGGTCATAGTCGAGAATCACCTGTTGCAAAGGAATGTAGTCTTTTAGCACAGGGCTCCAGATCTTCATCCCTTCGAGGGTATTAATATTGACGCGTTCCTCATCTGGCAAGCGGGCTACAATGGGCATTAAATTGGTGCCATCACGATACACGCCAATACGTTTGCCACTGAAGGTCATGGTCAAAAGGTCGTCCACGTCTTTTTTCGTAATCCCGTAGCGACGCGCTTGGCTCTCGTTAAACTCAGGTTCGAGCACTTTAGTGCGTTCGCGCCAGTCATGACGAATATTGACGGCGTCTGGATCTTGATGAAGACGCGCTTCTACCTGCTTAGCAATAGCTCGTAGTTCCGTCGGCTCAGGTCCGATGATCCGCGCTTCAATTTTTGACCCCGAAGCCGGCCCTAAAGTGATCGGTTTGAGCTTAAGTTGAACATTCGGATATTGCTGCTGAATATGTGTGCGTACCAGTCCCATCGTGGGTTTTACATGGGCATACTCATCCACACGGACGATCAGCTCACCGTACGCGGCGTAAGTTTTCTCTGGTGAATAGGTCAACATAAAGCGCTGAGACCCTTTCCCAGCACTGGTCGATACATAGCTCACGCCCTCTTGTTCACTCAACCAGCTTGAGACATCATCCAAAGTGCCTTGAGTCGCCCGAATATCTGTCCCTTCAGGCAGCCATAAATCCACCATGAACATCGGTGTGGTCGAGTCAGGGAAGAAGGATTGTTTCAGGTGGCTAAACCCGTAAATACTGGCTCCCAGCGCAATAACCATCACTAGCAGAGTCAGATAGGCATGATGCATACAAAACGATAAGAATCGTTTATAGATCACAAATAGCACGCCATTGTAGGGGTCCGATTGCTCATCACCCTCGGAGACGGTGGTTTCTTTGAAAAACATGCTGGCAAAAAAGGGCGTCAGCGTAATGGCCGTAAACCAGCTGAGCATCAAGGAGATCAGCAGAACCGTAAACAAGGTGCCGCAATACTCACCGGTTGCATCTTCAGATAAGCCAATCGGCGCAAACGCTGTTACCGCAATCACGGTCGCCCCCAACAAGGGCCACTTAGTTTGAGTGACAATATCATGCGCGGCCTGCATTCGCGTTCGGCCACGCTTTAAGCCGACTAATATGCCCTCGACCACCACAATCGCATTATCCACCAGCATACCAAGCGCAATGACCAAGGCACCGAGTGAAACACGCTGTAAATTAATATCGAAGTAGCGCATAAACACGAACGTGCCTAGCACAGTTAGCAACAACACCAAGCCAATTAAAAGGCCCGAGCGCAGTCCCATAAAAAAGAGCAACACGATAATAACGATCGCCACCGCTTGCCCAAGACTAGACACAAAACCGCTGACCGAGTTGTCGACTTCATCGGGCTGGTTATACACATGATGCACTTGAATACCAACCGGCTGATTATCATTGAGCTCCGCCAAACGTTTATCGACGTTCTGCCCAACTTCAACCACATTGACACCATCAGCAAAAGAAATACCGACTTGCAACGCCTGCTTACCGTTATACGACAGGACTTGGCTAGGTACTTCTTGGTATCCCCGTTTTACATCCGCAACGTCGCGTAGGTAAATCAGGCCTTGTGAGCCCGCTTCGGTGAGGATTAGGTTGCCCAATTCATCCACAGACGAAAACTCGCCGGTGGGGTGAATGCGAATATACTCATCCCCCACTCGCACTGCTCCCGCATTGCTCACTAAGTTTTGGGTTGCCAGCAGGTTAAATAAGGTATTAGGAGAGATACCCAAGCTGCTCAAGCGCTGAATCGACACTTCGATAAAGACTTGTTCCTGTTGCGCACCGGTCACTTGTACTTTGCCCACCCCTTGGACTAATTCAAGCTCACGACGCAAATAATCCACATAGTCTTTAAGCTCGCTGTAGCTATATCCGTCACCGGTTATCGCCAATAAAATCCCATACACATCACCAAAGTCATCCATCACTTGTGGCGGGTTCACGCCGGGAGGGAGTTGTCCCCGCGCATCGTTCACTTTTCGGCGTAGCTCATCCCATATCTGGGGAAGGTCATCCGAACGATATTTAGGTTTCATTTTAACCGTGATCTGGGAGAGGCCACGACTGGAAATAGAGCGAACTTCATCGACATAGGTAAGCTGTTGAACCGCTTTTTCGAGCCGATAAGTGACCTCTTCTTCAACCTGCTGCGGCGTTGCACCAGGGTAGCTGGTGATGACCATTGCATCTTTAATGGTAAAAGCCGGATCTTCTAAGCGCCCTAGCCCCAGAAAAGCGATGGTACCCCCTATCAAAAAGATCAGCGTAATCATCCAACTGATGACTTTATTTTGAATAAAATAGCCTGCCACGCCTTGCTTCATGATCTCTTTTCCTCTTTTGACGCGAGCTGTACGGTTTGTCCGTCGGCCAGTTGATTCGCGCCGTCAACAACAATGCGATCGCCCTGTTTCAATCCTTCAACCACTTCAATCCGATGACCATGGATGCGCCCCATCTCAATCTGTTGCTTGTGCACGGTATTGTCTTTAGTATTCAAGAGCCACACATAACTGTGCTCGCGATCAAGCGGGTCACCATCTTGGTTAAACACCGCTTCTATCGGTATAGAGAGCCCAGTACGGGTTAGCTGCAAGCCTTGACGAGAAATACTGACTTGAACGGGCATACCATCGAGAATGAATTGTTGCTCTGGCATCGGCATCGTTAAGGTCACCACAAAGGCACCGCTTTGCGGATCTGGCTCGGCGGTATATTCGTCGATCGACGCCTTGAAGGTATTGCCTTGTTGGGTAATCACTTCGGGGATCAATCGCGTTTGCACCGATTGCGTGTTCACACCCGCATTGCGACTAAACAAAATATCAGGGACTTGAATGCGAATGTCGGCACGTGTGGCATCGTGGATATTCATTATCGCTTGCCCCGGCGCAATGGTTTCAAATGGCTCCACGCTGACACGAGAGATGACACCATTTTCCGGTGCTTTAAGCTCAATGTAGGATAAATGCAGCTTCGCCAGCGCCAACTCTGCTTGCGCAATTTCGCGCTGTGCTTTTAGCTCATCAAATTGTGATTGAGCCAGCATACCCTGCTCGACCAAAGGTGCCGAGCGACGATATTGAGCATCCGCGACATCAAAGCGCGCACTGGCGTTCTCAACCGCTAAGCGATAGTCCGTAGGTTCAAGTCGCGCCAGCACATCGCCTTTCTTGACCAGATCACCCGCTTTTACGTTAATTTGCTGCACCTCGCCAGGCACCCGAAACGCTAACGTTGCCTTGTCTGCCGCAGCAGCTACCGCGGGGAAGGTAATGCGCTCATCTTGTTGCTGATGGTGTACCGTAAAGGTTGTCACCACTGGCGTTGCTACCTCGCGAGGAGTCGACTCAGGCTGGCACGCCGAGAGGAGCATCACACAGCCTACGATACCCAAGAGTTTTACGACTGATTTCATAGTCCACGCTCCTTCACCCAAGCTCGTACCCGATCGCCCTCTTGAAGCGCACCCGCACCGGTCGCAACAATCACATCGCCATTTTCAAGGCCATCACTCACTTTGCCATCCTCTAAACGAATGGGCGTGAAAGACACAACACCTTGCGGATCAACTCGCCAAACACCAAGGTCTTCTCCTTTCGTGATCAGTGCTGAGTCAGGAATGGAAGTCTGTGCATCTGTCGGTATAGTGACACTCACCTTCGCTGCCATGCCCGGCAATACATTCACCGCTTGTGGCCGCATTAAGCTCACCGTGACCCGATAGGACGCTGTTTTCGTGTCCGCTTCTGTATCCATCTCCTTAAACTGGGCAGGAAAACGACGTTCGCCATACGCGTCGAACGTTACAAATGGCGTGAGCTGCTTGGCTTGTTGGCTAAAGTAATGAAAGTATCGTTCAGGTAACTGAAAGCTGACGTTAATGATATCTTTCGACTGAATGTGGAGGATAGGCTCTTGAGCTCGGGCAAACTCATTGACTTCTTTCATGCGCAAAGAGACAGTGCCGGAATAAGGCGCTTTTAGCTGCGTATAATTCACATTCGCCTGTGCTTGCTCTAAACCAGCAGCAGCCTCACTCAACGCCGAGCGCGCTTCATCAAAGCGCTGCTCGGATATGACTTTGTCATTGTGTAGACGATCTGCGCGATTGAACTGCACCTGAGCCAGTTGATACTGCGCTTTGGCCTTGTCTAGCTGCAGGCGATATTGTTGGCCATCCAGCTCCGCTAAGGTATCTCCCTGATTGACATCCATACCTGCTTTCACCGGCATGCTCTCAATCACGCCTGAGACGCGAAACGAAAGCAATGCTTTATCATCAGCTTCAACCTGAGCGGGAAATTGACGGGTGATCCCTTCATGACCAATAGCAACCGTCAACAGCTTAGCGGGTCGAGCTGGCGTTTCTGATGGTGCAGAGGTCGCCTTTTCACCACAGCCACTAAGCAGTAAGGTGACGGCGCAAACCAGCACAGCACTTTTGTTCATCTACCTTTCCTCACAACAAAACCTAGTGCTCGACTAAATAGTCAAGCACTAGGTGTTTGATTGGTCTTTAATTTTTAATCTAATTTGACACTATGCCCATGCTAACGAGCGTGACAGGATGTATCAAGGTGTTTCCGGTAGGCCAGAGACCTGCTCAACAATAGCTTGGGTGTGTTCACGAATTGTCGGTAAATACGTTTTGAGTGTTTCAGTATCTTCCGCGGGTGATTTTTCAAGTTCTAAGCAGATCCCTGAAAGCGTATTCGCTCCAATCATCGCCGCCGCACCTTTCATCTTATGAGCGAGCTTCTTAACAGCAGCGACATCTTGCTCATCGAACGCCACTTCCATTTTTTCTAAGTCATTGGTCTGATTATTCACGTACTTGTCAAGGATCATTTTCACCAGATCCATGCTATCGCCCACCTGTTCTTTGACATGAGCAATATCGACGGGAGACTCAGTGGATTCCATGGTTGCCGCTCCATTCACATGATGATCGGGGTCAGGTTTAATATCTGTATTTATGTCTGTGTCTGTAACAGAATCACTGGTATTTTTAATTCCCGTCAAAGCGTTTTCATCTAAATCCGCCAAATCCAGCCCATCATTGGTGTCATGCGGATCGTCATAATGCACCGCATCGTTGCTGGAATAGAGAATCAGTAACTCAATTAACTGATCTTTGCTGAAAGGTTTGGCTAAATGCCCATTCATGCCTGCGTCCAAGCAACGCTCTGCGTCCCCCGATAACGCATTGGCGGTCACGGCAATAATCGGTGTGTGCTTATCAAACTCACGAATACGGCGCGTTGCCTCAAAGCCATCCATTTCAGGCATTTGGCAATCCATTAAAATAATATCGAAAGGTGTTTTTTTATGCAGCTCAAGCGCTTCTTTGCCGTTCTCAGCCAATGTGCGTTTACAACCTAGCTTGGCGAGAATGATATCGATTAAGTCTTGGTTGACTAAGTGGTCCTCCGCGACCAGAACATTTAAATCAAAGCGAATATTGTCGTACTGCCCAACGACCGCAAGGTTGTCATCAAGCTCCGCCTCATTCGAAGTCAATACTCGATACAACTCGCTGTAATTAATTGGGCATGTCAACGTCTGCATACCGGTATCGTGATGGCCATTATGACTAATGGCGACACTCTTGGCGACTTTACCCACTAATTGTTGACAACTTTGCATCTTGTCTTGATCAATCATCAAGGTTAACTGTTCGCTATCTCGCGTATCAACTTGCTCCCCGTCAGTAACACTGACAAACGAGACAGACAGGCGATCGAGGTATGCGGCCAATGTAGTGGTGAGTAAATTATCTTCTGAGACCAAACAAACGTGCTGCGCTTTTTCTTCTGCGCTCAGTTCATAACCATCAAACAGTGTATGTGGCGAGTCACTGAAGGTGATAGGCACAGTAGACACAAACGTCGTGCCTTTGTTTTCCTCGCTACGAATAGTGATATCGCCATCCATCAATCGCAGCAATTTACGACATACCGGTAAGCCCAAACCTGTCCCTTGATAAGAGCGCGAATACGAGTTATCCACCTGAGTGAAGTTTTCAAAGATAGCCTCATGGCGGTCTTCTGGGATCCCGATCCCCGTATCTTCTACTTCCATGACAAGATTCGTGACTTCGCCATCTTTCGCTTGATACAAGCGAACATAAATATGCCCTTGCTTGGTAAACTTCACCGCATTGCCGACTAAGTTGATAATCACTTGTTTATAGCGGACCGCATCGAGTTCAATATCACATGGCATACGAGGATCGATATAACAATGGAGTCGCAACTGTTTTTCTGCCGCTTTGGCAGTGAAGATGCTCAAGGATTCGTGAACAAGATCAGCCACATTGAGTACTTGTTTAGAGAGCGTCATTTTACCGGCTTCGATTTTGGTCAAATCGAGCACATCGTTGATGATATTTAGTAGCGCGGTAGAGGAGTGTTGCAAGGTATCGACGAAATAGCGCTGCTGTTGCGTCAGTGGCGTCTCAATTAATAAGTTCGACATCCCTACAATGCCATTCATCGGTGTGCGAATCTCATGGCTCATCATCGCCAGAAAATTGGTCTTTGATTCATTAGCGCGTTCCGCCTGCTCTTTCGCTCTCGCCATCTCTTTAGAGATCATATCGTTCAGATTTTTCTGCTGAACAAAGTGAATCATTGAACTCAAACTCGACAAGATCGGATCGATCCAGCTTTGCAACTCATCATCATAGGTGGTTGATTCATCGAATAAACAGACCACGCCGACGAGTTGATTCGACATGTATAGCGGTAACCCCAACACATTGATGATCATTTTTTGGTTGTTACCCGCGATACCCGCCATTTGCAGGCTGCGTTTACTTTGTTTGGTTTCAATAATTTCAATCAACAAATTACGAACAAACTCGTCGCCTACGTAACCGTTTTGAATCAACCGAGTTTGGGCAAGCACATGATAGGGTAAGCCCGCTTGCTCTGGTTCATCATTGCCACCCACTTCAACAATGATGCCATGATTGCTTTCACCAATACGCAGCAAGATTTTGAGGACATCATGGAAGCTTTTACTGAAATCCTCTCGAATCAAAAATTTATCTTGTAAACTCTTCATGGCGGAGAATAACTCTGCCCCTTTAGAGACTTTTTGTTTATCAAGGTGTTGTTCGGTGATGTCGCGAATAATAGCGACATTCAGCGCGCGTGGATCTTCGTCTTTGATGGGAGTGGATTTCACCTGCACCACCCGCTCTCCACTTTCGGTTTCTATCTCATAAGAGCGGTTAGTTTTGCCATTCAAATCGTAAAGCGCCTGTGAAAAATAGGCGCGCGAGTTGGGCTTAACACGAGACACAATGGCCGACAGTGTGATGGCTTCATCAGGGACAGATTCAAGCTCAAACAGCCGCTTGGCCGAATCGTTGATGGTAATAATCGAATGCTTATCACCTAGCACCAAGAGTGCATCAGTATAGCTATGAATAACGGTATCGAGGTACGCGCGGCTTTGCTCGGCTCGGCTGATTTGCTTGGCATATTTCCAAATAAAGAATCCCACCAGCAAGTTCAGCAAAATAATCTGCGTCGTCGTACGTAATATCTCGGTGCTGAGCTCTTTATCGATGTACCTACTATCACGATAAATGATCAGATCGCCGACTTTTACCGAACGGCTGCGATCATCGTATTCAAGTGGAATGGTCAACTGACTCAGTTCAGAATCTGCCCGCGTCCCTTTTGAGTCTGTGACGTACCGGAACTGCCCATTAACATCAACCAGTTCTAATCGATGGACATATCGCGATCCCATCTCGCTATCGAGATCATTTTGGACATTCTCAAAATCATAATTCCACATCAATGTGGGCAGGCGCTGTTTGAGTCGCTGGCTAATGGACGTCAAGTCCTGATTCATGTCCGACTCTAAGCGTGACTTGGCAACGTGATAGTTATAATAGCCAAACCCACCTAGCAGCAGTGTTGCCAACACAATCAAAACGATAGCTAAGCGCATTCCCACTCGATTCATACTTATACCTGCATGGTTGCGGCGAGTGTTTGCGTTTGCTCGCGCGCTTTCTCAAACGCTTTCAACACGACACGTTCTTTCAGTTTCAGTTTTTCGCAAGTTTTCGACACCCAATTCCAGTTGGCATGCTCGATATTCTTGCATACTTCCAGTAAAGCACCGTAGTGGCCATTTTGTGCCAGTAAAGCTTGCTTAGCTTCTTGACTCAGATCCAGGTGACCCACCACATCTTCCATCGGACAACCCAACATGGCATCTAAAAAAGAAAACGCACCAACCAGAAAACCTTCATCAGCATCGAGTCCTTTCAACATAGGTGCAGTTTGTTGCATAAAAATTGCGCGCAAAATGGCAGCATTTTGCAAATGTAAACACTCCTGATGATTCATATTGGACATGATGAGAAGAGAAATTAAACGGCGTAATGACTCTAAACCGAGATAAACCACCGCTTGTTTAGGATTAGTGATGCTTTTTTTCTTGGACTTGGCCAATACATTGGCGCTGGTGACCACCTTATAAAGCAGGGACACGTCACGTGATATAACGTCTGTGATTTCGTCAATGTCATAGGGGCTTCGGTTGATGATAATACAGGCATCCAACAGCGTGATGACTGACGGCGCAACATCACTTTGACGCCGGATTTTCGGCTGCTCAAAAAAGTAACCTTGAAACAAGCTAAAACCAAATTGCTGCGCCAGCGTAAACTCTTCTTGCTTCTCTACTTTTCGAATTAAAAAGCGGATATCAGGATAATCAGAGATGGTTCCTACCCAACGCATAGGATCATCACGATCCATATCGACACTGATTAAATTAAACAGATTAATGTGTTCTAACCATTGGTTAGAAAAGACCGAGCTAGACGCAAGTAACATAAAACCCGCCTTTTTATAGGCTCTGAGCTTGTTCAGTAGTAATGGGGAGGGACGGGTTTTCTCACTAATACAGATAACCAGACGCGCCACTGGCATCGAAAGCGGTAATTCATCCAATAGCGCGGTTTCGGAAAAGCTCACCACGTAACGCAACTGGTCGTCTAATTCATTACCAGACAGGAAATTCGCACTCAGTATCCTTGATGTGGCAGTGTCTTCGTCAATTGATGGAAACTTGTTTTCTAGACCTTCACGAAAGAGCAGCTCACTTCCCCAGTGCTGCTGTCGGTCATCAAAAATTGGCTGACACGAAAAGAAGGTTTCACTCACGATGTTAACCCCGCAAATTAGATCCCTTTAATAAACGTAGACTAATCGCGCCAACCCTGATGATTTTTTCTGATTGAACAGAGTAAGTTAAGCGCTAATCGCATCTAGCCGATAGCCACGCCGTGCTAGGGTATTTGCTTCGCCACCCACCCAAGCGCGGTGGTGGCCTTGCGCGTCAACTTTGACCACGGCAGACAGTAGCGATCGCGCCCCAATATGCTCACCCTGCTCAAAAACAAACCGATTATGTGTGCCCTGATACTCAGTCAAGTACGCTGCTAAGGCGGCAGCAGCACTTCCAGTAGCCGCCTCTTCATCCACCCCGACCGCAGGTGCAAAGTTTCGACAACACGCAGTGATATCCGACTCGTGGGGCGACAAAGCAAACGCATGCACCCCAATGCAATCGTAAGCCTCCGTCAGCGCAATAACTGCCTCTCTGTCTTGTGACATCCGAGCCAGTGCGTCGAGGGACGCAAGCGGCAAAATGATATTAGGTCCACCCGCAGATACGACTTTGACTGGCAATCCCGTCGATAGGATATCTTTACTGTCTATGTGAAATGCATCGGCAATCACCTTTTCATTCGGCCCATCACTGATAACTGGGATTGCCGTTTCAAAGTTAACTTTTCCCGAATCCAAGATGGACACTTGCAGGACGCCGGCCCCTGTTTCTTGCGTATAATCGCCAGCTTCAAGTTCACCCAATTGCCAAAGCGCAGAAAATGTTGCCACAGTGGCGTGACCACAAAACGCGACCTCATTGGTCGGGGTAAAGAACCGCAATCTGATATCAGCATGCTCGCTATGACAAATAAATGCCGTTTCGGGGTAGCCGAAGTCTGTTGCAATCGCCTGCATTTGTGCATCATCCAGCATATCTGCATGCCTAACAACACCGGCGGGGTTCCCACCCTGTCCTTGTGCAACGAATGCATTTAAGTGATAGAACTCAACAAATCTGTCCATCATTGCTTCCTCGCGATAGCCGCTGTGTGCGGGTTTCCATTTAAAGGCCTGCGTCGTTTAGCACGACACCCTGCACGCCTTGTGCTCCTTCCATCCTATGCGCTTCTACTAAAGTATGACAATAAAAACTTGTTCCATATGCCAAGACAGACGGTAAATAAATCATAGTATTAGGCTAAAAATACTCAAAAGCGTATGCCAAAAGACGCCAAACCGAGTACTAAGCGACATCGCGCAAAAGCATCATCGTCAAGAACACGCGAGACGCTTAACAACGACATGAAGTGACTATTATGCCAGCGTGCAATCATCAATCAGGCACGCGACATGCCAGAATATGGTAGGCTTGTCAGTAAATTTGTTAATCCCGTATGAGATGTAAACTTATGGATCCTTTACAGCATATTGCCAATGACGCGCCCGAGCATGAGCCAGAGACTTTGCCATCACTCGACGAACAAAAAGCGATTGTGGCAAAGCTCAAAGCCCTTGAAGAGAAAGGTGAGCTCACCGATGAAATCTTGGCGCAGTATTTTGCCGTTAAGCCAAAAGACGCAAGCGACGAAGAAGAGTAAGAACAACACGAAAAAGTGACCGCGTAACTTTTGAAGTTTATCTTGCTCTACTTAGAGTTATGCCAATGAAAAGCATTGGCGGCGCAGGATTGATACTTGCGTGACAGGGATAGATAGCAAGTGAGCGAAAAAGATACGCCCCGAGATCACTCTCGGGGCTTTTTTTGGTTTACTCAGGGGCGATGCCGTCAGTTTTCGCCGCACAAATAAAATCATTTTTGTGCAAGCCTTTAATCTTATGCGACCACCAAGTCACGGTCACTTTACCCCACTCCAGCAAGATAGCGGGATGGTGGCCTTCTTGCTCAGCCAGCTCAGCCACTTGGTTGGCAAACGCCCACGCCAACTTGAAGTTGCGGAAGGTGAACTCACGTTCGAGCTGATCAATCCCATCTCGTGTTACTTTGCGCCATTGCGGAATGTCTTTGAGCAGCGCCGGCATTTCCTCAGCGCTGACCAAAGGGGCATCAATATTACAGGCTTCACATTTCAACTCAGTTAGTTCAGACATGTTGCGTTTCCTTTTGCTGTTCTGTCTTTTTCGGTTTGGGCGGGAACAAAGGCGCATGAAGGCCCAGTTCCATGGCTTGATGCACATCAGCAATCAAATCTCGTTGGCTGATGGCAAATAAATCGTCAATCGACTCAATGGTAAAGTAAATGGGTTGCATAATGTCAATCCGATATGGCGTGCGCATGACATCTATCACTTCTAAAGGCTTACGCACCGCTTTGTCGCTATTAAAGGCGTACTCGGTCTCCGCCGGCGACGACAAGATGCCGCCGCCATAAATACTGCGATTGTCTTGCGAGTCACTGAGTAAACCAAATTCGACCGTAAACCAATATAAGCGTGCAAGATAGACGCGCTCTTTGGGCGTGGCCTTCTTACCCAGTTGACCATACATATGGGTAAATTCAGCGAACGCTGGGTGGGTCAGCATCGCACAGTGGCCGAAGATCTCATGAAAATAATCCGGCTCTTGCAAGTAATCGAAATCGTCTTTAGTGCGCAAAAAGGTCGCCGCTGGGAATTTCTTGTCCGCCAATAAGGCGAAGAACTGGTCGAAATCAATCAACGCAGGCACAGGGGCCACTTGCCAGCCCGTCTCTCGCATTAACACGGCATTCACATCAGGGATTTGTGGCACCGTGTCATGCGGCAAGTCGAGCATTCGTAACCCGTCGAGATATTCCTGACATGCTTTGTCTTTGATACACGCAAGCTGCCGTGTGACTAACTGGCGCCATACATCGTTTTCTTGTGCCGACCAGGCTACACGACCCAGCTCATCAACTGGTTTTGATTCGTATTTACTCTGTTTCACGTTCACCGCCTTGTGTCGTTGTCTGGCGTAAAAATCGCGCGTAAACAGCGGCCCTTAGCCTTACGCAATGTCTCCGTTACTCACAGATTACGTCGACTTTGCTGAGAAAATCATCTCCTCACTCTGGTTTTAATTTTACCTTTGCGTAACATTTATTTTACATTGCGCATCCAAAAGGCTATCGCTACGGGTAATGCCTCACTCTCGAGGGATCCGCGTGCTTGCATGGCTCGTAGTATTTAAGAAAGGCCTAACTGCAAGGACGAGTGATGAATTTACAACTGAGCGAACTGATAAATTACGACAACATTGACAAGATTCAGATCCGTGGCATTGATGGCATGTTATATCAAGCCATCGCCTTTTTACGTCACGGCGATACGGTGGAGCAGAAGCTAATTTATCAAGGCGATAAACCCTATTTATCTCGCAGCTTGCTGGCGGTAAAAGATGATTTTGAATGGGTTAATGCCGCGCAATACGTGTTAGTCACGGACACGGCATATGATGAAATGATAGGGCTTGGCACGGAAAAGCCTTTGTCGACTTTGGAGCAGCCATTGCATTGGAAATAACGTAACAATGCCCCAACCTATGGGGCAATTTCCTCCCCGTCCCACGCAAACAGACGCCCAGTATGGCGACTGTCGAGGCCATCCAGTACCGACAATAAGTAGCCAGCCGATTGAGCTGGGCTGAATAACTTACCGGGCTTAACATTGGCTTGGAATGGCGCAGATAAACGGCTGTCGACGGTCCCCGGATGCAGGCCAACCACGGTTAATGATTTGTCTTGGCGACCAAGCTCGATGCTCATGCATTTGATCAACATGTTCACCGCCGCTTTGCTTGCACGGTAGGCATACCAACCGCCCGCACGATTATCACTGATACTGCCCACGCGCGCCGACAAGATGGCGAGCTTCGCCTCAGCGTTGCGCTTCAATTTGACCGTAAGATGTTTGCTCAACAGCAGCGGCGCAACGGCATTCACATCAAAAAGCTGGTGCATGGCCTCACTGCTGCAAGCCGCGAGCCGCTTTTCTGGGCTGACCGCATCATCATGAAGCATGCCCGAGGCAATGATCACCGCATCTAAACGGTTGTCGTCGATGTGCTCGACCGCCGCTTGTATTGATGCTTCATCGCGAATATTCACCGCCACAGGCACCACCTTTTCACTTATCTCAGCAAGTGGTGCGGGGTGGCGCCCCAACGCAAAGACTTGCTGAATGGATGGCTTGTCGAGCAATGCGCGGCAAAAAGCTTCACCAATCGCACCACCTGCACCGACAACCGCCACGCGCTGCATGGAATCACTGTTCATTCTCTTGGCTCCTCAAACAAAAAGAGATGCAAACTGCATCTCTTTAGTTAGGGATGAGGCGATCCTGTCGATCACCGTGCGTTAAAACTATAGCTTACGTAGCACGATCATTAGGTATAGCCCCCCTATCAACGAAGCAATGATCCCAGCCGGCATTTCTTGCGGATACAACCATTGTCGTCCGAGCCAATCGGCAAACAGCATCAATCCCATGCCAATCAACCCGGCGGTGACCATATGCGCCCGGGCATTTTTCGCCCCCCAGCTACGCGCAATGTGCGGGGCCATCAGCCCGACAAAACTGAGCGGCCCCACCACCAAGGTGGCACTGACGGTCATCACCGCAACGAGGGCCAGCAACAGCATGCGGGCACGCCCTACCTTAACCCCCAACGATTGAGCCGTTTCACCACCGAGCGGCAAAATATTGAGCCAACGCTGGCACATTAATCCTAGCGCCACCAGCACGGCAGCAACCAAGGCCAGTGTGGTCACCGTACTGTCAGTCACATAGTAGGTTGAACCTGAAATCCACGCGAGCACTTGATACGCGCGAGGATCGCCACCTGCCATCAAGAAGCTTTGTACCGCTTGCATCAGTGCGGCTATGGCGACGCCAGTGAGCAACACCTTTTCTGGTTGGAAGCCGGTTTTGCGATTAAGCAGCACAATCAACGCCAAGGTCGCCCCCGCACCGATTAGACCGCCGATATATAAGCTCAGCATAGATGCGCCCATGCCCGCAAAAATGGTGACAATCAGTCCCAGCGCCGTACCAGCACTGATCCCCATCACTTCAGGGCTCGCCATCGGGTTAGCACTCAAACGCTGAAGCACGGCACCGGCAACAGCAAGCACACCACCCGCCAATGCCGCGGCCAGCAAGCGTGGCAAGCGCCATTCCAACAAGGACCAATCGCCGCTGAGCGCCAGCCACTGCCAGCCCTCACTTTGACGCGATACAGTGGCAAAAATCACCACCCCCAACACCAGTAACATCAACGTTCGGCCTAGTGGCCAATCCTGACGTGGTGCGGACGTCCCGGCATGCATTTGTTGGCGTTGACGATTCCCCAGTGACACCCGTGGTAACAACCACAAAAGAAGAGGCGCTCCCAACGCTGCCGTCGCCGCCCCCGTGGGCACCATCATTGCACGGCGGCCGGGTAACAGTTGGACAGCCAAATCGGTGGCTGCCAACATCAAGGCACCTAAAATCATCGCCAAGCTCAAACGGGTGATAAGCTTACGTGCGCCACATAAACGCGCAATCGCGGGCGCGGCGAGACCGACAAAGCCAATCACGCCAATCAAGCTAACTACCCACGCGGTCAGAAGCACCGATAGCCCTAGAGCAATCACACGGATTTTCGCCAGTGATACGCCTAAGCTTTTCGCCCCTTCATCCGAAAGACTCAAGACGTTAAGCGGCTTTAATAAGGCAAGGATCAACACGACCGCCAATCCAATACGCGGCAGTAAGGCTTGCACACTGTGCCAGTCGGTTTGCACCATCGAGCCCGCGCCCCACACCATCATGCCGTGTAGCGCTTCTTGATTCATCAATAGAAGCACGGTGCTGAGCGCGCCGCAGTAAAGGTTTAAAATCAACCCCGCGATCACTACTACGGTGGGCGATAGGCCCCGTCGCCATGCTAGCGCAAACACCACCAGCATGGTCAGTACCCCGCCAGACATCGCCACCATCGCGCTCGACCAAGTCAATAACCAAGGGGCATAAAGCGTCGCAAGCATCAGCGCCAAGCTGGCGCCATTCGCCACCCCCAGCGTCGAGGGCGAGGCCAAAGGGTTGCGCAGCACTTGTTGCATCAAGGTACCGGCCAGCCCCAAACACGCTCCCGCCAGCAATGCGGTGACCAAACGCGGCCACCAGGTTAAATGCATCACAACGCCAATTGACGCACTGTCATCCAGCGACCACAGCGACTGCCAGAGCATGGATGCATTCACATTCCACTGCCCCAACTGAGTGGAGGCGAGGCTTAACAGTGCCGCCAGTAACGCCAAGGGCACCCATAACAGGTTCAGTTTCATGACTGCCCTCCTTGGTCGGTCAATGCCGCGGTCACAAGGCGAGCAAAGCGTAACGCCGATGGAATCGCCCCAAAGCTCCATACCGGGTCAATCATCAATGGCGTATGCCCCGTGCGTTTAACCAAATATTGCCAAAACATATTGGTCTGAAGAGTTTGCTCGACGCCCGCGGGGAGTGGGCGCACAATCACGAGTTGCGCATCAAGGTCAAGCAGCTCGCGGGTGGAGACCATGCTAAACCCCCAACTGTTGGTGGTTTTTTGCCACGCGTTGCTGAGCCCCAATTCACTGATAGCAGCGTGATACAAGCTGTTCGTCCCAAACACCCGCACATGGTTGGCGTCGAGAAACTGGATCATCAGCAGGGGTGGTTGTTCGCCGGGAATAGTATCGCGCAGGCTCGCTAACTGCTGTTTCGCATTAGCAATCAGGGTTTCACCGGCCTTAGGACGGTTGGCCTCGCGCGCAATTTGCCGCGTCACGGTTTTGAGCGACGCCCAGCTTAGCCCACTTTCATACAGAGGAATTGAGCTGACCGGCGCAATGGTGCTTAGCTTGGGCTTCATCGCCTTAAAAATCGGCGAGATCAGAATTTTATCGGGGTGAAGCTCGGCCAACCGCTCCATGTTCGGCTGGGTGCGAAGCCCAATATCAACGGTTTTTTCTGGAATGGGCGGGGCTTTCACCCACGAATTGTAATCCGCCTTTTGCGCAACCGCGACCGGCGTCACCCCTAAGGCCAACAAGGTTTCAGTTTGGGTCCAATCCAGCGAAAGAATACGAGGCGATGCGTTGACGCTCGCTGACATCATGGCCGCGGTCAGCCAGACCACAAGCATCAGAAAAGAGGACTTGATCATACCGGCGATAACTCCCCCGGCATAGCAACCGCATAGCCGGCGGTATGATCGGCAATCGGCATCTCAATACCATAAATCGATTTGAGCGCCGACTCTTGAAACACATCGGTAACCGCGCCTTGAGTTAGGACTTGCCCGCTGTGCAGCGCGACAATCTCATCACAAAAGCGCGCCGCCATATTAATGTCGTGCACCACGATAATAATGGACTTATCCAGCTCTCGGCTGAGTTTTCGCACCAAGGTCATCACCTCAACTTGGTGGGCTACATCCAGCGCAGACAGCGGCTCATCGAGCAGTAAGTAACGCGTTTGCTGTGCCAGCAGCATCGCAATCCACAGCCGTTGGCGCTCGCCGCCCGATAAGGTATCGACCAAGCGCTCGGCATAATCCTGAGTACCAGTGAGCGCCATTGCCTCGTTGATCGCTTGGTGATCGGCTTTGGTCAACCGCCCCAGCAAGCCATGCCAAGGATAGCGACCAAAACTGACCAACTCATACCCAGTTAAGTTATCGGTTGCCGGTAAATGCTGTGGCAAATAAGCCACCTCGCGAGCAAAGGCTTTTTCCGACCATTTTGACAAGGGCTTTTGGTCTAATGTGATCTGCCCGCTGCTGGTTGCCTGTTGCTGCGCTAACAGTTTTATCAAGGTCGACTTGCCCGAACCATTGTGTCCGACCAAGGCACAGATTTTTCCCGGCGTAAACGACAAGTTCACCTTATCGAGTAACACGTTCCCGTTGACGGCAAACGCAACGTCCTTTGCCTCTAACATATCCCGATCCTACTTCTGCAAACACAAGCGCATGGCACTTGCCCAATATCTCTGAGAGCGGTAATTTTCCGATGCTTAAAAGGCAAATGCAAACCATTTTGATTTCGCTTTGTGCGCTTAGCGCTTGTTTATGAGAGAAATTAGACCTCAACCAAGTCACCATCAGGGATCCAAGCGTCATTCGGCCTCGTATCGCCAAAGGTAAATATAAGATTGTTGTTACTACTGTCGAGAGCCTTATGTCCGCGCCCATCAGCCTTGTGTGGCTAAAACGCGATTTACGCCTGCGGGATCATGCCCCTTTACAAGCTGCCATTGCCGCTGGGCGTCCCTTGGTGATTTTGTACCTGTTTGAGCCATTGCTGCTTAACGATCCGCACCATAGCGAGCGACATTGGCGATTTGTCTGGCAGTCGCTGTGCGATCTTAATCAGCAGCTGGCGCCGCTTGGCGGGCAGGTCACTATTTGCCAAGGTGAAGCACTTGCCGTTTTCGACGCCATCCACCAGCAACGGGCAATTGGCGCGGTCTACAGCCACCAAGAAATTGGCGTCGACACGACATTTTCTCGAGATAAAGCAGTGGCGAAATGGCTAGAGAGCCATCAGATCCCGTGGCATGAATACCCCACCGGAGCCGTGATCCGCGGCGCGAAAAGTCGGGTTGATTGGGACGCAGAATGGCAAAAGGTGATGCGAGCCCCTCTTGCCGATCCGGATTGGCAACAAGCGCACTGGCTAGACATATCACTCACGCTACCCGCGCTCGGTCACCACAAGTGGGATTCTCCCGCGCCACGCTTTCAGCCCGGCGGCCCGAGTTGGGCGTATAAAACCTTGCAGTCTTTTTTCCGCGAGCGCGGCCAAAGCTATCAGCGCCACATCTCTAAACCGCTCGCCAGCCGCAAAAGCTGTACCCGACTGTCACCCTATCTTGCATGGGGTAACATCAGCTTGCGCGAGATGTATCAAATCACCCTCCTCCATTGGCAAAAAAAGGGGTGGCGGCGTGCGCTGGTCGCTATGGTGTCGCGTTTGCATTGGCACTGTCATTTTATGCAGAAATTTGAAAGCGAGCACCACATGGAGCATCGCCCCGTTAATCGAGGCTACTTACATTTTGAGTACGCGAACGGTCCGCAGAGCGATGCGCATCTGCTCGCATGGCAACAAGGTCATACCGGTTATCCGCTCGTCGATGCCTGTATGCGTTGCCTACACACCACCGGCTATATCAACTTTCGTATGCGGGCGATGCTGGTCAGCTTTTTAACCCACCATCTACTGATTGATTGGCGGCGTGGCGTGCATCATTTGGCACAACTATTTCTCGATTTTGAGCCCGGTATTCATTACCCCCAATTTCAAATGCAGGCTGGCGTAACGGGCGCCAATACCTTGCGCATTTATAACCCAGTGAAACAATCGCAAGAGCAAGATCCGGAAGGGGCATTTATTCGTGAATGGTTACCAGAGCTCTCTCCCTTACCCGATAGCTTGATCCATACCCCGTGGCAAATGACCGATATGGAAGCGATGATGTACGGGGTGGTGCTTGGCGAAGACTACCCGAAACCTATTGTCGATATCGAACAAACCGGCAAACGTGCGCGTGATATTTTATGGTCGTTTCGTCAACAAGACGCGGTTCGTATCGAAAAAGCACGGATCCTCGCCACCCATGTGCGTCCAAGCAGCCCTGAGCAAACAAACAGCCCTGAACAACGAAAAAGCCCGGGGCACGCAGACAAGCGCACTAAAAAATCACGTTTACCTGCCATTCAATCCCCTGGAGGCAACGCAGATGGCGCATAAAAAGCCGCACCTTCCCACCAAGGTATGTTTGATGTGCGAACGCCCGTTTACGTGGCGTAAAAAATGGGCGCGCTGTTGGGACGACGTTAGGTATTGCTCTGACCGTTGCCGTCGCGAAGGTCGTCGCCATGCGCGAGCGGCGACGCACTGAACGCATCTAAAAGCGAATTCAATTTCGGATGTACCCACTGACGTTTAATCGATACCGCATAAAACGGCTCATACACACTCGGCAGTAAGGCGTAGCGGGTGAGCATACCGCTATCTAGCTCATCGCGAACCACCACTTCAGGCATCACCGCTAACGCATCATTGTCTCGGGTTAATAGGCGCAGCATCGCCATATCATTGGCTTCTGCCATAATGTAAGGCTTGAGTTGATACTGCGCAGAGATGGCATCAAATCCAGAACGAATCGGGTTATCGCCATAAGGCAACACCCACGCTTGGTGCTGGTAGCTGGCATCTAAGGTGGGCGACAAGGCTTTACCCGGCCAACCAATCACGGCCACCGGCTGGCGTGCCAGTTGCTGGTACTGCCAAATTTGTTTATTGGTCCCCCGCACCGCGATATTGGTTAGCGCCAAATCCAACTGGTGATCAGACAGCGCATGAAGCAAGCCGGTTTGATCCATCGACTGCAACACATAACGGCACTCCCGTTGATTGACCAGTGGCTGAATAAACTGCTCGATAAAGTTCCGCGACATGGTCGATAAGGTGCCAATGCGAATCGTGGCACTGGACAGCGCCCCGCCGCTGGATAGCAACTGCTCTAACTCTTCCCCCTGTCGGAATATCTCTTCGGCATAGTTCATCGCTTGATAGCCACTTTCGGTCAACGTCAATGTACGACCTTGCCGCTCAAACAATTGCACCTGCATCGCCTGTTCAAGCTGTTTGATTTGCGACGACAGCGCCGACTGCGAAATATGCAGCTGACGGGCGGTCTGGGTCAGGTTGCCGTGGCGCGCCACCTGCCAGAAATAATACAAATGATGGTAGTTGAGTCGGCTCATCGTTCTCTAAAACAGAATGAAAAGTGATTTATTATGTATTTTACTTAACTGTAGTAAGTTTTCACAATGTATCGCATAACTATTGCTGTGAGGTAAGTCATGTTATCCCTATTTCTCGTCACTCCGCTCAAACTGGTGCTGCTCGCACTGGTTGCTCTTCTTGGCGGTGTTATATGGCGATACAGTGCCACTGCGTTTGCGGGCGAAGCCGACAAACACCGTTTTCTTTCATCCTTACTGCTCACCTTATCAGCAGTCTTGTTGGTTTTAGTCAGTAATCACCTGTTGCTGTTTTGGCTCGCTTGGGTGGCAGTTAGCCTCTCATTGGGTCGGTTAATTCTTTTCTATCCGCATCGGCCTCGCGCCCAACTCGCGGCACACAAAAAAATGCTGCTCGCCCGCTTTAGCGAATTGCTACTCGGTGGCGCATTTTTACTGTTGTTTTTCCACTACCAAACCGCACAGATTGACCAATTGATGTTTCAAGTCAGCCAGCAGCCTCACACGCTGACTGTAAGCATCGCCGCCTTTATGTTGGTGGGCGTGGCGATTATCAAGTGCGCTCAACTGCCCTTGCACGGCTGGTTGATTCAAGTGGTGGAAGCGCCAACGCCTGTCTCTGCCTTATTGCACGCCGGTATTGTGAATCTTGGCGGGATCTTATTGATGCTATTCGCGCCAGTGCTCGCGGCAAGCCCCAGTGCCAGCCTTGCCCTGCTGGTTATCGCAGGCATCAGTACGCTGGTGGCGGGACTGGTGAGCCTGACACGCGTGAGCATTAAGGTAAAACTGGCGTGGTCGACCGTCGCACAAATGGGTTTGATGTTAGTCGAAATCGCCCTAGGGCTTTACGAGTTGGCACTGCTGCACTTGCTGGCGCACTCTTTCTACAAGGCGTTTTCTTTCCTCAACAGCGGCAATGGCGTGAATCATTGGCTCGCCACCCAACTGGCTGACGCCTCAGTTCCGCGTCGCTGCCATTGGCTTGCCGCGATGGCCACCGCCGCCGGTTTGATTGTCGCCGTACATCTAAGTGTTGGTATTTTAAATAGTTTGGCCGCCGGTTGGTTGCTGTGGATGGCGATGACCATGCTGCTATTACCGGCCTTTACCCGCCCAGGCGCTGCTCGCCCGACACGCGTGCTGCTCAGTAGCATGTTTGCCATAGGCCTGCTTGGGCTCTACGCCGCCATTAAACATAGCTTGATTGTGTTTGTCGCGGGCGGAAATGCCACCTATTTATTTGCCGATGCCTTTGCGCTGGTGCTGTTTATCGCGCTATTTGCTCTGTCATTGGCGGTCCAGTACTGGCCTCACAAAGCGTGGGTCAACCGCCTGTTTATTTGGCTGAACGCCGGGGCTTACCTTGATGAGTGGGCGACGCGCCTAACACTCAAATGGTGGCCAAGTGCTTCTTTAATCCAACTACAAACGACCCAATGGCAACCGCATAAGGAGACGCGTTAATGATTGCGAAAACGCCCAATGTATCTGCACACCCAGAGCCCCTCAATGTGAGCGATTTTCGCGATGCCACCCAGCAAGCAGTCGCAGCGATTGCGCCAAGCTGGCCGTTGGATCAAATGATTGCAGTGAACCCATGGTGGCCGCAACGCTTTACCCCCATTGAGCAAGTCTTTGCCGAACAAGCGGTGTTAAGTGGCCACTGTCCGCTAATGCCGTCGGCGTACTATCTGTCGCATTGGCAATCGCCTATTAGTGAGGCACATCTTGCCGAGGCCATCTCAACCTCTGGCAGCGCACTGACGGTCAGTGATTGTCTGCGTGCGCTGCGTAGTCATAGCAGTGACCTCCCGCGTTGGAAGCCATTGGCTGAGTTGTGTGACCGCACTCGAGAAGCACAAGAAGGCTTATCGTGGCAGCAAGAAATCCAGCAGCAAGTGAGCCAGTTTCTCGCGCTTTATCACCAATACCCACAGCGCTTTGATGCCCAAGGCCAAGGCGGTGAGCACCTTTATCAATGCTGGTTGGATGTAGTGAGCCAAGATAAAGGCATTAAAACCCTCACTGGCGTGGATTTGCTTGCCGATTTCGCCGCACTGCCCACTCAAATGGATGCACTTATCGCTGAAGCGGCCACCTTTTGGCAACCGATCCTTCACGACCAAGACGGTAACTTGGCCTATTGCCACGCGCTGATGCATGGTTTATCAGGTTGGGCAAGCTGGCAGGCTTGGTTAGATTGGCAGCAAGAGCTCAGTGACAGTGAACAGCAAGCACATGGCATGGGCCTATTCGCGATTTTACTTGCTTGGGATACAGTGCTGGCACGTTGGCTTGCCAAACACCGTGAAACAGCGTGGACAAGCATTCGTCAGTCCATGCACCATCAAGCGGTGAATGTGCGCCATTGGTATCACCAAGCACAACAACAGCTCGCGCCACTTTGGATTTGGCAACAAGCGCTAGAAATTAGTCAGCAGCGCCCTTGGGCACACGCCTTGTCCGCGCAGGCCAGTGTCGACACCCTCGCTACCTCGCCCACACTGCAAGCTGTGTTTTGTATCGATGTGCGCTCTGAACCGATGCGTCGCGCATTAGAAGCACAATCCGATCGGGTTCAAACTCTTGGCTTTGCTGGCTTTTTTGGCTTGCCGATCGCTTATCAGCCCACCGATAGCCATATTCACCGCCCACAACTGCCCGGCTTATTGGCACCGGCGGTCACCGCCTCACAAACCCATGCTACCCCCGAACGATGGTTACGAATGACCAAGCTCGGCTGGCAGCGTAGCCTCGATGCGCCCGCCGCCAACTTAGGCATGGTCGAAGCCGGTGGCATGCTGAAGCTAGTGAGCCTATTAAAACGCGCATTACGCATTTCTGGCACCGAAAACCCGTTAAATCGACTCAGCCATACTGACAGTGATTGGGCGCTCACCCGTGACAATACGCCGTTAAGCGCTGCAGAAAAGGCAGAGCTAGGCGCTGGTATCTTGCGAGCAATGGGCATTGCAGACCAACTGGCCGATGCCGTCTTGTTGGTGGGTCACGGCAGTGAAACCTGTAACAACCCTCATGCAGCAGGGCTTGACTGTGGTGCTTGCGGTGGACAAACCGGCGAGGTAAATGTCCGCGTACTTGCACAGCTTCTTAACGATGCCGACGTACGTGATGCCATGGCAAAGCAAGGCGTGACGATTCCCGCCAGTACCCGTTTTTATGCCGCCATGCACAACACCACCACCGACGCACTGGATGTCTTTCACGCCCCCGAGCATGCCGAGTGGCAAACTTGGCTGGCCGCTGCGAGCGAACAAGCACGTGCAACCCGCGCCAACCAGTTTGATCAAACACCAACCCAGCCATCTAAACTCAAACGATTCTTTGCTACACGGGCCAAAGACTGGGCACAAATGCGTCCTGAGTGGGGACTGTGTGACAACGCCGCGTTAATCGTGGGCCCGCGCACCCTGTCTCGACAGATTAATTTGCAAGGTCGCAGCTTTTTACACGACTACGACATGCATAAAGACCGTGACTTTAGTCAGCTTGAAACCATCCTCACCGCGCCCATGGTGGTGACCAATTGGATCAATCTGCAGTACTTTGCTTCCGTCACCGCACCGGAAAAATTCGGCAGCGGAAACAAACTGCTCCACAACATCGTGGGTGGCCACATTGGGGTATTTGAAGGGAATGGTGGCGACTTACGAATTGGCTTATCGCATCAATCCGTGCACGATGGTCGTCGATATCGCCACCAGCCAGTGCGATTAAGCGTATTTATCGCTGCCCCTCGGGAGGCAATTGATAGTATACTTGCACGCCATGACGATATAGCCGCGCTGGCGAATCACGGCTGGCTGTACTTGATGCAAATTGATGCGCAGGGTGCAGTATGGCAACGCGATCGCTCGGGTCAGTGGTATCACCTGAACGTAGCAACATAAAACGGAGCATGTCGTTGAAAACGCAACTTCTCTCAGCGCAGTGTTCAACGGACCTAACACAAGCCGCCGAGCTACTGAAAGCCGGCGAACAAGTCGCGGTGCCCACAGAAACCGTGTACGGTTTGGCAGCGGATGCCAGCAATCCAGACGCCGTCGCGGGCATTTTTACCGCCAAAGGGCGACCCGCCAATCATCCTTTGATTGTTCATCTCGGTGACGTCGCATCGATCACCGAGTGGGCAATGCAGATCCCGGATGAAGCATATAAGCTGGCGAATGCCTTTTGGCCAGGGCCGATGACGCTGCTGCTGCCACGAGCCGAGCATGTTTCACCGGTAGTCACGGGTGGATTAGATACCATTGGGCTTCGCGTGCCCGCGCAACCTGTGTTGTTGGACCTGCTTACCACTCACCAACTTGCCGTTGCCGCCCCGTCTGCGAACCCGTATAAAAAGCTCAGCCCCACCACGGCAGAGCAGGTGATGCATGGTTTAGGCGGAAAAATAGCCGCAGTGATTGATGGCGGCCCTTGCCAGCATGGGCTGGAGTCGACCATTGTCGATCTTACCAAGCGTCCATTCCGCGTACTTCGCGCCGGTCCAATCACTGCCAGCGAGCTGAGCGCCGTGCTGGGTGAAACAGTCGACGCCCCCGAGCAGCACGACACCGTGGTGCCCGGCAATGTTGGAAGTCATTACCAACCCAACACCCGGTTGCAGATGGTGGCTGCGGACTTGTCTGATCTCCCCGCGCCCCAGCCTGAAAAACGCGCGGCCTTGCTTCACTTTGGCGAAGCCCCGACACGGGATGATCTGGTCTGCATTGCCATGCCGGATGACGCCGCACGCTATGGGCAAGCGTTATATCACCAACTCGCCCAAGCCGACCAACTGGGCGTCGATGAAATCTGGCTCGCCCTGCCCCCTCATGGCGAAGCGTGGCTAGCGGTGCATGATCGCCTGCGCCGCGCCGTCAGCTAGTTTTTGACGCACGCATTCGCATAAAGCTTGCCGTTGCGCTGGCACACACAGTGTCTGCAACGGTAAGCGTTGCCTCCAACTGACTCATTCCGTGTTTCACTTTTACACACCAAGCACGTATCTCAGCCTCAACCGCAATGGGCACTGGATGGTGATAGCGAATATTAAGTGACGCTGTCACACTTTGCGGGGCAAACAGGAAGGTACAATGGGTCAACGCCGCATCAATAAGCGTAGCGATTACCCCACCGTGCAGCTGATCTTGATACCCTTGCCAAGCACTTTCTAGCCATACTTTTGCGCTCACTACAGTTTCATCGTCTTGGTAAAATCTAAGATTAAACAGCCCATTGTCACTGCAAGCCACACACTGATGATGCGACCATGGCGGCATCACACGTAATTCAGCCATGGCAACCGCAACCCTTTCCACTATCGCGACCGTCTTTACCTTGCCGCTTGCCACATCCGCGATGCGCAGAGCCTAACCCACTGCGTTTAGAACCACGCCCGCACATTTGATCAGCACGACACGCTCCTTTCCGTGGCTGGGACTGCTGCTTCATTCGCTGTAACGCAGGTCGTCCTTGACTGGCATTCGTAAGCGGTTGCCAATATGCAGGCGACAGCCACTGAGTGGGATTTAGACGACCATTGGTTAACTGATACACATGTAAGCCAGCATCAAGTAATCCCGCTAACGCATGCTCGCCAATATGACGGGTCACCACACGTGTTACTTGATTGGCTTTCAGCATCGCTATCAAGGCGTTTTTGGCACCACAACCCTCCGTTACACGTGGGTTGACGAATTGAGCGAGTGCTTGGCCATCGTCGTCAAACAGCGCAAAGTGCTCGGCCTTCATAAAATGTCCCGCCGGACGGTCTTGGGTCATCGCAATAGCAATTGTCATCTTCCGTTCTCTCTTCATTAAAAATGGCATATGCCAAAAATATATCTAATTTATGGCATATGCAATAAATTAGATTAAAAGCGATAAAGAATATTGCATATGCTTGACATATGCTGCACAAAAATTAGACTAAAAAGAGATTAAGCACACGCCTGCCGACCGAGGACCCTATGAGAACAATATCCATTTTTAAAAATGGCAAGAACCAAGCGGTACGCTTGCCAAAGGATTTTGAGTTTGACGGTGTTAATGAGCTTGAAATTCGTAAAGAGGGGGATGTCATCACCTTACGCCCAGCTCGACCAAGTTGGCTCTCATTTGGCGAGCTCGAAAAGGCTGATAGTGATTTCATGACCCATCGCGAGGAACTGATCAAAGATGAGGGGCGGTTCAACTTTGACTAATAAAATCAACTACATGCTTGATACATGTATTTGTTCATTCATTATGAGAGAGCAACCCAAAGCGGTGTTGAAAAAGCTTCACACTGTTGTCGGCAATCAACATCGCATTGTTATCTCAGCCATTACCTATCAAGAAATGCAATACGGGTTGTTAGGAAAAAAAGCATCACCAAAACATGCCGTGCTTGTTGATGCTTTTCTTCAGCGAATCGATGAGATTTTACCTTGGGACAAAGCCGCCGTTGACGCGACAACTGCAGTTAAGCGCAACCTAATGAATAAAGGCACCCCTATTGGCGGAAACGACACCGCGATTGCCGGGCACGCCATTGCGACTGGTTGTGTGCTAGTCACAAACAATACGAGGGAGTTTCAGCGTGTTGAAGGACTGAAACTTGAAGATTGGGCTTAATAGTACTGACGTAACGACGGCTAATGTCGAATTACTCTTCTGACTCAAACACCAGTGCTTTGCCTTCTACGAGGCAGGCGGTGGTTTTGGCGCGGGCGCGTTTAACTAGGTTGGCTAACGTTTGACGAGATACGCCCATGACTTCCGCCGCTTGCAGTTGCTGCATCCCTTGATGATCAACAAGGCGCATGGCTTCGAACTCATCCAAACCTATGGTTACCGTCTCTAGCTCACTGAGTGGAATGGCGTTGGGTTTAAAACAGTTGGTATGCGGTTTCCCGCAAATACGACGGGGCATTTTAGGACGCGGCATAAGGTCTCCTTTTTTGCCTATGCTAAGTGAGTTTTTTGCTTATGCCAACAAAAAGGGATGCTGGCGCATCCCTTTTCTATTTATAGCTATGGACAGTGACTTAGTCTGTCATGTTACACGTCGTACGTGGTCGAGGCGGTGTTACCGCCGGTGCCTGTCCAGTTGGTGTGGAAGAATTCACCACGAGGCTGATCAAGACGCTCATAGGTGTGCGCACCAAAGTAGTCACGCTGAGCTTGCAGCAGGTTCGCAGGTAGACGTGCTGTGGTGTAGCCATCCAAGAAGGTCAGCGCCGATGTAGTACATGGCATTGGGATACCGGTTTCCATCGATTTCGCCGCCACTTTACGCCATGCCGCCAAGCAGTTATCCAAAATCCCTTTAAAGTACGCATCTGAGCCCAAGAAGGCCAAGTTAGGATCTTTATCAAACGCATCGCGGATATTACCCAAGAAGGCTGAGCGGATAATACAGCCACCGCGCCACATCAGTGCGACGTTACCGTAGTTCAGATCCCAACCATTCTCATTAGACGCTTCACGCATCAGCATAAAGCCTTGCGCGTAAGAGATAATTTTTGACGCCAGCAGCGCTTGACGCAGCGCATCAACCCACTCGGTTTTATCGCCTTCAACCGGCTGAATGTGTTTTTCAAACAGCTTCTCTGCCGCGACACGCTGATCTTTAAGTGCCGACAGGCAACGTGAGAAGACCGACTCAGAAATCAGGGTCAGCGGAATGCCAAGATCCAGCGCGTTGATGCCAGTCCATTTACCAGTGCCTTTTTGGCCTGCAGTGTCGAGAATTTTCTCAACCAATGGCTCACCGTCTTGGTCTTTATAGCCCAAAATGTCTGCAGTGATTTCAATTAAGTAGCTATCTAGCTCGGTTTTGTTCCAGTCGGTAAACACCTGCTGCATCTCGTCATGGCTCATGCCAAGGCCGTCTTTCATGAACTGGTACGCTTCGGTGATCAACTGCATGTCGCCATACTCGATACCGTTGTGCACCATTTTCACAAAGTGACCGGCACCATCACGTCCAACCCAATCACAGCATGGTTCACCGGCGTCGGTTTTCGCGGCGATACCTTGGAAGATAGGTTTAACAGCTGGCCACGCTTCTTCAGAGCCACCCGGCATGATAGACGGTCCAAAGCGGGCACCCTCTTCACCGCCAGACACACCGGCACCGATAAAGTGAATGCCTTTTTCACGCAGTGCTGCCACGCGACGGTTGGTATCTGGGTAGTTGGTGTTACCGCCATCGATAATGATGTCGCCTTCGTCAAGCAGAGGCGTCAGTTTGTCGATAAAGGTATCCACGACGGCACCTGCGCGAACCATCAGCATCACTTTGCGCGGCTTTTCGAGTTTCTCAACCAGCTCTTCTAACGAGTATGCGCCAACAATGTTGGTGCCCTTCGCTGGGCCTTCTAGAAATTCATCCACTTTGGCCGCGGTACGGTTATGCGCCACCACCTTAAAGCCGTTATCGTTCATGTTAAGGATCAGGTTTTGGCCCATGACTGCCAAACCAATTACGCCGATATCACCTTTCATCGTGCTCTCCATTAATTCTGTTCTGGTAATTTTTTTGCTGCCGCGGCATCGAGTACCCATTCCGTAGTGCCTTTGGCACTGCGGATATTGGCGGCAGGGTATGGCAGTTGGGTAGGCTCGTGTGTGGCGATCTCATGCACGATCGCTTGTTTGCCTTCACCCAACACCAGATAACTGATTTTCTTCGCCGCGCGCAGAACACGGGCGGTTTTTGATACACGCTTTTGACCCGATTCAGGATGCGAGGCCACCAGCGCGAGCGCGGTATTGTCATACTGAGGATCGTGCGGGAATAGCGAGGCCGTATGTCCATCGCCACCGACGCCCAGCAAGATCCAATCAAACACAGGAGTGCCGTTTTCGCTTGGGATCAAGGCTTGCATTTCCGCACTAAAGCGCGCCGCTTCCACGTCCGGGTCATCTTCACCACGAATACGGTGAATGTTCTCTTCCGGAATGCGAATGTAGCTAAACAGCAGCTTATTGGCTTCACCAAAGTTACTCTCGGTATCATCCGGTGCTACACAGCGCTCGTCGCCCCACCAAAAATGCAGGTTTTGCCACTGAATCGCATTGGCATAGTCGTCACTGGCTAAACGCTTAAACAGCATTTTGGGCGTGCTGCCGCCAGAAAGCGAAATGTGTACAGCACGATCTTGCTCACTGAGTGCTTGCATCGTGTCCGCTAAATGATTGACCACCGCGTCGGCATCATCAAAAACTCGGGCATTTATCATAATTCGCAGTATTCCGTGTCAGTCAGGTTTTTGCAGGGAAAGCGCCAAGCATGGCCATCACGCTCAAGCAACTGATCCGCTTCTTTCGGTCCCCATGTTCCACAGGCATAGCCAAACAAGGCTTTGTCATTTTCTTTGTACTGCAGAATAGGCTCAACAAACTGCCAACAAGCTTCGACCGCATCACTGCGCGCAAACAAGGTGGCATCGCCTTTAAGGGCATCCAGTAACAAGCGCTCGTACGCGGTCAGCATCTGGGTTTCTTCCAGTGATGCGTAATGGAAGTCCATGTTCACGGCTTTCGCATTAAAGCCGGCGCCCGGCTCTTTAAGGCCAAAGCTCATTTGAATGCCTTCGTCGGGCTGAATACGGATCACCAAACGGTTCTCAGGGGCATTTTTGCCGAACACAGGGTGCGGAGTCTGTTTAAAGTGGATCACCACTTCGGTCACGCGGGTTGGCAAGCGTTTACCGGTGCGCACATAAAAAGGCACCCCATTCCAACGCCAGTTGTTGATAAACATCTTCAGGCCAACATAAGTCTCAGTGCGCGAGTCTTCCGCAACCCCCGGCTCATTGCGATAACCCGGTAACGCATTCCCACCCACTAATGATTCCGTATACTGACCGAGCACCAAGTTATTGGTCAGATCATCATCAGACAGTGGTTCGAGTGATTGTAGTGCTTTAAACACCTCATCACGCATGGCGTCTGCATTGATTTGTGCCGGCGGCTCCATCGCCACAAGCGCAAGCACTTGCAGCAAGTGGTTTTGGAACATATCGCGCACTGCGCCTGATTGGTCGTAGTAGCCACCGCGGCCTTCTACACCCAGATGCTCCGCACCGGTGATCTCTACATAATCGATAAAGTTACGGTTCCAAAGCGGTTCAAACATCGCATTGGAGAAACGGAAAACCAGCAGGTTTTGTACTGTTTCTTTGCCTAGGTAATGATCAATGCGGTAAATCTGATGTTCGGCAAAGTGGGCGTGAATGTCTTTGTCGAGCTGGCGCGCGGAGGCTAAGTCATAACCAAATGGCTTTTCGACCACCAAGCGTTTCCATCCGGTGCTCTCGTCATTGAGGCCATGTTCAGCCAAGCTGGCAGGAATCGAATTGTAAAGCTTTGGTGGCGTGGCAAGATAAAACAGCGTGTTCCGCTGGGTGAAGCCATACTGAGCGGCCAACGCATCTAACCGCTCGGTTAGGTGGTGGTATTCGTGAGTATCCGAGATATTAAATGACTGATAGTGCACATGCGCCATAAAGGCGTCGAGTGTAGCAGGATCGGTCTTCTCTAGCTCCTGCATAGAGTGACGCAACTTGTCGCGAAATGACTCGTCACTGTAGAAGGTGCGGCTTGCGCCTAGAATTGCGAAAGACGCAGGCAGCTGTTTGTTCGCATACAAATGATACAGGGCTGGGATCAGCTTACGGAAGGTCAGATCGCCAGATGCACCAAAAATAACAATGCTGCTGTTTTCTGGAATTACCATCATCTTTCCTTTGATAATAAAGGTACTGCATGTGATTTGCGCCACAAATTAGCAGCGCTATGGCCAAATTGGTAATTGGCGCTACCTATTGATGCCATCGTTGTAACCACTGAATCTGGCGACTGTTCCTTGTTCATCCCTACATTGAGAACTCAGCATTCCCAGCCAGTGTGCTACAAAGGCGGTCTAGTCTAGCACTTTCTTACTCAATAAGCTTTACCCTAACTGGTATGACATGGTCGAGTGTCCATCTGCTGAGCAGCGTCACACAGCTGTTGGATCAGTGCCTCGACTTTCTCATGCCGCGCATTACGCAGGGTATATAAACCGACGTTACCCGTTTTGTTGGGCTGGGTTGTCAGCACGCTCACGCCCTGACTGGCAAGGTATGTGTCGGCTTTACTGGTATAAGGCATCACTGCTTGCGTGTCGTGCAATAGATCGATACTGGCGCTCAGCGCATCGACATCAAACACCACGGTATGCGCACAGGTGACAGGCGTAATCGGGTTGGCAAGCAAATGCGCATGCCGGGCATGATCAGGCGTGACACGCATCAACGGCCAATCATTTAAACGCTGAGGATCGATTCGGGTCGATGTGTCTGCGAGTAGCGGATGGTTATCAGCCACATAGTAGCTTTCCGCGTCCTGAAACAAGGGCATAAAGCGCACTTGCTGGCTCGCAACTAGATCGTCAATTTCATGACCGATAAACACATCCACATCGCCACTGAGCAGCGATGCCATCAGTGCCAAGCGATTACCAAATTCGATGTGGACCGCACACTGGCGCTCAGCTTGATAATCAAGCACTGCCGGTTTAACAAACAAAGGCCACCACGCCTCCCCAGTGCCAAGCTTTATTTGTCCCGCTTCACGCGCTTGCAAAGCATGAAGCTGGGCATGAAGCCGTTGTCGCGCGGCATGCTGTGCGGTGGCATGCTGATAATAAAGCTCTCCCGCGGGTGTCATACTGACGCCACGAGGATGGCGCACCAATAGCTGACATGCGAGACGTTGCTCAAGCTTTTGGATCTGTGCCGTCAATGAAGGTTGGCTGATCCCTAACTGTAACGCGGCCGCTTTAATACCACCTGCCTCAACCACTGCAATAAAGTAGCCAGCAACTTTTTCTACATCCATACCGCACTCACTCACAATTTAGCGGCTTACTTTATAGCCTAATAGGGATACACGATTCAATGATAATGCCGATTTTTAATCTATTGGTATCTTATCTATAGCCAATAGGTTATATCAATAAGCGTCACGCCTATTTTTCTTGGCATCGATCGCGCGCTAGGCTGTTGGCCACATCTCAAGCTGAGGCTTTGAGGATTTTTATTGTCGATAAGAGGTAATCGGTATGCAGAACGCTTGGTGGCATGATGCCGTTGTTTATCAAATCTACCCTCGCAGTTTTTACGACACCAATGGTGATGGCATTGGCGATCTTAATGGAATTATCGAGAAACTCGATTACTTACATTGGCTCGGCGTCAATGTGTTATGGCTATCACCGGTGTACCAATCGCCGATGGATGACAATGGCTACGACATTTCCGATTACTGCGCGATCGCGCCTGAATTTGGCACCATGGAAGACATGACGCGCTTGATTGATAAAGCCGGCGCGCTCGGCATCAAAATCGTGATGGATTTGGTCGTCAATCACACCTCCGACGAACACCCTTGGTTCCAAGCTGCGCTTCAAGACAAAAAAAGTCCCTATCGCGACTTTTACATTTGGCGCGATGCCAAACCCGATGGCAGCGCACCCGATGATCAAGGCTCAATTTTTGGTGGCAGTGCATGGCAATGGGAGCCAAACACCGAGCAATATTACTTTCACTTATTCTCCAAACGTCAGCCCGATCTGAATTGGGAAAACCCCGCCGTCCATGACGCAGTGCATAAAATGATGAACTGGTGGATCGACAAAGGCATTGGCGGATTCCGCCTCGATGTGATTGATTTAATTGGTAAGGAAATCGACAAAGGCATTACCGGCAACGGGCCGCGCCTTCACCCTCTGCTACAGGCAATGAATCGAGCCACATTTGGCGACAAAGACTTGCTCACCGTCGGCGAAACATGGGGCGCAACGCCGGAGATCGCCAAGCTTTATAGCGCACCGGAACGCCATGAACTCTCCATGGTGTTCCAATTTGAACACATTACCGCTACCTGGAAAGATGGCGATAAATGGCAGCCCGTACCGCTGGATGTCGCCGCCCTCAAACAGGTACTGTTCAAATGGCAACAAGAGCTGGCCGATAGCGGTTGGAACTCACTATTTTGGAACAACCACGATTTGCCGCGCGCCGTATCCAAATTTGGTCACGACGGCCAATACCGAACCCGCTCGGCAAAAATGCTCGCCACAACCTTGCACTTGATGAAAGGCACGCCCTATATCTACCAAGGGGAAGAGATTGCGATGACCAATGTCGCCTTCCCGTCTATTGACGATTATCAAGACATCGAAACCCGCAATTTTTACCACTTGCGTGTTGCAGAAGGCGTTGATCCAGACACCATGATGGAGGCGGTCTACCAAAACAGTCGCGATAACGCCCGTACTCCAATGCAATGGGAGAACGCACCGCAGGCAGGCTTTACCCAAGAAACACCATGGTTACCGGTTAATCCTAACTACACCACCATCAATGTGGCACGGGCAACTGAAAATAGCGGCTCTGTACTTTATCACTACCGTGAACTGATCAAGCTCCGCAAGCAATACCCAGTGATCGTACACGGCCAGTTTGCGCCTGTAGAAGAATCACACCCTAACGTGCTGGCTTACGAGCGCTTCGACGATACCCACCGCATTTTGGTGGTTAGCAACTTTAGTGAGGAAAAACAAACCATCACCCTCCCCACACACTGGCTCGATAAGGCCTTAACCTGCCTTAGCTACAATATGGATCCGGTCAAACAGTTAAGCACCACCTACAAACTAGCCCCTTACGAGTCGTTTGCGGTAATGCAGTAGCAAGGGCGTTTAGTCGCCGATGTCATCACGCGCCTGCAGATAGCTGCAGGCGCCCAGGCAAAGGCGACTCACCCCTCTTACACGCCATAAACGACGTCTACCGAAGGCATTAATACATATACCCCAGCCAATCCATATGGCCTGCAGGCCATGATTTGTCTTTCATCGGTTTTACATACAATTCATCGACATATTCGACCGCAACGCCATAATTTGTATGTTCATGGATGCGTAGCCAAGAGGCATCTGACTCGACAAGCTGAAAGCCATTAGCCACATAAAAATCGTGCACCTCAGAGATAAGAATAATGAAATCAACGTCCTTATCTCTGGCATAGTCAGCCAGTTGCGCCAGCATACCCGAGCCAATCCCTTTTCTTTGCCAAGCGCTGTCGATGCAAAAATCACTCACGCCTAATACTTTATATACGTCGCCACCGACATTCACTGCCCTATAATCCAACCCCATATAACCAATCAGTTGATTATCTTGGTATTGTAATGCCCGCATGTGGAGAAGCTGCTTATAGTAAGAACGGGCAACTTGATGGTCAGGAAATGCCTTGTTTCTAAGGGCTTGAATAGCCTCATGCTGCGCGTTCGACACTTCGATTTCTGGGAGAATTTCCATGTTTAAGCTATTGATAATAAATCCATTTATTCAATTATTAACCAAGTCGATATATTAATATGATTCCAATCATGTTGGCTTATAGGTCACGGGGAAATGAGTTTTAGTTCACACAATAAAAATGGCGGCTTCTACGTAACGTAAAAGCCGCCATTTCGTAACAACCTCGATTAGCGCTCGATGATAACCAGATCGATACGGCGTAAATCTTCATCTCCCGGCGTATGTCGGTATCCCATTGCCGACATTACAACCGTTTCCTTCGCTGGTTCAACAGCAAGGCTTTTCTCGCCTTCTTGTGGATCTTTAATGCTCTTGATGTAGAAAACACCGAGACTTTGACCTGAGTTACCACCGATAAGGTCAATATCGAGTTCGCCATGGTGCCCGGTTTTTGCAATGACTTTAAAGGTTCGCTCGTGCCCCTCAGGTATTACTTGGTTATTGATGGAAGCGCCATCTTCTTCTACCCAAGAGTCACGCGTCACTTGGGTGGTGATCGACTGTTGGGTAAAGTTCTTAATAGTTACATTGGCTGGACTTGACATGTTTATCTCCTATAAATCTTTAATCTTCATCGAAATGCCTAGCATTCTGGCAATTGACACGATCAAAGCACTTATAGGCGTATCCCTAACGCCCTATACGCCAACCGCTAAGTACTGGTCATCTCAAGTTAAGACCCAAGAACAACAACAAGCAAGATTTGCCTATAAAAAAATACATTGTCATGACATATCACTTAGGACTGCTGAATAGTCATAAGCTGTTAGGTCACCATCAATCGATACAAATACGCGTCACTCGCCCCATACTGAATCCGTTTGATTCTTTGAAAACCCTGTTTCTCGTAAAACCGCTGCGCGCCGACACTGAACGTGGGAGTTTCTAGTTCGATCACTTCTCCCGGCAGTACGTGTGCCTTAAGAAATTCGAGTACCATCTGACCCATCCCTCGCCCTTGATAATCTGGGGCGATAAACAGCCTTATCAACTGGAGGATGCCGGATTGGTATAAAAAGTAAAACCCGCCCACCCGCTGACTGTTTTGCTTAATCACATAATATTGGTAACAGCTTGCGGCGTATCGTTGATGATCATAGCTATCATAACCAGGCGGTCCCGACCCACAAAGCGCGCGGTCAGACTCAAATGCGCGTATTTGCAACCGTACGAGTTCATGCATGTCACACTCATTTGCCTTTTCGATCAAGCACACGTCATCACTCACTTCTTTCACCATACCAAGCAGCTGTGGTCACGCCTCTTTGCAATCACGAATGGGACTCATGGTTGCTCTATCTGCTTAAAGTTGAAATTCAATAGCTGAGATTTACTGATTGGCGTGCTCGATTCAGCAAAGAAAACGTGTCGCGCTCCCGCCCCTAGTGTCGCTTCGCGGAAAGCACGTACCTCAACATTAGTAATCCCACCTTCAATTTTCTCGATAAATTGAACAATCGCCAGTGGGAATATAGCAAACTTTCGGATCGCTTTTCCCAGTCAACCTGAGTGCATATTGATCTAATTCGCTTTGCTGTTCTCCCATCATCCAACCACCACCGCCTAACGCGACAATATGTTTATCCATGACATGGCCTGATTATTGACTAAAGTTCCCTATGCCTTAAAAAGTATCAAGGAAAGACGTGACATCTTCCCTTTGCGTAAAATGAAATTTTACACCATCAAATTTTTCGAAAAGTTGGCGATGATAGCTATGTGAGCTCTTTGATTGTCTAAAATAATACTCGGAGGCCCATTGGATTAACGCTTGAAAGTTGTTTTTCGCTAACTCAGCATGCGTTTCTTCGCTAACATTTTGACCTCTTAAACGTAACGATTCTTCGCATTTGGTCCAGTCTATATCAATAAAAATCAATGTATCAGCAAACTCAAGTAACTCTTCAACGAGCGCACCAAAAACACCTTCGACAACCCAAGCATCCTCTGATGATAATTGTTTTAAATCGTCATCAATAACTTTTGTTGGCCGTTTCTTGCTATATCCACCTGGCTCCCAATAAAAAGTGTCTAGGTTAACGTCTCTAGCACCAATCTTGGCTGACAGCCGAGCTGATAGCCAACTCTTCCCAGCCCCTGAGTTACCTATTATGACAACTCTTTTCATGCACGGTTACCCATTTAATTCTTGGCCACCAAAAAAGGAAAACGACAAATACCTCTCGATGTAATCCATCTTAAAATATTTGTCGTCATTGCTATTACGCCCTTGGGTCCGGGATGGTTTTAAAGGTAGCGTCGAAAACCTTGTTGTCACCTTCAGAGAGTTTTAACTGATAACTAAGTGATTTTTCATAAAACTCTATAGCTTGGGCTCGTTCTCCTGTGATCAATAGTGAATGACTTAATACCGCATTCGTGAATGCTTGAATCCAACTCGCGCCTTGTCCGTCAAAGTAGGAAAATGCCGTTTTCGCAAATTGAATACACAGAGGAGAATCATTGATACAAAGTGCTCTTGCTATTGCTAAATTGGCAAGTTCAATATTCTCTTGGGTTCCTACTTCTGACCAATGATACAGAGAGGAAAATGCAACCGTCAAAAGCTTTTTCTTCTCTTCTTGGCTCAGGTCTGACTCCGATAACGACCAAAATTCATTGTTGCTTTCAATTGCGAAGTCTCGGTTAAATCGAGAGACTTCTTCACTATTTGGCTTTGCCATAAACATCCTTATTCATATAAATGATATAATTATAATCCACCCAACACTTAGAAATAGGTAGAAACAATATACACTCCATAGTTATTAATCACACTTCAGAAGCATATACACAAACTTCTCTTTCCTGTCCTTGTATACGATACGACTCCCTACCTATGTATGTGATACCCAATTTTTTAATCACAGACCTTGAGCGCGAATTTCCAACTAGATGTGTCACTTTTAAGCGCTTCAATCCATAGTGTTTTTTAGCAGATTCTATTAAACAACGTGATGCTTCTGTGGCATAACCTTTTCCCCAGTAAGGTATACCCAACCAATAACCAAGCCGGCCAGTACCCTCCTCCAATTTTGGAAAGCTCACCGCCCCAATGAGTTCCAAGGTGGTTTTTAACGTGATGGCATAAACCACACCTTGACCACTTAAAAACAACGATTCGTGGGTTCGTATCCAACTTTCGGCATCAGAAATACTATATGGATGGGGGATATTTGCGGTCATTTCCGATACTTTCTTTTCCCCAACCAGTTCGGCGACACGTTCCGCATCATTGAGAGAAAACGGCCTCAATATTAACCTGTCACTTTCAAAAATTTTTTGCACTATACCTCCTTAAAAAATTAAGCGAGCATTATAAAAGGTCAAACCGCATGATTTCTTAATGAAATTTAATTGTCCAAATAGATTTAAACCTAAATGTTACTATTGAAATTCGTCACCCTGATTTTTTAAGGTTTTATGCCCGCACCTTGTACAAACTTCATATCGATCGATTAAGTCCAACGATGCACCAACAGGACTGGCAACACCACCAAAGAAACCGTCGAGAAAAGCCTTAAACTGTTCTTTTTTACTTTTCCCATATTTAGAAGGCTTTTGCTTTATGATTTCTTTATGCTCAGTTTCTTGTCCACATTTCTCACAAAATTTAGTGCTCACTTGATACCTCTTACCAACTGATCGTTTAGAGTTGGAACGCCATATAGCGGAATAACCAATATTGTTCAGATTTATATTACTTTACTAATCGGTAGGCAACACGTCATGATCGACCCTTACCTGCACTTGTTAAGCATTTGACAAGCATCGATACGTGGACTTCACTATTCCGGACTCAAGAACCGCACTGCTCTCTAACTTGAGCCTGAATTCGGGCCCCTTTTCAGGGAAGAGTCGTTTTCCAGAACCGAGAACAACCGGCACGGTCGCGACGGTTATGCGGTCGACCAGACCTTCACGCAAGAACCCGTGAATTGTCACGCCCCCGTCAACATAGATTCGAGCGAAGCCCTTGCTTTCTAGGTCTCGAAGCAGTTCCGCGGGTTGAGCCGAACAAACCCGAATATTAGCACCCTCAATCTGTGGAACCTCGGTGAGAGTATCGCTGAGCACAACGATCGGCAGCTCTCCATATGGCCAAGGATTAAATCGCTTTACCGCGTTGAACGTCTTCCGGCCCATCACTAGACAGTCGACACTCTCGAGTAACTTTACGAAATCAGCCATGCTCTTTTCTGCTTCGTCAGGGCCTGCAATGTCAAGCCAATCGATTGAACCGTCCGAACGCGCAATATATCCGTCGAGACTCGCTGCGATATAGACAATAACTTCCGAACTCATTTCTATCCCTTTCTAGTTGGCATAACGAATAACATGGATTACTCCTCTTGAAGACCAGCCACTCCTATAGGCCGCCTTTAATACCGAAGGTAGCCATGTCGACCCAATTCTTTGATGGCTTTAGTCCCGCCAAGTACTGCTTGGCGAGACTCCTATTAAAAACTATGAGGCTCAAGGCCTTTCCGTGCTCTGTTTAGTTAATCGCGTCTATCTAAACGTTGCTCTGTTGCGCTGATTTAGCGTTTGATAACAATAGTGCCCGTTTCAACGACACGAGACTCCTTCGACGCCATGACCTTCGCCGTGTGCTTTTCGGATGAGAAAAGTGATTTCGCTGATGTCATCGGTTGACTGATAGACGGAGCATGCTCTTGTTTTTGATAATGAATTTCCCAATTTCGAGTGTCAGTGTTGTAGCGCATGAAGGCAAAGCCGGTAATATTTTTAATCATGGTGTCGCCTTGCTGGTAAAAGCCGTAGTCACGAAAACTCATGTACTTGATTAAGTTATTACCGTGTTCTTGCACATCATTGTATTGCTTATCTTCTTTACCACCTTCCACATGGTAGACTCTAATGCGGTCATCATCCCAGTCATCAACCACAAAAGAACACCCGCTAAAATTTGGCGTGAAAACATACAAATGGTCTCGATGAGGATCGGGATGCTTGGGTATATCGAGGTACTTACCTTGCGCTACCCAGTAGGCCATCTGTGATGTATTTTTATCGGGCTGTTCACCTGCGAATGTATCGATGACTTGAATCGTACCGACTGTTCCATGTGCGTATTGATACTGCATACCAGTAAAAACAAGTTCACCACTCTCTCTTACTTCCTTTTGAGTCACCGCGCTAAGTGATGAGACCTGTAGGGCGACAACTTCAGCGCTAACAGGCTGATTCGCGAAACTGGCCCCAAGTAGATCCGAGGGTAAAGCACGTTTTCCTACCGCATCGTTCATTCCCATTCTGGATGCTGGCATCGGTGACAAAATTGCACCAGGAAACTCCCGCTCTTCACCGACATAAATACGGTTATTTTGTTCTTTCGCTTTACGGTCAGCGGCTATCTTATTTCTGTGCGCAGCGTATCGAGGTTCATTGGCTTGGGTTTTTTGCCAGTTTTCTTCCTGCTCCTGAAATCGTTCTCTACGCTGTCTTTCAACTTTTTCTCTTGAAGTTTCTTTTGGCGCGGCGGGTTCGCTACTCGCTTTATTGACCGGCATTGATGCGCCTGTTGGCGCAAAATTTCTTGTAGTGGCGCGATCTAATGCAGCCTTTGACGCAGCGGATTGCCTTGCCATTTCACAACTCGCACAAGGACACGTTAATGGGTCAGGATGCATGACGGGACATCGGTGAGGTTTAGAGGAGTCAAAAACATCGGATAAGTTCATATCGCAATCCACTCGCGTTCTCTGAATATGCGCATCGTTTCATAATGAGGGAAACGGGTGCGTAACATGCAGTAGTTATGTTAATGAGTAACCCTCCTATTTTTAAACAACGTTAAACGTAGAGGGTTTGGCACTACGCTCCAATATCATTGGAGAGTCATGCCGCCTAGTACCATTAGGTCATCATTTTTCTATATTTACCGCCACCAGTTTCATATCTATCCGTGACGCATCCATACCACCCTAACGAGTATAAGGTTAGCAGCAGGACGCTGACCCCAGCATCGAAAAAACCTAGCTCTTGGTAACACGTTTTTCATAACATAGTCTTCTGCATGTGACGAGAAAAATCGCTATGTGATCTCCACTATTTTTAGTGTGAATATATCGTCCTATCGATTCACCGCCGCAAGACTGAAATAAACCGCCATATTGATGTTCGCAATAGAATGGTTGTTTGGGATTTGATAAGCCGAGACAGTGTGATTTAACTCGCTCCTGAGTTGGAACGGGAAGTAATGTCTAATGGCCCTGTCACGGCAAGCAGCGGTGAGTCGCAGTAACAGACCTTCTATATGTGTTTGCCATAATCAATGACTTAATGGCGGAAATAACAGAACCTTTGTTGTTTGAGAACATTGGCTGCTCGCGCAGCCAAAAAATGCTATTGCCTATTGACCGGAGAAGGGCTCATAGGTGTTAGGCGACATTTCTACGTTTAACTTCTTTCTTATACGAAGATTCATTGTATAGCCAAATAACCCAAAATGCGAAAAACATCCCGATCGTGTAAATTGAGTAATTAAGAGCATTATCCGATAAGAAAATCGTAATGCTTGCCGCATCAGAAGATGGATAAAGGAAAATAACATTAAAAATCATGTACAAAATGGCTGTGACGAAAGTCGTTCTGAAAAGCCAATTTAAACACCCTTTCTTTCGCGATTTTTTCCAATTATCAAATGCTTTACCATTCATTAATCCACTCCTTTCTATTAACTGAAGCTAGATTCACGCCAAGATACTATCAATACTCTATCGTTTATCTCATGTCGCCTAACGAATGACATGGATTCCCCCTCTTGACGATCTGCCACACTTAGGTGCGGCCTTTAATACCGGAGGTAACCATGTCTACTCAATTCTTTTGTGGCGTTGATCTCGCCAAGCACCACTTTTCTCTTCACGCGAAGGATGACCACGTAGAAATCATTTTCCATAACTCGTTCTCACGCTCCTGAGTGGGAACGGGAAGTAATGTCTAATGGCCCCGTCACAGGATTGCAAGGCAGCGGTGAGTCGCAGTAACAGACCTTCTATATGTGTTAGTTGCCCATCTCAAGTCCGAGTGCTAACATTTGTACACACAACAGCAAAGGAACACATAATGGACACTAGAATTCAATTTCGTGTTGATGAAGAAACAAAACGCCTAGCACAACAAATGGCTGAGAGCCAAGGGCGCACACTGAGTGATGCTTGCCGTGAACTTACTGAGCAACTTGCTGAACAACAGAGAAAAACATTATCTCACGATGCGTGGTTAACAGAACAAGTAAACCTAGCGTTTGAGAAGTTTGACTCAGGAAAATCCGTTTTCGTTGAGCACCAAGCTGCTCAATCTCGAATGGAAGAGCGTAAAGCCAGAATCCGTAATCGAGGCAAGTAATGATTTTATGGGAAGAAGCGTCACTTAACGATCGTGAAAAGATCTTTGAGTTTCTCTATGACTTCAACCCTGAGGTGGCAGAAAAAACTGACAGCCTCATTGAAGCAAAAGTAGAAAACTTGCTTGAACAACCTTCAATGGGCGTACAACGAGATGGCATCCGCGGACGATTACTCATTATTCCTGAGATTTCGATGATTGTCTCTTACTCGGTCGAGGGCGATATCATCCAAGTCATGCGTGTACTGCACCAGAAACAAAAATTCCCTACGGATTGATTGCTCGCTCTGGGGAACTAACGCTAAGCTAAATTGCAGTTGAATCCGCAATGACTTAATGGCGGAAATAACAGAACGAAGTATACCATTTTGTTGTTCGAGATCATTGGCTGCTGCGCAGCCAAAAAAATGCTATTGCCTATTGACCGGAGAAGGGCTCATAGGTGTTAGGCGACATTTCTACGTTTAACTTCTTTCTTATACGAAGATTCATTGTATAGCCAAATAACCCAAAATGCGAAAAACATCCCGATCGTGTAAATTGAGTAATTAAGAGCATTTTCCGATAAGAAAATCATAATGCTTGCCGCATCAGAAGATGGATAAAGGAAAATAACATTAAAAATCATGTACAAAATGGCTGTGACGAAAGTCGTTCTGAAAAGCCAATTTAAACACCCTTTCTTTCGCGATTTTTGCCAATTATCAAATGCTTTACCATTCATTAATCCACTCCTTTCTATTAACTGGAGCTAGATTCACGCCAAGATACTATCAATACTCTATCGTTTATCTCATGTCGCCTAGCGTCTAAATCAGACGCGCACTTTTTGCGTCGTCTGCATTTCCTTGTTATAGCGATTTATTCAAATAGACCTTCAAGTTTATTTAATTCACACTTCAAATTCTCAATATAAACGTCTTTAGATTTAAAAATATTTATTATTTGCAAAGATTGATCAGCTATCTGTTTAGTATCATGATGATTAAATTCAGTAGTTTCAAGATAATGCTTATGTTCATCAAGCATTATCTTTAGACCTCTAACATTTCTAACCCATTTTTCTTCTGATTCACCAGAAAGAACGTCGAGATAAAATGATATATCACTTAGCTTATTTAATGACAATTTAAGGTCTGAATAAGCTTTATCACCTTGTCGTCTAATGTCTTGATTATGACTTTTGTAAAATGCATGCCAAAAATAAAATTCATTATCGAATTTACTGAGTAACGCTTTAGCTTCCCAAATATACGCTAATTGCTTCCCATTTTTTAATTGTTTTGACCAAACTTTAATACCATAAATAGCGACAATCACACCGAAAATTGTTCCAACGCCGGAAAGAAAGGAACCTAAATCACCTAAGTCAGAAAGAGTCATACTAAAAAATTTTCCTAAGTGTACTGCATTATTAGTGGGAGGTGCTATAACATTGTATTAGCACACATGCTCGATTTCTCAAAATCGTTATACGCAGCTTTTATTACCTAAATCACTGTTATAAACAGCATTTATCGCTTGTGGGTTTTGTCTATTTTGTGAGAAAGTGTGCATGCCGCCTATCTCTGGTTACGCGTTCACACTATCTCCGCGCCTACTCGCCTAATTTATTGATTATGCTTACTTTCTGTTTTCGTATTCTGGGATAGTATGAATGAGCGCCGACAAAGCGTGCACTCAATTGGCGTGCTTCCACCGATAAGCTGGTTATCCATCTAGTATTTCCCACGCTACCGCCGATCAGTTTTCGGTACCTAACACACCTTTTCCGTCAGCATTGTCAGGCTAGATTATCAAAGCCATGCTGATTTTTTCGTGCTTAATTGTCCAAAATGTTAGCGATGGCAGGTTTTGTATGGGGGCGTGGCTGAAATGGCTTTGCCTACAAAAATAATAGGATCAGGGGGTTATCGCAGTAATTTTATGAAACCAATTTAATATATGGCGGGTATTGGTCTATTTACCCACACAACACGGAGACGTTGTAATGCGACATCACGCCATATACAAGCAGGGATGGCGATCCCTTTTCACACTTTTATCCACCACCTTCGCGCTATCGGCAACAAGCGCTGAAGGCACTCAAGATACCATTCATGATCCTTGGCTTAAAAAGGTTGTCGCGTTAACAGGAAACCACAAGCCCGGCGATCCGGATCCTACTAGCTATGGCATGGACCCCAAAACGGGTCAGTTTATTCATCCTCAGCGGACCTACCATACCTACTCACCCAAGCCTTTTGACGGTTTACTCGATTATTGGGATGACAAAACGTATAGCAAAAATATGACTGTCGAGGCCTATTACCCCATCACGGTTGAGCCCTTCCACACGTGGCAAAATATTGTCGATTTTGATGGCAGGCGGTATCTGTATCAGTATGTGCGACGCGATCTAAAGATCTTTGATATTACAAACCCAAAAGATCTGAAGTTGTTGTATACCCGCGGTAAGCAATGGGGGCCAAATGGGCCTCAAGGGGAAGAAGTGAACCCCTATCCCACTGGTGATATGTTTGGCGCGGCCAGCATACAGTGGAGCGAGGCTCGGCAGAATTATGTGATGGTGCAGGCCTTTGAGATCCGTCGCTTCGGGCTGTTGAAAGATAAATTTACCCAGCCGGAAAAAGTCGCACAAATCCGTCATGCCAAGCATTTAAAAGGATTTAAGGTGTATGACATGCATGGCCCACTTCCTGACCAATGGACATTAATCGCAGAGCGAAGCACCGATATTAACCACCCAGACGCTAAGGTAGGTGAACAACAAGGGTCGGGCGTTCGCGATATTCCCACTTGGTTTGGGGGGAAGACCATGATTGTTGCGGCCGCCCCCGATGCCAGTTATGTATTAACCGAATATGGCAATGATTTATATTCTGCGGGTTATCAATCGTGGGATATGTCTGATCCGGCCAATCCAGTATTTATGGATCAATTGGCAGTGCCGGGACAAATTCTTAGCGATCCCGCACATCAAAAAGCATATCTCGACAACCCACGGGCAGGAAATCGTACCTCTTGGATGGGCGCACGTATGTCGCTGTTCATTCCTACACCGGTCGAAGAAGGTGGGAGGTATGGCTATGCCGCGATGGGTGGGCTCGGTTTCTATGTGGTGGATATTTCCAATCCAGCGCAGATGCAAGTGGTCAGTCACCTCGAGTTTGAGCCTAGTGTCGCGGGGACGGAGGGCGACTATATCGATGTATCACAAGTCGAACAAACAGGCCTCGTCTACTTTAGCGGTTATCCGCTTAATGAGGAGTGTTTTGAACCCTATAAAGACGTGCATATTATTGATGTGTCGGATCCCGCTCAACCGAAAAAAGTCGGCGTTTTACCACGCCCAGTTCCGCCAAAAGAGGCTGCTTTTACGGATTTTTGTCAACGTCGCGGCAGCTTCGGGCCAAAACGTACCGGTGCTTACACCCAGCCCGGTATCGGTCGCCAAGGTATTCTTCCCTATAATTTTTATAACGCTGGCCTGCAGGTGTTCGATGTTCGAGACCCACAACAACCTGCGATTGCGGCTTACTTCGTGCCCCCGTTCAAGGAAGATGACGTTGCCAGTTATGCGATGGGGAATTTGTCACACAGTGTCTATGTGGAATATGACCGTAACTTATTTTGGCTATTCACTAATCATGGGATCTACGTGCTCTCTTCGCCGGTATTAGGCCAGCCATCCTTTGCACCGCCTAAGCAAGCCTGGCCACCTCGTCCTGCCAGTGTGCGAGAGTCCCAATAAATGCTTGTCACATAAAGGAATAAGATGTCGCCGGTTCGCCGGCGACATCTTTTCAGTCGTAAGGCCTCGTTTGGCCCGCCGTCGAGCGTCGGACCAAACTCATGATTCTTTTTCGTTACCGATAAAGCGGTATACGAAAGCGCCCAATATCGCGCCAGCGATGGGGGCAACCCAGAATAACCACAATTGTGCAGTGGCCCAATCACCCACGTAAAGCGCTACCCCTGTACTACGGGCCGGGTTCACCGAGGTGTTAGTCACGGGAATACTAATAAGGTGGATCAACGTCAAACACAGCCCAATGGCAATCGGTGCAAAACCTTGAGGGGCGCGTTGGTCGGTGGCACCGAGGATCACCACCAAAAACATCATGGTCATCACCACTTCCGAGATCAGCGCCGAGGTTAAGCGATACTGGCCCGGTGAATGCGCACCATAACCATTCGCGGCGAATCCATTCGAGACATCAAATCCGGCTTGTCCACTGGCAATCAGGTACAACACGCCACCCGCCGCTAACCCCCCTAAAACTTGGGCAATAATGTAAGGGAGCAGTTGATTGGCGGGAAAACGCCCTCCCGCCCATAGGCCGATGGACACCGCTGGATTCAGGTGACAGCCGGAAATATGTCCAATGGCAAACGCCATCGTTAAGACGGTAAGACCAAAGGCAAGCGATACGCCGAGTAATCCAATCCCCAACTCTGGAAAGGCTGCTGCTAATACTGCACTACCACACCCACCCAAAACTAACCAAAATGTGCCAAAAAACTCTGCACCATACTTATTCATCCGTGTCTCCTTTTTTTGACTCGCATGACTAATAATGTGATGAGCATAGGCACACATTGTGTCTAAGGTATCAATAAGTAGACAGCATTATGTCGCGATGGCTAAAAATAAAGGACGTGATTGGATTGTGCCATACTACCAATGAGCGCTTTTGCTTCCCCCTGCTTCTCGCTCTTGTAGACTACGCGCGCGTTTATTATCGACTGATAAGAAAATCTATGCCTGCAATAACACCGGCTTTTAAAGTGATAGACGGTTTTTCTCTGTGTGAAACAGACACAGAGCGTCTTAATGTGTTTTTTACTTATCTTCGTGAAGGTGAGCCCGAACTCGCAGAATTGCGCCTTGAGCAGCTTGTCCTTGCCCTTGCCAACTCCCCCTCTCAGGCATCGTTGTTTGCAAACAGTATTTGCAATGAAGCCAAAACCATTAAGCTGTCTCCGGCTTTTGTCCAATTGGGCATATTTTCTAAAAATGGGTTGGTAACGGAAATCTTTCGCCGTCTTTACAACAAGATCAATCCACCACCCAAACGCTGCAACGATATCAACGATTTATTAAGCTATTTCGTTGGAGGCGAAGATAAAGCTTGGGTGAATGCTATCTCGTCTAAATGCTGGTTTAAGCTCTACCGCTTGCTGGTGAAAAGCGCATCGCCTGAAGCCATTCGCACCACCGGCGAATACATTAAAAGTGAGCTTTGTTATTCGCTAGAAATGTTAGCGATTTGGATTGCGGCGGAAGAGCTCGATCCTGAGCTACTGCGGATCGATCGCCGTTTGAACGAAGTGGACTCGCCGTTTATTGCCCTGCAGCGAGAAACCAGTCAATTGGTGGCGACCATCAAAGAAGGCAAGATTGATTCGGTGGATACCGCGCACTTCTGGGTAATGATTGAACAGTGCCAGCTTCAAGTAAAACGGATCCGCACCCGAGGGATCAGCCAGTTTGGCTTCTCAACACACGCGTCACACATGCTTGAGCGTTTAGATCAAACCCTCAACCGCATGGTGCTCTTATTTCAAATCCTTGATTTTCGTCACCCCCATCAAAAAGCGCGCTGTGTCCTGAATTTGTGGCAACAATTGCTCACCTCAGTCACGGAGCGCAACAGCGTGCGTGCCATCTACCGCAAAAGCACACGCACCTTCTCGCAAAGCGTGACGCAAAACAAAAGTAATCATGGTGAGCACTATATTGCCAAAACGAAAAAGGATTATCTCAATATCCTGAAAGGGGCGTGCGGCGCGGGCGTGATTATAGCCCTGCTTGCGTGGGTAAAGATCTACATTGATACGCTGCAATTGTCGCCGTTTAAAAGCGCCTTTCTGGTTAGTTTAAATTACGGTGTCGGTTTTATGCTGGTGCATGTGCTGCATTTTACGATTGCGACCAAGCAACCAGCCATGACAGCGGCGAATTTTGCTGCCCATGTTGAGAAGAATAAGCAAGGGCGAACCCGAAGTAAAAAGCTCGCCCGCTTGTTGATCGACGTTAATCGCTCCCAGTGGTTCGCCGTGTGGGGCAATATTGTCGCAGCCATTAGCTGTAGTGTGCTGGTCAGTTGGGCATTTATGCACTTTTTCAGCGATGCGTTGTTGTCACCCGAGCAAATTGACTATCAAAAACAGTCTATTATGCCTTTCAGTGGTATGGCATGGCTTTACGCCGCGATTGCTGGTGTGTGGCTGTTTCTATCTGGGATCATTACGGGCATTCTCGATAATCGCGCCGACTACATTGAACTGAAAGATCGCCTTGTCGCCCATCCACTCATGCGCATTGTGCCTGAGTCACGCCGTGAGAAGGTCGCCTTTTATATTCACGATAATTACGGCGCTTTGGGCGGCAACCTGATCTTTGGCTTTTTGCTCGGCATGACCAGTTATGTGGGTTACTTAATCGATGTTCCCTTGGATATTCGCCATGTCGCCTTCTCTTCCGCCAATATTGGTTACGCGCATGTGAGCGATTTTCACGGTGTGTTGGCTTTTCTTTCTAGCCTGTTCTTTGTGCTGATGATTGGGTTTATCAACCTGTGGGTGAGCTTCGGATTGGCCTTATTTGTGGCGCTTCGCTCGCGCAGTTGTGAGCTCGACATCAAGTCCGTACGCACCGCTGTATTTAACCAAGTTAAGCAACATCCTGCTTGTTTGTTTTGGCCACAAAACACCGCACCGATGGCTAAAAACCCTCCATCCAACCACAGACGGACACCTTAATTATCTTGCTGTGATGCAGGCTATTTATCGGCCTGCATCACAGCCTTCATGTGCTACGTGCAAACAATTACACCCAAGCTTTCTATACACTCGCAACAACGATCAAATGACCAGATAAATATACAGATAATGCCAATATTACCGTTCATTAAATGAAAGGAGAGCTAGTCATGTTTCGTTTATCTCGTCTCGTACTCGCCTGCTTGATGGTGAGCACTAGCGCTGCGCACGCACATACTTTGATCGCAAACCATACACCCATGCGTTCGGCTGCTATCTTAGAGGACGTCGGGGTGCCGGACCAGCTTGTCACCGAAACCGATTTGCTCTTTCAACCGCGCCGACACCCATTTAACATTGATGATTTTCTCGCCGAGCAATTGCCACACTGGCAACCGGTGAGCGAGGCGATTATGCATTGGAGCGGAGCGTCAGGGATTGATCCACGTATATTGATCACCACCCTCATCACTAATGCGCCGGAGTTAGAGCAGGATATCGCCCTCGATCGGATCAGCGAACTGAAGTTGCTACAGGCCATCGAGCAAACTGCCTCCACGTTGTCCGCTTTGCTTTATCAGCCCAACACGCAGACTTCTAATGCCACGCTGGGACATGCCACACAGACTCTTGCCAGCACTCTCCATTCTCCGAGTGACTGGCAGACATGGCAAACACGCTACCAAGCGTGGTTTGGTGATCAAAAGCCACTTGGTCAATACACCCTCTCATCACGCAGCTTAGTTGCACCACCTGCAGGGTTTATGCAATGGCCGTGGCGACAAGGCTACGCCTGGATCCCAAATGGCCCACACGCCCATTCAGGATCCGGTTTTCCGCTTTCTTCTATTGATGTCTCTTATGATTGGCCGCAATGGGGAGGCAAAACTTACAGTGTGACTGCCGCCCACGATGGTTATGTCACCGTACTTTCGCGCTGCCAAGTGCGGGTCACTAACGATAATGGTTGGGCAACCAATTACTATCACATGGACGGCATTCAAGTACGCAACAATCAGTGGGTGGGCAAAAACACAAAACTCGGCACCTACGCCAGCCAGCGCTCTGTGGCGTTGTGCCAAGGAGGCTCCTCGACCGGACCTCACTTACATTTCTCGTTACTCAAAAATGGTCGTTTCGTCTCCATGCAGGATGCGGTATTAGGCAGTTATCGTATACAAACGGGCCGCTATAGCTACGATAACGACTGTCGTTATACGTGGCTTACTCAAACGCAAACCGGGAATAAAGTGTGTCTATGGCGTCGTATTACCAACCCGTAACGGCATGAATCGCTGTGTTCGTTCCGCTTTTAATACTGACATAAAGGTCACTTAATTTGTGGCCTTTATCTTTATTTTACATAACAATAACATTCATAAAACTTGCGGATAACCTCTCAAAACAAAACAGTCATTTATTCTGTACGCTTTTTTTGTCACTTAATTATTAATAGATAATAATATCGATTAAAATCAGAAATATAAAACGAGATCTCTCTCTCATAAACATCATAAAAACCCATCCTTTTGTAACAAAATCTATACATGTAAAAAATAAAAGGCCTTGTAAATATTGTTATCTATAAGCCACGTTTGATGGGCGAGCAGCACGCTCGTCTTCCTATTAAGCCGTTGGGGAGAAAGGAATCTTTCAACAAAAAAATAGGGCAATAAAAATGAAATTATCCAAGTTGACTTGGTTAGTCACCACAGGTTTTTTTGCAAGCACACCCGCACTTAGCGCAGAGCTAATTAATGTGACCGATGACACCGTTCTGAGTCAGGTACTCGACCAACCAATCGGTGTATACGCCCCAATGGGCTCGTCAGCCAACCCGCTAGGTTTTAAAGAAGTAAAACGCGTCACGCTGCCTAACGGAAAAGTCAAAGTACGCTATCAGCAAACCTACCAAGGCGTTCCTGTACTGGATACCAATGTGGTTGCCACTGAAAAAGCCGGAAAACGCAGCAATGTTTACGGCACTATGGCACAAGGCCTTACTGAAGACATCATGACAGTCGCGCCTGCATTGAATAGCCAAGATGCCTTAGGGGCTGCGAAAGCACACTTCACACAGAGCCAGACCACTCTCACTGCCGCTCCCTTTGAAAATGAGAACACCAAACTGGTCGTTCAACTCGATGAAAATCAAAAAGCACAGCTCGTGTATATTGTGGATTTCTTCGTCGCCGCCGAAGAGCCTAAGCGTCCTTTCTATATGGTTGATGCGGAAACCGGTGAAATCATCAGCCAGTGGGATGGGATCAATCATGCAACCGCCGGTGGTACCGGTCCAGGGGGTAATGAAAAGACGGGCCAATATCTGTATGGCACTGATTATGATGACTTCCCCGTCGATAAAGTGGGCGATGTGTGTACCATGGAAACCGACAACGTCAAAACGGTTAACCTGAACCACGGCACATCAGGCACCAACGCGTTTACATACCCATGTCCAGATGGCACCAACTACAACGATACAAAATACACTAACGGCGCATACTCCCCGCTGAATGACGCGCATTACTTTGGTCATGTCGTTTTCAATATGTACAAAGATTGGATGAACACGGCACCATTGACCTTCCAGTTGACGATGCGAGTCCATTACAGCAAGGATTATGAAAATGCCTTCTGGAATGGCAGCTCAATGACGTTCGGTGATGGTAAATCAACGTTTTATCCATTGGTCGATATCAACGTTAGCGCCCACGAAGTCAGCCACGGTTTCACGGAGCAAAACTCTGGATTGGTATACCGCAACATGTCAGGTGGTATTAACGAAGCATTCTCTGATATCGCCGGTGAAGCGGCTGAGTTCTACATGCATGGCGACGTAGACTGGATTGTCGGTGCGGATATCTTCAAAGGGTCGGGCGGTTTACGTTACTTTGAACAGCCTTCTCGCGATGGCAAATCGATTGATCATGTCGATCAATACTACTCAGGCATGAACGTGCACTACTCAAGCGGTGTCTTTAATCGTGCCTTCTACCTCCTTGCTAACAAGCCAAATTGGGATGTCCGCAAAGGTTTTGAAGTCTTCACCGTTGCCAACCAACTGTACTGGACAGCCAATAGTACATTTGATGAAGGTGGTTGTGGTGTCGTTAAGGCCGCAAAAGATCTCAACTACAACGAATCCGATGTGGTTGCAGCCTTTAATACCGTCGGTGTTAACACCTCTGCTTGCTCTGATGACAACACAGACTCGGTGTTACGCCCTAACGAGCCAAAAACCGGTTTGAGTGGTAGCCGTGGTTCTTCTGAGCTATTCACTTTTACTGTTGACAGCAACCGTTCGGTAAACGTCACCATGAGTGGTGGAACAGGCGATGCCGACTTATATGTAAAAGCCGGTAGCGCCCCCACCACAAGCGATTGGGACTGCCGTCCTTTTGAATATGGCAATGAAGAATCATGCACTGTCAACGCACAAGCTGGTGAAACCTACCATGTCATGGTGCGCGGCTACTCAAACTACTCGGGTGTAAGCTTGGTTCGCAACTAATCGCTCGCCGTCCTCAGCGCCGCTTTCCAAAGCGGCGCTTTTTTGTCCACCATTTATCTAAAAAGCGCTAACTTTATAGACAACCCTTGATGTGCTTAGTTATTTGCGCATCGAGCGCTATCTTTCTTGGTTCATAAAAAATCCATATAAAGCCAAGAAATACATAATCTTAATGTCATTTTTATTTCGTGAATAACCAAGCCAAAACGTTAAATATCGATCATTTTTCTCAGCGTTTTTTTTGTCGTCTATGCTGATATAAGCACTCAAAAAATCGGAGGAACTATGCTCAAGCATTTGTTCACCATGACATTCTCGGTTTGTATTCTGGTCTCTGCGACCGTTCGCGCAGACGTACTCACCATGCCATCCCTTGATTGGCCACCCTATTCCGGAAAAAGCCTGCCTGAGCAAGGTGCATCAGTTGCGGTGGTTAGGGCAGCAGTTGAAGCAATGGGCCATGAGCTCAATGTTGAGTTTTATCCTTGGTCTCGCACCGTATACTTGGTCAAAAACGATGCCCAATATGCTGGATATTTCCCCGAATATTACTACGAAACTGACGAATTACTCTTTTCCGATCCGATAGGAACCGGCCCCCTCGGTTTTGTCGAAAACACCAATCAACCGATCGAGTGGTCCTCTTTGGATGATCTGGCTTCGCACACGATTGGCGTGGTGCGTGGCTATGTGAACACGCCGGAACTAGATGCACGGATTGCCAATGGCACACTTAAATCGTCTGCTGTGACGAACGACACGCAAAATTTGCAGAAAGTCGGCCGCGAACGCCTGCCGCTGGCGGTCGTCGATGCCAACGTGCTGGCTTACCTTAAAGAAAATGACCCTGCACTGAGTGCTGTGAAAGACAAGCTACAGATGAACAAAAAGCTTCTTGTCGACAAAAAGCTCTACATTGCCTTTGCCGACAATGAAGAGGGACGAAAATGGCGTGACATCGTCAATGAAGGCCTGAAAAAAATTGATATCGAACAGATTATGCAAAGCCATCTAGGTAACTAGGTGGCCCTGCACCAAAGTTAAGTGGGAAAGCACTGCTGTACCACTGGGCGCGGAAAGAAATGGAAGATGAACGCTATGTTTAAAAGTCTGAAAGCAATATTTGTAACGCAAGTAGTTATTGCTGTTTCGGTCGTGTTGGGGATATCAAGTTACATTGATTACCAAAGCACCAAGCAGGAACTCAATAGCGCACTTGTCGCCACAGTGGACAACGCCACCAATCGTATGAAGCTGAGCTTGCCCAAAGCAATTTGGGATTTTGACCTTGAAGCGGCCAAGCTCTCGATCTCCGCCGAGTTAAAAGCCCCCGACATCAAAGGCGTTCGGGTGTTAGATAACCAAGGCGAAGCCATCCTGTTTTTACGCCTCGGCCCTCTCTCAGAAGATGGAGAAAAGCGTCCTCCCGTCGACATTGGCGCCGATCAGCAGGCTTACTATGAAGCCATGCCTAAAGAAGAGAGTGAACTGTCTTTCACCGAGTACGGAGAGACCAATAAAGTCGGTACGGTACAGGTATTTTATAACACTGACCGTTTAGAAGCGGCGCTCGCCGATACCCTGTATCGCAATATTATCGAGCTGCTTGTGCTTGATGCGGTGATGATTGTGTTTTTGATCTTAGCCCTGACCGCGACCGTGGTAAAACCACTTAACGATCTCACCGAGCGCGTTCGCGAACTGGCCAGTGGCGATGGCGATCTCTCCAAAGTGATCCCGGAGCCAAAATATAAAGAATTCGCGAAGATCACCGAGCACATCAATCACTTTACGGCTTCGTTGCGTGAAATCGTCAACGAAGTGACGCAGGCTTCAATCAATTTGGCTGAAGTCGCAGCACAAAGCGGACAGATGGCACGGACAAACGCCGAACGTCTCGAACAACAAAAACAAAGCCTTTCTACTGTTGCAGCAGCAGCGACTGAGATGAACCAGTCGATTGCGACCGTTGCAGATACCGCGAACGACGCGGCAACCCACGCGCAGGGGGCAACTGATTTGGTCAATCAGGTGTATCACACCATCGAAAGCTCTGCGTCTGAGATTATTAACATGCGTTCTGAGATGGAAAACGTCAACGCCGAAATGCATAAGCTATTAGAGGAAGGCGAGAAGATCTCCGATGTGGTGAACGTGATTAATGATATTTCCGAGCAAACCAACCTACTCGCGCTCAACGCCGCCATTGAGGCAGCGCGCGCCGGCGAGCAGGGTCGCGGATTCGCAGTGGTTGCCGATGAAGTGCGCAGTCTCTCGGTTAAAACCAGTGAATCGACCGAGCAGATTCAATCCAACATCAAATCATTGAGCGAAGCAACTGAGTCCGTGGAGAAAGAGATCAAACGTATCGGTAGCATCCTAGAGAGCACTGCGGGTCGTGTCTCTGAATCACAAGAATCAGTCAGCCAAGTGCGCGAAACCATCACTGATATTTCCGAACGTAGTGGACAAATCTCGCAAGCGACTGACGAACAACGTCAAGCCATTGATGAAGTCAGTCAAGCGATCAACGAAGCGTCAGACGCCACGAATTATGTGACCGAAGGCGCACAAGAAAACGCAGCTCGAACAGACAAAGTGCTGGAGCTGAGTGAAAACATTAAAGGACAGATGGGTAAATTTAAAACATAACAATCTGGTACATCACAAGGAGCGACAATGAAAAAGATATTTACAGTTGGCTTACTGTTTATTCTGATGGCACCAGGGGTAATGGCGCGCACATTAACCGCCGCCCAAGACCCTTGGCCGCCGTTTGTGACAACCGATGCCTCCATGCCCGGTATCTCGGTTGAGCTATTAACCGAAGCGATGAAAACGCAAGGCTATGACGTTGAGTTCAAAATCATGCCTTGGGCCCGTGCACTCGATTCAGTAAGTAAGGGCACCATCGATTTGCTACCGGCCACTTGGTACACCGAAGCTCGCACTGATTTTTTGCACTACAGCGATTCTTATCTCACCAATGAGCTGACATTTATCAAGCGCGCCGGTGACAGCTTCCAATTTTCCGATCTTAGTGGGCTACAAGGAAAAACAATTGGTATCATCCGTGATTATGGGTATGGCGATGCGTTTCTTGCCTCAGACAGTTTTGATAAACCAGAGGCGAATAACTTAGTCACAAATTTGAAGAAATTACTCGCTAATCGGATCGACCTCACCCTTGAAGACAGGGTTGTCGCGCTGTCCGTGATGAAAGAAGAAGGTATGGACGCAAATGCGTTTGCGTTTACGAATAAGGCCCTATCATCGAAACCGCTTCACGTCACCTCCGGTAAAGCGAATCCAGACGGTGATCTATTTATTAATGCCTATAACAAAGGGCTAGAAGCAATAAAAGCCAACGGGACATTCGATAAAATTGTTGAAAAATATGGTATTAAGTAATCGAAAATAAAAATATCGGATACACTAAAAGAAGGGATGCACCAGCCCCTTCTTTTTTTATTTATAGGATGTGCGATGCTTTTTCAGCGACAGTTCAATCGATGGTTTTTAGTCTTTACATTAGGCTTTGCACTGCTTGCTGGGCTAGCCGTTGTCAGCACGCATAATTATATCATTGAACAAGTAATTAAAGAGGAACAAGAAGACATCAACCGTAAGGCCGCACTCATTCGCTCCCGTATTGAAGCGGCGATATTTAGAGACACTTACCTCGCCGATAGCCTTGCGACTGTTGTTGCGATTGACCCCGAATTCGCCATGGCAAGTTGGGACGACGTTGCCGGTAAACTCCTCACCAAAGCCAGTTATGTCAGAAACGTTGGGCTTGCACCTAACGATGTGATTAGCCATGTCTACCCACTAAAGGGAAATGAAGCAGCCATAGGGCTCGATTTCCGCGCTCGGCCGGAACAGTATCGAACGGTACTTAGGGCAAGAAATCTCGCAGACGTTTATATTGCAGGTCCAGTGGATCTTGTGCAAGGAGGACAGGCGATTATCGCACGTTTTCCTATTTTTTTATCTCCCATTGATAAAAGTTCTTACTGGGGCGGCGTCAGTGTCGTAATCAACTATACCAAGCTGTTCGAGGAGTCGGGACTCTTTAATCTCGCTGGAGCATCAGTTGCCATAAAGAATACTGAAACATTAGATTACTTTTATGGTTCGCAAGATACCTTTTTCAATGCTGACTTTGTGGTGCCCATTAGTCTCCCCAATGGCGAATGGACTTTGGCTGCGCAATATACGATTGAACAAACACCTCAAGTCAAGCAATTAAGTATATTCGTTTATGCCATCTGTATTTCCTTTGTCTTAGCAACTTACGGTATGATCGGCCTGTTTTATCGCAGCTTTTTAAAGGCGAAGGAACAAGCGTTCCAAGACGAACTAACCACTCTGCCTAATCGTCGTTTTGCCATTGATTTGTTAGAAAAGCTCACGACTGAACGAAAGGAGTCATTCGTCCTGCTAAACATTGATTTGAACGACTTCAAGTTGATTAACGACGTTTATGGACACGAAGCCGGCGATGCCCTACTTGCCCACGTTGCCTCACGCTTGCGTCAGAGTGTTCGAGCCTCAGATATCGTAGCGAGAATGGGGGGCGATGAGTTTATTGCCGTACTGAGAGCTGCTCGACCCGGCGATGTAAATAGTATTATAAACAGCATCAAGACCTCGGTAGAATCCCGCGCGTGTGCATGGCAAACCTATAAACTCTACCCGTCATTAAGTATCGGGCACGCACTATACGACCATGAATCACCGCAAAGCCTAGACGAAGTTATGGCCACCGCTGATCATGATATGTATCGGGTCAAGACATTGGGAAAACGTGAGCGATCCGTGAAAGAATCGATCCAAGGATAAAACCCTAAAATCAAAAAAAGAGGTGCGCACACCTCTTTTTTATCTTGGAAAGCGTAGCGCTCAATAACGATTGGTAATCCCATAAAATATATTAATTGAGGTACTCATCCAACATTGCTTGCAGTTGGCCTGCTTCACGCATTTCTTTGAATCCGGCGTCTAGCATGGCTTTTATTTCATTGGCTTCAGGGTGTTCGCGGGAAATCATCATATAAAACTTATCCCCACTATTACCCGGTACAGCGACCGCTTTCATGTTATCCGCCAAATAGTCAATCCCTTGGGCGACTTTAAACCCAGCTAAGATTTCGTAACGCGCCAAGAATACGTCACAGCGTCCTGCTTCCGTTTTTTGTACTAACTGCTCGAAGCTTTTTGCCGACTTTCTTACTTTACTGTCATCGACACCAAAACCTGTGTAGTTATAACCCAACAGCCCACACATACGGAGGTTATCCAAGTCTTGGACTGAATTGACTTGTAAACCATTTGGATGTTGAGTCGTTGAATAGATATAGCTGGGTTGCAAGGTGTAATAGTATTCTGTAAGTAAGAAGTCGCGATCGCGCTCTTCGTTAAACGACGCACTCAAGGCAATGTCATAATTACCGGCTTTCGTTTGCAGTACACAGCGTTTCCAAGGGGGCATTTCTACACTGACATCCACGCCTCGACTCGCAAAGATCGCATTTAATACATCGACATCATAACCCTGAACTTGTCCGCCCTTTTCAAAGGTATAAGGGGGCCAGCCAGCGCCATCCCCACAGGCTTTTAAAGAGGATGTATCTAACGCGAGTGCTGGTGAAGATAACAGCGTACCAGCAAGGGCTGTCGCAGCGAGGCCTGCTGCAGAACCTGTCGCTATTTTCATAGTGAAGTCCTATTAGGAAAACTCACCTTAAGTATTGATGATATTCACCATAACGCGACCTGAATCACTTATTTTTTACGGATTCAATAGTACCACTTCACCCGGCTTGATTCCCTTACGCACGCGCCCTTGCTGTGTGAGCGAAACCAGCCGTGTCTTTACCTCATCTGCGTCTAGCACCTTCACATAGTTAAGTTGTCCAATTTGATAATACGCATTGCTCGGTAAATAAAGCACAGGCTCGGCTTTTTGTGACACGGTCACTTTTGCAAACATACCCGGTAGCAAAGTATCACTCACCTCCGTGTCTGGCAGTGTCACTACAACACGATAACTGCGTGAAGTGGCATCGGCAGCCGGTGTCACGGTGCGCACCACGCCCGTAAGGGTTTTCTCATAGGTGGGGAGCGTAACCGTTAACGATTGACCGATGTCGACAAAGGGTAACGCAGATTCAGCCACATTGACTGTCGCTTCAATGCTTTCAGGATTATACAGAGAGAGCAGCGCCGCACCCGGTGTTGCTGTATCCCCTTGGTTGATGATTTTATCCGTGATCAACCCTGAAAACGGCGCGCGCACCAAACTAAAGCCAAATTGGGTTTCAGCCTCATCCACCGCAGCAAGGGCACGACGATACTCAGACTGCGCGGTTTTTAAGCGATTCTCCGCCTCATCGAATTGAGATTGAGGCACCAGCTTTTTCGCCAACAAGGTCTCCATTCGGCGGTAGTCACTGCGCGCGGTATTCAGTTGCGATTGCGCCGATGCCAAGGCTTGTTGCACTTGGCGGACTTTGGCACTGAGATCGGCATTATCCAAACGCAGCAACACATCCCCTTGCTCAACGCGGTCGCCGACATCAACCAGTACTTCCGCGACGGTTGCGGTCATTCGCGCCGCTAAAGTTGCCGTCTGCCTGGCCTCCAACTGGCCGGAAAAAATGCGGGTTTGTGGCTGTTCGACCGCTTTAAGCGTCAGTGTCTCAACATCATTCGGTGTCTCAGTCGGTGTTGAGACGGGCGCCACGTTCGCGGTAAACACCCCAGCCATCACCAAAAACAGGGTTAATAGCCCAGTGCCTAGCACCAGTGCGAGTACGCCTTTTTTTGCCCTCATGCATTCTCTCCTTCTACTGATAGGCCGTGGGTTGGATGATTTTGATACGCGAGGTTGTACACCACGGGCACAACCAGCAAGGTAAACACGGTAGACGCGGCAATACCGAAAATAATCGCCCAGGCTAAGCCATTAAAAATCGGGTCGAGAGTGATAATCACGTTCCCCAATAAGGTGGTGCCTGCGGTCAGCAAAATGGGCCGCATTCGCACTGCGCCCGCTTGTACTAAGGCGTCACTCAGCGCCATACCTTGTGCAAGTGACTGCTGAATAAATTCAATCAATACCAATGAGTTACGTACCACAATCCCCGCCAGTGCAATCATGCCAATCATCGCGGTGGCGGTGAACAGCGCTGGATTTGGATAGCCGTTGATCTCTCCGCTTAAGCCATTGAGTAACCAAAAGCCCGGCATAATGCCAATCACGGTCAGTGGGATCGCCAGCATAATAATGCCTGACACCGCCGGTAGCCCGGTTTGTATCAGCATCACAATAAAGACACCCAGCAGCGCCGCGCCATAGGCAATACCCAGATCGCGGAAAACATCAATGGTGATTTTCCACTCTTCTTCACCACTCCATACCACCTCGATACCGTCACGCACCTGCCAGCCATCACCCGCGCCATTATCCAAATAACTACGCGCTGATAGCGGGCGAGCACTGTCCGACTCTGGTTGATTAAAATCGGCCATCACATCGGCGACCACTTCGCCCGGCACCCGTCCAGTAGGCTCGGCATACACATACACGACGGGGCGTAAATTCTTATGATAGATAGGCTGATCAACGGGCTGTCGCGTAAAATGGCCGAGCTCACTCAACGCGACCAGCGGTTGCGGCGCATCCACCAAGGCCCCTTGTAACGATTGCTTAGCCACTCCAGCCCGACCACGTACGTGCAGTGCGAGCAGCGCATCAAGCTGATCACGGGCATCTGGCGCAAGTTGCAGCCTCACGGGCAAGGGATCCATTTCATCGACATCGACTAAATGGGCCAGCGTGACCCCTTGGTTCGCGGCTCTGAGGGCTTGGTTAATATCGGCTACCGCAATGCCCGACAAGGCGGCTTTTTCTTGGTCCACTTCAAACTGCCAGCTCGATAGAGGCCCTTGAACACTGGTGCTCACTTCTGACACCAAGGCTTCACGCTTTAATCGCTCGGCCACCTGAGTCGCCTGCGCTTGTAGGGTTGAATACGGCGTACTTGGCGAGCCATACACTTCCGCGACAATGGTTGCCAGCACAGGCGGACCCGGTGGCATTTCAACTAATTGCACCTCGGCATCATATTTTGCTGCGATGGCTTCTAATTCATCACGCATGCGCGTGACCAAGCCATGTGATTGCAACGTGCGCCGGTGCTTATCCACCAGCACCACCCGTAGTTCACCTTGGTAAGGCGCATGGCGAGTAAAGTAATGACGCACCATGCCATTAAAATCCATCGGTGAAGCGAGCCCGGCAAAGCCGGATACCGACACCACCTCGGCTTGCGTTTGTAGGTAACGGTTCATCTCTCGCAGCGCATTGGAGGTATCGACATGATTAGCGGTTTCCGGCAAATCCAGTACCACCTGAAACTCGTTTTTATTGTCATACGGCAACAGCTTAAGCGGTACGAGGCGCAAAGCAGGCAGCAGAGCGGCGATGACAAACAACACGCCCACCATCCATAAAAACGCTTTGGCGCGACGATTGTTTTCTAGCAATGGCAGCAACACGCGCCGATAGCCACGGTACAGCGGCGTGGTCTCAATGCGATAGTCATCGCCTTTATTGGAAGCACGGACAATTTTTTTGGCGAGCCAAGGGGTGACTAAAAACGCCACCAAGGTACTGATCACTACACTGACCGGCACATTGAATGCCAGAGGTGCCATGTATGGCCCCATCATGCCGGTGATAAAAAACATCGGGGTGAACACAATCACAATCGCCACGGTCGACATAATCAATGCGCGCTTGATTTCTAGCATCGCCAGCACAATTGTGCGGCCACGCGGCTTGTTATCATGGGTCAGGTGCCGTTCAATGTTGTCGATACTGGCAATCGGATCATCAACAATCAGCCCCAACGCCAAGATCAACGCAAACAAGGTGACGCGGTTAATCGAATAGCCAAAGGCTAAATCCAGCCCTAATGCCGCGCCATAACTGATTGGGATTGCAATCGCCACCACTAAAGCACTGCGCCAGTTTAAGAACAAGCCGACAAAGACCACCACGGTGAGTACCGCAATACCGAGGCTGGACACCAAATTTTTCACTTTGGCATCAGCGGTTTGACCGTAATTGCGAATGATCTCGACGCTCACGCCCTCGGGAAATTGCGTAGCGACCAAATGATTAAGCGTGGCGGTGACATCCTCAGCCACGCTGACCGCGTTGGCGCCTTTTTGCTTTGCCACCGAGAGAAACACCGCTGGATGCGGCTGGCTATCATCGGTCGATTGGATCCACGTATCTGTGGTAGGCTCTTGCGCGCCGTCCGATAACTCGGCCACATCCTGCAGATACACAGGTTTGCCATTCACCACCGCCACCACTAAATGGCGGATGTCCTCAAGGCTTTGATACCACTGACCGGTTTTTAATAAATAGCGCTCACCCTGGTGCTGAATATCGCCAATATCACGCTTTTGATGGCTCAACGAAAAGGCATTGGTCAGATCAGACACACTGATCTGATAGCTAGCCATAGCGGCAGGGTCGAGCGTGACTAGCACCTGACGCGGCACGCCGCCCACCACCTTCACCGCATTGGTTTCGGGAAGGGATTTAAGATCCAAGGTTGCCTGCTCGGCAATGCGTCGCAGCGCATAATGGTCGAGCTGGTCGGGTTTGTCGCTACGCAGCGCCGCAATCACAATCGGTACATCATCAATTTCTACCGGCTTAATCGCCCACTCGCTCACCGCGGCTGGGATCGCATCTTGATTGGCATAAAGCTTGTTATATAGCTTCACCAAGGCCGACTCGCGATCTTCACCCACGTAAGAACGTACCGTGACCAACGCAGATCCTGCTTGAGTGGTGGAATACACATACTCCACCCCGTCAATTTGGCTGACTTTTTTCTCCAGAGGCTGCGTCACCTGCTTTGCCACTTGCGGGGCACTCAAACCGGGCGCTTGCACCACCACATCCGCCATTGGCACCACAATTTGCGGATCTTCTTCTTTGGGAGTGAGCCACAGTGCCGCCGCGCCCACCAACAGCGCGAGCACAATGAGAATGGGCGGGAAGAAGCTGTTCATCACTCGGGTGATCAGCTGACCTTGTGGCTGAGCATCTCGCATATTCGATCCTTTGGCTGATGACAGTAACGACAAGAAAACGATAGGTAAAAACGCTGAATGTTAATTAACTTAGCGCATTGACTGGCGATGAATATGTGCTGACTTCTCAGATTCAGACTCATCAGGCACAATAAAGCCGCTGTAAGGTAGCGATAATCGCCGCGACGTGGGGGTCATTGAGCTGATAAAACACCTGCTGCGATGACTTACGTACCTTGACCAGTTGATGCCGCTTAAGCACGCTCAGGTGCTGAGAAAACGCGGACTGACTCAGGCGCGACCCTTGCAACAATTGCCCCACCGACATCTCTCCCGCCAAAAGCTGGCATAGCACAATTAATCGCTCAGGATGGGCCATCACTTTCAACATGGTCGCCACGAGAGACGCTTGCTCTCGCATGGCACTGATGTCCATATCCGGTACGCTTTCTGCCTCAAACGGCACCGTTGACTCTGCCATCACCCACTCCTCTTTCGCCAATACTCAGAGCTTAGCGCGGCATTTTATTTAGTCAATTCTAATTTAGACAAATTATTATTAGACTTTTCTAAATATAACTTCTAGAGTGATCCGAGTGCCGACAAACACTGAAAGCGTTCGAGCCAAAGCGGTTCGGTCTGTCGGGTTATCGTATAGAGGATGCAAAGGAGTCTTGCTATGACAATTGATAATGGCGTACGCGTAATCGCTGGCATGATGGTGCTACTTTCTGTCGTGCTTACCCTCACAGTTCACAGCCAATTTGTTTGGCTAACCGTCTTCGTTGGCGTAAACCTGATCCAAAGTGCGTTTACAGGGATTTGTCCGGCTGCCTTTTTCCTGAAAAAACTTGGACTCAGCAACGCTTAATGGAGTCATAATGACCAAAATCGTGATTATTGGCGGCGTCGCCGGTGGCGCTTCTGCCGCCGCTCGCGCCCGTCGTTTAAGTGAAGAAGCCGAAATCATCATGTTCGAACGGGGCCCTTACGTCTCGTTCGCGAACTGTGGTTTGCCTTATCATATCGGCGGTGACATTACCGACCGCAGTAAACTCTTGCTGCAAACCCCGGACAGTTTCCGCGCCCGCTTTAATGTGGACGTGCGCATCAACAGCACGGTCACTGCGATTAACCGCGAGGCCAAAACCGTCACCGTCACCCGTGCCGATGGCAGCAACTACCAAGAAAGCTACGACAAATTGCTATTAAGCCCAGGCGCGGCCCCGATCATGCCGCCTATTCCTGGCTTAGATAACCCGCTAACCCACTCGCTCCGCAATATTCCAGACATGGATGCGATTTTGCATACCATTGAGATGAATAACCCCAGCCATGCGACTGTCGTCGGCGGGGGCTTTATTGGTCTTGAGATGATGGAAGCGCTGCATCAACGCGGGATTAAAACCACCCTGTTGGAAATGACCGATCAGGTGATGACGCCGGTTGACCGAGAAATGGCGGGATTTGTCCATCAAACCATTCGCGATCACGGAGTGGATTTACGCCTAGGCACCGCACTGGAGTCCGCCGAGTTTATTCCTACCACGCATGTCGCCAGTGATGATGCCGGCGAGCCCAGTGAGCCTCAGCATCTGGAAGGCGCTTTACGTCTGACACTCAATAATGGCGACAAACTGGATACCGAACTTTTGATTATGGCGGTTGGCGTTAAGCCTGAAGTCACGCTGGCGCAACAAGCGGGGCTTGCCATTGGTGAAAAAGGTGGAATTGTAGTCAACAGTACTCTGCAAACCCAAGATCCCGATATTTACGCGGTCGGCGATGCAGTGGAAGAGATTGACTTTGTGACCCATAAACCAACGTTAGTGCCACTGGCGGGTCCGGCGAATCGTCAAGGGCGGATGGCCGCTGACAACATGCTAGGAAGCACCGAGCACTATCTCGGCACCCAAGGCACCGCCATCTGTAAAGTGTTCGATCTCGCGGTGGCTTCAGTGGGCCAAAACGAGAAACAACTTAAGCACGCTGACATCGACTACCAAAAGGTGTATGTCCACGCCGCCAGTCATGCCGGTTACTATCCTGGCGCAGAGGTTGTCTCATTTAAGCTGCTGTTTGCTCCGGATACCGGCGCGATTTTAGGCGCGCAAGCCGTGGGTAAAGACGGCATTGATAAACGCATTGATGTCATGGCCGTGGCACAACGTGCTGGCATGACGGTTGAGCAGCTCCAACATCTCGAGCTTACCTACGCGCCGCCATATGGCAGTGCCAAAGATGTGATTAACCAAGCGGCGTTTGTGGCCACTAATATTCTTAAAGGTGACGCGACGCCAATCCACTTTGATGAGGTAGACAACCTCTCCGACGAGCAAGTGCTACTCGATGTGCGCAATGCGCCAGAGCGCGAAAACGGTCAGTTGATTGAGGGCGATGTGCACATTCCGGTCGACGAACTACGTGGACGCATCGAGGAACTACCGAAAGACAAAGAAATTGTGGTGTACTGCCAAGTCGGCCTCAGAGGCAATGTCGCCTATCGCCAACTGGTTAATCATGGTTTTAAAGCTCGCAACTTAATTGGGGGCTATCGCACCTACAAGTTTGCCAAGGCATAGTGCGATCACGGCTTTCACATCAAACTGGGTGACCCGACTTGGGTCACCTTTTTTATACCTGCTGGTCAGCGTTTACGAAAACAGTCCCGACGACAAACAAGATCGCCGCGATCGCAAATAATGGCTACCACTTTAGAGTCTGACTGGACTTGAGCGAAAAAGCAGAAATTTACAGCCATATCATAAACATAGTTTATGCATTGAGGCCAGCGTCTAGTAATGCAGGCATGAGCGCCCTTCGTGGAATCCGTATTTTCGCAAGAAACACAGGTTGAGAGACAACGTCTCCGAACGAATTATTACTTTTGATACTCCAAGACTCCGACCATCTGCAGACAGTTTACCAAGACCGCACTGATGAAATGGTCGCGATCTATCTCTGAAGAAGCAATAATATCGTCGGTTGCACCGTATACACCGTTATAGATAATGAGAGAGGTAATGCGCGCTTCTGAAACCTGCCACACACCGACTCGTGTACCGTTTTCAAGAATGACTTGCAATTGTTCGAGAATCGCATTTTTTTCCCAGTTTGTACGGTTATGGTGGTGATGATTGGTGTAGACAATATCATGCAGGCGGTATGTGTCTACGTAAGCTTCGATACTTTCCCGAACCCAAGCGCAAAGCTGCCCCAGATAGTCGTCAGCTTTGCAGGTGCCTGTTTTTTCTTCAAGCCGCTTTAAAAACTGGTCGGTATATCGCTCCCTCATGGCCGAGAGCAACTCATTCTTAGACGCGAAATAATGGTAAAAAGTACCTTTGGCGACCTGTGCCTGCTCGACAATTTCGTTGATGGTCGTCGAGTCAACTCCTTTGGCAAGAAAGAGTTGCTCCGCAGCAGACATCAACTCGCTCAGGCGAACTTCAGCGGGTTTGACACACCTAACTCTCGGCGGAGAAGACTCCGTACGGTTTGTTTTATATCTCATCGCAATCAGTGTTTTCCTTCTCAAACTGTGCTAATTGTTCCCGTGGCGAATGGGAACAACTCGCTAGTACATTGGTAATAAGTGACTTGAAGTAACTGAGAATACCAAGTAACGAATTCATGCTGATGCGGACAAAGTCACCTTTGATTCACATATCTTAGATTTTATTGTTTGTATCAAAAAATAAAAGCCAAATCCTGCAAATATCCCTCCCTCTCACGTAAGTAGAAAATTTAACCCACAAATTGACCGACCGACGGTCAGTGTATATTATTGCAAATAATTATCATTACAGTAAAGGAATACTCATGCAAAGATACCGTACTTTTGCTCTAGTCATCGCGGCTTATCTCGGCACCTTCTTAGCAACGCTAGATATCAGCATTGTCAATGTCGCGTTGCCAACACTTCAGGAGGCTCTCCATGCAGACATGGCTGGACTTCAGTGGATTATTAACATTTACGCTATCGCACTTTCTGCAGTGATGTTGTCCGCGGGACCACTGGGCGATAAATATGGTCATAAGCGGGTGTGGTTAGGTAGCGTTACCCTTTTTATTATCGGCTCAGTGATTTGTGCGTTGGCCACGAATCTGAACATTTTGCTATGGGGGCGTGGAGTACAAGGAGTTGCAGGCGCACTATTGATCCCAGGCGCTATGCCTATTCTAACCCACGCATTTCCCGACTCCCGCCAGCGAGCTCGTGTAATCGGTGGGTGGTCGGCTTGTAGTGCCTTGTCACTGGTTTCGGGCCCTTTGATCGGAGGCTTTCTCATTGAACATACTGGTTGGTCAAGTATATTCCTAGTTAACGTCCCAATAGGTATCATTGCAGTTTTACTTGGGGCTTGGGGAATCGTCGAACGCAAACACCCTGAACATGCAGCGTTTGATCCGATTGGCCAAATATTGAGTATGATTTGGCTTGGAATGCTCAGCTATGCGCTGATTGAAATTGGCGAACATGGAGCTTCTATGCAGAGAGTCCTGCTTCCTCTGTCCTGTGCCACAGTGGCTTTTATGGCCTTTGCCTGGATTGAATTGACAGTTAAAAAGCCACTGTTTCCTATTCTTCTTTTTCGCAATATATCTCTAGCCGTAGCAAACTTGGCTTCTTTTACATTGGGGTTTTCGGCCTATGCAAGTCTTTTCTTTCTATCGCTATATCTGCAACAAGCGCGAGGCGATACACCACTGGAGGCTGGGTGGCATCTGATGCCTCAATTTGTGGTAATGGGGGGGACTTCCTTGATATTCGGCCACATGGCACAAAATCTTTCGCTAAAAAAACTAATGGTCGGTGGATACACGTTAATTGGTATTTCTCTATGCTCTATGTCACTGTTCACGACCAGTACGCCTTACCTTATTGTCGGTAGTATCTTAGCTATTCTTGGTCTTGGGATGGGACTTTCTGTTCCTGCGACAGGTATGATGGTCATGGAGTACGCTCCCGCAGAACGTGCCGGGATTGCATCGGCAACCATGAACGCTTTGCGTCAGATAGGTATGACACTGGGTATTGCGATATTAGGCAGTATCATGAGCATCTATGCAATCCAGCAGATGGCGGAGATGGTCAGTTCCAACAATATGCCAAATACTGTTGAGATTGCCCAACGTGCAATAGTCAGAAATGAACTTCCTTCTGGTCAAGAAGGGTGGTTTCTAGCTTACCGGGCCTCGATCGCAGGTGGATTTGGAATCGTGATGTTCTGTGCTGGTTTGCTCTGTGTACTAACTGCTGTGCTGCTAGTCGTTTTCACGGATGAAAGGAATATCTCGTATGTGAGCCTCCCTCGAAAAATGAGGTGTTAGCAGTTAGAGTGTTACGGTTTACATTCAAACGAAGAACAGCTAGGTGACCCGACTTGGGTCACCTTTTTTATACCTGCTGGTCAGCGTTTACGAAAACAGTCCCGACGACAAATAACGGTCGCCGCGATCGCAAACAATGGCTACCACCACAGAGCCGGGTTCGGCTTTCGCGACTTGCAGGGCCGCAAACACCGCGCCACCCGAGCTAACACCTGCACATATCCCCTCTTCTCTGGCGAGGGCGCGCGCAGTCTCTTTCGCATCTTGCTCAGAAATGTCCATCACCTCGTCGATATGCTCGTCGGTATAAATGCCAGGTAAATACTCAGCCGACCAGCGCCGAATACCAGGGATCGCGCTCCCCTCGGTAGGCTGTAAGCCAATGGTTTTAATCGCGGGGTTTTGCGTTTTTAGGTACTTTGAGGTTCCCACAATGGTGCCTGTTGTGCCCATGCTGGCGATAAAGTGGGTGATTTGTTGCTGGCTTTGTTGCCAAATTTCTGGGCCCGTACCCGTTAAATGTGCCCGCCAGTTATCCGGGTTATTGAACTGATCCAACACTTTGCCCTTACCCTGTGCCTGCATGGATAAGGCTAAATCGCGTGCGCCTTCCATCCCCGCCGCTTGAGAGACGAGGATAAGCTCACTGCCATAGGCTCGCATGGCATCTTTGCGCTCCTGTGTGGCATTTTCAGGCATGATTAAAATCAGTCGATAGCCTTTAATCGCCGCTGCCATCGCCAGCGCGATCCCAGTGTTGCCACTGGTCGCTTCAATCAAGGTATCGCCCGGTTGAATATCTCCCCGTGCTTCTGCTTGCACGATCATATTAAGTGCGGGTCTGTCTTTCACCGAACCGGCTGGGTTATTGCCCTCGAGTTTGACCAAAACAGTGCTGCCTGTCGCTGCGGCTAGGCGCTGCAAGCGCACCAAAGGGGTCTGACCCACATAATCTTCAAGCGTGGGGAAATCAGCCACGTTGCTTACCTCTGGATGTTTCATGAATTGCCTGCCTGATGGGTGCTTTCAACACCGCGTAAGACACTGTCTACCGCCATATCCTACAAGGAGGCTATGTGCGACACGCAGACATTTTTTCACTAACATATACAAAATGGTTATATTTAAACTGTTTTTTATTCCCTTCGATTGCTTTTATTCTGTGACCTATCCCAACTTTCTTTGCTGCTAACAGCAACAAACGGCCATCAAGGATTTTTACAATGAAGGTATTCAAAACTCTGGCTCTTTCGGCTTTGCTTGCCACCAGCGCGGCGCCGGTATCTGCCGCCGAGCAAACCCTCTTGAATTCATCTTACGACATCGCACGGGAGCTTTTTGCTGATTACAATCCGCTGTTTGCAGCGCACTGGCAAGAAAAAACCGGAGAGTCGGTGACCATTAAGCAGTCTCATGGCGGATCCTCGGCGCAGGCGCGCGCCATCATGCAAGGGCTACAAGCGGATGTGGTCACCTTCAACCAAGTCACGGATGTACAGGTGCTGTACGATCGCGGCAAGTTGATCGACAAAAACTGGAAAGAGAATTTCCCCAACAGTAGCTCGCCGTACTACTCCACCACCGCGTTTTTGGTGCGCAAGGGCAACCCAAAGAACATTGAAAATTGGGATGATTTAGCCAAGGACGACGTTGCCTCTGTCTTTCCAAACCCAAAAACCTCTGGTAACGCCCGTTATACCTACCTTGCCGCGCTCGGTTATGCACAAAAGGCGTTCGGCAAAGATAACACCGAGCAGCAAGACCAATTTTTGAAACAGCTTCTCGCCAATGTGGCGGTGTTTGATACCGGCGGCCGCGGCGCAACCACCTCGTTTGTTGAACGCGGAATTGGCGATGTGCTGGTCACCTTTGAATCAGAGGTCAATAATATCCGCCAGCAATATGGCAGTGATAAATACGATATTGTGGTGCCTAAAACCTCGATTTTGGCCGAGTTCCCCGTCGCTGTGGTCGAGCGCAACGCCAAACGCAACGGCACCACTGAGCTGGCGACCGAGTATTTGTCTTACCTTTACAGCGAAAAAGCACAACGCTTACTGGCCGATTTTAACTACCGCGTCCATCATCCTGCCGTGGTCAAAGACAATGCCGATCGTTTCCCTAAAGTCGAACTGCTGACCGTGGAAGCTATCGCAGGGAGTTGGGACCAGGCCATGAAAACGCACTTTGCCAGTGGCGGAAAACTCGACCAACTACAACGCCGTTAATGCTTTCTAGGTATTGAGACGCTATGCCATCGCTATCGTATCAACGCCAATCCACACCTTGGGCAGCACGTCAGCAGCGCGTGCTGCCCGGGTTTGGCATCAGTTTAGGCGTGTCTTTGCTGTTCATCAGCTTGATTCTGCTGTTACCGGCCAGCGGCCTTATCATGCAGACCAGCCAAATGACATGGCAAGAATACTGGTTTGCCATCACTGACCCACGAATTGTCGCCAGTTATAAAGTCACGGCCGGTGCGGCACTGATTGCCTCATTATTAAACGGTGTGATTGGCCTACTCTTTGCGTGGGTGCTGGTGCGATACGACTTTGCAGGCAAACGCTTCGTCGATGCGCTGGTTGATTTGCCGTTTGCTCTGCCCACCGCCGTTGCCGGCGTCACGCTCGCCACCCTGTACGCCGATAACGGCTGGATAGGCAGTGTGCTTGCCAACGTCGGTATCCAAGTTGCCTACACGCCGCTTGGGATCGTGATTGCCATGATGTTTACCAGCTTGCCGTTTGTGGTACGTACCGTCCAACCCGTGTTGGAAGAGATCTCCCAAGAGGAGGAAGAAGCGGGCACTGTGCTCGGGGCAAGTGACGGTGCGGTGTTTTGGCGGATTATTCTGCCGACCATCAAACCGGCGTTATTAGTGGGTGTGGCCTTATCATTTACCCGCAGTCTGGGTGAATTCGGTGCGGTGATTTTTATTGCTGGCAATATGCCCTACGTCAGCGAGATAACATCGCTGATGATCTTTGTTCGCTTGCAAGAGTTTGATTTCCCAGCGGCGAGTGCCATTGCCTCGGTGATCTTGATGGCATCGCTGTCGTTATTGTTTGCCATCAACCTTTGGCAAGGCCGTTATCTAAAACGTATTCACGGGCGGTAAGGACACTTTATGAGCACAAACTCGGTGAGAATTGGTGATACCCCATGGATCAGGCGCAGTTTAATCGCGCTTATGCTGCTGCTTGTGGCGCTGGTTTTGGTTGTGCCGCTAGTGAGTATTTTTTCCATCGCCTTCGCGGATGGTATCGCCAGTTACTTCCAACACTTGCTCGCGCAGGATACCCGCCACGCGATTGGCCTCACTGTATTAGTGGCCGTTATCACGGTACCCATTAACCTAGTATTTGGCGTGATGTTGGCATGGGCGGTCACCCGTTTCCAATTTCCGGGACGAAAACTGGTCACCACCTTGATTGATATCCCGTTTGCCGTGTCGCCCGTGGTCGCAGGCTTACTCTATTTGCTGCTGTATGGCAGCAACGGCTGGCTAGGCGCGTGGCTGTTTGAGCATGATCTTCAAGTGATGTTTGCCCTACCCGGCATTGTGCTAGTCACTATTTTTGTTACCTGCCCTTTCGTCGCCCGCGAGCTAATCCCGCTCATGCAGCAGCAAGGGCAAGCGGAAGAAGAAGCAGCCGTGGTGTTAGGCGCATCATGGTGGCAGCTTTTTCGCCGTGTCACCTTGCCCAATATTAAGTGGGCCCTCATCTACGGGGTCATTTTGACTAATGCCCGTGCCATCGGCGAGTTTGGCGCGGTCGCTGTGGTGTCTGGCAGCATTCGCGGTCAAACCAATACCCTGCCTTTGCAGGTACAGCTTCTTTACGAAGATTACCAAACTCAAGCAGCCTTCGCCTGTGCGTCATTACTTGCCTTTATGGCACTCGCTACCTTGGCATTGAAAGCCTTGGTGGAATGGCGTCAACACCGTGCACACGCCAGTACCGCGCCGATGGATGAAAGCAGTGCGTCAACGCCTGCCCGCTTAACCTTACAAACGAACCAAAGTGAGCCGTAAGCCATGCGTATTCAACTGAACAACATCACTAAACACTTTGGCCAGTTCCAAGCGTTATCGCCGTTATCACTTACCATAGAGCAAGGCGAGATGATGGGACTGCTTGGCCCCTCAGGCTCCGGTAAAACCACGTTATTGCGCATTATTGCCGGATTAGAAAGCAGTAACAGCGGCCAGATCCTATTTGGCGAGCGCGATGTCACCCGAGTCCATGTGCGGGATCGCCGTGTCGGGTTTGTTTTTCAAAACTACGCCTTGTTCAAACATATGACGGTGGCAGAGAACATCGCCTTTGGCTTGCAAGTGATGCCACGTCGCGATCGCCCCTCCCCAGCCACGATTACGCAACGGGTGAACCAACTGCTTGAGGTCGTGCAGTTAGGCCATCTGGGCCAACGGTATCCCGAGCAATTATCGGGCGGACAAAAGCAACGTATCGCACTGGCGCGAGCATTGGCGACCCAGCCGGAGATCTTATTACTCGACGAACCGTTCGGTGCGTTAGATGCACAAGTACGCAAAGAGCTGCGCCAATGGTTACGCCGACTACACGATGAAATGGCTTTTACCAGTGTGTTTGTCACTCACGACCAAGACGAAGCACTCGAGCTATCGGATCGCGTGGTGGTGATGAGTAATGGGCAAATTGAACAAGTCGACAGTCCGGTCGATCTTTATGCTGCGCCGAAAAGCCGCTTTGTGTTTGATTTTTTAGGGAACGTGAATGTTTTTTCCGGCCACTATCAGCAAGGCACGTGGCAAAATGGCAATGCCTTTATTCAACCCACACTAAACACGCACACCCAACAGTCAGGCAGTTTGTATGTACGCAGCCATGAGTTAACCCTTGTTGATAAACCCAATAGCCAACTCTCGCTGCCCATGCGTGTGGTCTCTATCAACCCGGTTGGTGCCGAGGTGCGGGTATCACTCGCCCCACAAGGTTGGGAAAGTGAACAACTATGGGAAGCCACCCTAACCCATCATGCGTGGCAAGCCGCACCGTATCAAAAGGGCGATGCCGTGTATGCGATGCCGCACCGTGGATACTTTTTCAACGGCACAGACACCGAGCCGCACCGACTCAATTGGCCATTTTTGACGGCCGATAGTTTGGTGTATGATATTTAACCATTAGCGCGCGTCCGGAAAAACAATCAGGCCTAAGCTTTCAAGTAGCTGAGATTGTTGCCAATCGGCGATTTTCACGCCCGACAGATCCACCTTGCGTGGATCTAGGCCATCAATCTCAGCGTGACATAAATTAGCGCCTTGTACGCTAAACTGCCCCCATACATCGGACGAGAAAACACCGCCACTCAGATCGGCTTCTTTCAATGATGCACCGAGAAGATGGGTTTCAATCCAGCGGTTTTCAAACAGTTCGCACTTTTCTAAGCACGCTTGCGCAAGGTTGGCATAAGACAAGTTACAGCCGGTGATAAACGCTGAGCAAAAGTACACCCGATGGCTGACTTGATTGGCAAAGTTTGCGCGGGAAAAGTTCGCGCCCTTCAGATCGCATTCTCTCATCTCAATGCCGTAACAATTGGCGAAACTAAAATTGGCCATCGCCAATAGGCATTGCTGAAAACTGGCATCACGAAGGTTAGCAGCGGTAAAGTGGCACCCTTCAATATCGCCCTGTTCGATAAATTTGCAACGCTTAAACGTCACATCGCGAAGGTTAGCGCGGGTAAAGTCACAACGGATAAAGGTACAGTCTTTAAATTCGAGCTCACTGAGGTCTTGGTGAGAAAAGTTCTCTTGGTGAAATGTCTGGTTATGTGTCTTCATATCATTCCCTCAATCAATGCGCCGCTAGGCTAACAACATAACCCTTTGAAATCACCAAAATAAAACCTTTCCCAATCAGGATCTTACAACCCCCTTATTTTGCCGATTTAAAGGGATAAACTAGCCTCAGAGAAAGCGCAAGAGACACAGTTAGACCTCGGCAACGATAAAAAAGTTTTTCGCCTTACAAACCGGCTGACGAAGATAAAACCTGCTCCACAAACCTCGCTTTTCTTTCCCGATAGTCGTCTTGCTCAAACCCTTCACAGGCGCGTTTAAGCGCATTGTAGGTTTGAACCAGTTGTGGATTAGCGCGCAGCGTGTCTCGAAAGGTCAGAAAGTCTTCGAACTCAGAGCCATTGGCCACCACTTGCAACGCAACATCGTCATCCTGTTTGGATTCCAACATACATAGCTCGGGAGTCCGTAACGTGTTTCGCTTTTCTTGAAAGCCCAACTCAACTAGCCGCGCCACAGCCTCCTCATGCTGTAAGGCGGGTACACCAACAAAAATATCGAGATCGCCTTTCGATATTGCTGAAGGGATCGACGACGCGCCAATGTGCTCGACTCGCGCCTCAGGAAGTTGGTGTTGGATAGCCACTCGCCATTGATTGAATAATCGCTCGCAAGCAGGTTGGTATTGGTCGGCAGCATAAAACTTCATCATGTCAGTGTTCGACATCCTTTTCGAAAACGCATCATACCGCGAAAGGCCAGCGTACTCTTTGCCGTGAACGTCTAGCCCTCTCGGGCCACGAAATTTTTAATATATTGATAAAGCGAGCTTTTGTCACCAAACCCGCCAACTGAACAAATCAACGGGTCGCATCAAAGACGATCTCCCCTTGTAACAGGGTCATCAAAACGGACGTCTCTGGCACCTGCGTAATGGGCATGAGGGTAATGTCATCACTGAGTATCACCAAGTCTGCGGACTTACCCACCGCAATAGAACCTGTGAGTGCCTCAAGTCCCAAGCTTTTCGCGGCATTAATGGTGTACGCATCAATGGCAGTGTGAATATCAGGCAGCCCTGTCGCGTCCATAATGAGGCTGTTAGCGATGCCCACTAGCGGATTAATACTGTGCACATTCCAATCGCTGCTTAACGTCACATTGGCGCCCGTTTTAAAAAGAGCATTCACGTTCATCAATGCTTTCGCTCGCTTGAGCCCCAAAAAATATTCGGCCCACCGATGATCATGCGCGGCGACATAATCAGAGCCTACTTGAAAATCAGCTGTCACACTCAGCTGGCTAAACCGAGGTAGATCGCTGGGATCAACCAACTCGACATGCGTTAATGTGTAAGGATGGCGACTGCCTTGGCGACGCACGGATTCAATCGCATTGAGCGAAGCATGCACTGCAGCGTCTCCAATCGCATGAATGTGTGCGCCGTAGCCTATTTGCCGCAATGCATCCAACCAGTCGGCCATAGCTTGCGGTGGGATATAGTGAAGGCCGTTAGGGTAAGCGGGCAAGTAGGTGTTTAAATAGGGAGCCAGCGTTTTCGCCGTGCCATTAATGATAATGCCATCACTGTACATTTTCACTTGATCCACCCGCAGTAAGCGCTGTGGATCGCTGGATTGAATGCCTTTTAAGAACGCAAGCTGAGCTGACATCGGCTCTTGCGGGTAAATCCAAGGACGGAGAGACACACGCGCGGTAAGATCGCCATTTTGCTCGGCTTGCTGCCACACCTCAAACCAACCACGTTTCCAGTAAAGACGGCCATCGCCAATCGTAGTGATCCCATGCGCAGCAGCGGCATCCAAACCTGCGAGTAAACCAAGGTAACTTTGTTCAAACTTTCCCTCAAGTTGGTTCCACGCAAGTTCCATGACGATGTCACCAGCATTATCGAGCAAAATACCATTTAGCTCGCCTGTTTTTTCATCTTTTAAAATCACCCCTCCTTGTGGGTTCGGCGACTGCTTATCGATGCCCGCCAGCGCTAATGCCGCCGAGTTCACCCACATGGAGTGCGACGTTTGCTCCATCAGGACAACCGGCCGTTTAGGAAAAATACTGTCTAGCACCTCTAATGGCGTGTGCGCTTGGCCCGCAGCGAGGATTGCATCCAATGAAAACCCATACCCCATCAGCCAGCCATCCGACTGCGCTTGTTGACGGCAATAAGTCAGGTAGGGGATCTGCTCCATTAGGCCCGCATCTAGACTGAGCTCGCAGTTTCCCCCAGCAGACGATGCCGCTTCAAAGACATGATTGTGATTATCGATAAAACCGGGCATCACAAATGCTTGTTCCACATCCAGCCAGACAGTATCAGGGGTGCGGTAGGTGCGAACCGCCTCCTCCTTTCCAATAAAGACTATCTTACCGTCATCGACGACGATGCTGTCGGCCTCATCGAGGCCATAAATTGTTGCATTGCTGATAATCAGATCCGCGGATTGCGCGGCAGCGCCGCCAGCGGCCAGAAAACAACATAACGGCAGAACAAAGCGTGCAAACCTGTTTATTAATCCATCCATGAGGGGGGCTATCCACGAATATGGGCCAATACAGTCAGTATAGGTGTTTTCATTTCCAATCCTTGTTCAGCTCATCATATCCTTTACCTATTGTTGCCAAAGCCAAGAAACTACCCGCCGTCAGATTTTGCGTCGTGCTACTGTAAGGTTCGTGCTAGACTCCACGCCATTCAGTGTGTCTGGGCGGTAACACAGTCACACGCTTCTTGTTTGTTGAGTCTGTTATGCCATTTAAAAAACTAGGGTTAAGCGCCTCGCTTTGCCAAGCTATTGCCCAACGCGGCTTTACCACGCCAACGTCTATTCAAGCGAAAGCGATTCCGATCATCCAACAAGGGCATGATCTGATTGCTGCGGCACAAACGGGCACCGGGAAAACCTCGAGTTTTATCTGGCCTATCATCGATAAATTATCTGCCGGTGAGGCTGGGCGCAAAAAGCGCGCTCGCGCTCTCGTCATCGCCCCTACTCGTGAACTCGCTCTGCAAGTGGCTGAGAGCGCACGTCAAGACAGCCAGTTTACTGAGTTAAAAACCTTGGCGATGGTTGGCGGCATGGACGAGCAAGCACAAAAGCAAGCCTTGATCGACGGCGTCGACATTTTGGTCGCCACCCCGGGACGTCTACGGGATTTACTCAGCCAACGTGCCGTCTATCTAGATGAAGTAGAAGTGCTGGTTCTCGACGAAGCAGATCGCATGCTGGATATGGGCTTTATTGATGAGATTCAACATATTCTAGATCGATTGCCGGCAAGCACGCAGTGCTTACTGTTTTCGGCCACGCTGTCTAATAAAGTGCGCGATCTAGCCAAAGCCACCATTGGCGATGAAGGCAAAGAAATTAGCATTGCCGCACGAGATGCCTCGAAAGAGAACATTACTCAGTGGTGTATTCCAGTCGATAAAGATAAGAAATCCGCACTACTTAGTCATTTGATTAAAGAGAATGGTTGGACACAGGCGTTGATTTTTATCGAAACCAAACACGGCGCCGCCAAACTCGCTACCCAGTTGGAAAAACGGGGCATTGCCGCTGAAGCGTTTCACAGTGGACGCAGCCAAGCCGTACGAACCCAATTGCTAGAAGACTTTAAAAACGGTGACATCCAATTTTTAATTGCGACCGGTGTCGCCGCGCGTGGCATTGATATTGAGTCGCTTGAGCGCGTAGTCAATTATGATCTACCCTTCCCAGCCGACGAGTACGTACACCGGATTGGCCGTACCGGCCGAGCCAGTGCTCAAGGCGAAGCGATTTCATTGGTCTCAAAAGACAACACCAAAAACTTGCGCATGATTGAAGCACGTCTCGGACATCCACTTGAACGCCGCATCATCGAAGGCTTTGAGCCCAAAAAGCCAGTGCCGCTGACTGCGCCAAGATAGAGTCATAGAATAATTAACACTAGTATCCAAACGCTCATATCAATGGGCGTTTTTTATTTCACCCAAATATGCAACTTATTTAATAATAAATGGCTTTTGCAATCGTTATCATTCGAGCGCATTAATAATAAAAACTAATCTATATTAAATGACAATTTAATATGTAGACAAAATTATCCATAAAAACAGAAAGTTCGCCACTCGTCTTTTCATGTTTACTATCACAGTTTTTATGTCTAAAGATAATAATATATTGATTTCATTAATCACTAAAACTAGTGTCCGCTCGCCGTTAAAGAACTATTCCACTCGGCAAAAAAAACATAAAAACAAACAACGTAGAGTAATTATAATGAAAAGAATGATCACATTGTTGGCTATCGCTATACCATTATCCGCTTCCGCGGATGATCAACAAATAAATACCTTTATGACGGAGTTCCATCAAGACCCCCAAAAGGTCATGAATGCACTTCCTCCGAAAGGGGGCGACAACTATCAAACCCCTGAAGCTAATGTTGTAGAGCGCTTTCGGGCAAGAATACGTGATGACATTATGGCGCGCGCAGCTGGCACACCGCCACCACTAGACCTTAATGGTCGTATTGTCGAGCCCTTATCAAACATACGCTTGTATAATGATAATCCGGCTCGCTTGGTTGATGCAGGAAATAATTTAATCCGTAATTTATCATTATTAAGCCAGCAAGCGCCGAATAGCAAAAAACTGACGACACAGCCATGGTCAGATACCTATTGGCCGTTATATTCAGGTGCCGCAGCATGGCGTTATGCAGACCGTGAACTTTCCGCCTCTAATTGGCAAAGTTATTATGACTTCTCTCATACTATAAAGCCTGTTAATACTTATCCTGCTCATCAACGTGATTTGCTTTCCCCCGCAGAAAAATATGATTTATTAGTGGGCGACGCGAACTATACATTAACCAAAAAGTCGTGGGATTCTGGAAAAGGTTATTTCGAGTCACAAGGGCATGTAGAAAAGTGGATGGGACTGTGTCATGGCTGGGCTGCAGCCGCGTACATGCTGCCTCGCCCCAAACAATCTGTTTCTGTGCCGGACGCGAATGGCGAGATGTTAAAGTTCTATCCCTCAGACATTAAGGCATTAGGAACCTTACTGTGGGCGGAAGCGCCTTTTGACACCAAGTTTATTGGTGGTCGCTGTAATATCAAAAATCCACAAAAAGATGAAAATGGCCGAATTATTGAGCCTGATTGTGTCGACAACAACCCAGGCAGTTGGCACTTAGCGGTGTTAAATCAAATCGGTATCACGGGGCGCAGCATGATCATGGACGCGACCTATGACTATCAAGTTTGGAACCAACCGATTCTCGGATACAAACTTACCTACTTTAACCCACAAACTCACCGCTCTTCGAATGATCCCAACAAGGTTAAGATCCCACTAACCCAATATAGCAAAGATAAGTTCGCGAAATACCGTTCGAGAAGTACGCAGTCGATAGTCGGTGTGCAAATGGTGGTCGACTATATGGTTGAAACCAATCCTACTCATCGTGAGAATGATGTTCCAACATTCGATGGCGTCTCTCGAGTCACTTACTACTACGACTTAGAGTTGGATAAACAGGGCGATATCATTGGCGGCGAGTGGTACCAGAACCGTCATCCTGATTTCTTGTGGACACCGACTCCCAATGCCATTGCTAAATCTTACTATGATGGACAAGGTTCATGGCGTATTGACCAGCCCGTCCCCACGAGCTGGCAGCGTCAGGCACCCCACGCATCACGTTACTCACAGCCAATGACCGCGGTCGTTTCAACGCTCTTCGATGCATCGGCAGGCGCACAAACGCCCGCTCTATCGTGGAAACAGCTAGTGACCCAAGACAACCATTGCCTCGACGTTGAGTCAAGCAGCAACCATCCCGGCGCAAACGTATTTGGCTGGCAATGTCATGGTGGTAGTAATCAGCAGTGGCAATTAACGCCTGAAGGAAAACTCATTAGTAAAGTGGCACCAGATTTATGCTTGGATCAGCAAGGTGTACAAATCAGCATGGAATCGTGCGCTGACACCCCGAGCCAAACATGGCGCTTTGAGGGTGGGCAAATAAAAAATGCGTTAGATAATGCGTTGAAATGGAATGCAAATACTTGGCGAGTGGGCGCTGACATCAAGGGCAGTCAGTGGGAATGGCGCTAGCCTCTAACTCTCCCCCTTAAGTCACAAACGGCGAGCTTTATGCTCGCCGTTTTCGTTTGTTTGCTTTATGCCTGAGTCAGTGTTTGCCACAGCGCCTGCCATGCGTCTGGGCGGCGATAGTATTGGCTCACTGTAATGGCTTGCCATTGACCGTTTTGCTCCACCAGCATGGATGGAAAGCCTCGTAAGCCATGCGCTGCCATCAATTGACGGGTTTGATTTACCTCGGGCATCACGTCATTTTCGGCGCGATTCATCGCCTGTTGCCAAGCCTCTGCCTCTATCCCCATCTCACTGGCAAGCTCTGCGAGCGTGTCAGCTTCATAGACGGAGCGACCTTGCTGATAATGGCCACGCTGGATGCGTTTCAGCATCTCTGCACCCTGACCATCAAGCTGCTGAGCAGCGAGAATAGCTTGCGCGGTCATAAAGGAGTCCAAAATTACCGGCTGGTCGCTTGCCACGCGGTCAAGATAGGCTTGACCAAATGTCTGTCCGGTTTGATCGGCAATGGTTTGATCTGCCGCCAAAATGTGTTGACGAAAGCTGTCTTCAATCGGCGCACGCTCACGCATACCACCCGGATGAAGCTGCAAGTTAATCTCAGGGTTGTTACTCAGGCTTTCAATCAAGGTGGCGGCGCCGAAGCACCAGCCACACATTGGGTCAAAAATATAGTGGACGTTTACCATTCCATCTCTCCCATATGTACTTTGGCACCAATTTCCAAAGCCATCGGCAAACCCGCTTTCGGATATTTCGCTTGCATGGTTTTAATCAGTTCAGCACTGTCTTTGCTGTTTGCTTTCGCCTCGGCAAAGTCTTGCAAATACTGCTGGGCAAAGCTAATGGTGTCAGCGTTTAGTGCCGTGCCCGCGGTCATGTGCCCTGGGATCACCACGTTAGGCTTCAATGCTGCCATTTCTTCTAGTTGTGCGGCCCAACCTTCACGTGCTTGATCAGATTGTGCGTCTGCCATCCAAAGGTGAACATTGCCATACACAGCGACGTTACCGAGGATAGCCTTGTTGGCTGGGATCCAAAGATACGGACGGTGTGCCAACTCGCCTTTCGCGCCACGAATTTCAATTTTACGGCCATCCAGTGTCAATGATGAACGGGTATAGGCAGCGGGTACCACAGGGTTTTGCGGGGCATTGTCACCCATTTTTGGGGCCCAAAATGCCATTTTCCCGTCCAGTTTTTCTGCAATCGTGGCACGTACTGCCGGTGTGGTGATCACCTTGGCATCAGGGAACATGCCGTGCAGCACTTCCGCACCAAAGTAGTAATCTGGGTCGGCTTGGCTGATAAAGATGGTGGTCAGCTCTTTCCCAGAGTCCAGCACTTTAGCGGCAATACGCAGCGCGTCTGCTTTAGTAAAGCCCGTATCAACCACCATGGCTTCGGTTTCGCCATACACCAAGGTTGAGTTTACGTGGAAGCTGTTACCATCCGCGTTATATACGTCTAAGTTCAAGGGTTCAGCATTATTTGCTGCCATTGCGCTACCGGTCAGTAATAAAGAGGCGGCTAGGGTTTTTATCAATTTCATCGTCGTGCTCCGTTGTTTTGCATTCGGTGTTGAGATGCTGTGCAGTTTACGGGCTCGACTTGTTCAGATATATAGCTAATAATTTACATCATTATTTCATAATTCGAGCATGTAAACGGGTCATCCCGCCTTACGAACGGGTGGCTCTTAAGCATAGATGAGATTGACATGGACACACTGACTGCCGCCCGCGTATTGATTGATGTAGCCCTTACGCAAAGTTTTACCGCCACTGCCGAGCGGCTCGAGATGTCGCGCCCCATGGTGACTCGCCATGTAGAAGCACTGGAAGACTGGTTAGGCGTACGCTTATTGCAGCGCACCACGCGCAAAGTATCGTTAACCTCCGCCGGCGAGCAAAGCTTGCCACAACTGGAACAATGGGTTGAGCAAGCCAATGCCCTGACACAGCAATGGCAGCAAGAGACGGGCTTGACCGGCAAAGTACGGGTGGCCACCAGTATGTCGTTCGGTTTTGCGCAACTGATCCCCGCGGTAAAGCCATTTATGGCCGCTCATCCCGGGGTAGACGTAGATATTGAGGTACAGGATAAAGCGGTCGATTTGATTGCGGAACGGATTGATATTGCCATACGTATTGCGTCCAACCCAGATCCTTCCCTAATTGGTCGCCCGATCGCCGCGTGTGATTCCGTCTTGGTTGCGGCACCGGATTATTTAGCCGCCCATACACCAATCCACTCACCGGAGGATCTCACCGCGCATAGCTGTCTCAGTTACAAACAATTTGATCGGCCAATTTGGCATTTAGACAAAGGCGAGGAACACGCCGCGGTTGAAGTGCAAGGTAAACTCTCAGCTAACGAGGCGACCACCTTACTCAGTGCCGCCATTCAGGGCATGGGCGTGAGCATGCAGCCAGTGTATTTGGCTCATAGTGCCATTGCGCGAGGTCAGCTGGAAGTGGTGCTCCCCGATTGGCAACCCAAAGCGATGGATATCTACGCCTTGTACCCGTCACGTCGCAATCAACCACCGGCGGTGCGTGCATTGCTAGATGCGCTGATTGCCCACTTCGCAGATAGCGAGTGGGCACCGGTTGCTATTTAGCCAGCAGAAAAAATTGAGTGATGAGAGAAAAAGTGGGCCGGCTTAATCAGACGATTTTGCTTGCGCGGCATGATAACGCTGCGCTTTAACCAGCCATTTATCAAGCTGGTTGGCAAAGGCTTGTTTTTGCTGCGGACCAAGCGGAGCAGGCCCGCCGGTGTGCACACCGCTACTGCGCATGGTTTCCATAAAATCACGGATATTAAGTCGAGCACGGATGTTTTCTTTGGTCAGCAATTCACCGCGGGTGTTAATCACTGTCACGCCCTTTTCAATCACTTCATCCGCCAGCGGAATGTCTTGGGTGATCACCAAATCGCCCGCCTCTGCCTCGGCAACAATTTGGTTGTCCGCCACATCAAAGCCCTTTTCCACCTGACGTGCGCTGGCATAGGGCGACGGCGGTAAACGAATAAACTGGTTGGCAATAAAGGTGGCTTGAATGTGTGTTCGGTGTGCTGCGCGGACTATCATCTCGCGCATTGCGACCGGACAAGCGTCCGCATCTACCCATATTTGCATGCTGGTTCTCTTAGCGTTAGCGTCAATGCCTGCATTAAACCCCAATTCACCACAAATTGAAACGTTACCCCTGCGTCGTATTCGTGTTTAGCTCAGGCACGCAGATAGTTGTCGACCTTGATTGCCCACCCTCAAACTGTGCTAACCAAGCCGTTAAGCATGGCATCACACCATCGGCGAACGCTGCCTCCCCCTGCCACCAAATCCGTGCCAGTGTTAACCAGCGGTGACGCTCACTGTGCGCATTGGCGATGTTGTCGGTGCGCAGTAGGCTGTGGTCGGCCTTTTCAAACACACGCACGTGATAAAAAGGCAGCGGCGCGTTAGTAAACAGTTGATGATAGATTGAAGCGGTTTTATCCGAATCGACATAAGCATCCTGTGCACCAAATAACGCTAACATGGGCACGTCGAGATCGGTGAAATCCGCGGTCACATCCGAGGCCCAATTACGTTGTACAAATTGCCAAAAGGCCTCGCTCATGGGCGCTTTGTCATCCTGATTTATATGGTCTAGATACTGCTGATACGACGCGCCGGATTGAATCAAGGCATCCACTTTCGCCTCCGCGGCTTGCTCAGTCGCACTCTCTGACTCACTGTATCCGGTGGCTAATCGCCGTTGACGTCCAGAATACTGGGATTGCGCCATCCAGTTGACTGCCCCGCCGACACTGATCAAAAAGTCGATGTTTTCGACTTGGTGCGCCACCTTAGGGATCACCCAACCAGCTTGGCTAAAGCCCATCAACCCCAGCTTGCCATCCTTTATCCCCAAGGTTTGGCGCAAATAGCGAATCGCCGCCGCGACTTCATCGGCCCGATCTTGCATCGATTGCGACCGCCAATCCCCGCTGGAATCCCCCACGCCCGGCTTATCCCAAGACAACGCACACCACCCATTCGCCGCTAACACTCGCCAAAGTGGGAGGTAATAACCAAACGCATCGGTCGGCACGTCACCAGAGCCATGCACAAACACCACGCACTGATGTGGCGTCTCATTACCTTCAGGTAAAATTAACTCACCGGCGAGCCGATTATCGCCGGCGTTAAAGTGAATGGCTTGACGCTTAAGCCCTGCGTATGGTTCATCCATGACTATCACCACAAACGCGCCTATCAGCACCAGCGCTATTAAACTTCGCTTTAGCCACTTCATCCCCTTTCTCCCTCCACCCAATTACCGCTAAAAGGTGTATAAATAGCCGGTATTAAACGACCACAGCTCGTCTCTATCAACAATCGGGCTGTCTGATACCTCATCGCCATAGTGGCGATAACTCACCCCTAACAAAAGATGATGCGCACGGCCAAGCGTGTAATAGAGGTTGAGATCAGATTGAAGCATGCAGGTTTGATCAGGCTGATAAGTGGCTCGACCGGCTTTAGCCTCTTGGGCTGACACGCCAACGTAATAACGACTCACCGCACTACCCACGCAAGTCAGTGACAATTGTGGATCCACCACCCATTGGCCTTGTTCTATCGGCGCGCCATAGCGGGCCACTACCGCACCACTGTTATGATTATCCGAGATATCATGATGGTAGCCGAGCTCAAAATAGCCCACCGACGTTATCCAGCCGGTAGTTAGATTTGCGGTATACACCTTATCGAGACTTTCCATATCCTTGAGGGTTTTGCTGTCACCGCGGGCGTGATCGCCAAACACATCGTCGCCCGCGCCTGCCGACACATACCAGCTGTCGTCCTCGGCAAGATACACACCTAGGGTATCGTTACGATAAAAAATTCCCTCCCATTGCGCTTCAACCACCAGCTCAATGTCTTGGTCATCTTCACCGTCTATATAAATCGACGGCTCGGTATAGCCGACCAGGCCGACGGTCAGATAATTATCTCCAGACACACTGTCGGTTTGCGCGTGTCCAACCCAAGGCGTCAAGGTCAAAAATAAACAGATAAGCGTAGCAAATGGCTTCACCGACGGTTCTCCATAATGGCGAAATAGTAACTGAGAGTTCGCCCTTATCTTGAAACAACCGGTATTAAGAAAACCTTAAGACTCTCCCGTCATTTTGTGCGCGGCTTCCCAATTGATAACCGCCCTCGCCATCTCAGCGTCGCACTGAAATTCAAAATGCCAGTTAAGCTGACCGGCAATGCGCTCAACAAGCTGCAGGCCTAGACCAAATCCGATCTGATTCTCGTCCACGTCTGAATCAATAGGGTTGGCAATCGAAAACTGCCCGTTGGTGATCTTAATCTCAATCACGCCGGGCGCACTGTAGGTGAGCGCATTGCGAATCAGGTTGGCGCTCGCAATACGAAATAGGTCCCTCTCGATACAAATAGGATCACTTTGATTGCCAATATGGACAGTCACTGGCTTATGCGCAGCAAGATACGCCAGCTCATCTACTAGGGTTGCGCACAGCGAGCCAAGGTCGACCTTTGATTGACGAACCTTATCCGGATGTTGCCGCGCCAGCCAAAGCAGTGATTCAGACAACGCCATCATATTGGCGTTGGCACGCGAAGCGCGCTGCAAGGCCGGATAACTGGCATCCTTGTCACCGATGCGCAGTGACAAGGTATCTAAGGATGCCTGCATAATCGCCAAGGGCGTACGCAGTTCATGGCTGGCGTGCTTTAAAAACTGCTGCTCCCGTTGGTTATATTCACGCACCTGTTGCAGCGAGGCCATCAAGTGGTCGGCGATTTGGTTAACTTCACGGACCGAAAAGCGCACATCGATAGCTTTATCAGGGTGTGTTTTTACTCGCGCCGACCATGCCACCAACTCTTTGAGTGGCTTCAATGCATTGTTGAACAACAGCCCAATCACGGTGACAAGCACCAGCATAAAAGCGGCAATTAATACGCTAGCATCGGCCAAAGAGCGCTCGACAATCATGGCGGCTAATGCTTCGATTTTTTCTGCCGCTTCAAATTCGACCAAGTATAACCCTTGCGATAGGTGCTCGCCGGAGTACACCAAATAGCCATACTCACGTGCTCCACTATCGTTGATACGCTGAATTTCTATCGGATCATCGGGTTGTATCGGCTCTGAGGAAAACAAATCACGCACCGATTTTGGGATAGCCTGCCAATCTCGATACGCACTAACAGTGTCGCTTTGGGGCAATGGATAGTTAGGATCGGCGGCCAGCTTTTGCTCTAGCTTGATGGCATCGAGTCGCATGTAGTTTTTGCCTGCCTGACTGATTTGGTAAAAGCTAAACACGGTGACAAGCGCCAACAACCCGATAAAGATCGCCAACGCCATCAACAAAAGCTGGCGACGCGATTGTGCTGCAAGGCTTCGAACAGGACTTTGGCTCATACTGGCGCGGCCTCAGAAAGAGACAAACCAATGCCGACATGGGTGTGGATCAGCGTTTTAGCAAAGGGCTTATCAACCACTTTACGCAAATGGTGAAGATGCACGTTAATGGTCCCTTGGCGCACATCCTCGCTGGCCCAAATCGCTTCTTCAATATCGCTTTTGGACACCACAGTGGGTGAGCGGCGCGCTAACAACAATAAAATATTCCAGCCAATAGGGGTCAATTTAAGCGGCGTATCACCGCGCGACGCGATATGCTCTTTGGGATAGATCGTCAGATCAGCGATGGTAATACACTCTCGCACCGGTTGATGACGCCGATGCAAGGCTTGTAAACGTGCGAGCAACAAGGGCATGGTGCAAGGTTTGACCACATAATCATCCACGCCAGCGCGAAAGCCCTCAAGCTGGTCGGTGTCCGCGCCGCACGCGGTCAGCATTAACACCGGGGTATCAATGCCCTGCTCACGCAGCTCACGACAAACCGCCATACCCTGTGTTTTGGGCAGCATGTTATCGAGAATCACACAATCAAACGTCTGCTGGCTGGCAAGCTGAATACCCGTTTCGCCGTTGTAGGCAAAATCACAGACGATATTATGCAGCTCTAAATATTCTGAAATCGCTAAGCTGAGGTCGTGGTCATCTTCAATGATGAGTATTTTCATGCGACGTGCTCTTCTATCCGTGTCGTTTTTAATCTACACGAATCCACTGGATAAAATACACCCCACTCTCTTGATCTCGCCCGATACAAAAAAAGCGCCCGCAGGCGCTTTCATCGAGAGACTATCATGTGACTTACTTTAACAACGCCAACACCGCATTGACGCACGCTTCGGACGACACCGGATTTTGCCCGGTGACCAAGTTGCCATCGGTGACCACATACGAGGTAAAGTCATCCGCTTTTTCATAAAGACCGCCGTTTTCTTTGAGCATATCTTCGACTAAAAAGGGGACTACCTCGGTTAAGCCAACGGCAGCTTCTTCGCTATTGGTAAAACCAGTAACCCGTTTGCCTTTCACCAATGGCTCGTCACGATCTGAACGTGTATGGCGGAACACTGCTGGGCCGTGGCATACCGCACCAACGGGTTTGCCCTGATAGTAGAAGGTCTCAATCAACTGACGTGAAGTCGGGTCTTCCGCCAAGTCCCACAATGGGCCATGACCACCGGGATAGAAAATCGCGTCGTACTCGTACGCATTCACATCGCTCAGCTTGACGGTGTTATTAATCATATCTTGCAGCTCAGCATCGCCATCAAAGCGTCGAGTGGAGTCCGATTGCGCATCTTCCGCTTCGCTGTTTGGGTCAATCGGTGCCGTTCCCCCTTTAGGGCTCGCAACCACAACGGTTGCCCCTGCATCTTTAAACGCGTAATAAGGGGTGGTGAACTCTTCAAGCCAAAAGCCTGTCTTGTGTCCCGTCTCGCCCATGGCATCGTGAGATGTCAGCACCATCAAAATTTTGTGTTGTTGCATCATCGCTCCTTGTTGTTTGACGCGTTCATTGACCGCTTTGCTATTCGGCAACCTTGTTACTAACGAAGTAACCCCCAGTTTTGATCAGTTGACGATTTCTTTACTTTCATCGAATAACATTGACTTAAGCCTAGCTTAACAATGACACCCCCCTCCTGTCTGCCGCTACACTGAGTACATCCATTAAGGGCAACGCCCTCATCACGTTTAAAGTAATCATGCATCTAACATACAAAAGAGGTCATCATGAAAAAGGCATTTGTACTAGCACCACTCGCTCTTGTCGCTGTTTTAGTGGGCTGTGAGCAACAAGCCAATGACAAACCAGCAACCGAGACGCAAGTTGAAAGCGCAGTAGAAAATGTTCAAGCTGGCGCAGAACAAGCGATGGATAGCGCCGAGAATGCGGTTGATGCAGCAGGCGACGCTGTCAACGAGATGGTTGATCACCACAATGCAAAACTATCACTGGATTGGAATGGCACGTATCAAGGTGTCGTCCCCTGTGCAGATTGTGAAGGCATCGAAACCAGCCTCACGCTGAATGACGATAACACCTACGTATTAACTAAAACCTATCTTGGTAAAGAAGGTGAGGCGCTAAAAGAGGAAGGGACCTTCACTTGGGGCGACATGGGCACCATCATCACCCTCCAAGGCCTAACCGACACGCCCAATCAGTTCTTCGTGGCAGAGAACCAAATCATCATGCTCGACATGAACGGTGAGCGTATCGACGGTGATTTAGCCGACATGTATGTGCTGAAAAAGCAATAAGCACCGTTTTAAGCACCCAATCAGCAGGTTGGGTGCTATTGATACAACCTGCTGCCTAAACCTGGTTCAGTGCTTTGAAAAGGCGCTGGGCCGCTTTCCACCTTATGGCCATACCCGCTTTTCGTTATTTTCTCTCCCTCCGCGTTTACACTGTTAATAACAGTTGTCACATTAGTGACAAAATTGTTTCTAACAAAACTTGACGATATTTCACTCTATGGTGTAACTCTTAACTAGAGGCGAAACAAAACCTTATCCTGTTGTGGAGAGCAGTGCACCATTGTCAATAAATTAGACAGTGAAAATCAGAGATGTACAGCCGCACACACAAGCGAGCCTCCTCCGTTTGTTCGATAACAAGACCGAAAAACGGCACCTTTCTGTACCGGTAATCGCCTTTGATCCAAGTTCGATTACCGGTCAGTAGTACGTTTTAGTAGCGCCACAGTCGTGGTATTGGACAGGAGTCATGCGTATGAGCGACGTTGTATTGAAGTTTTCATACGAAGAATACAGCGCCCGTTTAGCGAAGGTTCGCTATGCGATGGAAGAGCATGAGATCGATACCTTGTTGGTCCATGACCCTTCTAACATGGCATGGTTAACAGGCTATGATGGCTGGTCGTTTTATGTGCCTCAATGTGTTGTGATCGGCGCGACAGGCGACCCTCTTTGGTTTGGTCGCATTCAAGACGCTAACGGTGCATTACGCACTGTCTACATGAGTGCAGAATGCATCACTTATTACCCTGACCACTACGTGATGAATCCCCCGCTCCACCCTATGGAGTACTTGTCTAACTATGTACTCGCTGAGCGTTACTGGGATCGCGGACGCATTGGTGTTGAGAAAGACAACTATTATTTCAGTGCCACCGCGTTTGAATCATTAAAAGAAAATCTCCCGATGGCTACCTTGGTCGATGCGACTGGATTGGTCAACTGGTGTCGCGCGGTGAAATCCGATCAAGAACTGACCTATATGCACACCGCCGCACGCATTGTAGAAAACATGCATCGTGTGGCTTTTGAAATGATTGAGCCCGGCTTACCCAAACACCTACTGGTGGCCGAGATCAATAAGCATGCGGTAGTCGGTCATGACGGTCACTTCGGTGACTACTCAGCCATCGTCCCCATGCTACCCTCTGGTGGTGATGCCGCCGCCCCTCATCTCACGTGGGATGATCGTCCGTTTAAACGGGGAGAAGGCACCTTTTTTGAAATTGCCGGCGTACATCGTCGTTATCATTGTCCGCTCTCTCGTACCATTTTCTTGGGCGAACCGGGCTATGAGTTCCTACGTGCGGATGAAGCCCTGCAAGCCGGCCTTGAAGCTGGACTTGCCGTCGCCAAGCCCGGTAATACCTGTGGCGACATTGCCAACGCGCTCAATGATGCGTTGTTGCGCTATGGATTTGACCGAGAAGGCGCACGGTGTGGATACCCGATTGGGCTGAGCTACCCACCCGATTGGGGAGAGCGCACCATGAGCTTACGCCCCAGCGATCAAACCATTTTGCGTGAGGGAATGACGTTCCACTTTATGCCGGGATTGTGGATGAAAGATTGGGGGATGGAAACCACAGAAAGCATTGTGATCACCCGAGATGGTGCGCAAACACTGTGTGATTTGCCCCGTCAGCTTTTTATCAAGCATTAGCGGCATCTATCGATAAAATCAATCAGGGCACAGCCATTGTGCCCTTTTCTATTCAGCCAAGTGGGTATTTTTGGCTACACTGATAAAGTGATGATTTAACATCAAACTTTACTGCGACAAGCCGTATAACATGCCAAGACACATCACAAGGAGAGGTTATGGAACCTACCGCGATTGAAGCCACCGTCGATTTCCATGCCGATGGCGTGCAGCACGGCTTCCTAAAACTGCCTCACTCGCACGACCAGTCTGCTTGGGGCTGTGTCACCATCCCTATTACCGTGATCAAAAACGGCGAGGGCAAAACCGCACTGCTGACCGGTGGTAATCATGGGGATGAATATGAAGGTATCACCGCGCTACTCAATACCTGTCATCAACTGATGCCAAGCGATATTAAAGGGAGAGTGATTATCTTACCCATGATGAACGCACCCGCAGTAACCGCAGGCACGCGCACATCACCTTGGGATCAAGGCAATATGAATCGCGCCTTTCCCGGCTCGCCCACTGGCAGCGTCACCGAGCAGATCGCGGATTACTTCACTCGGTATTTAATCCCACAGTGTGATACGGCACTTGATATCCATTCTGGTGGAAAAACCTTGGATCTTATTCCCTATGCCGCGTCTCACCGTTTAGAAAATCTACAACAAGCGGAAGCTTGTGCAGAGGGCGCGCGCTTATTCGGTGCACCTTATCAGGTGCAAACCACCGAGATGGACGCCACCAGCATGTACGACACCGCAGTAGAGCAACAAGGCAAGATTTTCGTTACCACTGAGCTTGGCGGCGGTGGCACCAGCACACCGGAATCGATCGCAATCACCCAGCGAGGTATTCATAATTTCTTGGTCTTTTCTGGCGTGTTGCAAGACGACTATCGCCATCCCCGTGTACCTCCCATCGCACTGGAGTTGCCTGACAAGCATTGTTACGTCCAAAGCGAACATGCCGGCATCATTGAATTCTGTGTACACCTCGGCGATCCCATCAAACGTGGTGATTTGATCGGTAAAGTACATAACATCGAACGGACAGGAACAGAGCCCGTCCCTTACTATGCCGAGCGTGATGGCATTTTGCTGGCTAAGCGCCACCTCGGTCGTATTTACATGGGCGATACCTTTGCCGTCATTGCTGAGCCTGTTTAGTGGAGGTGCCATGAAGTTAGACAAATTTGATATAAAAATCCTTCAAATCCTCCAGCAAGATGGAAGGATCACCAAGTCTAACCTTGCCCAAGCGATCAATTTATCGGTCAGCCCATGTTGGGAACGTGTCAAACGCCTCGAGCAAGCAGGGATCATTGAAGGTTATGGAGCGCGGATTAACCCTGATGCGGTAGTGAAGTTAAATACCGTGTTAGTCGAAATCACGCTTGGTCAGCACGATGTTGACAGCTTTCAACGCTTTGAGCGCGCCATGCAAGCCTGTGAAGATGTGAAAGAGTGCTGGGCCACAGGTGGGGGGATAGACTACATTGTTCGGCTTGGCGTGACCGATATAGACTACTACCAACGGCTTATCGATAACTGGCTGACTGACAATTTAGGCATAAAACAGTACTACACCTATATCGTCACCAAGCAAGTCAAACGCCCTGCGTTGACGTTACCACTCGAAACACCGGATATCGCCGCCAATAACTATTGATAAAAATATAATTTAGCGAGTCTTTCCGGACTAATATTTAACTTTTTAACAACATAAAAGCAACTGTTTCATGATTACTTGATAAGTCTATCATTCTAGACATAGCGATTACACGACTCACGTCGGCTTAACTAGCCTCTATCGGGAAGACATTGATGTCTTACTCACTCACTGTAGATAGAGGATAATAATGAATAAGTCAGTTATGCTATCCGTCAGCGTCGCGCTTCTTAGCGGCATGGCGCTCCCCGTATCAGCGGCAGACACACTTCCAACTCCCGCTCCCATTAACATCGCAAGCCAGTACAGTCTCCAAGCCGATTTAGCGCCTCCAAAAACATTTCGTGCTACCGCACTCGGTGAAACGTATCAAAACAGCATAAAAATACATCAAGCAGACGCCGCCTTCGTCAAGGTACACTTCGCACAGTTTTCACTGCCTGATGGCGCTTATGTCGATGTGACAAGCGCCGATGGGACTGAGAGCTACCGCTATAGCAATCAAGCCAATGGCAAGCGCACATTTAATCCCACTCAGGGTGACGACGGTGTGACACAGTTTTCGGCCATGTCCGTCCACGGCGACACCGCAATTGTGACGCTCGTCCTTCCCACAGGCACCCAATGGCAACCTCAGCATGCGCTACGTGTCGATCGTTACCAAGCGGGCAATCCGGAAAACCTGATGGAGGCAGCCCAAGACGTGGGCACGCTATCGACGTGCGGAATCAACGAGCGTAAAGATGTGGCATGTTGGCAAGATAGCCATCCAGAGGAATATGAACGCAGTCGCCCTGTCGCACGCTTGCTTATGAATGGCAGTGGCTTGTGTACTGGTTGGCGCGTAGGGCCTGATAATCATATGTTCACCAACAATCACTGTGTTGAAAGCCAGTCTGAGCTGACTAGCACGGAAATATGGTTTAATTATCAGCGTCCAAGTTGTGGCAGCGGCACCATCAGTGACATCGTTAAAGTCACAGGGGATCAGCTACTCAAAACCGATTATACCCTCGACTACACCCTGTTCAGCGTCAATGACTTCGCGCGAATTGCCCAGTTTGGTTATATGGGTCTTGATGTACGCATGCCACAAGTTGGCGAAACCATCTTTATTCCTCAACACGGCGCCGGTAACCCGAAAGAGCTTGCCATTGAAAGTGACCAAAACAATGGTGGGATTTGCCAAATTGATGTCGCAGCAACCAATGGCCGAGGCACAAATACAGATGCGGGTTACTTCTGTGACACCACAGGCGGTTCATCAGGTTCTCCGGTGCTGGCAAGCAGCAGCCGCAACGTGATTGCCCTCCACCATTTTGGTGGTTGTGAAAACCAAGGGGTACGGATTGATAAGATCTGGCCGCAAGTCGCCAGTGAGTTTAATAATGTTCCACCACAAGGGGATCATCAAGCCGGTGGCGCGCCTATGGCGGTCTTCAGCGGTCAATGTACTGCACTTGGCTGTGCGTTTGATGCCAGTGGTGCAAGCGACACAGACGGGCAAATCGTGAGCTATCAGTGGGATTTCGGTGATGGCTATCAAGGTAGCGGTGTCACTGCATCCCATCAGTACGGCACCGCAGGGACCTATTCCGTCACTCTCACGGTGACCGATGATCAAGGCCTTACCAGCTCTGCGAGTAAAAGTTTCACGGTGGGCAGTGACAACGACTACCCTAAAACCGATCTCAGTGGCGCTAGCAGCAGTTGGCAGCATTTCGTATATACCGCACCGCAAACGGGCACTGCCACCATTCGTATGTATGGCGGAACCGGCGATGCGGATTTATACGTTGAAAAGGGCACCAAGCCAGATCTCAACCAGTTTAGCTGTCGTCCTTACACCAGTGGTAACAATGAAACCTGCAGCCTTGATGTCAACGCGGGCGATGAAGTGTTTATTGGCATTCGAGCCTACCGTGCCTTTAGTGGCGTCACCCTCGATGTAAACCAGTAATCACTCCTTCCTTAGGCGCACCCTGCGGTTGGTGCGCCTAATTTTTAAATACCGACGTCTTGTATATCGCCATTTATCACGCGCAATGGGTGTTTTTGTTATCACCAGAAAATTTTCTTCCGCCTTTCCCTCGTTTCAGAAAAAATTTTGCCGTTAGACAGTTCGAACAGAAAACCTGTCGCGGGCACTTTGCATACAGTAAATGAAGGCAAACGCTGATAGGCAGCGTCGCTGCTTTACGATGAGGAGGGAGTATGACCGTATTCCAATCACGCGATCTTAACTACACAGGTACCGCCGCAAATGCTCTGCGTCACGACGTGGCCGGTAAAGCAAGTTCAGATGTACTCGCGTATCTCGACGATCAGCGTTTATTTCGACAGCTCGCCTACTGCAATGGTAAGTGGGTGAACGGCGACGCCGATACGCCCGTGATGAATCCAGCCACAGGAGAAATTCTGGGCTACACCGCCTCGCTGAGCGCTGCACAAGTCAATCAAACCATCGACGATGCGCAAGCGGCGTTTCATCTGTGGCGTGCGGAGTCGGCCGAAACCCGTGCGGAACGCTTAATGCAATGGCATGACTTAGTGATGGATAACCAACACGATCTCGCGCATTTGATGGTGCTCGAGCAAGGCAAAACACTTCGCGAAGCCGAAGGCGAAATTGCCTATGGTGCGTCTTTTATACGTTGGTTTGCAGAAGAAGCAAAACGTGTTTACGGCGACACTATGCCAAGCCATATTCCTAACGCTCACCTTGCGACCTTGCGTGAACCCATTGGCGTTGCGGCTTTGATCACCCCGTGGAATTTTCCCAGCGCAATGATCACTCGCAAAGCGGCAGCCGCACTCGCCATTGGCTGCAGCGTTATCGTTAAACCCGCGGAAGAAACGCCCTTCTCCGCCCTCGCATTGGCCGAGCTTGCGGAACGCGCAGGGATCCCAGCCGGTGTCTTTAACGTGATCATGGGTGATGCCCCCATGGTTTCAACTCAGCTGTGTCAAAGTGACAAAGTCAAAGCGATGAGTTTTACCGGCTCAACCCGTGTCGGCCGTCTGCTGCTCGAGCAAAGTGCTCACACGGTGAAAAAGTGCGCCATGGAGCTTGGCGGCAATGCGCCCTTTATCGTTCTGCCAGACATGGATATTCAGCAAGCGGCACGTGCCGCCATCGATGCGAAATTCCAAACCTCAGGACAAGACTGCCTCGCCGCAAACAAAATCTTGGTGCCACGTGACAAGTACCAAGCCTTTGTCGATGCCTTCGCCGCATTAATGGACGAACTTGAAGTGGGTAACGGCTTGTTGCCCAGCACGGATATTGGCCCATTAATTTCCTCTCGCGCGGTGGATAAAGCGCAAGCCTTGGTGGATGACGCCATCGCTAAAGGTGCCACCGTGATTGGCGGTAAGCTTAACCCAAATCTCGGCGAAAACTTCTTTGCACCCACCCTAGTCACCAAAGTGACACCCGATATGTTGGTGTATCAAGAAGAAACCTTTTGCCCTGTGGCCGTGGTCATTGCCTATGATGATCTCGACCAAGCCATTGCCATGGGTAACGACACCGAATACGGCTTAGCCGCCTATGTTTACGGCAATGACATTCGTGATATTTGGCGCTGTCTGCGCGGTCTTGAAGTCGGCATGGTAAGCGTTAATTCAGTGAAAATGACCGGGCATCCCATTCCCTTTGGCGGTGTCAAACAATCAGGCTTAGGTCGTGAAGGGAGCCGTTACGGCATCGACGAGTTTAGTGAAATTAAATACTACTGTTTGGGTGGCCTGCCCACCGTGAGCGGCAGCTAATTAAGGTTTGCGTAAGGATAAGGAGACTGATCATGCGTCCAGAAACGAAAGCTTTGTTGGAAAAAGACAGAAACACCGTCTTCCACGCATCAACACACTTGAAGCAGTACGCCCACGGCGAAATGCCTGGCCGAGTGATTGAGACAGGTAAAGGGATTCGTATCACCGACTCAGAAGGTATTGAGCTGATTGACGGATTTGCGGGCTTGTATTGCGTGAACATTGGTTACGGCCGCGAAGAAATGGCCGAGGCCATTTACGAGCAAGCCAAAAAGCTCGCGTATTATCACACCTATGTAGGCCACACCAACGAAGCACTGGTGACCTTGTCTGAGCGACTTATCAAGATGGCGCCGGGCATGAGCAAGGTGTATTACGGGATGTCAGGCAGTGACGCCAATGAATCACAAATCAAGCTGGTGTGGTACTACAACAACGCTCGCGGCAAACCCGAGAAAAAGAAAATCATTTCTCGCGATCGCGGCTATCACGGCTCCAGTATCGCATCCGGGTCGTTAACAGGGCTTCCCTTATTCCATGCGCATTTTGATCTGCCCATAGAGCGTATCAAACACACCATGGCACCCTACTATTATCGTCGTGAAGATAGCGGCATGACCGAGCCTGAGTTTGCACAGCATTGTGCCGATGAACTCGAGAAAATGATCCTTGCGGAAGGCTCTGATACCGTCGCCGCGATGATTGCCGAACCCGTGCTTGGCACCGGAGGTATCGTACCGCCACCAGAAGGTTACTGGACCGCGATTCGCAAGGTGCTGGATAAGTACGACGTTCTGCTGATCGCCGATGAGGTGGTGTGTGGCTTTGGCCGTATTGGTAGTGATTTTGGCTCGATTTACTACGATATGAAGCCTGATCTGATCACCGTTGCCAAAGGGTTAACCTCCGCTTATCAGCCTCTGTCTGGGGTGATGATCGGTCATAAGGTGTGGGATGTGCTGGAAGACGGTACCGATGCATGGGGAGCCATTGGTCACGGGTACACCTACTCTGGACATCCACTGGGCGCAGCCGCCGCGCTATGTAACTTAGACATCATCGAGCGCGAAAACCTCACCCAAAATGCTGCAACCACAGGTGAATACCTGCAAATGAAGATGCAGGCCGCTTTTGCGGACCACCCACTGGTCGGCGATAGCCGCGGGATTGGTTTGCTCCATGCGCTCGAATTCTCGCCCGATCGCGCTAATCGTAGCCACTTTGACCCCAACCTGAAAGTGGGACCACAAGTTGCTGCCGCGTGCTTGGAGCAAGGCTTAATTGCCCGTGCGATGCCACACGGCGATATTCTCGGCTTTGCGCCACCTTTAGTGGTGACACCCAACGAAGTTGATGAAATTGTTGCCAAAGCAAAAGTCGCGGTCGATAAGGTGATGGATAAACTCGTCACCAGCGGTCAATGGCAGCCGAAGTAACAGAGCGTCACCACCGCTAAACGTAAAAAAAAGCGCCGATAATCGGCGCTTTTCTATCAATTGCGTATACCACGCTTAGCTTGCTGTCGCAGGCTCTAGCGCAAGATTCGCTTCTTTCTCTTTTTGCATTCGCATCACCGCTATTGGGCCGGTAATGAAAGTAAACGCAATCAAGAAAGAGACAGGCACAGCTGTGATCACAATGAACGACTGCAACGCATTCAAGCCGCCTTCACCAGCCAGCAAGAGCACACCGGCTACCACGCCCATGACAATCGCCCAGAATAGACGATGCGCACGTGTGGGTTGATTGTCTCCAGAGACCGCCATCGCAATGGAATACGCCATAGAGTCACCTGTGGTCGCCACAAAGGTGGTGGTCAACAGCATAAAGGCTGGGATCAATACCACGCTGTAAGGCAGCTGTGACAAGGACGCAATCAAGATCGCCGGCAAACCCGCATCCGCCATTGGGCCGGAAATGCTACCCGGAGACTGCAACTCATAAAAGATACCCGTACCGCCCAGTACCGAGAACCAAAAGTTAGTCGCAATCGGTGCACAAATCGCAACAGCAAAGATCAGTTCACGAATAGAACGGCCTTTCGAGATGCGTGCAATAAAGATGGCCATCATGGGTGCAAATCCAATGAACCAGCCCCAGAAGAACCATGTCCACCATGCATTCCAGCTGCCGTTATCGGAGTTGAGTGCCAGCGTGTGCATGTTATTGAGGTAATAGCTAAAGCCAGCACCAAACTGCTCGAAGATAAAACCCGTTGGACCCAGTACGACCACAACAGCAAGCAGCACGGCCGCACCAATCACATTCATCCGGCTTAACCATTGCAGACCTTTATCCATTCCCGTAAAGGCAGAAATAGAGTAAATCGCCACGACCGCGGCCAAGATCAGCATTTGCATCGACATGGTGTTCTCGATACCGACAAAGCTTTCCAAGCTGTAACCCAACTGGGTGGCAAGGAAGCCAATCGGACCAATGGTGCCCGCCGCAACGGCAATGATAGAACACGCATCAATCACAGAGCCTAGCCAGTGATTTTCCAGCTTGTCGCCAAGCAACGGGTATAGCAGCGCACGAGGACGCAGACGCACGCCTGCTTGGTGGTGGGCATACATCAGCACGATGGTCGCCAAGGTACCCAACACTGCCCAAGCCAAAAAGCCCCAGTGGAAGAAGCTTTGGCTTAACGCAGGGGCGACCGTTTGCATCGCGCCAGCTTCCATCTCACCTAACGCCGGAGGTGGCGTCATAAAGTGGTAGATGGGTTCAGCCGCTGACCAAAAAACACCGCCGCCCGCAAGCAGAGTACACATTATCATCGCAACCCAGCGGAAACGGCTCATTGAGACGGTATCGGTGGCGCCCAGTTTCAACTTACCAAATTTACTGCCGCCAATGGCTAGCGCCAGCACGAAATTGATCACCATTAGCCACTGCCACCAGTAACCAAAAAGGTTGGTAGATTCAGCAAACAGCGACTGAATCACAGTGGAAAAATGTTCGAGGTCAAACAGGGCAAAGGCAAGGAAGAGAGCGACAAAGCCGATAGTAAAGACGGCAACAAGTCGATCGTTATTTTGTGTAGATTTAAGCATTAGTTCGCTCACAAGGTGTGTGAGGGGCGGCACTCTATCAGTGTGGCGAACGAATGACCAGCATAAATTGCATCGAACACTAACGATAAAAACGTGACAGACATCACCTATTCAGCCGTGGTGCGGGCTGAATAGGTTTATGACATTTTTATTAACTGCGCAAAATTCGACCCGCTAAGCCGGCTCTTTGTCTGACGCCTTACGCGATGACTTGCCGGTTTCCAAGATCTTCTTATGCAGTGTCACCGCAGCACGATACAACTTGGGGTGAACCTGCGTATCGGTTTGCTTTGCGCGATTACACTTTGATATCACGGCTGCAGTAATACAGGCTGCAACCTTGAGCTGTCCAAGTTGAAAGGCATAACTTGCGGTTTTAATCGCCATAAACACAGATTGGTCACTGTACTTATAATTGCGTGCCGCAAACTTTTCAAAGCGGAGAAAATCCTTGTGATAATTTTTTAAAATGCGATTAACGTGGCGGTCGTAATAGTTCTTGTACTTGGCGTAACTGCCTTTGCGGTTACTGGCCATGATGTCTCGAACCCAGACAACTGACTGCAGTTGTTCTTTTTCGAATAAGCCACTCAGCCAGGCAAACATGCTACCTCCATACTGCTAGCTTAACGGCTCTATTCTACTTATTTCGTGCTACTAAGCTACGGGAAGGTGCAAATAACCCCTTGATTGGTCGTTATTTAATCAGTTTTGCGAGGCGCAGTGAGTAATAGATGATTGAAGAGTCGGGAAAGGAGGGCGCGAGGACCCCTCGTGTTGAATGAACGATTCACTACGCGCGGGTGTTAATGGTAATCGTATAAGTATCCTCTGCCGCCGGTAACATGTGCAAGATTTGCTCGCCGAGATCGGGGTGCGAGAGCAAGTAATTACCTTGTGGAAAGCGGGTATCCTTTGGGCCTTTCAACACTAAGCTAAAGTTTTCCACCAATTGATCGTCAATGGTTTCACCGTTGCCCTCATGCTCATCAATACGGATTAGGGTCATCGCATATTCCGTGTCTGTGCCATCAATCAAAGTAATGGTTTGATCGATAAGCGCTTTAACGTGCTGACAAGATAGTACATTCATAACACCTCCCTGCGACCCTAGACAGGGTTCGTGAGTCTCTTTATCTATCTACCTGTAAATAAGGTTAGAATAAAAATTCGTCAATGCACAACAGCTTAGCAAATTTTCTGCACATTTATCGAGCAAAGCCTCTGTTCAAGACATTACCCCGTCCCAAAAACACAAAAGGCAACCCTATGGTTGCCTTGTTGCTTACGGTTGGACAAATTAACTGCGCGTTTTGACGCTACGTGCTTTATCCGTTTTTGATTTGTAGTAATACCACAAACGTCTACTTTTATTGTGCATCGAACACCTCTCCTATCAGATTAATGAACGATATTTATCGCTATGGTTATCGCACTCGTTCAGCAATAGCACGAACAGTGCGGAACTTAATAAGCACTCGAGATGAGCGCTGAAGCGCGATGATTCAACTGTCAGCCCGAACACCTTTGTAGGGCATTGCTCGTCTACTTAATGGGGAATGGACACACCGCCATCCTTCTGTCGTAAACGTAAAGCGTTGAAAATCACGTTATCTCTATTCTTATTACAAATACTTGCAGAAAGCAACCTTGTTCACGTTTGCTCAACAGAGTAACTCACTGCGACGTCGGGAAAGCTTGCTATGAGAGGAAGTGTGCTTACGAAACAGTTGGGTATCCTTTCGGCAGCCCAGCATAATAAAAAGCCGCTCAATTGAGCGGCTTAGCGGATGGATTCCTTTGTTGGTCGTTGGTCAATGAAACTTGTTGTTGCACTGCCCCGCTTGCTCACTATGTTGAGCGTCCTAACCGCATGGTCTTGTGTTCAAATGCCTGGCTGGCGGCAAACAAGGTGTCGTCATGGGTTCCTGACATCAACGGGGGCTTCACTCTTTTTGGCGCGTCACTGCGCGCTGATCATTTACCAAATTGTGTGTCAGCTCGGCTGACATTTTGAGTAAAGCACAGTTTTTCTCCCGCGCCACTGCATGACGTATAAACTGTGAACACTGCAATAAATCCGACATAAACTGCGATTTCGCACAGCATACCGGCCCAATTTATGCCGCCATTCGACACCAAAAATAAAAATGTTCCCTCATCACTAGACGACCGGTCTAATCTTGATTATGCTAGTCGACATGAAATCGAGCAGCACTCATGAAACGACCAGTCATAACGCGACCCACCAGCACCTGTTGGAAACGGGCGTGAGCGTCATGGCACAATTTGGTTTTAGCGGCGTTGGCCTAAGCGCCATCCTCAAACAAGCGGGCGTACCCAAAGGGTCTTTTTATCACTACTTTGCGTCGAAAGAGCAATTCGGCCAAGCCGTGTTAGACCACTATTTTGCTTGTTACATTGCGGATGTGAATCGCTTACTGACAGATAGCTCGCTCTCTCCCATTGCACGTGTGCACAGCTACTTCAGTCGCTGGCAAGCACAATATTGTAGTTTGGATCCGGTGCAAACGTGTTTGGTCGTCAAGCTGAGTGCAGAAGTTGCGGACTTATCTGAGCCAATGCGGCTGGCACTGCGTGATGGCACCGATCAACTGATTGGTTGCTTGGCGACTACGCTCGCTCAAGCCAGCGATCAGTTTAATAGCCAAGCGGCGCTGACCACCGCGACAACTTTATATCAATTGTGGCTCGGCGCAAGCTTACTGACCAAGCTGCATCGTAACGACAGTCATCTCACTCAAGCGATGACCATCACTGAAGAAAAGCTCGGGCTGATCGATTAATCCTGTTGTGCTCTATACAGCACGTCAGTAACCAACAACTGAACATTGATGCGTGGCGGTAATACAAGTTATCAACCCACCATCAACCCGAAACCCGCCAAGGCGGGTTTTTAACCGGCACCTTCTAGACGACCGGTCTAATTTAAATAAACGCTTGATACCATCAAGCACAACAAAAGGAAGGATGAGCAATGAACAACTTTGAGTTCTACAATCCCACACGTATCGTTTTTGGCGAAGGTAAGATTGCCGAGCTGGATCGGCTCATCCCGGCCGATGCCAAAGTACTCGTGTTATTCGGCGGCCAAAGTGCACGAAAAACAGGCACCTTGGATGAAGTAGAACAAGCATTGGGTCAGCGTCAGTTTGGCCTGTTTGGTGGTATTGAACCCAACCCACGCTTTGAAACCTTGATGAAAGCGGTCGAGAAAGTGAGTGCTGAAGGCTATGACTACCTTCTCGCCGTGGGCGGCGGCTCAGTGATCGATGGCACCAAGTTCGTTGCCGCAGCCGCGAAATATGACGGCGACGCCTGGGACATTCTTACCAGCATGGGCGGTAAAGTAGAAGCCGCCCTGCCATTTGGCACCGTACTCACCTTGCCGGCAACCGGCTCTGAGATGAACAAAGGCTCGGTAGTGACTCGCGAGTCAATGCAAGCAAAACTACCGTTTATGAGCGAGCTAGTCTTCCCGCAGTTCTCGGTATTGGATCCGGTGAAAACCTACACCCTACCGATTCGCCAAGTGGGTAACGGCGTGGTCGATGCGTTTGTTCATGTCGTGGAGCAATACCTCACCTACCCAGCCAATGCGCCGGTACAAGACCGATTCGCCGAAGGCCTACTACAAACCCTCGTCGAGCTTGGCCCACAAGCGCTGGAAACACCAGAAGACTACAACGTACGTGCAAGTTTGATGTGGACAGCCACCTTAGCGCTTAACGGCTTGATTGGCGTGGGTGTACCGCAAGATTGGTCAACCCATATGCTGGGTCACGAACTGACCGCCCTGCATGGTTTGGATCACGCACAAACCCTTGCCGTGGTGCTGCCTGCAATGCTCAATGAGAAGTTTGAGCAAAAACAAGCCAAGCTCGCACAATTTGCTGAACGTGTTTGGCATATTGACCAAGGCAGCGACGCCGAAAAAGCGCAGCAAGCGATTGAGAAAACACGCGACTTTTTCGAGCGCATGAACGTGAAAACACGCATGAGCGATTACGATCTGGATGAAACCGCGATTGAGCCCTTGATTGAAAGCCTGACTCAACACGGCATGACCCAACTCGGTGAACATGGCGATGTGACGCCGGACGTTTGCCGCCGTGTGCTTCAAGCCGCGCTGTAATCGCCGTTTTATTTCATGATGAGGCGCGCTGATCTAGCCGCCTCTTTTCCCATCTTCAAGGGAGGAATCCATGTCAGCATTAACAAATCAACGTTTTGTTCTCGCATCACGCCCGGTTGGCGCCCCCACTGCCGAGAACTTTCGCTTAGAAGAAGTCGCCATTCCTGCTCTGGGTAACAAGGATGTACTGATTGAAAACCATCACCTATCGATTGACCCTTACATGCGCGGTCGAATGAGTGATGCCAAATCGTACGCAGAACCCGTGGCGATTGATGGCCTGATGGTCGGTGCCACCGTAGGTAAAGTGTTGGAATCTAACCACGCCGATTATCAGGCGGGTGATTGGGTATTGGCTTACAAAGGCTGGGAAACCCATTCCGTGGTCGATGGCGATACCCTGCTTAAACTTAACCCTGACCTCGCACCGGTTTCATACGCACTTGGGATCTTGGGGATGCCCGGCTTCACCGCCTACATGGGCTTGTTAGATATTGGCCAGCCTAAAGAAGGCGATACTCTTGTCGTCGCCGCGGCCACTGGCCCAGTCGGTGCGACTGTCGCACAGATTGGTAAACTAAAAGGCTGCCGCGTAGTCGCGATTGCCGGTGGCGAAGACAAATGCCAGTACGCCCGTGAACACCTCAGTGTCGATGCCTGTATCGATCATAAAGCGGACAACTTTGCCGAGCAGCTTGCCGAAGCCTGCCCGCAAGGCATTGATGTGTACTTTGAAAACGTCGGCGGCAAAGTATTTGATGCAATTATGCCACTGCTTAATACCGGCGCACGTATTCCCGTGTGTGGCTTGGTATCTCAATACAACAACACCGCCCTGCCTGAAGGCCCAGACCGTCTTTCGCAACTAATGGGCACCATCTTGGTCAAGCGCCTAACCGTGAAAGGTTTCATCATTTTTGATGACTATGCGCACCGTTACCCAGAGTTCGCTCACGACATGGCTAAATGGGTCGGCGAAGGCCAAATCCATTATCGTGAACACGCGGTGGATGGCTTTGAGAAAGCGCCGCAAGCACTGATTGATGTACTCGAAGGCCGCAACTTCGGCAAGATGGTGGTCAATATTAAATAGAGCCCACACGCTTTATTTCGCAACACCGAAAACCCTGCCTCCCCCTTAGCGATGGGTTATTAAGGGGGGGCAACACTACAAACATTTTAAAAGGAACTCCTAATAATAAAAAAATCAAAATTACTGATTAGATCGTAACTCATTCTCGATCTTTTTATTAACATCTAAAGTAAGAGTAATTAACTCTTCTATATACGCCACCATCTCGTCCTCTGAACACGAGCCTTCTATTTCGTCACATTTTTTTGAAATCATCGTACACCCAATCATATTCGAACCACTTTTCATTTTGTGTGCAATTTTTTTACACTCTTCTAATTCTAACCGCTCTAACGCCAATCGTAACTCTAGAATATCATTATCATTTTCTCTAAAAACCTCCTTTAGTATTCTCCTATTTAGTTCAAGATTACCTAATGTTAATGCTTCTAACTTATCTCTATCTAACCAACTATTACCAAAACTATCTTTAGATGCTTTCAGCTCACCACCGCCAAATACCACATCGCTGATAGCTGTATTTAAGTCATCAATTGTAATCGGCTTAAATAGGCAGCTATTCATACCGGATGCTAAAGCATCATCTATTACTTCTTTTTGGGCATTAGCGGTGTAGCCAATGATAAACACAGGAGTTATAGATTTCTCTTTCTCATAATGTCTAATCCATCTGGTTAGCTCATAACCGTCAACTTCTGGCATATTACAATCTGTAATAACAACATCTATTACATTATTTTTATATGAATCAAACGCATCTTTTCCATTACAGTCTTGTACAACCGTATGACCTAGATACTTTAGCTGTTCACCTAATAATAATCTATTTGGCGCATAATCATCTACGATCAACACACTATACCTTTCATCATGACCCACTTCATATTTTACATGGCTCGTTGAAGACTCTGCGTTCTCACTACTAACTTCTAAGTCTAACAGTATCGTTATTTTTGTACCAATCCCTTCTTTACTTTCTATATTGAAACTAGCAGACATGAGATCACATATGGCCTTAGAAATCATCAAACCAAGACCTGTCCCGCCATAACCCGTATGATTATCAGCTTGATTAAAGGCTTGAAAGATCCGTCCCATACTTTTCTCTGGAATTCCAATCCCTTGGTCGACAATGCATATTTCAACCTTATTGTATCTTCTATTATCCTCTATCAGTCTGACCCGTAAATCCACACGACCTTTCGCTGTGAATTTTATAGCATTACCAACAATATTTACTAATACTTGCTTCAACCGACTATCATCATAAAAAAAGTCGCGATCTAGCCTTTCATCAAACTCTAGATCAAAACTCAAACCCTTCTGTGATGCCAAATAAAAATAGGTTCTATATATGGAATAGATTGTATCTTTAAGCTTATTGCTGTCAGGGTTCAAATCTATCTTTCCTGATTCTATCTTTGATATATCTAGAATATCACCTATCAGAGAGAGAAGCTCGCGAGCCGCTTGGTAAGCAACATCTACTGACTCAATATCAAACTTATCTATGCTATATTTCTTTTTAGTTAGTTCCAACAACCCAAGAATTGCATTTATAGGTGTACGAATCTCATGGCTCATCGTCGCCAGAAATCGACTCTTAGCTACATTTGCTGACTCTGCATTCTCTTTAGCGTCAGATAGCTGGTCCAAAAGCTTAACACGCTCACTAATATCGATAAATCCACACACTACACCAGCAGTAGAATCGGATCTGCTTTTTATCGTAAACGGTTGAATCCAATGGTAATAATCAAACCTTCTTTGATTTTTGTAAATCACGCGATCTTTATATAAAGGACTATTATTCTCCAATACCTCTTTATGATCCTTTTCGGCTTCGACGGGAAAGTACATAAATCGAATATCATTAGCATTATTTTTTCTTAATAAAGATTCACATTCATAACCGAAATTATTGACAAAACTTCTATTATATAGTGTAAGATTCAACTCTTTATCTTTTACATATATCGGATGAGGTATACTGTCGATAACAACCTGTATAAACTCCGCTTGTTCTAACAATCGATTCTTAATGTCTAATCTGTTTCTATACGCTCGAATCAATGCTGAAAAACTCATTACTATAATTATTAATATCACCGAGCCAGAAATAATTATCGTATAAATAGTATACTGATAGTCCTCCCAGTTCTGCTCTACTGGCAGCGCGTTCTTGCTCCACCTGTTAATTATAACATTTATATCATTAGCGGGAATGTAATCCATGATTTCAGAAAGAAACTTTGCCATGTTTTCGTTATTAGGTTCTATTGCGAAGCTTAAAGTGCCAGACGGTATATTATGCACTATATCTCCAACATATAACTCGCCCTCGAAAAATTTAGAGATATAGTAATTAGCAACCGTTAAAGGCATAATAGCTATTGAATTATTATCAGAATTGAAGACCCGATTCAAAGAATCAATATAATTATTTGATGAAAATATATTTAGATTTGGATTAACTAACTTAATATCGTTTTCGTATATGTGTCCATTAGGAACATATACCGTGGATAATTCTTCTGGTTTGTCTGATACTTTCTTAACAACACTATAGTTAGAACTCAAAATTTCTTTAGTGAAATATAACCCTCTATCTTTAGATTGAGTCATGAAGCCAAAGTCTGCCTCGCCTTCTTTTATCGCTTGGATCCTCTCACCTATAGAATCCTTGAAGACATATTTAAACTTTACCCCTGTGTATAAATTAATAAGCTCTAAGATTTCTATCAGAATACCTTGTGGATCTTGGTCCTCTCCTACATAACTAATAGGAGCCAAATATTTAGATAAAACTACTACTACCTCTTTGTCTGAATCTAAATATTTATCCGCAATATTACGCCCTGCATTTAGTGTGCTTATACTAGGAATAGAAACACCACCTCCATTCCATTTTCTCTTTAAAAACCCTTTTAAATAACCATCGACAGAAAAGATCGCCTTATTTAAGATATCCAATAAAAAATCGTTGTCTCTATGTAGAGCAAAGGAAAAACCTTTTGAATTAAATTCAAGTAATCTATCGAATGAAATATCATCTACAAACTGACTATTTATTTGATAATTGGCAGAGTTTAAATCTATGATCATCGCGTTGATATCACCTTTAAATAATGCCGTAACCAACTCAAGAGGTGAGGAATAATGCACAATTTCTGCATCGGGATAATTTCTCTTTATAACCTCATCCGGCAAATACTCATAAAATATTCCGATTCTTTTTACCTTCTCCGTTTTGGAATAAGATCTTTTAAATACTGCTGGTATATCTTCTTGATATGGAGACGTCAATTTTAATCCCGACAGAACTTCGTAATCATTAGATGTCGTTAAAACATCAATCTCATCGTTCTTCACTGCTTCAATAGCGTCCTTTCGGCTGTCATAGGCAATTAGAGTTGTTCCAGTACCAAGCACCAATTCAAAAAATTTTAAATAATCTGCTGTAATTCCCTCATAATACATTCCGTATCCATCATTAGAGATATCATAAGGGGGAAAGTCCTTTTTGACAAACCCAACTTTTATTCTATTTTCTGATAACCACTTTTTTTCACTGTCAGTAAGTCCTACCTCTGGTAGATCATCATAACTACTCGCCAGTCCACTATATAACTGGTATGAATAAGACCGAGAGGTGACGAATATTGATACAAATAGAAAAATAAAGATTAAACCTTTTATCATAGAATCGCATTCCTTTTAGCAACATCGATCAACTGTGCTATATTGCTAATATTCAACTTATCGAAAATCCTAGTTTTATACGTGCTGATAGTCTTATCACTAAGTAACATCTTTTCAGCTATGTTTTTGTTACTTAGCCCTGAAGCAAGAAGCTTAAACACTGTCATCTCTCTTGATGAAAGAATAGATAAAGAACTCTCATCTTCTTTTTCCTGTTCCGTACTTAAAGATACCGTCGATATTTCGGGGAAGAAATTATAACCAGCTTCTAATGAACGAATTGCGGTTAGCAGTTCCTCTACACCCTTGTCCTTAGATACGTAACCAGATGCACCAGCTTGCATGCATAGGCTAATAAAGTACTCAGATGTCTGTGAGGTATAAACTAAAAATCGAGTTTTTAATCTCAAAGACTGGCAACGTTGAATTACCTCCATCCCATCTAATGAGGGAATTGTGAGGTCAATAATAACTATGTCGGGGCTCAGTTTTTTTATCACTTTAAGTGCATCTATCCCGTTCTTTGCTTCGCCTATTACTTTATAGTTATATTGCTCTAACAGCATTTTTGCTGCTAAAAGAACAACAGGATGATCATCTACAATTAAAATGCTCTTCTTCATATATCACTCTACTTAACAACTATTAAACATTAAATTTTCTTATTAATTAGCACTTAAACCTAATGCACTAAATCGAATATATTCTACACCTCATTTAATTGTAGGACATTTCCTGAATTTTGCACATTAAGTTACATGGTTTAATTTTATATGTATAATCTCAGAATTAGAAAACGCAGACCATGGAGTAACCTATGATTAAACGAAGTAATATAATTATTCTATTAGGCTTATTCGTAAGTAATCAAAACGCCTCTGCTTTAAGTTTAGAAATAAGCGGAAAAATAAAGCATCCTACCTGTCAGGTCAAGATTAATAACATTAGAAACTCGCCAGTTATAAATCTCCCAAGCATCAGTATCAACCAGTTAAAAGATAGAAATTCAGTTGAAACTACTTTTGAACTCAAAATTTATGATTGTCTTAGAAGTTTGGAACTAGTACAACATTGGGATGTTAGATTCTCACCATGGGGCATAGATCGGAATAGAGAATCACTCATTCCTGGATTTATTCCTATGATTTCAGGGACAGCTGATAATATTGGATTGCAGATACTAGATCAACCTTCAGGCTCTCCGATAGCTAACGAGTTCAATAGTGGTACTTTAATAGGATATCGTTTACGAGATGCTATACAAATACCTCCTGGTCAGGATCAAGGAGTGCATACCTTTGCCGTTAGATATTTACCATTAAATGACACGCCCCAGCCTGGCACATTAACTAGCTATTTACAATATTCTATTATCTATGATTAAAAAAATGTCCACCTTTAAGTTAAAGTGTGGACTAGTCTTTTTTATTTTCTAATTGAAACCGTTACTCGTCTGTTTTTCTTTTGTCCATCTAATGTGTTATTGTCAGCTATGGGACTTTCTTCTCCATAGGCAACAACTAAAAAACGTGAGTCATCCATATCATAATCCTCTTTTAATTTATTTTTTACAAATATTGCTCTATCCTTAGACAATTCTTTATTATATTTTTTTCCACCTATATCATCTGTATGACCCGAAATAACTATATTGGCTTCATCATCAATAGCATTTTCCATCATTTTATTTAGCTTATCTTTTTCCACTCGTAGAGGAACAGATGAATCAAAATCGAAATAGAAGGATACCTCTTTAATCTTATTAACTACTTTGAAATCAACGTCTTGTATCCTATTTATGTCCTCTTTTTTACCAACTGGCAGTTCTGAATGATTCCCGGTTTTTAAGTCCGCTCGATTGCTAGGCTCTTCAGTCTTAGAAAATCTATAGCCAAATGATATTAAACTAATCGCATCTCTATTATATCTACTATCCGATAGAACCTTTTTTAGTTCTGCTGTTAAGTAAAAGTTTTGGTTAAGATCAAGTCTTAACCCTGCCCCCAGGTGAAGTTGATTTTCATCATCGTTCAGATAGCCCACTCGAGCAAGGTCACTAGAAAGGAATACTGAATTACCGGTACCGCCATTAAAATAATATCGGCCTCCGATTAGATAACCTTTATAATCTAAGTCTGATATTTTCTTCGATTCCAAGTAATTTAACTGACTACTCCAGTTTTCGTTAATAAAATACTCAGCTCCTATCCCCAAAAAATCATCATCATTTATACCTCTTTGATTATCGTTCCACACTTCTCCAAACGTCATATGAAGTCTATAATCTGATAACGAAAATGAAGACGATGAATAGGCAGATGTTAGAAAGGTTACCAGTATAATCAATTTATACTTCATATTAATCACCTAAAGTTACTTCTTTTGATAGTGTGTAAACAAACCCCGAATCATCAATAAGATTTAACTTAACTTTTCCACCTTCAGGTATCTTTGATAATGGAATTTTAGTCACACCATAAGGCCTGATAACTCGAGGAAAGTTTTTAATGACATAGTCGCCAATAGAAAGCCCTGCAAGATTCAAATGAAATGAAGTATTGTTATCAACCACGAGTGAACAGTTCTCTTTATCTATATTAACATCGACCTTCAGAGAAAGAATTATTTTATCTGATTCTATTTTATTAAAATTTTCACTTTTTGATGGCCGATAAAAGACTTTGTATTGTGTTTGCATTGTTAACGTCAATTTATCTTCGTTGCTAACATTTACCGGGGGAATTTCGTGAATGTTTAGCCAATATAGCTCTTCATTCTTAGGCTCTCTTTCGGAAATATTGATTAGCTCGATTACCTTTGATTCTCCTGTCTCCAGATTGAACAGAGAAGGCTTCGTGATTATCGGAGCCTCTGCGTTGTTAGGTTGCTTATTTAGATCGCCATCATCAACCCATGTTTGAACAATAACATCATACGCATTTGTGTTCTTAACAACTACTGAATGTGAGAACTTTGAAGAATCAAAGATAACTCGTGTACCTTCAAGCGTAATACCAGCTGTAACATTAGCACTTATCATCGTATAAAAAATTGAAAAAATGATACCTAGCTTCATCTAATTGACCCTCATAACGACACGAGCAGTCGCTCGGTATTTACCAGGTGATATACTAGCCTTAGAGACCACGGGGATCTTACCTAATCGTGCTTCGAATTCCATATTATAAATACCATTTCCAATAGAATTCCCCTCGGGTATAATTTTTCCTTGACCAAAATTAGATGACAAATACTTGTCTGGATTAGAAAAGTTAAGTTGAGAACCGGACTGATCATAAAGTGTGACTGCAACACCTCTAGCAGAATTTTCAGAGTCATAGTTTTCAGTTAACAGATATGGTGTTGAAATTCCATTATTCACTAGAGATAAATCTTCGGCTTTCTTAAAATTAGCAGACGAAGGTAAGAACGACATACTAACTTGATCTCGACCTGATCCTCTTCTAGCGCCGGACTGACAATTATAAGAAACTGAAAAACGTGAAGTCCGATAGATACCCATATTTAACTCATTCACACTAATTTGAGGGAATGTCACAGATGGTGTTATAAAATTAATTTTACATGTAGGTAACCTTCGAACAGTGAAACCTTTATGTAGCCCAATAGTGCCTGGCCAATAGGCATACCAACCAGGAAAATGGTATTTATGATTTAGGCCGGGTCGCGGACCTTCTAATTTATTTGCGTTGTTCAATGGCAATCTAACTGCAAAATAGCCAAGCGGCTGCTTCTCGTCAAATTGATTCGTTATATCATAGCCACTCCACTTAGGATGAGAATTCCCACTTGGATGAACGTCAGGTATCCTTATCAATTCTAACTTTATATTACTAAAATTTTTGGCTTTTACCAAAATATTTCCATACTGATCTCGATCTAAGTTGGTTAATTGCCTAGCTTTCCAGTTGTGCGAGAAATGTTCACCTGTAGAAAGGTTAGTAATACGAAACCCTAAACCCTTTACCTTTGTAGAGTAAACGTTTGGCATACCAAAAAACTTACCAACTTCCATTTCATCATAACCACCAAATCGATAATCTCCATTAGTTGAATACATTTCATAAATAGAGTTTTTATAACTCGCTGGACATTTATAAAGCACCTGATCTGGTGAATAGCGACCTGATTCAGCAAATTCGATAAAACTTTTCACTGTAGAGCTAAGTACAGTACCAACTTTCTGAAAATCTTCATCAGCTATATTAGGGTTAGGGATTGTCATGTTCGCATAATTCGTATCAGTGGCACCAATCCACTTTCCAGTCGTACCGTGTTCTTGTTGAACTCCCAGTATATGCCCTGAGTTTGGTTTGTTTACTGGATGACTAGGCGCATGGCTTATTCTTACACATTTAGGAATAGGACCATAGAAAGCTTGTGCGTGCGTAGCCAAGGCAAAGTAGCTTAAAAAGCCCATGATAAATGGTAAAGCGACGACTTTTTTTAATAGATATGTTATTTGCATACGGAAGATAACCTCACTAAGTCTACGTCATTCTTTATCTTATTAGAAATATCATATTCAAGAACGCACTTTTTGTCTTCTGATTCTCCCCAACTCATGTAAAGAGAACCTTCAGGCTCTGCAACCCTTATAAACGCGAGAGAGTTTTGTGAAACCATACCAACTTTTAACCCCGCTTGATTCGTAATCTCTGTACCTAGTGGTGGTCGTTTATTACTATTTATATTGACAAGAACAGCTTTACCAAAACGCGTTTTGACTTCATAGTTCAAGATTGATCCAGCTGTTGGGATCAGCCGAAATTCACTTTCAGATAATTCAACATCTTTACTTTCCATTGTTGATGTATCTAACGCTATTTGATTCACACTATAAGGTGATAGATTGCTGACTACGCCATATCCGTTACCTGCTATTGTTGCGCTTCGCGTATTTTTGATTGAGGTCCCTTCGGCATCATCTGCTTTAATGATTGCAAAGGAATCTCCTAATTTCTGGCTCAAGTTAATCCCACCCGAGTGTATAACCGCACCACCTTGAACACTAGCTCCCCATTGCTTATAGTTATCACTTCTACTATATGTTGTACTAAAAGAAGCTTTGTCCGCTAAGTGATTAAGACTCAAGGAGTACATTTTGTTCTCATCATCTTCAGAATACGTTATGCCATAACTAGTATTTTCTGAATTTTTTATCTGACCCGCTAAACCCGTTTGATAGCTCGTCGTATCATCAGAGTGAGTAACGTCTAAAGACATCATAGACAGGCTATCTCTTCCTCCTAACGGTATGGATAGACCAACATTAAATATATCATCAGAGTCAAAAGAATCTTCTTGATAAGTTTTGGCGTAATTAATATTTATTGTAACCTCACCAATACTAGTAGAGTAGCCAAGTTGAGCCTGGGTTAATCCATCTTTATCTCCGCCGTAACTAGTATGAGAACCAGACAAGTAAACTTGTCCTTTATCAGATAAAGATTGGTTTATATTGATATTTACTAATGCACGCTCTGACTGTTGGATATCTGAATAATCATAAATATCACTTTCACTATTTAGCACGGCGACGTCATTTAGTGTTCTGTAACCTGAAGTAGAAAACAGATATCCGCCCAAATTAAGGCTCGTGCCGGTGTCAAAAACAACAGAATAATCGATTCCTGTCTTCCATCCACTATCTACATTGCCATGAATATCGGAATGAGCATACATATAGCTCAATCCGAACGCCCCTAATGTTGTACCATAGACTAGGCCTATAGAAGGAGATACGTAGTTTTCAGATATACGCAATCCACTATTTGTGGTTACGCTGTTAGTTATTCCTCGCTCGTAAAAACCTTCAAGAAAATAAGGAGCGTCTGATATCTCGGATAGTCTCAATTGCCCACCTGATAAGGCATAATTTGAATTACCTGGTCGAACGGAGCTTGAAACTGCATTGAAAGGAACAGTAAAATTTGAGACCTTCCCATTTGCCTCTTTAACAGACACATCCAAATCACCTTGATAATAGGTTGAATATAAATCATTAATGATAAATGGACCAGCAGCGACGGTAGTCTGATAAATTTCGCGCCCCCGTTGAGAAACCGTAACAGTTGCTACAGAATTAGCAACGCCTGTAATCACAGGGGCATAACCCCGCTGTGATAAAGGTTTCATTCTTATATCAGATTTTAGTTCAAAGCCAGTAAAACCGACACTGTCAAACTGACTAGTGGACGTGAATGTTTGCCCTAACGTTAATTCACTTTTCCAAGTCGGTATTGCTGTTTTCGCATAAGTGCGAACATGATTAATATTATCGTATGTGGTTGTACCTGAGTCCGAATGGCTGTAGCTTAACTGACTACGTATACGCCAATTACCGACGTTAGCACCAATCCTAGCACTGGCAAACAAGCTACTATTTTCTGTCTCATTAAAATCAAAGTTTTGTTTCGATTGAAAATAGTTTGCATCGTAGTTTATAAAACCAGCTGTAGTGCCAAAATCCCATTGATCTGGGCTAATATAGCCTCGGGGCTTAGATTCCATATATGCTTGCGGGACATACAGATCTAACTTTAAACTTTGTCGGTCTATCTCAAAGTTTAAGTCTTTAATATTGACGCATGATGCGTCTCCATCGTTCAATATATAATCGTCGAGCACCCCAATTTCTTTCCAATATTTCTCTGGGAAGCAGGGAATAGTTTTATCATTTTTTTTAGCTATAACGACAATATCACGACGATATAACTTTTCGTTTATATAGACATCTAGGCTATACTCCCCATCTTGAAGATCAGGCTCATTTAATAGGCTGTCAAGAACTGCTGAATTGTCCTCTCCGGATCCTAACAGCAATGAACTATCAAAAATGACGGTATTTTCTTCCGCTCTTGTGTTAGTAATAACGAATAAAGCCAGCGCTAAATATAAATAATTTTTGTTGATTACAGAGAACATATTAATAACTTCTAAGCTATTTATTAATGGCAATACTTTTGGGAACGTGAGCCCCATAGTCATTAACATAAACAATATTTAACACAGCACCATTCACGCTTTCTTTCTGATTCGTAATTTTGTCCGTTCGTACAAAGTTTTCTAATGTAGTGGAACTGTAAGGCTCTACCATTACCGGTTCGTAGCTATATCTAGTTGTACCTTTTTCTACATTTAAACTTGACATGCTTATATAATATCCGGAATTGTTTTTAACTTTAATTGATTCCGGTTCACCATCAGTCCCATACATGACTTCAGTCGACATTTTATCAATCGAATCACGCGGGTTTCCATCAATAGATGACGGTCGATAAAAAATTTTAACTCTATTACGTAGAACAATTTTTAATTGGTTTTGGCCTTCTAATCCTTCAGAGTTAGGTGGAATCACTAAAAAGTTCAAATAGAAGACACTCTCTTTATTATTTGGTAAGCCATCCCCCGTGTAAATCATCCTTACAGATTGCCCGCTTTCCTTGTCAACTTTAAATATTGGTGGTAGTAGAGAAAACGGACCATCAGCGGTTTCCGGGGTCGATTGAGAATCACCTTTATCAGTCCAAAGCTGTACAATATTAGGAAAATCGTCGTTATTAGTAAATTGTATTGTATGTTCTACGCCATCTCCCGGGAAAATAACTCTTGTATTTTTGAGAACGACAGAAGCATGGACCGATACCACAGTATAAAAATATATACCCAAAAATAAAACCACTTTGCGAATAGTAACTATTTTCATTTATAGACCCTTACTAACTTTCTCGTTACTTTTGGAAAGTCCAAAAAGACCTTCCTCCTGCAATGAAACCTATACTCATAATGTGTTTATCGTTTATCATATGATCGATTGTTGCCTACAATGGTAAATATAGTTCAAATGAAAAAATCAAGAGAGGTTCAAATGAAAAAAATTATCTTTTTGATTTTGCTAAGTGTTTTTAGCATTGCGTCCAATGCAAACAACGATGTCGGAAGCGGTTCAATAACCTTTATCGGCAGGATTGTAGAAACAACCTGCGACACTGATAAAAATGGTACTGTGTGTGGTAAACCGCTTTTCACAGGAACTGATAATGCTTTATTCACTAGCGCTAACAACGGAAATGATTCGCCCGAGACTTCAAACAGGTGGATTAACGTGTTAAGTAAAAAGCATCTAAACGATACGACTTTGCTTGCAACTGTACTTTACCTGTAGAAAAACCACGTTTACAGATATGTCACCAAGTATTGAATCCGCGACACTATATTCCCCGAGGTGGCGCTACCTTTTTCTGATAGGTAGCGCACACCGATACTTATGTTGGCATTCCCCTGTTCGGGAACAACGTTTAGTTCTACACTTGCTAAATCATTGATATCAATTGGTACTCCATTCGAGGCCATTAGTTGTAAAACGACATTCTTAGCGCTTCCATTGCTATTTACTAAATTTCCTTCCGTCGACGCTTCACCAATAAGCCTGGTAACGTAAACGTTTCTTGCCTGAGAAGGAATGCAGTCTCTTAATGAAAACTCAAACCAAGTTTCTCCTGCAATAGATGATGGTGTGAGTAGCTTATCTATTGCTACTGTTGGTAGAAGCACAACTGGGTTGCTACTCGATCCATTAACTTCAATGACGCAGGTTTGATTCGTCGTTGCCCCCAGAAGGTGAACCTCATTTGCATTCGCAGACTGAGAAAAAACAAGGCTTACTGCAAAACTAAGTCCGATTAACATTAAAAAATAATTTTGTATATATAACACAACATTTACCGCTCTCTGCCTTGGAGACCCTTCTTGCATAGATATTGAGACATGGGCAATGCCTGTAGATCAAAATATCTTCGGAAAATGATTATCAGCAATGCAATACACCTAACACTTCTATTCTATCTTTTTTATTATTGAAGATTAGTGACACCATATCAACGCAATCGTTACGTGTTAGTAGTATTGGACTGCATATTGAACCAAACCTATAACGCTCCCAGGTCCGGCATTTCCTTCATAAGAAACATACTCAACGGCCAACTCTTTATCCGCCGAACTTTCGCCAGGAGGAAGCATTATAACACCGCCGTTGACAGTGCCTGGGTATCCGACATTAACTTCATTAATGGGTCTATATAGTCGAAGTTGAACGTTTTTAGCATCTCCTCTGTTACCAATTAGCTCTTGGATATCATCGGTATCGCTTGGTATGAGTGGTCCAGTTATGTTATAAGGTTGTAGCTGGACAATTAAAGCTTGAACAGCATCCGAAGGAACGCATCCTTTTACACCAATGTTAAACAATTTCCTACCTGCACTTGAACCAGGCTCTTTTAACTTATTCGCTTCGACTGAATCTAAATTTACGACAACATTTCCCTCTTTGCCGTTTACTGTCGCACTACATGTCTGATTAGTTACATAACCATCGATAGTTAGTTCGTTAGAAGCTTGACTAGAGAAACTAATTAGCGCCCCTAGGGCCATCGCGATAGAAGGTACAACGCCTGCAATAAATTTTTTCACGAAAATTCTCTTTAAGATATCTGAACACATAACATTCATAAATGGCAATTTCAGTGTAACAATACCATTTATATTTTTATATAAATGTTGTCTGACATAAAGCAGCATGAAAGATTCGCCAACAAAATAAAGGATTCATAGCTAGACTGTCACTATGAACCCTATCTTTCATAAACAAGCTTATTCAATATTGATTATAGAAGCTTACCTTCTATAGGATTTATAGCTGTATTAGTTGTATTCAACTGCGTACTGCAATGCACCTTTAACTTCACCAGGGGTTGCGCCACCGTTTTCAGAAATATAAGCAACACCAAAGTCCACTGATGCTGAAGTAGCACCGGCCTCCAGCACAAGGCCGCTTAGCTTAGCAGGAGAGCTTAAGTCAACCGCGTCGCCGTTAGCGTCTTTAATTTGTAATGCTACGTTTTCAGCATCACCTGTATTTAGCAAGTTACCGCCATCAGTAACACCGTTACCTACGAATACTGTTGAGACTTCAACATTTCCTTGTGGCGCGGTACAATCTGTAATGCCAATATTGAAAGTTTTATCACCCGCTGTTGAACCCGCATCTTGAAGCAACGCTGCTGATACAGACTCAAGCAGAACAACAGGGTTCGCAGCGTTTCCGTTAACTGTCACAGAACAAGTTTGGTCTGTTACTTCACCATTGAAAGTAATGGTGTTATTAGCAAGTGCAGCAGAAGAAGCAAACATGACTACAGACGTTAGACCTAAAGCGCTCGCTACAGAAATCATCGATTTTTTCATTTTTAAAACTCTCATTTAAACTGGTATGGGATTACGAAGAACACATCGCGTTAATTCGGGAGCTAGTATGCACCAGGCATAAAAACTGGCCTATAGGAATAATCCCTTACAGCTGTAGGAAATCCCTTATGGCGTGCAAAACTGGCAAGTTCTCCCACAGCTGGATAACTTAGTTGCATAGTTAGCGATTAATAAACCCCAAATAACTGCCGAAGTCAGCTTAAAATTAGCCATTTATCTGTTGATCTACATCGACAGAGGATGCGGAAAGCTCTTAAGTGGCATCGCACTCTCACTGAATGACTCTACATCGCTAAGATCCACATGACACGGCACTACCTCTGACATATCATCCGATGGCGACCACTTGGATGATTGAGCGAACAGGTGCGGCAGTCGTAATAGGGATAGACAATCGGACATTTGTTAACCACGGTTCGGTAGCATTTTGAGTTGATTAAACCATTACCCAGGGTTGGCAGGGCTTCATTGTCGCCGACAGACGCTAAGCTAACGACAGCAGAAATCACTTCATGTGTACTGTCGTCAATCGCGAGATGCCGCTTGCGCCAAACACGGCGTTTTTCCTTGCCATGTTTGCGCATTTTCCACTCTCCCTCGCCGAACACTTTTAAACCGGTGGCATCAATGACGACGTGAGCAACGGGCCCACGACTGGGTAATCGGTAGTTAACATCAACCGTCTTCGCCCGTTTACTGATACAACTGTATGACGGCGATTTTAACGGCACGTCCATCAGGCCAAATATCGAGTCGAGAAACCCTTGCAGGGCACGCAGAGGGAGCTTAAAAATACCTTTAACCATCAGCGCTGTTTCAATGGCACCACCGGTATACGTAAAGCCTCTGCCTCGTTTGCCATGATGCTCTTTGCAGTGCCAAGTCTGGATAGCGGCGTCATCAATCCAAAAGGTAATCGAACCACGGTTAATCAATACTTGATTGTATTGCGTCCAATTGCTGAGTTTGTACTTGGCTTTGCTCATCACCTGTGACCTGTTTTGAGGCGTTGATGATCTGATCGCGGCTCGGATGATTAGTTCAATGATTTAGGAAACAACGCCATTTTTGATAAAAAAGTTACAAAATCACCTATTAAAGATACAATTGAGAGGCTTGTCACTATATTTGAGAGGTAGGAAGGAGGATACATAACATATTTAATGCTTAACTCATCACAATGCTACTAAGTAAATATGTTAAAATTGATATAGGTCACATTTATTTTGTTTTATTTTTTTATTACAAACAAGACATTTGTCACATGTAGACTATTGCTATGTTGTTCAAACAAAAAAAGTAAATATCTTTCATGTCATTTGTGTGACTATGACATTTAAATTCTGGTTGACACTTTAATTATAGTGATCTTGATCACTTTACGAGATCACTTTTCAGCCATGTGTTTTCCATCAATAATAACCCCAAGAACAACGAACAACGAACAACTATATATTGGGGTTAACCATGTTATACGACCTAGTCGATCACGACCTAATTGATGTTATCCACCACTCACATTACCAGTGGGAAGATGCAGTAAAAGAGACGACTCGTTACTTACACGACAAAGGTTACGTAACGACTGATTATGCTGATGCGATCATCCAATCTACTTATGATAACGGTCCATATTACGTACTCTGTCCAGGGATTGCCATGCCTCACGCTAGGCCAGAGGCTGGCGTTCTAAAAACAGGCCTTGGTATTCACGTATTTGAAACTCCTGTGGACTTTGGCTCAGATATGGGCCCAAGCAACGTTCTTCTAACGCTAGCTGCAAAGGACTCTAATACTCACATTGCAGTGATTCAGGCGCTTAGCGAAATGTTAGTGGATGAAGAAAATATAAAAAAGCTTGCAACGTCAAAAACAAAACAAGACATTTTAGAAATTATCAAATGCTACTAATTAAAACCTCTCGTTAAGAAGGAATATAACGTGCCTACAAATATAAGAGCAAAAGTGCAAGCCTTCGGCGGTTATCTAACAGCGATGGTATTGCCAAACATCGGAGCCTTTATTGCTTGGGGCTTTATAACTGCTTTATTTATCCCTACAGGTTGGATCCCTAACGAGTACTTTGGTGAATTGGTTGGCCCCATGATCACCTACTTGCTACCTCTGCTTATCGGTTACACTGGTGGTCAACTTATTGGTGACAAACGCGGTGCGGTTGCCGGTGCAATCGGCACTATGGGTGTGATCGCAGGTGCAGATATTCCAATGTTCGTTGGTGCAATGATCATGGGTCCAATTAGTGGCTGGGTGATAATTCAAATCGACAAGCGTTTAGAAGGCAAAATTCCTTCTGGTTTTGAGATGGTGGTAAACAACTTCTCGCTAGGTATTTTCGGCATGCTGATGTGTCTGTTTGCTTATGCGATTGTTGGTCCCTCAGTAACAGCAGCAAATTTATTCGTTAAGTCAGGCATCGAAGCGCTTGTTGCGACTGGCTTTCTTCCTCTACTTGCTATTATTAATGAGCCAGCAAAGGTACTATTCTTAAACAACGCTATCGACCAAGGTATATACTATCCTCTGGGTCTACAAGCAGCAGCGGAAACTGGCAAATCTATCTTCTTTATGGTGGCATCTAACCCTGGTCCAGGCCTAGGTATGCTTTTGGCTTACGCGAAATTTGGTCAAGGTCTAAGTAAAAAATCAGCGCCAAGTGCAATCATCATCCACTTCTTCGGTGGTATCCATGAACTCTACTTCCCATACGTGCTAATGAAGCCAATCATGATCCTAGCGATGATTGCAGGTGGAGCGACAGGTATCGCTACGTTCAACCTCCTTGATGGTGGGCTGGTTGCAGGCCCAAGTCCAGGATCAATTTTCTCTTACCTAGCACTAACACCAAAAGGCAGCTTCTTCGCAACCATCGCTGGTGTAATAACAGCAACAATTATCTCTTTCCTAGTGGCAAGTACAATCCTGAAAGTGAATAAGAAAAGTGAGTCTGGAGATGAATTCGAGCAATCTGTAACTAATATGAAAGACATGAAAGCAGAAGGCTCAGTGGCAGCGGTAAAACCAGAAGGAAAAGTAGTACCGGTAAAAGACATTAAATTTGTAGCGTTTGCTTGCGATGCGGGAATGGGGTCAAGCGCGATGGGAGCATCCACTTTCAAGCGTAAACTCGAAAAGTTAGGCTTTAATATTGAAGTGAAAAATTTCGCAATCGAGAAAGTTCCAAGTAATGCTGACGTGGTAGTTACCCATGAGAGCCTTGAGACTCGAGCAATCAAATCAACAGGTCTACCTGTGGTAACTATCAAAAACTTCCTACATGATCCAGCATTAGACAACCTGATGGAAACTATCACTCAACAAGCTTAATCAATATACCGGGGTTAGGTTCTAGCCCCACTTTTTGGAGGAAATATCATGGTTCAAACAACTGCAGCGGTAATTTGTGGTGAAAAAGACGTTCAACTAAGAACCTTCAACCTACCAAGGATTTCAGATGATGAATTGCTGGTTAGAAACGTTTCCAATGGTATCTGTCTATCAACTTATAAAGCAGCACTACTCGGCAGCAACCACAAGCGTGTACCAGAGAATATTTCAGAAGTTCCAGTCATGACTGGTCATGAATACGCAGGTGTTATTGTAGAAGTCGGCGTTAACTTACAAGATCGTTTCAAACCTGGCGAACCATTTGTATTACAGCCAGCGATGGGCCTACCAACAGGTTACTCCGCAGGCTACAGCTATGAGACCTTTGGTGGTAACGCAACGTACTCAATCATTCCTAAAGTGGCAATTGGTCTAGATTGTGTACTGCCATACAAGGGCTCTTATTTCGCAAACGCATCACTTGCTGAGCCTATGTCTTGCATTATCGGAGCCTTCCACGCGAGCTACCACACCACGCCTTACGTTTACGAGCACCAAATGGGCATTAAAGAGGGTGGCACGTTAGCTCTTCTGGCATGTGCAGGCCCTATGGGTATTGGCGCTATTGATTATGCGATTAATGGTCCTGTAAGACCGAGCCGTATTGTTGTCACAGACATTGATGAAGCCCGCTTAGCGCGTGCTGAGAGTTTAATACCAATATCAAAAGCGTTAGAAAACGGTATTGAACTTCACTACGTAAATACAGCTGAAATTCAAGATCCGACAGCACATATTAAAGATCTAAACAATGGCAATGGCTACGATGATGTGATGGTTTACGCAGCGGTAACACAAGTACTAGAGCAAGCCGATGAGCTACTTGGTAACGATGGTTGCCTGAACTTTTTTGCTGGCCCAACAGACAAGCAATTCAAGGTTCCATTTAATTTTTACAACGTGCATTATGAGTCAACACACATTGTGGGCACGTCTGGTGGCTCAACTGATGATATGCTTGAATCGATTGAACTTTCTGAAGCTGGTAAGATCAATCCTTCATTTATGCTAACCCACGTTGGTGGTCTAGAAGCAGCACCTCACACGATCCTAAATCAATTGGATATTCCGGGAGGTAAAAAGCTAATATACCCGCACATTGACCTGCCACTGACGGCAATTGATGAATTCCATAAGCTCGCTGACCAAGACCCATTCTTTGGTGACTTAGATCGAATTTTGAAAGACAATAACTACGTTTGGAACGAACTAGCAGAGAAAGCGCTACTAGAGTTCTACAACGTTAGCCTAACGATTTAATCGAATATTTCGTGGTAGCAACTGCTACCACGATTGATAAGGAACATAATATTACGGTGCAAGAAGAATTATTAGATGCCTTAGAAGAGTGCGAAACCGCCACTTGTTTTATCCAAGCATCTCATAAGCTTATTACAGCCAAGTTGAAGAGTTTACTACCAAGGGTATTTATACAAGATCCTTTGGTGATTGAGTATGCCGTAACGCCTCTTCTTAGAGAGGATGGCCCATTAGTCGAGATTGATGTAGCCTCTAAACTGATGTTTGCGATAGGGAAAATATCGCTAGAGACGTATGCTCACATTAACTTATTTGACCAAATGTATGGCTTTGTCGCTCAGAAAAAAGAGCCTATTTCGTTTAGTGATGACGTGATTTACGACTTCATCAGTAATCAATCGTCGTTCTCAAAGTCCAAGCGTAGCTTCTACCTTGATTCGATTAACCAATTAAAATTTTCATCATTCAACTCTTTTTCTCAAGCTCGTTATGAATCACTGGTCAAAACCGTGTTGAAACTCTCTCTCGAGGGCTTGCTAGAAACTGTGGAGAACGAAATCATAGATTAAGGCTTTTCACATGAAAGTTTTACTAAATATCAGCGGCTTTGAAACCGAAGCACTATTCCCAGATAATAATATAGAAAAAATTCATAAACCACTTATTGAAAAGTTTTCTCGCCTTTACCAGGAAAAGAAAGAGCGAATCATCATCTTCCTAGCCGCGCCTCCAGGCAGCGGAAAATCCACTCTAGCCGCGTTTTGGGAGCACCTTTCTCATACATTGCCAAATGTAGACGCCTTACAGGTTTTACCGTTTGATGGTTTTCACTATCCGAATGAAATCCTAGATTCAAACTATATCATGCGCGGCGATGAGAAGGTTAAGCTACGCAGCATCAAAGGTGGGTATGAAACCTTTAACCTGACGTCATTGATCGACAAGTTAAAAAAGCTTAAGACCCAAGATCCAAAATGGCCATATTACGATCGCAACCTGCATGATCCGATTGATGATGCGATTACAGTAGATAAAGGGATTGTAGTGATTGAAGGCAACTGGCTTCTGCTCAATGAACCGGTGTGGAATGGCCTTCATGAATTAGCAGACTTCACCATCTTTATTGATGCCGACCCGAGATTCCTGGAAGAGCGCTTAGTAAATCGAAAAATTCGTGGCGGTACTTCATTAGAAGACGCGCAGGCGTTTTATAAAAACTCTGACTCAAATAACGTGGATATGGTGCTTAATCACTCTGTAAAAGCAGATCTCACACTGTATATGAACCAAGACGGTTCCTTTGAAATCAACTAATCATCTTTAGGAGTTCATGATGAATATCGTCATCGACAGCCATACTCATACCTTTGCCAGTGGCCATGCTTATAGCACTATTATTGAAAATGCCAAAGCATCGAAAGAAAAGAAACTAAAACTTCTTTGTACAACAGACCATGCTCCTGAAATGCCCGGAGCCCCTCACTACTGGTTTTTCAACAATCAAAGAATTTTGCCTCGTTTTATTCATGATGTAGGCATCCTGCGTGGCGTTGAAGCTAACATCATGAATGTAGAGGGAGATTTAGATTTAGCTCCTTCTACCTATCAACACCTTGATTGGATAATTGCAAGCTTTCATGAACCTGTTTTTCGACCGCAAACGGAAGAAATTCACACCAAAGCACTAATTAACGTGATTAAAGGCGGTAAAGTCGATGCACTCGGACACTTAGGCAATCCAAATTATTCATTTAATATTCGCGCTGTACTTGAATGCGCTAAAGAACATAATGTTGCGATTGAGGTAAACAATACCTCACTCACAGGTAAAAGTCGTAAAGGAAGTGATATACACTGTTCTGAAATTGTTGCTATTGGTAAAGAGATTGGTGTCTATTTCACTACGGGTTCTGATGCACATTTTTGTGAAGAGATTGCACGGCTAGATTTGGCGCAAGCATTGCTTGAAAAACACAAGGTAGAAGAAAAGAAAGTAATTACAACGTCGACCTCCAGATTCCTTAACTTTTTACTATTACGCGGTAAAAGCCGGATAGAAGAGTTCTCAGAATTATATCGAAGATAAAATCATGAAGAACCGAATCATTCTGAAAAAGAATTAGCAAATACAATCCGCGCACTTAGTAAGGATAGTGTTCAGCAAGTTAACACTGGTCATCCAGATGCACCAATGGGTATGGCTGCTATTGCTGCAGTGCGTTGGCGTGGCCACGTAAATCACAACCCTCGAGTTTACTGTGCCAATTGTACAACGCTGCCTCGCTGATGTGTTCTTCCGCTGTAATTTCCAAGATAGTTTTATTATTCGGCGGCAACAGTTTCTAGAGGATGGCGGCTTTTCTTTCGTCGGAATCTCTCGGTATAGTGTCCTCCATTAGCCCTTCATTGCTGGATTTTAGGGCGATTCAATATCTGGACAACTATCCTGACACTGGGGGACGGTCAAAATTGATAATGCCCCAACTTAATTAAATCAGTTAAGTTGGGGTTTCTATATACCTTGGAATTACACCACCTGCTTCTAGTTCTTTGCGGCCAAGAGAAATGTTTATAATCGTGGATAATCTCATTCGACTACTTAATAATTCCACTAAAGGGCCAGAAAATTCAACAGGTAGTTTTCTTATATAGATATTATAAAGTCGGATTAAAACCGCGATGGAAAACTAGTAATATTGAACTGCATATTGAACCAAACCTATAACGCTCCCTGGTCCAGCATTTCCTTCATGAGAAACATACTCAACAGCCAACTCTTTATCCGCAGAACTTTCGCCAGGAGGAAGCATTATAACACCGCCGTTGACAGTGCCTGGGTATCCGACATTAACCTCATTAATGGGTCTATATAGTCGAAGTTGAACGTTTTTAGCATCTCCTCTGTTACCAATTAGCTGTTGGGTATCACCGCTATCGCTTGGTATGAGTGGTCCAGTTATGTTATAAGGTTGTAGCTGGACAATTAAAGCTTGAACAGTATCCGAAGGAACGCATCCTTTTACACCAATGTTAAACAATTTCCTACCTGCACTTGAACCAGGCTCTTTTAACTTATTCGCTTCGACTGAATCTAAATTTACGACAACATTTCCCTCTTTGCCGTTTACTGTCGCACTACATGTCTGATTAGTTACATAACCATCGATAGTTAGTTCGTTAGAAGCTTGACTAGAGAAACTAATTAGCGCCCCTAGGGCCATCGCGATAGAAGGTACAACGCCTGCAATAAATTTTTTCACGAAAATTCTCTTTAAGATATCTGAACACATAACATTCATAAATGGCAATTTCAGTGTAACAATACCATTTATATTTTTATATAAATGTTGTCTGACATAAAGCAGCATGAAAGATTCGCCAACAAAATAAAGGATTCATAGCTAGACTGTCACTATGAACCCTATCTTTCATAAACAAGCTTGTTTAATATTGATTATAGAAGCTTACCTTCTATAGGACTTATAGCTATATTAGTTGTATTCAACTGCGTACTGCAATGCACCTTTAACTTCACCAGGGGTTGCGCCACCGTTTTCAGAAATATAAGCAACACCAAAGTCCGCTGATGCTGAAGTAGCACCGGCCTCCAGCACAAGGCCGCTTAGCTTAGCAGGAGAGCTTAAGTCAACCGCGTCGCCGTTAGCGTCTTTAATTTGTAATGCTACGTTTTCAGCATCACCTGTATTTAGCAAGTTACCGCCATCAGTAACACCGTTACCTACGAATACTGTTGAGACTTCAACATTTCCTTGTGGCGCGGTACAATCTGTAATGCCAATATTGAAAGTTTTATCACCCGCTGTTGAACCCGCATCTTGAAGCAACGCTGCTGATACAGACTCAAGCAGAACAACAGGGTTCGCAGCGTTTCCGTTAACTGTCACAGAACAAGTTTGGTCTGTTACTTCACCATTGAAAGTAATGGTGTTATTAGCAAGTGCAGCAGAAGAAGCAAACATGACTACAGACGTTAGACCTAAAGCGCTCGCTACAGAAATCATCGATTTTTTCATTTTTAAAACTCTCATTTAAACTGGTATGGGATTACGAAGAACACATCGCGTTAATTCGGGAGCCAGTATGCACCAGGCATAAAAACTGGCCTATAGGAATAATCCCTTAGGTCTGTAGGAAAAATCTCATGTAGTGCAATGTAGCGACAGGGCAAAGCGCGCGAGTAGATTATTTGTAAACGGAAATCACACTCTTTGTTAACTCGCTAAGAGTTGAGCTGCATAAGTCCAGTTTATGCGGTCAAAAAACAAACAGGGGTAAAAGAAAAGCAGCTTAAAACAACCATCTCGCGGTTAATGGGTTGTGAGAATTTACATTAATTCAACTCATGCGCTCGCCCTGAATGTAGCGAAGATACAATCAAGCCTTAATTAACCATAGACCGTCATTTATATCGATACTATGAAGTCAAACTGGCCAAAGAAAGAAATAATGAATTGGTTATAATCCGGTGGCCAATGATTCTTAACCACTACAGAGTATCTTATCTTGGCACTCTGCCGATGATCACCACCAGCGCTGAAGTAGTCTTTAAATTTATCTACCCACGCTATCTATCCGGAACTATTTTATAATTGGCATATATGATCACAGCCAGATATGATCGTTAACCCGATCTTTTCTTGGTTGAAAAACGTTCGCGATATCGTCTTGTCATAGGTGATTTTCATATCTAAATTATTAACGTCGGATTAAACCGAAAGAGCAAACTAGTAGTATTGAACTGCATATTGAACTAAACCTATAACGCTTCCAGGTCCGGCATTCCCTTCATGAGAAATATATTCAACACCTAGTTTTTGGCTCGCGCTGGTCTCACCTTCTTTAACTAAAAGATAAGTACCATTATTAATCAAGCTAGGATACGCTACAATCTGATCGTCTTTTTCTGGAAAGGCTACCATCTGAAGTTGAACATTTTCTGCGTCTCCTCTATTACCAATGAGCTCCCTATATTCATCTCCATTTTCATTTATTTTAGTAGGACCAGTTATATTATAAGGCTCTAGCTTGATCCTGAAAACTTGGGGAGAAGAAGCTGGAATACACCCTTTAACGCCAATATCAAATAACTTTCTACCCGCGGTCGAACCTGGCTCCTTTAACTTATCCGCTTCGACTGAATCTAAATTTACGACAACATTTCCCTCTTTGCCGTTTACCGTCGCACTACATGTTTGATTGGTTACGTAACCATCGATGTATAGTTTGTATAGCTCAAGTTCATCAGAAGCTTGGCTAGAGAAACTAATTAGCGCTCCTAGGACCATCGTAATAGAAGGTACAACGCCTGCAATAAATTTTTTTTTCACGAAAACTCTCTTTAAGATATCTGAACACATTACATTCATAAATGGCGATTTCAGTATAACAATACAATTTATATTGTTATACAAATGTTGTCTCACATAAAGTAGCATGAAATATTCGCCAATAAAATAAAGGATCCATAGATAGATTGTCACTATGAATCCTATCTTTCATAAACAAGCTTGTTTAATATTGATTATAGAAGCTTACCTTCTATAGGACTTATAGCTATATTAGTTGTATTCAACTGCGTACTGCAATGCACCTTTAACTTCACCAGGGGTTGCGCCACCGTTTTCAGAAATATAAGCAACACCAAAGTCCGCTGATGCTGAAGTAGCACCGGCCTCCAGCACAAGGCCGCTTAGCTTAGCAGGAGAGCTTAAGTCAACCGCGTCGCCGTTAGCGTCTTTAATTTGTAATGCTACGTTTTCAGCATCACCTGTATTTAGCAAGTTACCGCCATCAGTAACACCGTTACCTACGAATACTGTTGAGACTTCAACATTTCCTTGTGGCGCGGTACAATCTGTAATGCCAATATTGAAAGTTTTATCACCCGCTGTTGAACCCGCATCTTGAAGCAACGCTGCTGATACAGACTCAAGCAGAACAACAGGGTTCGCAGCGTTTCCGTTAACTGTCACAGAACAGGTTTGGTCTGTTACTTCACCATTGAAAGTAATGGTGTTATTAGCAAGTGCAGCAGAAGAAGCAAACATGACTACAGACGTTAGACCTAAAGCGCTCGCTACAGAAATCATCGATTTTTTCATTTTTAAAACTCTCATTAAATTTTAGATTATGGGTTACGAAGAATGTATCGCGTTAAATGGAGAGCAAATTATGCAGCGGTCATAACATTTTCTATATAGGAATCACCCTCTTACTCTGTAGGAAAAGTCCTATAAGGCATGTACTGGTTAGGTCTGTCACAGCCACTACAGGCGGCTTCGTGAAGCATTTACTATAATCAAATGCATACAATATATCATGAATTTAGGCGTATTCTCTGGACAGTTATTTAACTAAACATAGGCCGTATCACAAGCCCGCCCATGAAAGAATTCACCAATAATACCTCTCATAGCAGCGACTGTGGGTCCATGTTAGTCGCTACTAGCCTCTTATATTTGGCTATTTGTAGGGAATTTTATACACAACAGGTTTATCAGATAAACGTGAGGTCGGCATAGATATTATTGACTACTCTAAAAAGAGGCTCTCTCATCGTTACCAACGATTTAGCAACACTGGGTGCAGAATACAACTGATTCATGACCGTTGCAGCTGATTAAGGGGAAGTGTTCATAATGGCTAAAACATCATCAATGATTCGTCACCAGATCAACATCGGTTTTACGTTTGTTCTTGTTATTGCATTAATAACGATTTTTGCGGTGGTGGAGTGGAAAGTAAAACCTGACCTGATTAAGCAACGACAAGAGCGTATCAGCATTAGCCAACAAGCCCTTCTTGACTTAGTCAGTGCTAAGCTCGGGCAAATCGAACTTCTAACCAGCACTATGGCACTAACGAGCACAAAGCTCCCCAAAGACGAAGATCTTTTCCTCACCATCTTTCCACAGATCCTGAACAATCATGGTGACCCTGCCATTGCTGGAGGTGGCATTTGGCCCGAGCCAAGCACTTTTACAAAGGGCGTTGAACGGCGCAGCTTTTTCTGGGGGCGTTCGGGGAAAAACATGGCGTATTATGACGACTATAACCACCCAGAAGGCAAAGGTTACCACAACGAAAGCTGGTACAAAGTCGGAAAAGACGCACCGCCAGACCGCTGTCGCTGGTCAAACGCCTATATTGACCCCTTTACTAAAGAGCCGATGATTACCTGCACCGTACCCATGCACGAAGACCAAGAGTTTGTTGGCGTGGCCACCGTAGATATGAGATTGGCCGGTATTTCAGATATACTTTCACGATATGGTAAAGAAAGCAGCGGCTATATATTTGCTCTTGATGCAGACAACAAAGCGATTAGCGTTCCCAACTCAGCGGTAAAAGCTCAAACGTACAGAAATACACTACAAACGTTGAACGAACTAAACGAGCAACTGCCATGGCTACGTCAAGCATTAAACGCAACTCAAAGCCTAACTGGGAGTAGGCTAGTCACGGTAGAGAACGACGGTATTTTCGGCGAGGCATCATATGTTCATCTTATACACTTTCCGCAAACAGACTGGGTCATTGGCCTCGCGATTCCCAAAAGTCAACTGACCGCTGCCGCTGATCGTATGGGATTTTTTCTGATGATGGCCATCGGTGGGCTGCTTCTCTTTGTTGGTATTATCGCTGCGATTACCGCTCGCAACCTGTTAGGTAAAATTCAACAGACTACCCAGCAAATCTGGGAGCTCATTGAGGGTGAAACCACCCAAGAGTTGACGGTAAGTAACATGAACGAGGTAGGCGAATTGCGCCAAGCCGTTAACGCGTACGGTGAAAAACTCAAGTCGCTCCTTAGACAACTCGAGGCGATTCAAGAGGAATTGGTTCAGAATGAAAAGTTGTCATCACTCGGCTCGTTGGTCTCTGGCGTGGCTCATGAGTTGAATACTCCCATCGGTAACGCCCGGATGTCTTCCACCTCGATACTCGACACTAAACACGAATTCGTTCACAAACTCGAGCAGCCAATCACCCGTGACGATCTCGATCAGTTTCTCACCCATGTTGAAGACGGGACACGTATTATTGAGCGCAATATGTTGCGGGCCTCCGAATTAATTCGTGCCTTTAAGCAACTCGCGGTAGATCAAACCAGCGACCATAGACGCGACTTTGAACTACATCTGTTGATGAACGAAGTCCTGCTCTCTATGCGACCAACACTTGACCGCACACCGCACCAAGTCGAGGTCGCTATTCCAGAGGGCATTCTGCTCAACAGCTACCCAGGCGCGCTCACCCAAACGTTGATCAACTTAATCAATAATGCGTTAATTCATGCGTTTATCGGGCGTGACGCTGGGCACATACACATCATAGCCACCATGGCGACAACCGAGAGTGTGAGTATCCGCATACATGATGATGGCGCAGGGATGACGCCCGAAGTACAAAAACGTATTTTTGATCCCTTTTACACCACCCGACTCGGGCAAGGTGGTTCAGGGCTTGGTTTGCATATCACCTTCAACCTAGTCACCGGCGTACTTGGCGGCCGTATTGAGGTGAAAAGTGAGCCGGACAAAGGAAGCCGTTTTACGATTACTATCCCAAGCACTGCCCCTGATCATGAGGAGGCGTAGTGTGTAGTTAGTCTTCAATAGATTCGAATGATGAGTCAGAGTGTCGCGATCAATTTCATTAGTCCCACGCATAGAGGTTGCGGATATAGTCTTCCACTTTTTCCTCATCGCATGCCATACCATCTTTCCACCCGATTGGGCTAAACAAAGCCTTAAATGTAGAAAAGATCACGCGCAACTCAGTGCCTCTGGTAAACGAGACTCCGTGTTTAATCATATCGGCAGCGGTTCTCAACGATGTGATAAACGCAATGTCGCTATCTGTCTCGGGCTGAACTCTATCCCACAACTGCCCAATTAAGGAATGTAAGTCTTCCTGTCGCTCTTTCATTGCGGTAACTGATTGATTTGCCGCAGCTTCCTCTACTGACTTGTTTGTTGCGATAGCCAGTAGTCCTGTACGACTAAATTCCACAGACATGAAGTAGCTAGAACCAACATAATAGGCAATGAGCCTCTCCTTGTTGTTCAAATAATCAGTATTAATAATCGTAACCAGATTCTCTCGCGCGAACTCTAAGTGACGAATATATAGACAAATGAAGATATCCTCTTTTCCGCGAAATTGTGAGTATAGGGTCGGCCTTGATATCCCCGAGAGTCGAGCCAAGTCAGAAAGCTTGAAAGAAAAAACACCATCTCTCTCAATAAGCACTTTGGCGACATTCAATATCTTTTTCTCTAGCTCAGTCACTAGCATTTGAGCAGTTTCTCCATTTTTTCTCCACTTTACAGATGTTCATTGATTCCTCCTTGTATCGCTCCAGTCAACGATACTAGATTTCGTTATATATTACCATTTTTGCTTTGTTGATCACATTTTTGATTTACACATGTAATCCTTTTTGAGTTTCTTATCACATTACAACTTTACACATGTATGTAGTATTGCTTCATCTTAGATCGACTGAGGGAAACGATATGAATAAGGTTTTTTTGATCTGTGCGGGGGGATTATCAACCTCATTATTAGTGAAGAAAATTCGCGAATCTGCAGAAAGACAAAACTATCCAATAGATATTGAGGCTTGCGGGGAGGATAAATTTGACGAATACATTGCCAATCACTCTCTATGTTTAGTTGCTCCACAGTTGGCATTTAAAACGCCACAATTTATGGAGAGACTTCCCGAGGGGAAAAAAATCGAGAAAATTGATCGCCGTGTCTATGGCATGATGGATGGGGATGCAGTTCTAGAACAAATAAAAAAATCACTTGATGAGATTCCTGAAAAGTCAGACGTCGAAGTAAATAGTATTAATATAACTTCAGATGAAGCAGAAGAAGAACCAAGCTTTGCGCAAAGAATCTCTACAATGATGAGCAATAAGTATATGAACTCCATCAGAGATGGTTTTATATCTTCAATGGCTCTTATGATTATAGGTTCTATATCACTGATCCTCGTTGTTCCTCCTTTTTCCGAAGGGACGACCAACCCAGTCGGAAAGGCGTGGTTTTGGCTAGTGCATAACTACGGCACTGCATTAGAAATGCCCTACGCTGCGACCATGGGAATCATGTCGATATGGATTGCGTTCCTAGTGGGTGCATCAATGTCAAAGGAAGTCAATATTGATAAAATTATTGGCTCAACGGCTTCTGTCTTTGTATTTTTGCTCATGGCGACAGACGTCAATGCTAAATCTATTGATATGACAAGTGAATGGTTTGGCGCACAGGGGATTTTTTCTGCAATGATATGTGGATTATTAATTCCCAATTTACTGGCTTTCTGTAAAAAGAAAAAAATGTCCTTTGGCTTGCCAAGTTCAGTACCAGATAATATTAGAGAAACGTTTGATTCATTGCTCCCATTTTTTATTATTTTATTTATTATTTATCCGGCTTTGATAGCTGTTCAAACAACGCTTGGACAACCTGTACCGGCACTCGTTGCCATGCTCATTTCGCCTATGATTAGCGCGACAGATACATATCTAGGCATGATCGTCATTGTGTTACTCGTGCATACTCTCTGGTTTTTTGGGGTTCATGGAGCAGCGGTAGTACTCGGCGCAATTGCACCATTTACACTCGCAAATACGATGGCCAATATGGATGCATTATTAGCGGGTCAAGCCTTACCATATATTGTTGAAGAATCATTTTATCTCTTCTATGTGCTACTTGGTGGTTCCGGTGCAACCGTAGGTTTAGTTGTACTCATGTTGAAGTCAAAGTCTAAACAAATGAGAACTGTTGGGAAGCTGGGAGGGATAACATCAATATTTAATATCAACGAGCCAATTATTTTTGGCGCTCCCATTGTTGCAAATACCAAACTTATTATTCCATTTATTATTGCTCCTCTCATTACATCAAGCGCAGCATGGGTGGCGATTAAGTTTGGAATCATTCGAGCAGGGACCGCGTTACTGCCTCTTACCGTACCTGCCCCTATTGGTGCGGCATGGGCTGCGGGATGGTCGATTATCGCCTTTAGCTTAATATGTGCATTGGCTGTGTTGAGCTATTTTATTTATCTTCCATTCTTTAGATCTTACGAAAGAGACTTATTAGCCCTTGAAAAATCAGAACAAAACAACTTATAAAAATTGGAGAATATAATGTCCGTAAAAATTTCTGAAACTCAACTCATGTCATTAATTACCTCTGCAGGCATGGCCCGGTCAATAGCTATGGAAGCAATAGCATCAGCACGTCAGGGAGAAGTTGATGCTGCTATCCACCTTTTAAAAGAAGCAAACGAGGCTGCCAAAGAAGCTCATGCAATACAGACCGAATTAATTGGTATGGACGAAGGTGAGGGAAAGCTACACGTCACTATTGTGCTAGTACATGCTCAAGACCACCTAATGAACGCGATGCTATGTATTGACTTAGCCAAAGAACTCGTTGAACTATATAAATTACTTGGAGAAAGGAATGATGTTTCCAAATAACTTTTTATGGGGAGCAAGCACTTCTGCGTATCAATGCGAAGGTGCAGCCACATCTTACGGAAAAGGTTTGTCAGTAATGGATGTATCTTCTGTTTTTCAGGAGTGTGGGGTAACAGATGTTGAGGTTGCATCTGATCATTACCACAGATTTATTGAAGACATTTCCCTAATGGCAGAAATGGGGTTTAAAGCTTACCGGTTTTCAGTTTCATGGTCTCGTATCTTACCGAACGGTATTGGTGAGGTGAATGAAGAAGGGATAGCTCACTATCACCGCGTTCTTGATGAACTAGAAAAACATCATATTGAACCGATAGTAACCATGTATCATTTTGACTTACCTCTTGCTCTGCAAGATAAAGGAGGATGGTCAAACAGAAGTACCATTGATGCTTTTACTGAGTACGCTTCGGTTTTGTTCAGCCATTTTGGCGATCGAATAAAATACTGGCTAACTATCAATGAGCAAAACATGATGATTATTCACGGGGATGCTTTAGGTACAAGCTCACACCGTAAAGTCAACAATGAAAAAAAAGACTTATACCAACAAAATCATCACATGTTAGTCGCTCAAGCAAAGGTAATGCAGTTATGTCATAAAATGACTGATGCTAAAATTGGACCAGCTCCAAATATTTCTTCAGTTTATCCTGCAACACCACATCCCGATGATATGCTTGCTGCTAGTAATGCTTCGGCAATTCGTAACTGGCTATATTTAGATGCGACTGTTTTCGGAAAGTATAACAGTATCGCTTGGTCATTTATGGAAAGTGAAGGAATCATTCCCGACATACATGAAGGCGACATGGAAGTGCTTAAATCAGCACAACCGGATTTTATTGCGTTCAACTATTACTCTAATATGACAGTTCAGCGCAGTCGAGGTGAGAGCATTACTCAAGTAAAAGACCAACAAATGGGTGAATCTGAGCAAGGCTATTTTGAAAGTGTTCCAAATCATACATTAAATAAAAATGAATATGGCTGGGAAATCGATCCAATAGGGTTTAGGTATTGTTTAAGAGAAGTTTGGGACAGATACAGCCTTCCCATGATAGTTACCGAGAACGGCTTAGGTGCCAAAGATATATTGGTGATCGGTGATGACAATATTCCGACAGTAATTGATGATTATCGTATCGATTATTTACGAGCACATATCAAACAAATGCGACTCGCAATAGAAGATGGTTGCGATGTCTTCGGTTATTGTCCATGGTCTGCTATCGATTTGGTCTCTACACACCAAGGCATGAACAAACGATACGGGTTTATTTATGTTAACCGAGATGAATTTGACCTCAAAGATCTCGCGAGATATAAGAAAAAAAGTTTCTATTGGTATCAATCAGTTATTTCAAAAAATGGAACGTCTCTCGACTAAACCGTAGACTAAAACTAGTACACGTCAAACTCAATCAAAAGGATTATTAGCTAATGTGTGTCATTTCTGATCACGTTCTACTCTCGGAAGTGACACATATTTATTATACTAATCAATATAATCTATCAGCGATTCTACATGCTATTATCGTCTATTTTTTATATCACTCTATCACAACAAAGAGAAAATAAATGGGTAGATTACGAGGTTATTTATGCCTATCCTTCGAGTGGAATTAGCCATATGCCGCAACCGATAAGTCGCAGGTCAAAAGCGCTCAAATTCCTTGCATTAATGCAAGTAAGCCGTATTCTCCTACGAGTAATACGGCTTTATAGATATAAACTCACACTTTACAGCTTAAAGAAAGCCAGTTGTTCTTTTTGCTTCTCAGCCAATAGTGATAGCTCAGCACTTGCACTCGCACTCTGGCTGATACCGGCGACATTTTGGTTGACGAGCTCAGAGATATTAACCACGTTACGATTAATATCTTTGGTGACTTGTGACTGCTGCTCTGCCGCGGTAGCAACCTGAGTATTGGAATCATTAATATCCGCAACCGACTCTGAGATAGCAACCAATGCATCACTGACACGCTGTGTCAGCTCACTATTGTGTGCCAACATCGTGATCGTCGTTTGCATGCTTTCATTGGCTAATACAGATTGATTTTGTAAATCCTCGATAATGACACCAATTTCCTTGGTTGAACCGGCTGTACGACCAGCAAGCATTCTTACTTCATCAGCGACAACTGCAAAGCCACGCCCCATCTCGCCTGCGCGAGCCGCTTCAATCGCAGCATTCAACGCGAGTAAATTGGTTTGTTCCGAGACACTGTGGATGACTTCAACGACATTATTAATTTTCTCTGATTGTTCATTGAGTTGCTGTACTAAACTTGCCGCATGATGCAATGCTTCCGACATTTGTGCACTGGCTTGAACACTCTCTTGAGATATTGTTAAACCAGATTTGGCCAACTCATCGGTCATACGAGCCGTCGAATCAGCGGCAGATGCATTATCACTGACATTATCAGCCGTACTCGACAGCTCATTCACTGCCGACGCCACTTGTTCAATTTCCGATAACTCTTGTTGTGCATTAGATTCCGCTTGAGTCATCACCGCCGCCAATTCTGTTGACGCCGATGCCACGTCTTCACTCATTCGGTTCAACTGATCGACCATGCTATGCAATTGCGTCGCGGTTTTATTGACGTCCTGACTAAGGCTTGAGATTTCGTTTTTACCCTCAACCGTTGCTCGAACTGCCAAATTTCCTTGTGCTAACTCACGCATAACGCCCTGAAGCTGCTGGATTGGTGCCACAATCATTTTTGAAAGCAGCCAAGCAATGATCAACGAAACGGCAAGCACAGATAGCACAATAACCATCGCAGTGTTTATTTTGCTTCGCTCGTATTCTTGAATCTTTGCATAGTATTTCTCTTCGCGCTCCTGGGATCTTTTACTGACATTAACAACCGTCGTCAGTAAATCAACTGCCTGAGCCCTAAGTGCAGTATTCTGCGCTGCATACTCGCGTTCAGAAACGAGGCCTTTCTCATACTGTTCTAAAAATGTGAGCATCTTCTTTGAGCTATTCACAAACTCATCGACAAGATTAAGAATATGAGGAACATCGTTTTGATAGTAATCGTCGTCTTGCAGTGTTTTTAAATGATGACCGATATCTTTTTTCCTTTGCTGTAAAGTAGAGATGAGCGCGTTTCTACGAGCTGGGGAGATAATCGCATCTGCAACCTGAAGACGCATATCATTAATATAATCAACAACATGCACTGATAGCGCATCAGTTTGATTTTGATATGATATTCTCATCACTGACGCATTTTTTAGTACACTTTCCAAATCATTTTTAACAATCCACAAACTCACTGTTAGAGCAAATGTGGCCACGAGAACAGGAAGCATAACCTGTACCCGAACAGAAAAATTTTTTAAAGAAATTTGCATACACACTGTCCAATAAAATGGCTATAATTTTCATCGAAACTAAAAACAGATATCTAAAGTTAAATAAATGTAAACCTTACTGAACAATCCCTCAGAATGAAAAACGATAAAATAATCTTTAAAAAATAAAACACAAGTTAAAAATCAAAAACAAAAAGAAGAAAAATAAAAACACAAAAATAACAACGCATTACACATGACAGTTGGCTATTTACAAAATTAGCCACTTATATTCATTCGCTATCATATGACGCAATCCAATTTTATCGATTAATAATCGTTATCACTCCTTTTTACATTTAACTGCCATTTATTTTTATGTTGCAAAGCCAAAAATCTGTGTCATTAATACGGGGCTTAACGCGACAGCAAGTTGGCGGTAGAAAACTCACCGACTAGCATTAACGCAATGAATCTTAGTTGTTTCATCCGTTCGGCCTAGGCGCGAGCACATAGGCGATTTAACGACTTTTCTTTTCAACTAAGGTGACAATATGCTGCTTGCAACGTTGGCGATTATTGCTGGGTTTGTACTTCTGATATGGAGTGCAGAAAGGTTTGTGGAAGGCGCGGCGGTGAGTGCCCATTATGCGGGAATGCCGCCTTTATTGATTGGCATGCTGGTCGTGGGCTTTGGTACATCTCTGCCAGAGATTCTAGTGTCGACCATGGCCGCGTTCGATGGTAACTCCGCATTAGCGCTCGGCAATGCGCTGGGCTCCAACATCGTGAATATTACCTTAATTCTCGGGGTAACAGCCCTGATTGCGCCCATTGCGGTCCATTCCACCATCGTCCGCACAGAGCTGCCGATTCTGTTAGCCATCACTCTTGTTATCGGGGTGATGTTGTGGAACTTCACGATTAGCTTCTACGAAGCCTTGCTGCTGATCGCAGGCTTCTTGCTGCTTATCGGCTGGACGGTGTGGCGTGGGATGCGAACCAAAGAAGACACCCTCGCCATCGAGATGGATGCCGAACTCACTCAGCAAACTCTCTCGCTGAAAAAGGCAATAATGTGGCTGGTCATCGGGCTCGCACTATTAGTTGTTAGCTCACGCATCTTGGTGTGGGGTGCCGTTGAGATAGCCCAACAGTTGGGCGTCAGCGATCTTATTATTGGCTTAACCATAGTCGCATTAGGGACCTCCCTGCCCGAGTTGGCTGCCTCGATCATTGCCGCCCGCAAAGGAGAGCACGATATTGCCGTAGGCAACGTAGTCGGCTCCAATATTTTTAACTCCCTCGCCGTAATTGGTATTGCCGGCGCCATCGAGCCAATTCGCGACATCACCGAAGAAGTCTTCTGGCGAGACTGGATGGTGATGCTCGCCGTGACGGTACTCTTGCTGCTGGTCTCAATGCGCTTTGGCAAAACGCGAGAAATCAACCGCGCCGAAGGGGGATTACTGTTTATATGCTACGTCAGCTACACCTGCTTGCTGATTTATGCCGCGCGGTAGGAGGTTACCAAGCTCGGCGAAGAACATGTCTGCGCATAAACACATTGTGCGCAGACATTGGTGTGGTCTCTCATTCATTCGCATCAATAAATGCTTTTAGCGCCCGCTCGTCAGTGATCTCTAAGCCATTTTCTGTTTTGCTAATAAGTCCCCTTTCAATCAGTTCTTTCACTGCTCGTCGGTAGACGCGGCCTGACGTGCCAAACCGCTCAGCCTCTTGGTTGACTCTGTCAAACCCACCTAACAAGGTATTGGTTTGGCTCCTGATTAAAAGGTCATAAGCGATGTTGTAGGTAATAGGATGCAGCAATCGGTTGGTGTAGATAGCCATAGAGTCTTGATAATCTTCAGCTAACGCTGACGCAAAAAACACCATCATTTCAGGCTGCTGTTGCAGCTTTTCCGTTAGCGTTTGAATACAGATGACATCAACCTGCATATGCTCGTCTGCTATCACACTCCATTGGCAAGGCGATTGAGTGAAGTACTCCATTTCACCATAAATATGGTAATCGCAGTTTGCCTCACCGAGTTGAAAACGTCGCCCATTCGCCGCCAATATACTCATCGAGACTCGGCCCACCGGCACAACGTACAAGTGCTGAAGTTCCTCACCTTGGCGGAGAATTGCTTCACCCACATCAAAGTAACGCGTACTGATTTGACACTGATAAATCAAATCACGAAAAGCGGCACTGTTTTTCTCAAGGTATGTTTTGAAGCGACCGGTTGGATAAGGCCCGATTTTCATTCTCTGCTCTCTCAGAAAATCTAATGACAACAATGTCATTTTGATTGTACCCCGTCACAACCAATAAAAAAGCGACATGGACCTGCCGCTTTGCTATGCATTGATTGGCTACGAGAAAATAGCTGAGGCTAGAGCACAACTAACCCTGAGCAATGAGCGCTTCTAACGCCGTGATTGCCGCAAGCCTTTCACCTTCCATCATCACCTTAGTCTCATCTACATACTGCCCAATGCCTTCTTTCACATCTTGTTGATAGAGAACGACATTATTTAAGATAGACGCGACATGGAGGCCTCGTAACCGACCCACCGCCAACAGGGCAGAGGTTTCCATATCCGCACCTAACACGCCTTTTTGGTTCCAGTATTGGCATATCGCTTCTTCATTATCAGTATAAAAACTGTCATGAGAGCGAACGACACCGAAATGATATCGGGTTGTTTGCGTAGATAAATAGCGTTCCATTTCCTTTAATAATTGAAGGCTCGCATAGGCTGGATAAGCCGCATCCACATAGGCCTTAGAACCGCCCTCATCCCTTACTGCCCCCTCGGCGACGATCAGCTCTCCAAGCTGAATTCCGGCTTGCATCGAGCCTGCAGAGCCAACGCGTATTACATGGCTAGCACCGCATTGCTTTAACTCTTCAACCGCAATGAGCATGGATGGCGCACCGATCCCCGTACTACATATAGAAACCGATTGCCCCTTGTATCTGCCTGTAAAAACGCGATATTCACGATTTTCAGACATCATTTCTGCATTATCCAATAATGCGGCAATACGATTGGCACGATCGGGCTCGCCACACACAATCACGCGAGGCGCAACTTGTGTTTCATCAACACCAATATGAGGTTGTTTGACCATAAAGACGATCCTCACGCTGCCGCAGTTTGGGTTAATGTTTTATCGTCGTTACGTTTAGCGCTACGCGCCCATTCCCGTGTGCCATTAGCAGCAATGAACATTAAAATCGCATACTGCGCAGACATTGCATAAACACCTTGTGTCGCGTAAATGCCCACACTAATGACGTTAATCACAACCCACAGAATCCAATTTTCCACATATTTACGTGTCATCAGCACTTGAGCAACAACGGACAGCACCGTCATCGTGGCATCCCAGAATGGGAACGCATCCGGCTCAAGCACGGGAGAGGCCAAGCTTGCGCCTAAAAGGTTTAAACCATCAACAGTGAAGCTTGCGAGCGAAAAGAAAAATGCATCAATATAGATGGTTAGCCAGGTTATCGAAATCACACTGACTGCCGCAGTCGCAATGAGCTTCTGCTTACTTAACCAACGCACCTCTAGGGTTTCGCCTTGCGCATTAGGACGGGTCCATGCGTACCAACCATAAATGTTGGCACAAAAGAAAAACAGTTGAAGCAACAGTAACCCATATAACTGAATTTGAAAGAATATCACCGCAAACAGAGTGACATTGAGCAAACCAAACAGGTAGTTAATCGTTTTCTCTTGGCTAGCAAACCAAATACACAGTAATCCAAAAACGGTTCCGAACGCCTCAATCCAACTCATCGCATAACCGTCTCCGAGTGGAATATTGACGAGGGTGTTATTAATGTCGAGCAAAGCAAATAGACTCATGGTGAGGCCTTTATTATTTTGTTGAGATTGTGCTTATATTAGGGGCGAACAGCAGATAAAAAGAGGACATTTGTCCCCTCTTGGCTGAACTCGATCATAGTTCAGATGAATATATTATTTTTGCTAGAAAAGGGCACGACACTTTGTCTGATAAGATGCCTAACGCGGCAGCGCCAGGCGTAATGCACAACGCGGCCTCATCGCTGTCTTCTTCCTCACCTATTGATTTCACACATAGTTACACAACGGTGCACGTTTGCGCTTTACATCGATTGCGGGTCGATGAACACTGCTGGGCAGAGTATAATGACACCGATATCACGTAGAGTTAGTCACACATTATGAGCAATACCACCGCGAAAAAGCCGAGTCCCCTGTTTGAAATCCTGTTCAACGTTTTCATCCCCTCGATCATCCTGATGAAGTTGAGCGGCGATGAATACCTAGGTACAGCCATGGCACTGGTCGTCGCTTTGGCCTTCCCTCTCGCTTACGGCGGGATGGATCTGGTTCGTAACCAGAAATTCAATTTTATCGCAGCACTGGGCTTTATCAGCGTATTACTAACAGGTGGGATTGGCCTACTCGAGCTCGATACCCGTTGGTTAGCCTTAAAAGAGGCACTTATCCCCGGCATTATTGGCTTGGCGGTGTTAGGGTCAACCTTTACCCGCTATCCACTGATGCAGAAGTTAATACTGAATGACACCGTGCTCAACCTCTCGTTGATCAATCAGCGTTTAAAAGAGAGCGGGCAATCCGCCGCCTTTGAGCGTTGTTTGATGTGGTCAAACTATCTGTTCGCAAGCACCTTTGTGTTCTCATCGGCGATGAACTACTTCCTTGCCACGTGGATTGTGACCAGCCCTGCCGGCACGCCCGCGTTTAATGAAGAGCTAGGCAAGATGACACTTTACAGCTACCCGATGATTGCTATCCCTAGCATGTTGATGATGTTCGGTATTTTTTACTACATCTGGCGTCAGATACGCGCGATGACAGCGCTAGAAACAGAGCAAATCTTCCATTTGAAATAACAAGCGCCACGCACGACGTTTAAAAACAGATCAAAAAAGGGAGGATAGCCTCCTCCCTTTAGTATCATTTCCATCCTTGACGCCACTTCTCGTCACTTTTGAGCTCACGCCAGTCAATCGGATACTCTTTTTTCGACATCACCGACTCGAGCACGCATAACACCACCACACCGTCTTCATCATACTCAACGTCGGAGACCAAAAAGTGCTTCTCGCGATTAATAGGTTTGACCGCCGTCCACTTGCTATTGCGTAACTTGGCTGGATTGATTTGGTTCACGCTCACCCCGTTAGATACTACATCACTTAAACATAACGATACCTAGTACGAATGGGGTTCTGTTTGGTTCAGTGGAAGGGCTCCTGCGTGGGAACGAGACAAGATAACTGGAAAACAAACGTTTAGCCTTCTTTTTGAATAGCGCCTGCTTGGGTTAACCGAATAATGTCTAATGGCCCTGTCACATGATTGGCAGGCAGCGGTGAGGCCGCAGTAAGAGACCTTCTATATGTGTTTGCCGTAAGCAATGACTTAATGGCGGAAATGACAGAACGAGTAGACGACTTTGCTGTTCGAGAGCATTGGCTGCTGCGCAGCCAAAAAAATGCTATTGCCTATTGACCAGAGAAGGGCTCATATGTGTTAAGCGCGATTTAAGACAAGCCTAACCATATATTATCCTCGCTAAATTTGTCCGAAGATTTTAGTTCTTTGAGATAAACTTCGTAGTCAATTTTTGCCATGTCGAATGCTTGCTCCAATGTACTCGCATCTAGCATCCCACACGTATAATCAAGTATTGAACTCATTGTTTGGTCTAAGTAATCGTGAGCATTTTCAATTAGTGTTTCAATGTATGATATTGAACTACCAGAATGAACAATTAAGTTTCTTGTTCGATAGATTCTCCTTAATTGCCAAGCCACTTTCTTTTCATGTAATGAAATTCTTTTTACCAAATTATCTGGTTTTTTAAACATATCGGCTAGCTCGAACGTTCGGTTGCGTAGCAAGTGAAAATCACCCAACTCGGCATATAATGATTTTAGTACACTACTATTTTCAGGAAATGCTATGAGTTCAAGTACTTTCTGATAGAGCCCCTTATCTTCAGGACTATTAATGTTTCTGAGTATTTTACTCGTTTTCTTTCTATCCCAACGAACCAAGTCCGCCGCTAGTCTTTCAACTAGCCTAGGAATATAATTCCTCAATAAGATTGGCATAATGCCATTAGTTACCTTGACAATTTTGCCGCCACCGTGGACTTGAGAAGGCACTAGAGTCTCAAGAGCTATCCACACATTTAATAGCTGGTTTTCCGGTAAGTCATTGGTTGTGCCAATTGCATGTAGATCAACAACTCTATGAAACTTAGTAAACGCATTTCCTTCCAACCCCATGCTTTTAATCATTGCATTCATTCTGGCTGAAGCATCTTTAGCACGTAGATCAAAACACTTTTCCATTGAGTTTTTAGGTTTTCGGATCAGCACGGGAGTTTCATCACAGCATTGAGTTATGATACTTTCGTCTCTCCATACAATTCTATTTTTATGGGAGAAAAGTAAAAACAAATCCCGAACCATATCTAGGTTCTTTTCAGCTTTTATTCTGGCAGCATGCCTGTCATAAGTTTCTATTCCCTTTATTTCAACCCAGACTTCATTATCATTTGGATACAAACCATTATTTTTGGCAACCTCTTCAACATCATCAGGGAGCTCATCTAAAACCTGAAGACCAAAAACAGGAATAGACTCTTCGACTTGTTTAATAAGATCAGAGACAATGAAGTAAATTTCGTAATGATGAGAAGTTACAGAAACCGAATAGAAAAAATCATCTATATCTATTAGTTCTTCTATTTCATCACCAAAAAAGAAGAATTTCTGCGTTTGTTCATATAAATGTTGTTTTGATACGCCCATATTAATGAGCGTAGATGCATAGCATCTTGCTAGACAATCAATTTTTTTCTTAGAGCCATTCTCGATCGACTCCTTGAGCAAAATTTCACAAATATCTAAGTAATAAACGGGATTTAATGTACGCTCCAAAACCTCAAGTCTTACTTTAGTATCTGACAATTTCACATTATCTCCACGAAGTATAAAACTCTCGGCAGGAGCGGTTAGCATTATCTTCACTACTGGGTCTTGCACCAAAGACCAGGATAGTTCATCAAGGACGTAAGCTAGATTTGTTGCATCGATGAGATCATCTTCGATGTCACTTATCAACTTGATGGCTTCTCTACATAAAAAGATGGAATTTAATGCAGGTGGCTTATATGTATCGAGCGTATAATCAAAAAATAGTTCGTCTAATCTTTGAGCGAAGAAAAACAAGTTAGCCAGTTCTTGTTTTTGGTGCCACTGTTTTGTTAGTTTTAACTTCAATTTTCCACCTTATTATTCATTATCATTAAAGCGCTTAACGCCCCAATCACGCGCCCAAATTGTTGGGTGCTTTTTGGTGATACACTGACGCGAAGCGGCAATCACCCAAAGCCGTGCGACGACTTGGGTCGCCTTGAATTGGTTTGATACTCATTGAGCCTTCTCCTCCAGCTTAACCAGCAGGCTAAGCTGGAAGGCGACAAATCCAAAAAGGAGAAGACTCATGAGATTTTATAACCAACAGCACGATTATTACTGCGGCATCGATCTGCATGCGCGCATTCTTTATGTCTGTATCATTGATTCTGCGGGTAACACCGTGGTTCATAAGAAAGTTGACGCCAACCCTGACGCACTCTTAGACATTCTTGCGCCCTTTCAAGACCATATTGTTGTCGGCGTCGAGTGTATGCATTGCTGGTATTGGGTGAGTGACCTTTGTCTCGATTACGCCTTTGACTTTGTGCTCGGCCATGCCTTGTACATGAAAGCCATTCACGGCGGCAAAACCAAAAACGACCGCATTGATTCCTATAAGATTGCTTCTCTTCTCAGGGGTGGTAACTTTCCGCTGGCTTATGTCTATCCAAAAGCGATGAGGGCCACTCGCGATTTGCTTCGCCGCCGAACCAAAATCATGCGTCACGGCGCTGATTTGAAAGCCCATGTCTCCAACACCTTTAGTCAGTACAATCATCCTGCACCTAACCTCCAACTGCGCTATCCCTATGCCAGAGAGGAGATTCGCAACCGCTTCAACGAACCAGCAATAAACCGCAATCTCGATATCGATTTGAACGTGATTGCCTTCTACACCAAAGAGCTGGCAAGCGTTGAACACTTCATCGAGCAAAATGCCAAACAACATAACCCGTAAGATTACCAACTGCTACAAACCATCCCTGGCTTTGGCCGCATTCTGGCACTGAGTATCTTGTATGAAATTGGCAACATCCAACGTTTTCCAACTGTCCAACAATTCGCGTCTTATTCTCGACTGATTAAATGCAAAGCCGAATCTGCGGGAAAACAATACGGGACCAATGGCAACAAAATCGGTAACGCACACCTTAAATAGGCGTTCTCTGAAGCGGCGGTGCTTTATCTTCGCGGCAATGAAAAAGCCAGGAAATACCTAAACAGATTACAAAAGCGAATGAGTAAAGCCAAAGCACTCTCTGCACTCGCCCACAAGCTGAGACGCTGCGTTTACTTCATGTTGAGGAACAAAACCGTGTTTGACGAACACAAGTTCTTACCCGAGTAAGTCGCACAATGGGGTGAGCTGAACGTCTAACTGGTGCTGAGAAGGAGCACGCCGCTGACTGAGTTCATTGGGCATTAAGCCCCAATGGTCTGCTATGCCAATGGTTGTCCAAGCCCCTTTGCTTTGATTAGCCATCCCATTGTTGCGCACCCAAGCGAACAACAAAGTTGCTTACACTCAAACCGAGCCTGAAGATAACTGGAAAACAAACGTTTAGCCTTTTTTTGAATAGCGCCTGCTTGGGTTAACCGAATAATGTCTAATGGCCCTGTCACAGGATTGGCAGGCAGCGGTGAGACCGCAGTAAGAGACCTTCTATATGTGTTTGCCGTAAGCAATGACTTAATGGCGGAAATGACAGAACGAAGTAGACGACTTTGCTGTTCGAGAGCATTGGCTGCTGCGCAGCCAAAAAAATGCTATTGCCTATTGACCGGAGAAGGGCTCATATGTGTTATGTGCGTCTTAAAGTTGTTCTAAGTATTCTTTAAGCTGCTCAAGTATCCACTTATCTTCAGAAGCAATAAAACCATTTTCATCAAGTTTATCGAGAAATTCAGTTATCTGAGGATGATAGCTAATTAAGTCCAAAATAAGTGATACAACGTCATCTCGATTCCGATCAAAAGCAAGCTTGATAGCACAAAAAATCCGGTTTAATTCTGAAAGTGTTAACAGCTTTAATCGATTTTTGAATTGTTCTTTTTGCAAATCGGAAACTGTTGGGAAATACCATGACAAGCGATAACCAACTTCACCTATAATGTCGCTATCACTATCGGATGAAAAGAATATAGATATAAGCCTTTTCCATGAATCTTCTTTCGATGATTGAGTGGAGTCAACGACTTGATCTTGAATAACGACCAGTTTCTCCACGTCCTCTTTCGTCACCGGAAGTTCATAGTATTGATGCGCTAACTTTATTAACTCGTTTAGCCCTTGCCCTATTTCAAGCACATTACTTTTATTGATTTTTTGCTTGATTATAGGTGGCTTGTCGTTTTCAAGTATCACACTAGCGTGTTTCGTAAGATCAAACCAAGACGCTTTTTTAAGGGTTGGAGAGTAAACTACACCAATAGCAGGAATACGTAATTGTTGCCAATATTCAAAATGAGCCTTACTGGATTTAAATGAGAAAATCTCTGAATGATTGTCTACAAAAGAATCTCCACTTTTAACTTGAACACCTAGTAGCATACCTGTAGCTGTGCCATCATCAGAAACTAACTCTAATTGCCCATCAACACCTACATCAGTTGATGACGTTTCTCTGAATATGACTCCGTCTGTCGAAAATACATATCCTGCATAGTGGACTCCAGCCCTACTGACCAATTCACTTTTTGGTGCTTTCACTTTCAATACTTCTCCTAAGCACATAACATTGTATTAGTATGCACGCTCGATTCTCCAAAACCGTTATACACACTCTTTTCTACCTAATAGACTGTTATTATAAGAATTTCTCACCTTTAGTGGATACTGCTCTTCCGCGAAAGTGTGCATGCCGCCTATCTCAACTCAGGCATTCACACTATCCCCAAGTATCAAGCTGTAACCTCATGACTTATAGACTCTTTTAATCATCCATTCTGGGATAGTGTGACTCTGTCACGGATAAACGTGCACGCTTTTGCCTGTATCTAGCCAATAAGCTGGTTAACCATCCATTCACCACGCTACCGCCGATCAGTTGTCGGCACCTAACACGCCATTTATTGGCTACTTTTCGCACTAGTGTATCAAGCACTGTGTTGCTTTTCGTGCGCTATTGTCCAAAGTGTTAGCCAAGCCTTGTTTTGTGAAATGGGTACAAAAAAAGCGGCCTGGGTGGCCGCTTGGGGTCTCGACGTGGTTTGTGCCCTACCGCGCAAAGCGGGTGGCGTGGAAGGCGAGGTGTTCATCAATAAAGGTATTGATGAAAAAGTAGCTGTGGTCGTAGCCGGGTTGCATGCGCAAGGTGAGCGGGGAATTGTGTTTCTCTGCCGCTTGTTTTAGGGCTTGCGGGTTAAGCTGCTCGGCCAAAAAGCCGTCTTTGTCGCCTTGGTCCACCAGCATCGGCATGGCGGTGGGGCCTTGGGCGAGCAACACGGTGGCATCATAAGCCTGCCACGTTTGTTCGTCATCGCCTAAATAGGCGCTAAAGGCCTGTTTGCCCCACGGGCACTCGGTGGGGTGACAAATCGGGCTGAACGCGGAAATGCTGCTGTAGCGTGAGGGGTTACGTAAACCAATCACTAGCGCGCCGTGGCCGCCCATGCTGTGTCCGGCAATTGCGCGCTGGTTGTTGACCGCAAAGTGCGATTCAATCAGCTCCGGCAGTTCGTGAGCAACGTAGTCGTACATCTGGTAGTGCGACTGCCATGGCGCTTGGGTGGCATTAACATAAAACCCCGCCCCTTGGCCGAGATCGTACTGATTAGCATCCGCCACGTCATCGCCGCGCGGGCTGGTGTCCGGTGCCACAATCGCCATGCCCAAGGTGGCGGCTTGTTTAAACGCGCCGGCCTTTTGCATAAAGTTTTCGTCGGTGCAGGTCAGGCCCGAGAGCCAATAGAGCACCGGCACGGGTTGTTTTTTCGCTTTTTCGGGCAGAAAGATCGCAAACGTCATTTTCCCGTTGATGGCGCTCGAGTCATGCTGCCAACGTTGGTGCCAACCGCCTGCGACTTTGTTTTCGCTTATTTTTTCTAGTTGCATGGTTATTTTACCACCGCGTTGCCACGGCGGCCGTCCTGTTATTTATCCATGTGGATCACGCTGCGAATGCTTTTGCCTTCGTGCATCAGGTCAAAGGCACGGTTCACTTCATCAAGGCCCATGGTGTAGCTAATAAATTCTTGTAGGCCAAATTCACCATCGAGGTAACGCTCGACAATGCCGGGCAGCTCTGAGCGGCCTTTTACGCCACCAAACGCCGAGCCTTTCCAGACGCGCCCTGTCACCAGCTGAAACGGACGGGTTGAAATCTCTTGGCCTGCACCGGCAACCCCAATGATCACTGACTCGCCCCAGCCTTTGTGGCAGCATTCCAGTGCTTGGCGCATCACATCCACATTGCCGATACATTCAAACGAGTAATCAACCCCGCCGTCGGTCATCTCCACAATCACCTGTTGGATTGGCTGATCGTAGTCTTTTGGGTTAATCACATCAGTGGCGCCCAGCTGCTTGGCAAGGGTGAATTTGCTCTCATTGATATCAATGCCGATGATGCGACTCGCGCCGGCCATACGCGCACCAATCACTGCAGATAAGCCAATACCGCCAAGGCCGAAAATCGCCACCGTGTCGCCTTTTTCTACTTTGGCAGTGTTCATCACCGCGCCCATGCCAGTGGTCACGCCACAGCCAAGCAGGCAGACTTCTTCGAGCGGTGCGGCTTTGCTTACTTTCGCCAAAGAGATCTCGGGCAATACCGTGTATTCCGAGAAGGTCGAGCAGCCCATGTAGTGGAAAATGGTCTCGCCGTTAATCGAAAAGCGTGAGGTACCGTCTGGCATCAAGCCTTTGCCTTGAGTTTCACGCACCGCACCGCATAGGTTGGTTTTGCCTGAGCGGCAGAATTTACACTCGCCACATTCGGCGGTGTAAAGCGGGATCACATGGTCGCCCACTTCCACGCTGGTGACACCCTCGCCGACCATTTCAACAATCCCGCCGCCTTCGTGGCCAAGAATCGAGGGGAAGACGCCTTCAGGATCGTCGCCCGATAAGGTGAACGCATCGGTATGGCACACACCAGTTGCGACGATTCTGACCAACACCTCGCCCGGCTTGGGCAGTTCAACGTCAACCTCTTCCATTTTCAGTGGTTGGCCTGGCCCCCATGCGACGGCGGCTTTGGATTTAATGTGGGTTTGTCCCGGCTTGATGGTTAGTGCCATTGCAGAATCCTTTTGAGTTCAAGGGAGTAATTCGTGTCACGCTATACTAGCTAAGTTGCTTTTCGTTATAATCCAGCAAAATTGAAAATTATTATTTCACTCACGTAATAATGCATTGTCCGATAATATAGACAGGATAGACAGTCATGGCGCCCCATTGGGAAGGATTAAACGAATTTTTAGCGGTGGCTGAGCACGGCAGTTTTACTCAGGCCGCTTATAAGCTCGACACCAATGTGGTGGCGGTAAGTCGGCGAGTTGCGGCGCTAGAGGCCCATTTGGGGGTGAAGCTTTTTCATCGCACCACCCGTAAAGTCACGCTAACGGATGAAGGCGAGCACTATTATCAACGTTGCCGTCCGCTGATGGCCGCCTTGCAAGAGGCCGAGCAAACCATTACCCAATCACAAGCGCTTCCCACCGGATTAGTGCGGGTGACGGCGCCGGTGAATTTTGGCGAACAATATATCGCGCCCTTACTGGCCCCCTTCTTGCGGCAATTTCCTCATGTGTCGGTGGACTTGCACCTGACCAATCGTCGAATTGATTTAATTGAAACTGGCACCGATGTGGCGATCCGTATTGGTCATCTCGCTGACTCCAGCCTGAAAGCGAAGCGCTTGGGTTCTCGACGGCTCTCCATTTGTGCCAGCCCAGCGTATTTGGCAGCACACGGCCGGCCGCAGACGCCAAGCGATCTCAATCGCCATGTTTGTTTGGTTGGCTCCAATGAACATTGGCATTATCAAGCGAGCAATAAAGTCCGCACCCTCACGGTTTCGGGGCGGCTGCGCTGTAATTCTGGCGTGGCGTTACTCGAGGCGGCCAAGCAAGGTATAGGTGTCGCGCAGTTGCCGCATTATTACGTGCAAGAGGCCTTAGCCGAGGGAACATTAGAAGAAGTATTGGTGGATTATCGGATAGAAGAAGAAGGCATTTGGGCGCTTTATCCACGCGGACGTCAGCTTCAGCCCAAAGTGGCGGCATTATTGGCGTATTTAGCCCAACACTTGCCTACTCAACCCGCCCCCGATTTTTAACCGCCACTCTGGAACCCGCTAAAAAATCGCCAGCACAAGGCTGGCGATCGGGTCGAAGTGTTCAAAAACGGTCGATTAGTCACGCGACGCGCGCAGTGACGTGTCCGCTTTGTTAATCGCTGAGACTTTAAACGCGCCCACATAGTGATCGAGAGTGCGTGCAAGCCCTGCTAAGTCTTGGCTACTCGCTTCTAGGCTATGGCTATCGTCCAGCCCGGCTTGCGCCGCTTGGTTAACCGTATCCATGTTGACGTTAATTTCATTGGCTACGCTTGATTGCTCTTCGGTCGCCGTTGCCACATGGGTGTTCATATCCAAGATGGTGCTCACTTGCATCGCGATGCTTTCTAGCGCCGTCAGAGCTTGCTCGGTCGCGCGGTTCCCTTCGCTGGTCAGGGCTTTGCTGGTGTCCATTGCCTCAACCGCGTTTTTCGCCTCTTGCTGAAGCTGATCAATGGTCGATTGAATCTCTTCGGTTGATTGCGACGTTTTGGTCGCTAGACTGCGTACTTCATCCGCCACTACCGCAAAGCCACGTCCCGCTTCGCCAGCGCGCGCTGCTTCAATGGCTGCGTTCAAGGCAAGCAAGTTCGTTTGCTCTGAGATGCCACGGATCACGTCCAAAATGGAGACAATCGACTGAGTGCGATCAGCCAGCGAGGTGATCACGGTCGACATGTTGTCCATCTCGGTGTCGAGTTGGTTGATGGTCTGGGTCGCTTCGGTCAAGGTTTGCTTACCGGCTTCGGTTTCGCTGTTAGCTGACGAGGCTGAATCTGCAGCGTTTGACGCACTTTGCGAAATTTCGTTGATGGTGGCGATCATCTCATTCATCGAGGTCACGACCAGCAGCGCTTGCTCGCTTTGCGATTCACCGCGTTTTAGCGATTGCGCGGCTTTGTCGCGCAGCGACTCGGCTGAACGGCCAAGCTCTTCACCGGTTTCCACTACATGTGCGATGATTTGGTCGATTTTTTCAACGAAGGTGTTAAAGGCCAACGAAATACGGGTGATCTCGTTGTTGCCAGTAACAGGCAAACGCACAGTCAGGTCACCGTCCCCTTTCGAGATATCCGCCAGCGCGTGCTCAAGGCCTTTCAGCGGCGCGAACAGTCGGCCCAATAGCCATACCAGCACGAGGGTACAGGCAATAAAAATCAAGCTAATCGCGGTCAGCTGCGCAATTGCAATGCCGTTGGCCGCGCTATCCACTTCTGTAATTGGGATCCCAACATCAAACGCGCCCCATAGGCGGCCATCGACATAGATTGGCATCATGATGTCGTACACCCACACATCTTGCACATCAGCGTACCAGCGTGAATGCTGTGGTTGACCTTGGCCAGCCCCCGCCACTGTGTAGCTGTCGGTGTAGACTTTGCCCAGTTTCTGCATATCACTGTGGGCAATAGCTTTGACGTTTTTATCAATGACGACGGCATAGCTGATGTCACTGCGTACTTTGAGACCGCTGACCATCTCCTGCAAATCGTCGGTTGGCGTTGACGAGTTCGACAGAATGTATTCGGCGCGATCCGCAAGCAGCTCTGCCTGCGCTTTCGAACGCTTGAGAATGATGTGGTCGATTTCATCGTGTGAGATAAAAGTTGTGGCGGTGATGCTGGCAATTGCCGCCACCGCAAACATGGCACACACCACAATTAAGATGAGTTTTTTCACTACGCTACCTTACTGGCAATGGGAGGGGCGGAAACCGTCAACGTCGGCGTGCTATAAGCCGGTAGCCTAATTCGGCCAAAAGGGGCGAGAGACGGCTGACTTCCTCTCTGTACATGGATGTCAGCGCAAATAATAGCGACAGCGTAACTGATAAACAAGTTACGCCTCGCAAAACTCAAATAATCATGCTCGGTTACGCACAAGATTGTATCGCTTGCATTGACGATGAAAAGCCATACCGTTCACCAATTTTTCTGACATTTTAGGCGGTCCCAAATCGCGTGGCAGGAAAGTAATTAAGCAGTTTGTGGAGCGCAAAACACAGCATTAAGGTGATTACTATCGCCACAATATTGCTGCTGACGCGGTAAAGCGCATCATACATAAAATCTTGGCTGGGACTTAAGTATTGCCCAAACAGGATCCCCAAGGTGGCCATCGCGCCAAATCCGACCCCTGAACCACTGGCTTCCTTCACATGGGCTTTGGCGAATAAAAGCGTCCCTATCCACAAAAGCGGCGCGACCAAGATCAACACCCCAAACCAGTCATACAGTATTGCTTGGCATGCTACCCCGTACGCGACGCCAAGTACCGTGCCCACCGCGCGTTTTCGCGCATAACTTAACGTGCCGTTCCAGTGCATGGGAAACAGCAATAACACGGTGGTGGCTTGTGCTGAAATGGAGTCGCGCAAATCAAACAGCTGAAAGACCACAAAGGAAATAGTCGCTAACGAGGCTCCCATTAATGCCTCGTGGCGCATACGGTGAGTCTGTTTTCCTCCCGCGGGCATGGCAGGCGGCTGACGCTCAGTCACATCCGGAATCAGCCACGTCACCAAGTAGGCAATCAATACCGAAAGGATATTGGCCCCTAAGTTACCAAAAACCAGCGTGTTAAGTGGCAAATCTGGATAGCTGGCAAAATGCAGCATAATGCTCAGGCTCAACACACTGTTGGCACCAAACAGAAAAAAGCGCCCTTTAGACATGCACGCAAATTTGTAGGTGAACAGCACAAAGACGAGCGGCGTCATCAGCCCCGGGTGTGCTCCCAATAAGCCCCCGAGCACACCTACTTCTAAGCCACTGATCACCGCGGAAGCAAGCAATTGGCGCGCCGCGCGACCGTTCATCACTGGGACTAAGCCCAGCAGTAGCATGGGGGTAACGGTAAAAAATACCCCAAAGTTACAATCAAAAAACTTGCATACCGTAAAGCCTAATGTGGCACCGGTAGCAATCCGCAAACACTGGCGCACATCGTTATCACTTAAGGGGTGATGCCATAAAGCCATCGCTCACCTCCTTAGTAGATGTAGTGCAGCAGGCTTAAAAAGCCGACTTGGGCGCGAGCGAATACGGCTCCAATCCCGCTGTCTGGCATAAGTTGCACCGTGGCACGGGCGCCGGTTGGCAGCGCATGAGGGGGCCATTCATCGAGTTGAATGTGCAGACGCATCCGCTGCGCATCACGCACCCAACGGTTCGAGTTGGAAGGCGATGCCAGTTGTCCGTTGGCATCGATCTGTCCAGCACTGACGCCCGCATCCACGCTACTCACGTGTCCCGCGTAAAGCTTGCCCGGTTCACTATCAAACGCGACCTTCACCGGCGTGCCGGTGTGCACATCGCGGACACTTTTTTCACGAAAATCGGCAATCACATCGGTGCGGTCAGACACCAACGCCATCAATGGCTGTCCAGCGCTGGCATAGGCTCCCACGTCCAATTGCAGATTAGTCACCACGCCGTCATGGCTGGCTTTTACTGTGGTGTAGGATTGATTTAATTGTGCTTTCTTTAGTTTGCTCAATGCCACTTGTTCAGCAATATTGCTGGCACCGTCACCGCCCCGTTGAATTTGCAGCGCACTGACACGCGCTTTGGCCGCTTCCCAATTGGCTCGAGCAGTATTAGCCGCACTGATTGCATCATCACGCTGCTGCTGAGAAACACCATTTTTAGCGAATAAGGCTTTTAAGCGTTTCGCTTCACGCACTTTTTGCGCCATCACCGACGCCAAGGCCGAAACATCTTGCCGTGCCGCCATCAATGACGCATCTAATTGGGCATTGGTTTGTCTGGCTTGAGCTAAAGCGAGTTTGGCTTGGTCGACCGCAATCCGATATGGGGTATCATCAATTTGGAACAACACATCCCCTTGATGCACGCCTTGGTTGTTTTCCACCGCCAAGGCACTGACCGGCCCGCTCACCTGTGGTGCTACTTTGGTCACGGTGCGTGTCACCATGGCATGAGGCGTTAATGGCATCACGTTATCCGCCAGCAAAAAATAGCCAAAGAGCAACACAAAACTGAGAGCGGCTACTTTTACCCAACGCGCAAATTTTTCATCCGGTGTCATTCGTACTTCTTACCTCTGTTATTGTTCTGTGCTCTGGTCATCTTTTGCGATGGCGGTATATTCCATCGCATTTTGATTGATGGTGACCAGCACCCGCTCCAAAGCGTCAAAATCTTCGGCGGCAATGCCCGCCAGCAGATGTTTACGCACCCGCAACACCCGCGCTTCAATGCGGCTCATTAATTCACACCCGCTTTCGGTGACATGCACGGTTCGGGTGCGCTTATCTTCTGGCAAACAGCGCCGCGTGATCAGGCCCTGCGTTTCAAGGTGTTTTAAGGTCCGCATTAATGAGCCCAGCTCAATTTCGAGCGCCTGCGCCAATTCACTTTGGCTGATGCCATCGCCTAACCGACGTAGCATCCACAGCGCACTCCAGCGTGGATAGCTCAGCCCTAATGGCGCCAGCTCAGAATCGGCGACACGACGCCATAATCGCGCCGTGCGTCCTAAATGTTCAGCAATCGACATGTGTTCAGGATGTGACGATGTCATGCGCTTTCTCCCTCAATCGAAATTACTTAGCCTGCTAAGTAATAAGTGGCAATCACTATAAAATAGTTAGCAGGCTAAGTAAATATAAAAGTGATTTGTGTCACATAACAATGGCGGGTTACTGGCGCGATAGCCGCTCGCCGCCGTTGGTTAACTCTGATAATCTAGCGCGCGTCATCGTTTTGTTTGTAAAGGAATTACCATGCAAGAACTCTGGGATCGCCATATTTGTTATCGCAGCCATCGCATTGATGTACCGCTGGATCACCATGACGCCACCAGCCCATCGATTTCGGTTTTCGCCCGTGAAGTGGTGGATACGCGCAAAAATGAACAAGATTTACCTTGGTTAGTCTATTTTCAAGGCGGGCCTGGGTTTGAGTCTCCTCGTCCGAATGGGGCAAGCGGCTGGCTAAAACGTGCCTTAGACGATTACCGCGTGTTGTTGCTCGACCAACGCGGCACGGGCTTGAGCTCGCCGGTCAATCACCAAACTCTCGCCCACCTCACGCCTGCCGAGCAAGCAGCGTATCTGAGCCATTTTCGAGCCGACAGCATCGTGAAAGACGCCGAGTGTTTGCGCGAGGCGTTAGGCATTAAGCAATGGGCGATCCTCGGACAAAGCTTTGGTGGGTTCTGTGCTCTCACCTATTTGTCGTTCTTTCCACAATCGCTATCACGCGCCTTTGTCACCGGCGGTATCCCGCCGCTCGAGGGACACGCCGATGCGGTGTATCAAAAAACCTATCAGCGTGTGGAAGACAAGAACCAGCAGTTTTTCGCCCAATTCCCCGACGCACAAGCCCGCTGTCACGAGATTGCCCAGTATTTGCAAAACAATGCGGTGACGCTGCCAAACGGTCAGCCATTTACTGTTGAGCAATTTCAAACGCTGGGGCTGAATCTCGGTCGCGGCCATGCCGGGCTGCCGCTGTATTACCTACTAGAGCGAGCCTTTATAGAGGTGAATGGTGAGCGTACTTTAAGCTACCCGTTCTTAAATGCGATGCAGGCTGACCAAGGGTATTTAACCAACCCGTTTTACGCTATTTTGCATGAATCGATTTACTGCCAGCAGCAGGCGTCGCAGTGGTCAGCCCACCGGGTGCGCGATCAATTCCCGCAGTTCCACTATCAGCCCGATCAGCCGTTCCGGTTTACCGGCGAAATGGTTTATCCGTGGATGTTTGATCAACTGGCTACCCTTAAACCACTCAAAGACGCGGCCATGTTACTGGCAGAAAAGAGCGATTGGCCGGCGCTTTATGATCTCGACGTACTCAAACGCAATACGGTGCCGCTCGCCTGCGCCACCTATGTGGATGACATGTTTGTTGAGTTCGATTATTCCCGTCAAACCTTGGCGCAGATTGCCAACAGTCAAGCGTGGATGACGAACGAATACGAGCACAATGGCATTGGCGTCGATGGTGAACGTATTTTGGATCGCTTAATCGACATCGCAGATAGCCTTGCCGCTCGCCAAGGCTAGTGACGCTCCGCTGCGCACCGCCCCAACAGTGTGTTGTCGCAGCGGAATTTTTCACCACTGCAAACTGTGATCTAATTCAAATCAAAAAATCCACGCTCAACACGTGTTACGCTCTTTGTCAGTACCGATTTAACTCGGGAAAATGCGATAAAAATCGCCCGCTCGCCTTCAAGGCAGCCTGACTGATCAGCGTAAACCACGCCCCCACCAGCCCAGACTAGCCAAGTAGGCACACTGGCTAACGATGCTTGCATGTTATGTTAATTGGCGTAGTATTATTGCGTTTCCTCGGGTTACAGGACGTATCCCAGCACGGTGTAGGCTCAGGAGCATGAGACCCTCACTTCATCGTCGTTTTTTCTTCTTAACCTTTGCGTTCACATTGATGAAAATTGTAAGTAAATCAAGCAAGAAAAGGGCAGTATTTTATAAATCTAGCGTTTTCTTCGATAAGCTGTGGTCACGCGATAAAACGCCCGTTTCCGTCTTATTGTTGGCGGTTGTTATTGGCCTACTCGCGGGTATTGTGGTCACCTTTTTTGAACTCGCGATTCACTCTCTTTCTCAAACACGTACCGAGTGGCTCGATAGCAATATCACCTCAATGATTCCATTGGGATTACTCGCCTTTCTAATCAGTGCGGGTCTTGCCTTAATTGGCTATTGGCTGGTACACCGGTTTGCGCCTGAAGCCGCGGGTTCGGGTATTCCTGAAGTAGAAGGCGCCATGGAAGGTATCCGTCCCACACGATGGTGGCGGGTAATCCCAGTGAAATTTTTTGGTGGTTTGGGCGCGCTAGGCTCAGGGATGATTTTGGGCCGAGAAGGGCCGAGTGTCCAAATCGGTGCCAATATCGGCCGAATGGTGACAGATACCTTCCGCATTCACGACCGTAACACCAATCAAACCCTACTCGCATCAGGTGCCGCCGCGGGCTTAGCCGCCGCGTTTAATGCCCCGCTTGCGGCGATCATGTTTGTGGTTGAAGAAATGCGGCCACAGTTTCGCTACACCCTCATCTCCATTAAAGCGGTGATCATTGCGGCAATCATTGCTGACATTGTGTTTCGCTATATCAATGGCCAAGATGCTGTCATTGTGTTGCCTCAATACGAGACACCGCCACTGATTTCTTTATGGTTCTTCTTAGCGTTGGGGTGCTGTTTTGGTGTGTTTGGGGTGATTTTTAACTTCCTGATCATGCGCTTTCAAGATTACTTTCAACGCTTGTATCAAAACAGCCAAAAGCGCGTGTTGATTGTGGGTTCGACCTTGGGGGGCATATTTGGTTTACTGCTGGTGTATGCGCCTGAACTCACGCACGGCGGCATTAACCTCGTCCCTGATTTTGTCACGCTTAACTACTCAATTAGTGCACTGCTGTTTATTTTTATGGCGCGCACGCTGCTGACGGTCATCTGCTTTGGTTCCGGCGCACCGGGCGGCATTTTCGCCCCCATGTTAGCCCTTGGCACCTTGCTGGGAACCGTCTTCGGTTTGATGATTGCGAATCTCTACCCTGACATGGGCATTGAACCGGGCATGTTTGCGATTGCGGGAATGGGCGCTCTGTTTGCCGCGACCGTGCGTGCGCCGATTACCGGTATTTTGTTGGTGATTGAGATGACTAACAATTACTACCTGATCTTACCCCTGATTATCACCACGCTGGGTGCCACGCTGTTTGCCCAATTGCTGGGTGGCCAACCGATTTATACCGAGCTGTTACGCCGAAAAGTACGGCAGCAAAAGTTGCAGGTTGAACAGCAGCCATAATCATAAGCCATGTTTGGCAAGGATAGCGGCTGTCGTGCCGCTATCATTCATCGATTCTAAAACGGCCCCTATCCGCTTCGCTAGCGCTGCATGACGCTGATGGAACACCATAAAAAGTGAGACGGAGGCAATGGGCTTTTCACTTTGACGAATCAGCGACAATGCCTCTCCGCCAAGCTCGTCATCAAACATACCGGGCCCCACCATCGCTTGGGCCCGCTCGTTTTGTAGCATACTCAAGGCCGCAGACTCTGACCGTGCCCATAACATGTTCCATTGGTATTTTTGAGCAATTTTTTGTGCAAACTGGTCGCCAAACAACCCAACCACTTGGCTGTAGTCTTGTGGCGAGAGCACATGCGTTCGACCGTATAAGTAGTAATCAACACGAAAAAGCGGCGCCGAAGGGTAAGTCACGACATCGCTGTGTTGATACGCAAACTGAGTGCGCGCCGTATCGGCATCAATAATGCCTTTGTTGAGGGAGATTTCCGCACGTTTAAGCGGCATGGCAATCCATTGTAATTCAATCTCAGGATCCACCCTCGCCATAGCTTGTGTGATGATAGCTTGGGTCGCTTGCCACGAATCATCAGTGTGCACTCGATACGCGACCGTCATTTCTGTTGCTGACACACTGAATGTTATGCCCAACAACCACAGCATCCACCCTCGTTTCACATTGTCACCTCAGACTGACCGCCACGATTAAAGATTAGAAGAGCACCGGCGTATCGTCTATGCACTTATTAGTGACGTTGTCACGTTTGGGTTTATTCCTAAGGTCTTATTAAGCTTCGTAACATAACAAGGCATGACGCTCGGTCAGGAAGTGATTCAAATTCAGCCCGTACGATCAGCCCCTCTAACAGCGTCATCACCGCATCAGCAGCCGCCTTTGAGCCAACAATCTGTTCAATTAAGCCGTGAATTTTGTCTTTGTGCGCTTTGGCAATCGCTGCAATTTGGCTATCTGTACTGCTCTTAAATTCGCCAATCGCGTGCATAAACATACAGCCTTTAAAGTCGTCTTGTTTAAACCACGCCAGATACCAATCGAGGAGTGCCGTCAATTGGGCATCTTTATCCTGGTGCGCATCAATAGCCTGCTGCAGCCCCTGCTCAAATCTTGTATGACGCGCTTGCAGCACAGCCTCAATCAAGGCCGATTTAGCACCAAAGTGACGGTACATCGAGGTCTTTGAGACCGCGGCCTCATCACGGATTTTGTCGACGCCCACCGCAGTGTAACCAAACTGATTAAATAACGACTCGGCTACCGCCAAGATGTGATCGCGCTTGCTCATCATGCTCTCCAAAAAAGACTTGCCATGGAGTGTACCGATCTGTACTCTTTAAAACAACGTGTACAGATCGGTACACTTTAATCAACCATAGAAGGAACGACCATGAAACGACTCAAAGGTGGCGGTGCGTTACCGCCTAAACCGACTTGGATTCAACTGACAAAAGGCTTGCTGGGTGGATTTTTCGGTATTCTCACCTTAACCGTGCTGAACCATACCACCGGCGTGCCCTGGCTGATGGCTCCCTTTGGCGCAACCTGTGTGATTTTATTTGCAGCGCCTCAGTCGCCGCTCGCGCAACCGAGAAATGTGATTGTGGGTCACTTACTAACCGCCAGTGTGGGGTTGGCGATGCTGTATGGAGTGGGAAATGAAAGCTGGATGATCGCACTAGCAGTTGGCCTTGCAATTATGCTGATGCAAGCCTGCCGCGCCGTCCATCCACCAGCAGGAGCGAATCCACTGGTAATCATGCTAGCGGGGACTCAAGTGGTAGGCATCGATTATTTGTTTACGCCTGTGCTCGCAGGCAGTGTCGCACTGGTAACCATTGCAGCAGTGATCAATAACCTCGGTGAACCGCACCATTGGCCTGTGTATTGGCATGGGATCAAGCGAGGCTAAGCGAGAGCCTTGCTAGTTTCAATCAGTCAGAACCTAGCAAAACAGGCGCGATTAAATTGCGCCTGTTTTGGTGTCGCCCAACGATACCGTGACCAATGGTCAGCGCTGTATCATCCCGCAAACACTAACCAAGCACCAATGACAAAGGCACCGCCAAGCACGAGAGTTTCTAAAAAGTAGCGGCTTATGACGTTATACAGTTTCATACCTAACCAACCTTTTTTGCGGCTAGAGTAACAACATAAAACTGAACATAAGCTGTCTACATAAAAAGACAACCATTACAAAGAAGGACCAAACTTGGCTAGGGTGAAATTCGCACTGGCTCGGATTCAAGTCACGTATTTCCGCACTCAGAGACCATTGGAAAAGTCACCGTAAAACCATTGCCATAGTCAGAAAAGTACGGACTCTGAATCATAATACTCGCGTGATGCTGTTCCACAATGTCTTTGACAATCGACATTCCCAACCCCGCCCCATCACCTTTCTCGGTATGACCGCGGAAGAATTTATCAAAAATACGGCTCTTAATTTCGTCCGATATCGCGTCGCCAGAATCAATCACTTCCACCACGACGGTATTGGCTGAGTGGCTGGTGATCACACTGATAGATGCGCCTTTTCCTGCATAGCGAATGGCATTATCAATCAGGTTAGTAAATAACACTGACAACATCACAGGATGGCCTTTGACCCACAGGCTCTCTTGCCCTTCAAGCTCTATTGACTGTTGTTGTGTCAATGCCATCGGTGCGAGCGCAGCGATTTGTTCTCGCAACAATGGAACAATATCTACCTGCGTGACTTCGGTATTTTTTTGCTGCTCCACCCGCGAAAGCATGAGCAACTGTTGGATAACACGATCAGTTCGATCGATGCCATTCAGAATATTGGTCAAGTCATTATCACGTTCCGCTTCTGTGGTCGCAGACAAGGCGTTTTCTGCATTGAGTCGCAGTACCGCGAGGGGGGTTTTTAACTCGTGTGCCGCAGTGCTGACCAAACGCTTTTCACGCACCCAGGCATTATTCAACTGAGAAAACAAATAATTGATCTGCTTGACGAGTGGTGAGAGTTCAACGGTGGGTTGTGAGACATGAATATGATCGAGATTATCAACACTGCGTGCAGCGATCGTCTCTTTTAATTCGCCTAGCGGCCTAAATGCGCGGCTAACTAACACCACAACAATAACCGCTAAAAGTGGGATCAATAGGAGCTGGGGTAAGCCAATGGTCAACGAGACTTCTGTCATCAACTCTTGGCGAATCGCCTCTTTTTCCGCCACCAGCAGACTCGCTTGCCGTTTGTCCGGCAGTGTGAATACTAATAGGAAGGTGCGCCACTGTTCACCTGCTGCGGTAACCATATCAAATCCGGGGTTGTCCGATGTCGCTATCCATTGCGCCGGTGCGGTCGGACTTTTGGCAACTAATGCATCGTTAACGCGGTACTGAAAAAACAAATTATCTTCGTAGGGGTGACCAAATGGTGTGGTCGTATCGTCATTTTTTGCGTTAGCAGTGATCGCGTTTAACCAATGGGTATAGCTTTGTGTAAAGTTATCTGGCGGCTGATCTCCCCAGCTCATTACCGACAGCGCCAACGTTTTTGCCGATTGCCCCAGTCGCGCGTCATAGACTTCATTAATTTCATGACGAGCTTCGCTATACACCAGCAGCCAAGAGACAAACATTAACACCCCCACCACACACACAGTGCTGAATGTAAGATGGCGTTTTATTGAATGTGGGCGCTGTTTATTTCTCAATGATATACCCAACCCCACGAATGTTTTGAATCAAGGTTCCACCCGTTTTTTTGCGTAAATTGTGAATATGGACTTCAATGGCATTCGGACTAATTCCCTCATCCATACCATGAAGCGCTTGTTGAAGTTGATCTTTGCTCATTACTCGGCCAGCGTGTGCCATCAATGTTGATAACAGCTTGAACTCGTTAGGAGTTAACCGAATAGGTGCACCCTCCATATCCACTTCACCCGTTGCCATCGACAAGGTCACGCCATGGCATGACATGGTGGTATCGGCATAACCGGAAATACGCCGAATCATGACGCGCAGACGCGCCAATAGCTCTTCGAGCGCAAAAGGTTTGATCAGGTAGTCGTCGGCTCCACCATCTAACCCTTTCACACGGTCATCAATGTCATCGCGTGCCGTCAAAATCATCACAGGGATATCGCTATGTTTGCGGCGAATTTTACGCAACACATGAAGTCCATCAGTATCTGGCAAGGTTAAGTCGAGAATAATAGCGGTAAAGCTTTCGGTATTTAACAGGGCATCCACACCACCGCCTCGCTGCAACCAATCAACGGTATAGCCGTGACGCTGCAGCGACGCCACCATGGACTCCCCTAGCATGCAATCATCTTCGACAAGTAGCAGCCTCATTGCTGATTAAGCTCCTTCAGTTTTTGGATAATTTCTTGTTGGCGTCCTTGATCAGCAAGAGGACGGTCCGGCCGTGCAGGGGCTTGCTGTGCATGCTTCAAGAATGCCACAGCGAGATTTGTTTTTCCGGTATCCGCCAGAAATTCGCCATAAAAATAGTTCGGATCGATTCCGTCTGGATTGATCGCGAGTGCTTTTTTAAACAACTCAGCAGCCTTATCGTCATCACCAAAGGCGAGTGGCCAGCCCGGCACTTTGTGGTACAACGTCGCGAGGCTCGTTAGGGCCGAACCGTCTAGCGTTTCCGGCGCCTGTGTTATCACATCTTCAAGTAGGATTTTTGCATCCTTGACCAAGCCTAATGCTCCCATGCCACCATCAACCCCGGCTAACGAGCTCTTATTGATAGCAAGCCATATTTTCAGATCGTGACGCGCTGGTTGAGCAAGGAGTGCAATTTGCGTGTCATCGATTAAACGGTCGAAGCACGCCACTTTGTCGTCACTACTTCCGACAGTGTAGTTACATTGTGCCCAGCGTGTCTGGATCTTAGCCAAGATAGGGTCGGCCAGCGCTGTCGCACTGATCAAAGAACAACTGAGTGCCCATACGGTAATATAAAATGATTTACGAATAGTCATGGTGCGATTCCTCTACAACTGGCAAGCCTTGTGGCGTATTGGCGTGAAAATCAATGATGTCTTTTTGTTTTGCGATTCCATGGCCCACTAACGATGGAAAAAGTTGATTCAGACGAACAAACAGTTTTTCGGGCCACCCGAGCCACGTCGCAAAGCAACGCTTTTCGATGGCACGAATAATGTGATTCGCTACCCACTCTGGTGAGTCCACATGATTTCGCAATTGCTTATTCATCGCCGTTGCACGAGCATCATTTAACGCCGTCTTAGTTGCTCGAGGCGCGATATAAATGGCACACTGCTGAGTGCCATGTAGCTCCCGATTTAACGCTTCGGTAAAGCGATACAGGCCTGATTTCGTCGCACCGTAATTGGCATATCCGGGGAAACCGATACCAGCAAAGGTTGAGCCAATGTTGGCAATGAGGCCTGTCGGTGCGAGCCACTCAAGTGCATGTTTGCAAAGCAAAATGGGGGCGGTTAGGTTGATGGCAATTTCATGTTCAATACTGTCATCCGCGCGCATGGATAGATAATTGAAACCATTTACCCCCGCATTATTGATCAGTATTTCTATTGGCGTACCTTGTTGAGCCAGCCATCGTGCATGCTGATTCACCTTGTCTCTGCCCTCTGCTGTACCAATGTCTGCTTCGATGATCTGATGATGCTCGTCATTCACAAGCTGGTTTTTAAGATCATGCAACGCATTGAGATGGCGGCCGACGAGCACAAGTATTGCGCCTTTTTTTGCCAGTGCATCAGCCAGAGCTCGGCCAATGCCTCCTGTCGCACCTGTTAGCAATATAATTGTGTTTTTCATTACCGCCTCCTATGCCACTTGCGTCTGTGTTGTGGTCATGGGAAGCGCTCGCAGCATTGATTCATACAGCGCATAAACACGGTTCGCACTATCAATGATGGCTTGTTGGTCCGCGGGATCCGTTACCTTGTTCATCAAATCGGCAAAATAGCCAATATGCTCTACATCCAAGGTGCTGTGTGACGTTAAATACCGCATCGCTGTATCGGGTAGAGAAAGCGTTTGCTGGATCAGTGCGGCCATCGAGCCGCCGATTGATACACTCGTCCCTTCCAACACCCAAACCATGCCAAATAGAGCCATTGGGTTATTACGGTCAATTTGGTGATATAAATACGCCACCATCATCTCAATCCCTAACCCGACTTGGCCCTGACCACAGTTAGCCTTCGCTAGTTCGGCATCAAAGCCACATGCGCGCAAGTCATCCAAGATCCATTCATGGTGACCTTTCTCTTCCTCAATGTATGCGCCGAGCGCTTGACGTAACCATTCATAGTGCTCCGGCAACCGAGAACCACAGGCCATCAGCAATGGAACGGTATGCTTCACATGATGATAAGCCTGAACAAGAAAGGCCGTGTAGGTTTGCAGCGTAATCGCCTTATCGTCACAAGCCTCAATCACAGGCACACTCAGCATTGAGGCTCTCGCCTGAGCGGTTTCTTTCTCTAGTACATGGAAAAAACCTTGATTATCCATAAATCCTCCTAGGAATGTGCCGTGAGTGGCAGGGTTTCGTCAGTCAGTAATGATTGGGCCGAAGTGTTAAGTTTCGGCTCAAATTGTTGGCAAAAGACATCGCGTTTAGGGCGGCCATTTGCCGTAATTAAATGGGGTTGCTGATGAAAAGGAGCGGTAAATATCACCGCTCGGAGCTGCGCATAATCGGGCAGTTGGTTGTTAAGCTGGATCAGCTGCTGCTTTGCTTGATCAGGAGAGTCGCTACCAATAATGGCAGTCAGGTAGTCCTTCCCCTCTCCCAATACCACCATGTTGCTAAGCGCCGAATAGGCCATAGCTTCCGCCTCAATCCATTCTGGATGGATGTTGCGGCCAAAAGCCGTAATGAGTTGATTTTTTTTGCGACCTTTCACGTACAAAAAGCCGTCATCATCAAACTCACCGATATCTCCCGTCGCAACGACGCCTTGGTGAGGGTGAAAGTCGCGATCCAGATAGCCTGAGAATGTCGCGCCCACTACCATGATTTCACCGTCTGAAGCCAGAAAAACACGATGGTGAGGTAACGGTTTACCCACACTGCCAACACAATGGTGCTCGGAGGTATTCAAACTCACCACTGATCCGCACTCCGATAAGCCATAGCCCTCAAAAACCGATAAGCCAAGCCGACTTGCTGCGCGCAATAAGGCCGGTGCCACCTTTGCGCCTCCGACAGCAACGTGCTTGAGATCGGCAACCGCACCAGGATGCTGTTCACCAAGATGGATGACGGCTCGCAATAAAGCAGGGGTAAGTACCAAGCTTTGCGGACGATAACGAATCAGTCCGCTCATCAATTGATTCAGGTTTAACTGGCTTGAGCCGATCAGCCCCAAGTCATTGCTGGATGGGATCACTGTCGTCACCCCAAGCAATAGAGGCACGTAAACACCCGTAATATTCTCCAGTAGTGTGGACAAGGGAAGGACGACTAAATGACGGGAGGGTACCGCAGTGGTGGAGACGGTACTGGCAAGCGATACACTAACGCTCTCCAGCGTGGCTGCGCTCAATACCACGCCCTTGGGAGAACCAGTCGAGCCTGAAGTAAACGTGACCTTTACGGCAGGAGGCAACGCTGGCAGTGCGTCTACGTCTCGTGCATGGCATGGTAATCCAGCCAATGTAGTCACAGATGCGTGGCTTAATGCGACATCAGGGTGTAGCGAGCCAATCACCCGATCTACCCTCGCAGTCTCCAAGACATGCTGTTGTTGGTCCGCCGTAAAAAAGGGCGGGATCGGTACAATTGAGATGCCTGCATACGCAGCGGCAAGATCGATCAATACCCAACTCACACTGTTGTCACCGGCAAGCCCAATCATCTGTGTATCGAGCGCCAATAGCGTTTCACTCATCGCCCTGATCCGTCCCCAAAGCGCTTGGTAGGTCAGTATCAGGCAGTCGCCAGATGCATCCGACCCGTGAATGGCAACCTGATCAGGTTGGGATCTGGCATAGTCAGCCAAACGTTCAAATAAGACGCGCATTAGCATTCTCCGTATGGCAGTGTTTAGACACAATCCGCGCCAATTGCTCAGCACCTTGAGCAAGGTTACCGGCACAGACACGAGGCATCCGCGTGTAGTAGTTGCCCCATTGATCAGTGGCGGGCTGTAGACGACTCGCTTCCGCATCGGTCAGTAGATGGGGCTCAAGGCCAAATCGTCGCATAAGTGCATATAGCGGCCCTGTGGCGGTAAATACACACCATAGGTATCCGTGTGACAGCAGCCCATTCGCTAAAGCGTGGAAATGTGGTAGTGACGTTCCCGAAGAGAATGAGGCCAGTTGCCCAAACTCAATCACTGAGTTACGCGTGATCACTTGCTGATAGTGAGCGCTAAGTACGTCAGCCACATCGTCGGTAAGGTATTGTTCGAGAAAAAGCGGCTGATACGCAGCAGGGCGATAGCCGCACACCGACAATAAGCGATCGTCTTGTCCTCTCAGGCAGGACAAATAAGGCATGAAGGTGGTAATTGTCGCGTTGAAGGCTTGTTGATAGCGTTCAGCAATATACGCCTCTATTTCAGCGCGATTCGCTGAGTCTGGTGTAACAATGTCAAATCGACTCGCTGAATTAACCATAGCGGTGACATCCTTTATTAGCTGATTGTCACTGAGCTTACGGCGCGATACTTAAGAAAAGCTTAAGAAGCGCCTCCTGCCGATAAAAAATGCACCCCAAAAATCTATCCAATTGTAAATTATAACTTTTTATTTTTTGCCCCTCTTAAGTGATTCTTAAGTTTCCTCTCATAGAGTGAAGACATCACCACATGAGAGGACATTACCATGACCGCTAACACCCCACGACCATTTAAATGGGACAGAGTCGTCCGGTTCAGCCATTGGCTGATTGCTGCATTATTCTTTGCCAATATGAGCGTCACGGAAGAAGGCAGTGACATTCATCGCTGGTTTGGGTACGTGATCCTTGGGGCCATTGTCTTACGTCTGATTTGGGGAATGCTCACGCATTCAGAAGCACGACTAACCCGTTTTATTCCCTCGCTTTCTGCCGCTCGTGCTCACTTCAGCAACCTTATACGCGGACGTGATCATACAAGCTCAGGTCATAACCCTGCCGCAGCACTTATGATTTGGAGTCTTTGGGGATTGCTTCTCGTCACCATTTTGACTGGCTGGACAATGACGCAGTCAGGTGAAGAACTCGAATGGTTAGAAGAAATCCATGAGTTTGCTGCCAACGCAACCCTGGTCCTCGTCACTATCCATGTTAGCGCCGCCATTTTGATGAGTCGTTTTGGTAAGCGTAACTACATTAAATCCATGCTGCCTTAATACTAAGGATGTTTAAGTCGTAAACATAAAGAATGTAAAGTTTTCTCACACGTCAATAACGATAGTGATCGCTATATATTTCGCATTAATTGTTAACATTCCAGTTTATAATGAACTTGGAGGAATACTCTATAGGTTAGACAGCGTAAATCCTGGTTTCGTCGCTACAATCCCTCTCTTTTTCATCGCTAGCTTTAATATTATTTTTAACGCTTTTAGCTGGCCATTTATTACAAAACCTTTTTTTATCTTACTTTTGCTTCTATCCGCTGGGGCAAGCTATGCCACTTCCCACTACGGTATAATTTTTGACAGCGATATGATTGTGAACATTTTCGAAACGGACGTGGCAGAGGCATCAAGTTATATTAGTTTTTATTCTATCGCGTGGGTTTTATTCATGGGAGGGGTTCCATCATTATTTCTTTTTATTGTGAAAATAGAAGAAAGTGATCCCATTTTTTTTATGGTAATGAAAAAGATAATATCGGTAATAGCATCGGTAGTTGTTATACTGATCATTGCTAGTTTATATTATCAAGATTATGCATCCGTTGGCAGAAATAACTCTTACTTAAAAAAGGTTATCATTCCCACAGAGTTAGTTTATAGCATTGGGAAATATGTCAATAATAAATACCTGTCGGATCCTCTACCATACAAAAAAATTGGTGAGGACGCACAAAAAAAAGACGAAAAACATACAAAAAAACCAACTCTATTTGTTTTTGTTTTAGGGGAAACGGCTCGGGCCCAGAACCAGCAACTAAATGGTTATTCGAGAAAGACAAATCAATTTACATCGCAAGAAGGTATTATCTCATTCAAAAATGTAAGCTCATGTGGAACGGCAACGGCAGTTTCTGTGCCATGTCTTTTCTCTATCTTGGAAAGAGAAAACTTTGATCGAGAACGTGCCGACAAACAAGATAACCTACTTGATATCATGCAACGCGCAGGCACAGAGATGCTATGGATAGAAAATGATAGTGGTGACAAAGGTGTCGCTAAGAACATCCCACAAGTTATAGTAAACCGTGAGAGAAGCCAGACCTATTGTGATGGACAAACTTGCTTTGACGAGGCGGTTATTCAACCTCTTATAGATAATATACCTAGCACGGAACATGGAAAAGATTTCATGGCAGTACTACACCTAATTGGTAGTCATGGTCCCACATACTATAAGCGATATCCGGAAAATATGAGAGTGTTTTCCCCTGATTGTCAACGAGCCGACATTGAAAACTGCTCTAGAGAGGAAATAGTAAACACCTACGACAATACAATTTTATATACCGACTATGTTATAAATAAAGTTATAGAGAAATTAAAAGATCTATCTTCTAAATATAATACAGCATTAATCTATGTATCAGATCATGGAGAATCACTAGGCGAGAGTGGGATTTTTTTACATGGATTCCCTTATTCAATCGCACCAGATTTTCAAACTCATGTCCCGATGTTTTTCTGGACTAGCAATGAGTTTTTAAAGGAAAAAAGAATAAACTTATCTTGCTTAATAAATTCATCAAAAAACGTAAAATATTCACATGACAATATTTTCCATTCAATACTAGGAATCATGGATATATCAACAGATGAATATCAAAAAAACAAAGATATTTTTTCAATTTGTCGCCAGAGGTAGAATATGAAGCCAGGCTATAAAGGGATTCAAAGAATTGTCAAGGCAACTGAATTTTCAATCCAAGGTTTGAAAGCTGCGTGGAAAAATGAAGCCGCATTCCGTCAAGAAGTCGTGCTTGTCTTCATCCTAGTACCCTTTGCATTACTCATTCCCATTGCATTACTAACTAAACTCATATTAATTGGAAGTCTATTTCTTATACTCATTGTCGAGCTAATTAACTCTGCCATTGAAGCAGTTGTTGACCGAGTAGGAAAAGAACACCATGAGCTAAGCGGTCAGGCCAAAGATATCGGATCTTCGGCCGTACTGTTGACATTAATTCTTGCACTATTTACATGGTTGAGTGTCATAGTAGATTTTATAATTTAGGGGTGAGAGATGCGAATCATAAATTTAATGAAACCAATTTTTATTTTCTTCCTATTAGCATTAGGAATTCTTAGTGCGTTTCGGATTGGACTCTTAACCTGGCAGCAAGATAAGATAAGTCATTGGTCTGAATATTTTTATATATTTTCGCAAGGTATTCGCATAGATATTGCCACCCTCTGCTGGCTATATACCCTACCGGCTTTTTTATTGGCACTGCTGCCAACCTCTGGAAAATTGGGTCGTGGATTTGTTTTTATCTTGCGGAGTTGGCTGGTCTGTGGGTTAGTTGTGTTAGTTTATATGGAGCTTGTCACGCCTTCGTTTATTTTAGAATACAACTTAAGACCGAATCGACTATTTCTAGAGTACTTAGTGTACCCTAAAGAAATCTTTTCCATGCTTTGGAAGGGCTATAAATTACCGTTATTCCTAGTACTCTTTGGTACGTTATTCGTGGGTTTTTTCAGCTGGCGACTAAGCGGCAAGCTTATCCAGACAGAAAACCAGCCACGCTGGTGGACACGGCCTATTCTTGCGGTGTGTGTGATTGCTTTCGGTGTCATGGGAGCACGTTCAACTCTGCAACACCGCCCACTGAACCCAGCACTTGTCGCCTTTTCAACGAATCCGCTATTAAATGATTTAGTACTCAACTCTTCTTATTCGTTGGTTTTTGCCGCCAAATCCATGGCGTCCGAGCGTAATGCTGAAGAATACTATGGCGATATGCCGCTGAATGATGTCATTGCAACGATCAAACGATACTCGCCGGCCAGCACCAACTATATTACGTCTGACACCATACCGACACTAAACGTGCGCCATCCTTTCGAGGCGAAACGAAAGAATTTAGTGATCTTATTGCAAGAAAGTTTAGGCGCACAATTTGTTGGCAGATTAGGCGGCTTACCGCTAACACCACATTTGGATAATCTGATGGATGAAGGATGGAACTTTACTCAGATTTACGCAACAGGTACGCGTTCTGTGCGTGGTATTGAGGCTATAACCACAGGGTTTACACCGACCCCATCTCGCGCCGTCGTTAAATTGTCTAAAAGCCAAACAGGGTTCTTTTCCATCGCCTCATTACTTCAGCAAAAGGGGTATACCACTCAGTTTATCTACGGTGGAGAAAGCCACTTCGATAATATGAAATCATTTTTTCTCGGTAATGGTTTTCAAGATATTATCGATTTCCCTCAGTTTGACCAGCCACGCTTTGTTGGATCTTGGGGAGTTTCAGACCAAGACCTATACACCATGGCTGATAAACAGTTTCGGCGTTTACACCAAAGTGGGAAACCCTTTTTCAGCTTGGTATTTACTAGTAGCAATCACTCACCTTACGAATATCCAGATGGTCAAATCACGCCTTATAGCCAAGAGAAACATACCCGCTTTAATGCCGTAAAATATGCTGACAAAGCATTGGGCGACTTCATCCACCAAGCTCAGCAGTCCGATTACTGGAAAGATACCATCTTCTTAATCATTGCCGATCATGATGCACGCGCAGTCGGCGCGTTACCTGTGCCGATTAAACATTTTCATATCCCAGCATTGATCCTAGGTAAAGACATATCCCCGAGAGAAGATAACCGCCTCGCGAGTAGTATCGATATGCCCCCTACGTTACTCTCACTCATTGGCGTTGAAAGTATATCGCCGATGATAGGTCATGATTTAACTCGCCCATTATCTCAACACTATCAGCGTGCTTTGATGCAGTTTGATAAAAACTTCGCTTATCTCACCCATGATTCAGTGATTGTTCTGCGACCAGACAAAGCCCCGCTTGGCTATTACTATGATGCGAAGAGTCAGACTGCACGCCCTCAACATGTAACAGACGAGATGATAAAGCGCGCTAAGGCACACGCTTTAATAGGCGGAAAACTGTATCGACAAGGTTTATATACCGTACCATCCACTCATATCACGGAAACGTCGGTACTCGCTCAACACCATGGTAAGCAGCCACAAAAAAGCGAGCCTTGAGGCTCGCCTGATATCCGAGGTGGTGCGACAGTTAGGCCATTGCCATGGCTTGTTGTGCGATCACCAGCTCTTCGTTGGTTGGGATCACCAATGCAAGCGGCGACGCTTGGGTAGTGATTTGCCCTGCGGCACCAAAACGCGCGGCGGCGTTGGCATCGGCATCCGCTTGATAGCCGAAAATAGCCAGCTCTTTGAGGATCATCTCACGCACTGGCAGGGAGTTTTCGCCAATTCCGCCTGTGAAAACAATCGCATCCAAGCGAGATAACGGCACCATGTAACTTGCGATGAATTTTGCAACGCGATAAGCAAACATTTCTAGCGCTAATTGTGCACCTTTATGGCCCTGCTCTGCCGCCTCGACCAAGCCTCGGCAATCGTTCGTTAATTCCGAAACACCGAGTAAACCGGCTTTATCGATCAGCTCATGGTGGATTTGATCCATGCTGAGCCCTTTTTTCGACAAAAACTCCAGAATAGATGGGTCGATATCACCACAGCGTGTGCCCATCATCAAACCGGCTAAAGGCGTAAAGCCCATGCTGGTATCGACACTTTGACCGTCTTTGACCGCACACAAAGAGGCACCGTTACCAAGGTGAACAGTGATGACGTTGGTTTGTTCAGGCGCTTGGTTAAGCCATTTTGCCGCTTCACGACTTACGTAGTAATGGCTAGTGCCGTGGAAGCCATAGCGGCGAATACCGTAATCGTTGTAGAGCTGACGCGAAATCGCGTAATGGTAAGCTTTTTCTGGCATCGTTTGATGGAATGCCGTATCGAAAACCGCCACTTGTGGCAAGCTTGGGAAGGCTTTACGTGCCGCTGTAATGCCCACCACATGTGCTGGGTTATGCAGTGGCGCCAAGGCTTTTAGCGCATCAATTTGCGCCAGTACAGCATCGTCAATTAAGGTGGCTTGGCTGAAGGTTTCACCGCCATGTACAACACGGTGGCCAACGGCCTGCAGTTTATCACTCAATTGGTTGCTTTCGATAAGGCCCACAATGATGTCCATGGCCTCTTGGTGGTGGTTGCTTCCTGCACTTAAGGTTTTCTCGGTTTTTTCACCGTCGACTTTCCAGTTCATCCGCGCGTCATCGCGCCCAAAGCATTCTCCAGCGCCGGAAATCACAGCATCGCCAGTTTGCGCATCCATCAGGGCAAATTTTAACGACGAGCTACCTGAATTAATAACGAGTACCAGTGCATCACTCATAGGGTTACCTTATTGGCAGAAATTGAATCGCGGCATCACGCCGCCTTTTCCATTATTAAAATATTTTTTAATAATTCAACTGTTGTGATAGTGATAGCACAGTTACCCAGCAATTTACTGCGTAAGATCAAGCTAAGTGCGCATCGGGTACACAAATCCCTACGAGCTCGCTATCACTGACCATAAGCGTAGATAAAAAATGGCGCCACATGGGCGCCACTCTTCGGGCTAGCTACCAATGCCTAGGTAGGTATTGACTACAGTGAAATAAATCCACATTCCGGAGATATCCACCACAGACGCAAGCACCGGGCTAACCAATACCGCAGGATCAAGATGACATGCACGCGCCACAATCGGCAGTAATCCGCCAAGCGTTGTGGAGATGGTCACCTGAATAAACAGGGCCAACGCAATCGCAACCGCAATATCGTGCAGTGCAAACGCGCCTACCGTCGCGTTGTGGTTGAACAGTAAAATCCTCACCATCATGACTGCAGCAATCGCCACACCAATAAATACCGCGACGCGGGCCTCTTTCCACATCACTTGGAGCCACTGACGTTTGCGAAGCTCTCCCGTTGCTAGCGCCCTCACCACCAAGGTTGCCGCTTGGGAGCCAGTATTGCCTCCCGCCGCCGCAATCACTGGCATATACACAGCCAACAGAACAAGCTGACTTAAGGTATCTTCATACTGAGCAATGATCATCCCAGAAACGATACCAAGCAGCGCCAGTCCGACAATCCAGCCAATCCGCTGCTTAACATGTGCAAACACGCCAGTAGAGAGGTAGCTTTTCGCTGGTTCCGCTTCCGAGTGAATAAAGCCTAAATGGTTGGCATATTCACGGGCTTCGCGGTCAAATCCCTGCGCATCCAGCGCATTAAGCAAATGCTGTACATGAGCCACCGAGCAGTGATGCAAAATGCCCATTGATTCCTCAATCGGCATCACGGTAAGCAGCTCGACTTGCTTGTCGATATCGTATTGTAAAAACGCATTACGTGCCGCCACGATTTCTGCAGTGGAAAACGCAGTAGCATAGTCAAAAGTGTTGTTCATTACCGTCATGGCGAATCTCCCGATTGGCAACAGGTAACGACCATCAACAACGAACCTCACGCTGAAAGGGCGTGATTAAGCGTTACATCGAGAAAGGAGAAAAACAGAGCGGGAAATCAGCTGCGACTGCGCTGGTAAAAGGAAGGATCACAATACCAACGGCAGCTATTTTTCTCCGTATCGACTAGGAGGATGGTCGGTATTGTTCATAGTTATCTCCAAAAAAGGTCTGGTGCTGTTAAAGCGTGGCGAGTTTATCAAAAGGCATCGCGCCTGTCTGTCAAATTTTGGTAAGCGAATGGCGTGATATCGTCGTGTTATGTCAATTATTATGCAGGCTCAACGGACCGGTGCCGCTTACTGCCGGCACATCAATAAACTGGCGCCTAGCAGCTGTGAAAAAGCAACGGTCAGATCGGTATTCATTTGCTTTTCACAATCTGTCTGCAATTTACGTAGACAGCGAAAGGCGACGCCGTTATCGGCTTTACCGCTGATCAGCAAGTAGAAACACAATCGTAAGATGGCTTTGAACTCACCATCGGCATGCATCGCCTGCATCCAGCTTTGCATTAACTGGTTAACGGTTCCGTCCGTCTCTAGCGTACCCATCAAATTATCGAGCAGTACAGGTTCGAGCGCGGCCATAAAATCTTGTTTGCGCGGAAAGTGATGACTGATCCCAGTACGAGATACCCCCGTCGCTTCACTGAGGGTGGTATACGACATGCCCTCGTAGCCCAACGTCAGGAGTTGCTGCTTCGCGGCATCAAGAATGGTCTCGATCGTCTGTTGTGTTTGGGCCTTACTGCGTTTTGGCATGTGTAATGTGTTCTCCCCAGTCTCCGTCAGCATGGCGGGCAATAATCATCTGCATGTTGCAATAGGTTGGCAGGCAATGCATTTGCGCCACGGCTCGCCATAAAGATAGTACAGAGTGCAATAGAAAGCCTGACACGAAACACACCAAAGACTCGCTGAAGCGGATCAAAGTTCTGCTAATACCTTGATAGATAAGTGTGAAAACAGCCCAAAAAATGAGGACTTATTGGTGTAAATAGTGCCGACAGTCATAATTTGAACACATGTTTAAACAATTGCCTTGCGTAAATGCAGGCAGGGTCAGTAAGTTAACATTATTATAACAGTTAGACGTATGAATCACGTTGCGACAACGAGGAAGTCCAATGTCACACATCAAACCACACGATCAGATTTTACGCTGGGCCGACGAACGCCCTAACCACGTATTTTTACGCCAAATTCGCGATCGCCGCTTCGTGGATTACACCTTTGCAGACGTCGCTGATCAGGCGATGCGTATGGTCACAGCATTACGTGACATGGGCTTGCAACCCGGTGACAAGGTGGCGCTAATTTCTAAAAACTGTGCGGAATGGTTTATTGCCGATCTGGCGATGATGATGGGCAGTTACATCAGCGTGCCCATTTTTCCAACGGCCGGCAGCGACACCATTGAGCACGTGGTCACGCACAGTGAATCTAAGGCCATGTTTGTCGGCAAACTGGATGACACTAAAGCGCTAAAAGCGTCGTTACAGACGCTATCACACATTAAGACCATCGCATTTCCATATCCTACGGTGGATTGCCATTATGACTGGCAGGAGTTAGTCGCAAGTCACGAACCCACCGAAGAGCGTCCGGTCCATCTCGATAATGATGTGATGTCACTGGTGTATACCTCTGGTACCTCTGGGCTCCCCAAAGGCGCCATTCTGAGCTACGGCGGCTATTGTTGGTCCGCGCAACGCCTGATTGACCATATTGGTATCGAGCCGGACGATCGCTTGTTCTCGTATCTGCCATTGGCCCATATCACAGAGCGCGTGTACATCATGGGGTCGGCCATTATGGGTGGGATCCCAACCGCGTTCCCAGAGTCGCTCGATACCTTTATTGAAGATGTCAAAATGCATCGCCCAACGCTTTTCATTTCGGTACCGCGACTGTGGACGTTGTTCCAACAGCGCATTCAAGAGAAATTGCCAGATGCACGTCTTAACCTGCTGCTGAGCATTCCTCTTGTCGGTGGTTTGGTTAAAAAGAAAATCGCGAAGAACCTTGGCCTTGATCAAGCGCGCGTATTGGGCTGTGGCTCAGCACCCGTTGCCCCTGCACTATTGCGTTGGTATGAAAAGTTGGGCCTACATATCACCGAAGCCTGGGGAATGACCGAAAGCTACGCATACAGCACACTTAACTATCCATTTAGGGCCGACAAAATTGGCACCGTCGGCAATGCAGGACCCGGCGTTGAAATCAAGATAGCCGATGATCAGGAGATCTTAGTCAAAAGTCAGGGTCTATTTAGTGGCTATTACAAAAATGAAGAAGCCACGGCCGAAACCTTGGTGGATGGTTGGCTACACACGGGGGATTTAGGCGAGCTCGATAGTGAAGGCTACCTGAGTATCTCAGGACGTAAAAACGATACCTTCAAAACTGCGAAAGGCAAATTTGTTGCCCCAGTGGCGATTGAAAAACGTTTATTTGAGCTGTCTAACGCTGAGATGCTCTGTGTGATCGGCTCTGGCATGCCTGCGCCTATTTTGCTTGCCCTGCCTCACCACTTCCCACACTTTGATCGAGCCCGCTATGAGCGCCGCGTGAAAAAGGTGATTGATACCATCAACAGCGAGCTGGAATCCCACCAGCAAATCAAAGGCGTGTTGATGATCAAAGAGCCTTGGAGCATTGAGAACGGAAAACTTACGCCAACACTTAAAATTCGCCGCCATAAGCTGGAGCAAGAGTACCACGAGGTTGGCGCGAACTGGCCAAAAGGCACCTTAGTCCAATGGGAAGAAGACTGGGTCTAGCGCATTCTACCAAGATGTCCTGACATTCACCCACGATTGGCGTACGCTGATGGTGGGTGATTTTTTATTCGCCACCTATTGCTTACAATGTGATTGCTGACAATGATGCATCGTGCTACAAACTCCTGCAAAACCTGACCTATCTCAATGTGCCACAATCAAGACTCTGCTAAAGATCAGCATGACATCTTTATTGCAGGCGATAAGCCTATTTTGACGCCTGCAGCTTTATCTCGTAGGGGACGACCATGAAAGAGAATCAAACTGACGCATGTGACGCGTGCGGTGTAAGCGCAGAAATTGGTTATATTATCTCAGAAGGAGATGAAGTCGCGGAAGTGACGATTCATGCCGACAGCGTCGAGGCAATGCAGGCGCGCTTTGAGCAGTACCTTTCGCTCGCACAAAGTATTAACCCTGCCGTCAAGCACGACTTTAACGCCGAGCAAATTAGCGACGACAGTGCACATATCAAAATGCAATTTGAGTGCAGCGCTGAAAAGCTTATTTTTGAGCTACGCAGCCGCGGCCTCAACAACGCCTAATCGCTATTATTCAGGGTGTGTCATCACACCCTGTATTTGCTTGCTGACGACGGAATTAAAGACGCAGGCTTTGCCAAGCCTCGCACATTTCACGAAACGTGGTCGCATCGCCTTCAGGGCGGTCTGGGTGCCACTTCAACGCCATTTTACGCCACTGTCGACGGATCTCATGCTCACTAGCGTGCTCATCCAACCCAAGTACGGTTAGCGCTTTTTTGCGCTCCAGCATGGTTTCGCCCGGTGCATCATTACCAATATGGCGTTGATAATGCTTCCAAAACGACGATAGCAGCTCTTTGACATCGTCTCGGCTAGCGTCGTAGTTGTTCCAATCCATGTAATATTCACGGAGTGGATCTTGGTAATCGATTTCGTTTGCCACAAAACCATTACCGCCGACACGCCACTGCAATTGAATGTCCATTGACTCCACCTGCAACCACTGCTGGGGTAGCAACATCTCTTGCAGTTGGTATAGCGCATTCATTATCAAAAAATTGCGCTTAAACAGATCAAGATGCGGGTCAGCATCCAGCTCTGCCATGATGGTGTTTTTTTGCAACTCACTGAGAAGGTGGTGCACTTTCCAGCTTTGTCGCGTAGATTCCAAGATACTGAGTATTGGCCAAATCAGGGGGTTGTCTATTTCATCCCGTTTTTCAGCAAGCATGACGTTCATCCTCTGTCACTGGCCAGCTACCTTGAACCGGCACATCTGGTATTTTCGGTCGTTTAACAACCTTATTAAGGTATAAACCAAATTTGGTCACTTTGTCGCCATTATTAGCAAAAAGCAGCTTGTTCATCCGTATGCCATACTTTTTGTATCGCACGACGTCAAAAAAGCGCCTGATATTGCCGCTTAATTATTAAGCATATCTAGTGCCAACTTAATTTCTCATTGTAGATAACTCGTCGTGGCGCAGAGATTAGACACCTTGACTCGCATTAAAGACACGCACCATCTATTATTGTTTAAACACCTTTATTTCATTGATATTTAAATCTATGACTCATTCCGCCTCCCAATGCGATGCCTGCAAAAACAAAAAACCGCTCCCTTTTGCCTTTTCAATGGCCTTTCAGCCCATTGTTCAATTATCCACTGGGCGTGTGTTCGCATACGAAGCGCTGGTACGAGGCATGGATGGCAGCGGTGCGGGCAGTGTTTTTAAACATGTAAACGCCGACAATCAGTATCAATTTGATCAGACCTGCCGTATCAAAGCGGTGGCATTAGCGGCAAAGCTCGAGATCCCCTGCTTTTTGAGCATTAACTTTATGCCTAATGCTGTTTACGAGCCCGAACGTTGTATTCAAACCACCCTTAAAGCCGCGCGCGAACACCAGTTTCCGCTCGATCGCATCTTGTTTGAGTTTACCGAAGGGGAAGAAGTGCTTGATTATGATCATATTCAACGCATTATTCGCTATTACCGCTCGCAAGGCTTTATTACCGCCATTGATGATTTCGGCGCCGGTTACTCTGGCTTAACGGCACTGGCTAATATTGATACCAATATTATTAAAATCGATATGGCGCTGGTGAGAGATATTGATACTGACCCAGTGAAACAGGCGATTGTTCGCCACAGTGTGGCAATGTGTGAGGAGCTAGGGCGTCAAATTATTGCCGAAGGGATAGAGACGGAGAAAGAATTACGTTGCTTGCATGATTTAGGCATCGACTTCTTCCAAGGGTATTATATTGCCAAGCCTGAATTCGAAGCATTACCCGCCATAAATCAAGCATCTGGCCTCGACATTTTTCACCGTCAATAATCCGACTATCGAGCCAGCAGTCTGTTGCTGGCTTATTTTAACTGCCTCACATGGTCAATTGATAATCTTTCTCACTTTGACGCGTTCACGGTATAGTAAACCGATTATTTGATTCGAAAGGTATTCTTATGACTTGCCGTGACCAAGGCATGCCAGCGCATGGCCTCACTCGACGTCGCTTTCTCCAATCTTCCGCTGCTTTCGCTGCGTTGTCCGCCCTTCCTGCTTGCTCGCTGGTATCCGCATCACGAGATAATGGCATGTGGGAATATCACTTAAGCGCTGAGCCAAGCACTGCGTCTTTAGTGCCCGGCCATCAAACGGATGTATTGGCGTTTAACGGCAAGATCCCTGCGCCCACGATTCGCTGCCGTCAGGGCGAGCCTGTGACGATTCACTTTACCAATAACCTTAATGAACCCACCACCATTCATTGGCATGGACTCCGTATTCCGATTGAAATGGACGGTGTACCCTTTTTATCCCAACCCCCTATTCAGCCGGGCGAAACCTTTACTTATCGCTTTACACCGCCTGACGCTGGCACCTTTTGGTATCACCCTCACATGAACTCTGTGGTGCAATTGGGCAAAGGCTTGGTAGGCACCATTGTGGTGGAAGAGGCGTCGCCGGTCGCGTTTGACGAAGAGCATGTACTCATGCTCAAACATTGGCACCTCGACCCCCAAGGGCAATGGAAAGATCTCGCCATTCCTCGTTACAGCGCCCGAATGGGAACGCCGGGTGAATGGGGCACGGTGAATGGTGTTCATCAACCTAAGTATGAACTACAAGAAAATGCCACCACTCGCCTGCGTTTAGCCAACGTCGATAATACCCTGACTTATCCTATTCAAGTCCGCGGTGCGGACGCTTGGATTGTTGCCATTGACGGTAATCCGATCGCGACGCCTCGACGACTCGAAGAGCACAAGATCGCGCCCGGTATGCGACTAGATATTGGTTTGGTCGCCCCCAAAGCCGGAACCAATGTTGAGATCATGTACATGAAAGGCCGCTTTCCTTTCCTACTGGCTAGCTTTACCACAACGCCATCCACCTTGGTCGAAAAACCTTTGCCCGCCCTGCCACTTAATCCAGTGGCCACTCCTGACTTGGCGAATGCGGAAACGCGACACTTTGTCTTTGAATGGGCCGGCGCAATCACACCCGCCGATAAGCAAGGCAAAGGGAAGCACGAATTTTGGCTGATGAACAAACGCGCATGGGAGGGAATGAGCAAAGGCAACATTCCCGAACCGATCGCAACGCTCGAACGGGGCAAAACCTATATTTTCGATTTAAAGAATGTCACTCAGTACCACCACCCAATCCATTTACATGGTCATACCTTTACCGTGCTGGAAATGGACGGTAAACCCGTGACACCTTTCCATACCGATACCGTGCTATTGGGTAAAAATGGCCACGCCAAGGCAGCGTTTGTGGCCGATAACCCTGGCCGGTGGATGTATCATTGTCATGTCATTGAGCACATGAAAACCGGTCTAATGGGGTTTGTTGAAGTGGTGTAGCAATAAACATCACGCGCATAATAAAACGGCGAGCCTACCTGCTCGCCGTTCCTCTTTGGCGCTCCTGTTTAAAGATAGCGCCGTTATGTGCTGGGTTTGTCGGTTTTGAATCGGTTTACCAACTCTGAGAGTTCAGTCGCCACCATACGTAACTCGGCCGCCGTTGCGTTAGTTTGTTCCGCGGTTTCAGCAGCACTATTCGCACCATCCAATACGTTGGTCACATTCTGATTAATGTCTTCCGATACCGAGTGCTGTTCTTCTGTTGCGGTGGCAATTTGCGCGGCCATATCATGGATCTGCCCCACCAACTCTTGAATAGTACCAAATACACTCAGGGCTTCTTCGGTTGCCTCGGTGGTCGTCTGCGAGTGTTCCACACTGCCCTGTAGCTTTTCTGACAGCTGGCTAGTCCGTTGAGTCAAGGCTTGTAACAACTCGTCAATTTCTTCGGTCGATTTGGTGGTCTTTTGCGACAGCACCCGAACCTCATCCGCCACTACGGCAAAGCCTCGCCCATGCTCCCCCGCACGTGCAGACTCTATCGCCGCATTCAGCGCCAATAGGTTGGTTTGCTCGGCAATACCACGAATGGTATCCAGCATAGCGGTGATATTGTCGTTTTCTTTCGTAAGCTCAGCCATGGCGCTATCCGCTTCGTTGAGCGTGGTCGCCATTTCTTGCACTGCTGCGCGCGTGTTATTCATCAAGGCCATGCCGCGATCAACTTCTGATTGGCATTGCTGCGCCGAATCAGCCGTCTGATTACAGTTTTGCGATACCTCATTAGCCGTCGCGACCATTTGATGGAACGCGGTCGCAATCTGCTCGAGCCCTGAGCGCTGCTGGTGACTCGCGCCATCCAGCTGCTCAGCAAACTGGGTGGTATGATCGGCATGAGATGTGAGCTTTAGCGAGCGATCTTTAATGCCAATAATCAGCTCTTGGATCACATCCACAAACTGGTTAAAGGCAGTGGCAGTCGTGCCTAGCTCATCTTTGCTGGTTACCGGCAAACGTTTAGTTAAGTCACCTTCACCGCTTGCCGCATCACTGAGCCCATCACTCACCGCAACAATCGAGGCAGAGATTCGGTTAACCATAAAGAAGCCCAGCACCCCGAAAATCACCACTAAAAGTACACCAATCGAGATAATCACGGTTTGCAGTTGATTCACCTGCCCTAACACTTCTTGCTGAGGCACAATACCAATTAAACGCCAGCCGCTATCGGGCGCTTGATACTGGTTAACAAAATAAGACTCACCGTCAAATGACACCGCCTTGAGCGAACGGCTTAGCGATTGACCGCTGTAGACGCTATTCACGCCATCCACAGATTCAAAGTTGTTATCTGGGTTATTAGGATCGGCCAAGACGGTGCCGGTATCTTCCACCAGCACAATGTAACCTGACTGGCCGAGCGTGACCTCGCCAAGCATATTGGTCAATGCCTCCAAGGTAACATCAACACCCACTACCCCGGTTAACCCATCTTGCGCAGGAAACTCCATCACATAATCCAGTAAAGGTGCGCCCGATGTAATATCTTGGTATGCCGGCACGCGCACAGGGTTATTACCACTTCCTAATCCGGTTTGATACCAAGGGCGCTGCCGAGGGTCGTAATCGCCAGACTCCCCTTGCGGCCACTGAATGTAGCCCCCATCGCTTAAACCGAGAAAGACATAGGCGAAATCATCACGCGAATTACCCATTGCATCCAATAATTTGAACGCACGGGCTTCGGCCGGACTATTCTGAAGCGATGTCATTGGCTTTGACGGGCCCATGTATTTGGCGACACTGCCATCCAGCTCTTGCAACGCTTGGCTATTGGCTAACATTTTCGCATTAGCAGACAGGCCTTGTAGATAGAACTTAAACGCATTACCAATGTGCTGCATTTCTTTGTATGAGCTTTGTTCGTAGCTGATTAAGGTACTTGTTCGAAACTTATACAAGGCGACGACACTAATAATCAGGGTCGGCAGTACCACCCCTGTCAACACAATGGCTAAAATGCGTTTTTTAATACTCATAACTGACCCCCGTCAGTGACTACCTACCGTTCAGCATTAACATGTCAACTATCAATAGTGACTTATTGAGACTAGAACAGGCATTTACAGGCAGCCATAAAAAAGCGGATTTAACGGCGCTGGCAAATCGAAACCAACAGGGAGAGAAAGATTTCTAGGCAATCAATTATAAATCATGGACACGGATTGCATCCTACACACAAAGCAAATATATTAGTCAAAGCTAAAATAAAAGGTGGGACTATGACCAAGAAAAACTATCAAGAAATCAATGAGCAACAATTGGCGTTAAATAAACAATTTAAAGCAAACAGCAGTGAGACTCTGGCGGCATTTGGTCAGCTTCATCGTGCCGCAATGGCTGAAGGCGACCTTGATGTAAAAACCAAAGAGTTGATTGCACTAGGGATTGGTATTGCCGCGCGTTGCGATGGCTGTATCGGCGCACATGTTGCCGCCGCATTAAAGCACGGCGCCACCAAGCAAGAGTGTGTTGAGGCGATCAACGTTGCCATTTTAATGGGCGGCGGCCCGTCGTTGATTTATGGTGCGCAAGCCCTAGAGGCAGTTGAGCAGCTTAGCAACGCGTAACCTTATTGCTCACTGCCCATAAAAAAGCGCAGCTGATTGACGCTGCGCTTTTTATTCTCCGTCGCCCTAGTTAGCCGCGATAATACCGCTGCGGTACAAAGGGCATTTTCTCGACGGTCATGGGCAGCTTTTTACCACGTACTTCGGCAAACACCTCCGTGCCCACCGCGGTAAATTCCGGTGACACATACGCCATCGCAACCGGCATGCCTTTAGTGGGACCAAAGGTACCACTGGTCACGATACCAATTTCGTTATCGTTGGCATCGAACAGCTTGCTGCCTTCACGCACAGGCGCTTTGCTTTGGCCCAAGAGACCAATTCGCTTACGGCTGACCGCTTTAGTGGCCATCTGCTCGAGAATTTTCGCCTCACCGGGGAAGCCACCGGCGCGCTCACCCTCCGCACGACGTACCTTACTGATCGCCCAAATAAGGCTCGCTTCGATCGGCGTAGTGGTGGTATCCAAATCATGACCATACAGGCACAAACCACATTCTAAACGCAGTGAATCACGTGCACCTAGGCCAATCCATTCCACGTCGTCATTGGCAAGCAGCGCTTTGGCGAGCGATTCTGCGTGCTCCGCCGGCACCGAAATCTCAAACCCATCTTCACCGGTGTAGCCCGAGCGACTCACTACACACTCAATGCCATTGATGGTAATTGGCTGAATATCCATAAAGACCATCTCGCTCACTTGCGGATTGAACGCGGCAAGTACCTTCGCAGCCTTTGGGCCTTGTAGTGCCAACAACGCACGATCATCAAGCACCTCGACGGTCACATCCCCTTTCAAGTTATCGCGCAGATGCTGAATGTCCTGTGCTTTGCAGGCGGCGTTAACGACCAGAAAGAGATGATCGCCTAGGTTGGCAATCATGAGGTCATCCAAAATACCGCCTTGTGCATTGGTAAACACGCCATAACGTTGTTTGCCTGCCGGTAAATCAATGACATCAACAGGCACTAAGGCTTCTAGCGCGTTGGCTGCATCCTTTCCGTCCAGACGAACCTGCCCCATATGCGATACATCAAACAGACCTGCGTGTTCGCGGCAATGGAGATGCTCTTTGCGAACACCGAGCGCATATTGGACGGGCATATCATAGCCAGCAAAAGGGACCATCTTTGCGCCCATCTCAATGTGCAATGCGTGTAGTGGGGTCGTTAGTAACTCTGCCATTGTTCACTCCATGTTCTGCCTAAATGGCGATAAAAAGTAATGCTAGTCGACGGTGCGCGTCGCCAGTTTTCGTGACATTGCGTTAGGATGCGGTCACCCACAAGATGAGTGCGTCATCCTCGCTGACCGATGCCAACATATGTCCCATCGTGGCATCGTAATAAACACTGTCTCCCTCATTGAGGGTGATCGCTTCATAAAACTCAGAGTAAAAGCGAATGCTGCCTTCCAACACCAGCAAAAACTCTTCACCATCGTGACGGATCCAGTCACTGTAATCTTCAAAAGCGCGGGCACGGACACGCGACTTAAATGGCATCATCTTTTTGTTACTAAGTTGCGTTGCCAGTAGCTCGTGTTCATAGGTGCCGGTTGGATGCGCCTTACCCTGACCGGCTCGTGTGATATCACGGCGCCCTGTTGCTTGCCGTTTTTTGGGTGGCGCAAACAACTGAGGCACGTCAATGTCTAGGCCGTGAGCGAGTTTTTGCATCGCTTGGAAAGTCGGGGAGATTTGCTCATTCTCTATCTTTGATAAGGTCGAGCGCGCTAATCCCGTGCGTTGACTTGCTTCTTCGAGCGTCAGCCCTAACCCCACTCGAATCGCTTTTAATCGTGGGCCCAACCGCAACGGCGCAATGGGGGCGTGCGGTTCATCCTCCCTTTGTGCTTTTTCTACCTGCATTGAGGGATACACATCCTGTGTTAAGTGGTCTGTTGACACCGTTGTTCGGCCTCCGCGCTAACATGGTTAACTCTACTAATTTGGCATTCTGACATATCCCACCGTCGAGCGGCATCGGCATAGTTAACACTTTTAACAAAAAAGTTTCCTATTGGAAATATCGTCCTGTTGAACAAGGTGCCACCGCCTCGTTCCCCTCAAATTCGTGAATCAATGGAACGCCGCCAATACGCTTAAAAGGAAAAGTCCATAAATGACAAGTAGTCATGGCGTTGCGATGCAAAAAACGATGATGAGAAACCCGACGCTGTTTGCAATTTACCTCAGCATAGGATAAAAAGGCAAACGTTTGCGTCGCAAAGTTGATCGTATAGCCAGAGGTCGTTATGTCATCGCGATCACAACATAGGTTTCCTATTGGAAATTTATTTTGCGGAAAAGTTACGGCTTAGGTACGTTAACAAAATGTTTAAATCATCACCAGCGCGTGCCGGTTGTTATCACTCTCGCCGCTTGCAGCGACCTGTTTCAGGTAGCGTTCTGTGGCAAGGATATAAACTGTAGGTAGCACTGCTGATGAGTGAGCAATGCAAGGTGTCTACAAAGACATCTACCAACAACAATACGTACCTTACCTGTGTAGGAGACATGCCATGAGTCACAGCATGTTTGACCTGTTTAAAGTCGGTGTCGGACCCTCCAGCTCGCACACCGTTGGGCCAATGTTGGCCTGCGCACGCTTTTCACAATTCGCGATCCAAACACTCTCGCTCGATGCGATTCATCGCGTGAGCGTCGATTTATACGGCTCCTTGGCGTTAACCGGAAAGGGCCACGCCACGGACGTCGCGTGTGTGATGGGGCTAATGGGCGAAATGCCCGCCACCATCGAATCAGACGACATAGAAACCATGACCAAAATGGTTAAAAACGGCGGCGAACTGCCCTTTGCTGGTAGTCATTATGTCCCGTTTAGTTGGGATGCGGATTTGGTGTTTCACTACGATCAGGTGTTACCCGCCCATCCCAATGGCATGACCGTCAGTGTTTATGACAAAAAAGACAAATGCTTGGCACGAAAAACCTATTTTTCGGTCGGCGGTGGATTTGTGGTGGAAGAAGGTGAAACGGATGCGCTGGCCTCCGACTTTACGCCCCCCTATCCGTTTAAAAGTGCGGCAGAGTTACTTGAGCAATGCAAAAAAACGGGCATGACAATCAGTGAGTTGATGTTTACCAATGAAATTGCGCAAGCTCAGTATACCGACCCCAGTGCGACGCGGGATACCGTCAATCAAGGGCTCGATCATATTTGGCAAGTGATGCGCGAGTGCATCGACCGCGGTATTCAACAAGGCGGCGTCTTACCCGGCGGTTTAAACATTAAGCGACGCGCTAAAGGGATGTACGACGCCATTCATGACAAACAAGCGCATGGATTACCGACAGACAGCAATGATTGGGTCAATCTGTTTGCCATGGCAGTCAACGAAGAAAATGCCGCCGGTGGCCGAGTGGTTACCGCGCCGACCAATGGCGCAGCAGGTGTGATCCCAGCGGTGTTGGCGTATTACGACAAGTTTGTCTCGCCCAACAATCCAGAAGGTATTCGTACCTTTTTAGCGACTTCTGCCGCGATTGGTTCCTTGTATAAAACCAATGCGTCGATCTCGGCGGCCGAGGTGGGTTGCCAAGGGGAAATCGGAGTCGCCTGTTCCATGGCAGCAGCGGGGCTCGCTGCTGCCATGGGAGGCACCAATGCGCAGATTGAAAACGCAGCAGAGATCGGCATGGAGCACAACCTAGGGCTCACTTGCGATCCCATTAATGGCTTGGTGCAGGTGCCCTGCATCGAACGCAACACTATGGGTGCAGTGAAGGCGATTAACGCAACCCGCCTCGCATTGGGCGGTGATGGTGAACACCATGTGTCACTCGATAGCGTGATAAAAACCATGCACGAAACAGGGCTCGACATGATGAGCAAGTACAAGGAAACCTCGCAAGGCGGCCTTGCTACCAATGTGATCCCAATTAATGTGGTGGCCTGCTAAGCCACGGCCAGTCAACAAGGATGAAGCAATGAAACCCAGCTACCCAAACGTGGAACTTGAGCAATTCTTCTCAACCAACTTGTCTGAATCAGACGGTGCCGTGATGGCCGCGATTAACGCGGAACATAAACGCCAGCAGCAACAAATCGAATTGATTGCGTCAGAAAACATCGTTTCGCAAGCCGTGATGCAAGCGCAAGGTACCTGCTTAACCAATAAATACGCCGAAGGTTATCCGGGCCGCCGCTATTATGGCGGCTGCGAGCACGTTGACGAAGTCGAAGCCATCGCTCAAGCCCGTGCCAAACAACTGTTTAACTGCGAGTATGTCAATGTGCAGCCGCACTCGGGCGCACAAGCCAACGGCGCGGTAATGCTGGCGCTACTGCAACCCGGTGACACCATTTTAGGTATGTCGCTCGATGCTGGCGGCCACCTCACTCATGGCGCGCGCCCTGCACTATCGGGTAAATGGTTTAACGCCGTGCAGTATGGCGTGAGTCGAAACAACTTAGAAATTGATTACGATGAAGTCGCTGTGCTGGCTCGAGAGCATCAACCCAAGATGATTATCGCCGGCGGCAGCGCGATCCCTCGCCATATCGATTTCGCCCGTTTCCGCGCCATTGCCGATGAAGTAGGCGCGTACCTGGTGGTTGATATGGCGCATATCGCTGGCTTGGTTGCCACGGGCGCCCATCCCTCGCCATTGCCGCATGCGCATGTGGTCACTACCACTACCCATAAAACCCTACGTGGCCCGCGCGGTGGCATGATCCTCACCAATCACGAAGACATCAACAAAAAGATCAATTCAGCAGTGTTCCCCGGTCTGCAAGGCGGTCCACTGATGCACGTGATTGCGGCCAAAGCCGTTGCATTGGGTGAGGCATTAGAGCCTGAGTTTAAACTGTATATTGATCAAGTGGTTGCTAACGCCAAAGCGCTCGCGGAAGTGCTCCAAGCCCGTGGCTGCGACATTGTTACCGGCGGCACCGATACCCACTTGATGCTGGTTGATTTGCGCCCGAAAGGCTTAAAGGGCAATCAAACTGAGCAAGCACTTGAGCGTGCTGGGATCACCTGTAACAAAAACGGCATTCCCTTTGATACCGAAAAGCCCATGATCACCTCCGGCATTCGCCTCGGCACCCCAGCCGGCACTAGCCGCGGTTTCGGCACCGATGAATTTCGTCAAATCGGCGAATGGATAGGCGATGTGTTGGATGCCCTCGTCGAGGCGCCAGACGGCAACGCCGACATCGAGGCACGCGTGCGTAAAGACGTGCAACAACTTTGCGCACGTTTCCCCCTGTATCGCCAATAAATTGAATTTAAGAGCTGGCGTCACCAACGCCACCTCATTTTACATTGTAAATCGCTCATTGTTTGAGCAGCTCGTATTTAAAGCAGGAGAGTAACAAATGGACGCGACACTGAAGTTTTCGAAAAGCCATGAGTGGGTTAAAGACAATGGCGATGGCACTGTCACTATGGGGATCACTGATCATGCCCAAGAACTGCTTGGTGATGTCGTGTTTGTCGATCTACCCGAGGTTGGCGACAGTACTGAACAAGGTGAGAGCTTCTCTTTGGTGGAATCAGTGAAAGCCGCGTCTGACATCTATGCCCCCGTGGATGGTGAAGTCGTCGCTATCAATGAAGATTTGGAAGATAGTCCAGAGCTGGTCAACGAAGCACCCTTTGAAGGTGGATGGATTGCCAAAATTAAGCTGGCTGACGATACCAATTTGGATCACTTGATGGATGCAGACGCGTACGCGGCAACGATTGAAGACTAATTCAGGACGAATACCATGACGCAAACTCGTTTACTCGATAACCTAGTGGCCGATAATGATTTTATCGCGCGCCACAATGGTCCCGATACCAATCAGCAAAATGCGATGCTGGCGGCGATTAATGCCACCAGCCTTGAGCACTTAATTGAAGAAACTGTCCCTGCTGACATTCGCTTGCCAAAACCGCTAAACCTGAGTGCGCCCAAAAGCGAAACCCAGATGCTGGCCGAGCTTAGCAACATTGCCGCGCAAAACACCATTAAGCGCAGCCTGATCGGCCAAGGCTACTACCACACACATACTCCACCGCCTATTTTGCGCAATGTGCTAGAAAACCCGGGCTGGTACACGGCTTATACCCCCTATCAGCCCGAGATCTCGCAAGGCCGATTAGAATCGTTGCTGAACTTCCAGCAAATGGTGATGGACTTAACGGGGATGGATTTGGCCAACGCATCGCTGCTCGACGAAGCCACCGCAGCCGCGGAAGCCATGACCCTGTGTAAGCGTGGCGGCAAGCACAAAGGCAACGCCTTTTTTGTTGCCAGCGATGTGCACCCACAAACCTTGGATGTGATTAAAACGCGCGCCACCTTCTTAGGCTATGACATCATTGTTGATGACACCGACACGCTGAATCAGTACGACGTATTTGGCGCCCTGCTCCAGTATCCTGGCACCACCGGTGAAGTACGCGATCTCGGCGCACTTATTGCAGACGCACAAAGCAAGAAGACACTGGTTGCGGTCGCTACCGATCTACTTTCACTCACCTTGCTCAAAGCACCGGGTGAAATGGGCGCGGATGTGGTGATTGGCTCGGCACAACGCTTTGGTGTACCTATGGGTTACGGTGGCCCACACGCCGCCTTTATGGCCACGCGTGACAAGCTCAAGCGCACCATGCCAGGCCGTGTGATTGGCGTATCGGTCGATAGCAAAGGCAACCAAGCCCTGCGCATGGCGATGCAAACGCGCGAGCAACATATTCGCCGTGAAAAAGCGACCTCCAATATTTGTACCGCCCAAGCCTTGCTCGCCAACATGGCTGCTTTTTATGCGGTATATCACGGTCCAGAAGGCTTAAAGAAAATTGCCCGACGTGTGCATCATCTCACCGCGTTGTTTGCCAAATCGTTACAAGCGGCGGGATTGAGCCTTACTCACGACAGCTTCTTTGATACCGTCACGCTCAACACAGGCGAGCAAACCGATGCCTTGTACCAACAAGCGCAAGATGCCGGTTTTAATCTGCGTAAATTGGATGGCCAGCTCGGCGTGAGCTTTGATGAAGCGAGCACGCTAGCAGAAGTCAATCAATTACTTACCGCGCTTACCGGTCAAGGCAATGCGGAAGCCTTGGCGAGCGATATTGAAGCCGATGAATTTGCCGCGATCCCTGCCGCATGCCGCCGAAGCAGTGAATACCTGACGCACCCCGTCTTTAATCGCTATCACAGTGAAACCAAGCTGATGCGCTATATGAAGGCGTTGGAAAACAAAGATTTCTCTCTCACCCACGGTATGATCCCGCTGGGCAGCTGTACCATGAAGCTAAACGCCGCGGCCGAGATGATCCCCGTCACCTGGCCAGAGTTTGGCGCCCTGCACCCGTTTGTGCCATTGGAGCAAGCCAAAGGCTATCAATCACTGGGCAAATCACTGCGTGACATGCTGTGTGAAATCACCGGCTACGACGAGATTTCCATGCAGCCGAACTCAGGCGCGCAAGGGGAGTATGCGGGCTTAATCGCGATTCAGCGCTACCATGAAAGCCGTGGTGACAGTCACCGCAATGTGTGCTTGATCCCGAGCTCCGCGCACGGCACCAATCCTGCCTCCGCGGCCATGGTCTCAATGAAAGTGGTTGTCGTTGGCTGTGATAACGACGGCAACATCGATATTGATGATCTGAAAGCCAAGATCGATAAACACCGCGATGCGCTCTCCTGCATTATGATCACCTACCCATCGACACATGGTGTGTACGAAGAAACCGTGCAGCAAGTGTGCGAGCTGGTGCACGAGGCTGGCGGCCAAGTTTACTTGGATGGCGCCAACATGAATGCGCAAGTAGGGCTGACAACGCCGGGCTACATTGGCTCAGACGTCTCGCACCTCAACCTGCACAAAACCTTCTGTATTCCCCACGGTGGCGGCGGCCCAGGCATGGGACCGATTGGCGTGAAATCGCACCTTGCGCCTTTCCTTCCCGGCCATGTCGAGCAAGGCGACGAATTTGCCGTCTCGGCTGCACCTATGGGTAGCGCCTCGATTCTTCCTATTTCATGGGCGTACATCGCCATGATGGGTGAACAAGGCCTGACGCGCGCGACCGAGTTGGCGATTCTCGGTGCCAACTATGTGATGGAGCGTTTGCGTCCCTACTACCCCGTGCTTTATCGCGGCAAAAACGGACGCATTGCACACGAATGTATTATCGACATTCGTCCGCTCAAAGAGGCATCCGGCATCAGCGAAGAAGACATCGCCAAACGCTTGATGGATTATGGCTTCCACGCGCCGACCATGTCGTTCCCGGTCGCGGGCACCCTAATGGTTGAGCCGACCGAAAGTGAAAGCCAAGAGGAATTGGATCGCTTCTGTGATGCCATGATTGCCATCCGCGAGGAAATTGCCAAGGTGCAAGACGGTGAGTGGACGCTGGAAGACAACCCATTGGTCAATGCGCCCCACACCCAAGCAGATCTGATGGCTGACGAATGGTCTCACGCCTATTCACGTGAGTTGGCTTGCTTCCCATCTGCCCATAACAAGGCAAGCAAATACTGGCCATCAGTCAACCGTGTCGATAACGTCTACGGTGACCGCAACCTGATTTGCTCTTGCCCTAGCATTGAAAGCTATATGGATGAGTAATCGACTCCGCTTTCGGCAATAGTGATTTTAAAGGCGAGCCGCTCGGTTCGCCTTTGTTATTGTTGAGTGCTATCCATCATTGGGGTTCAACAACCTATAGTGGCAGCCTCGTCTAATATCGCTCTCCGCAACACCTCACTCAGCGAAATTTTCCCCCGCCTTATACTTGTAGGCTAAAATGAAGGCAATCCGCCATGGTACTGGGAGTGATTAGGCTTTGCTGAATTTATGTCGACGTCCTACTGTACGCTTGCTATTGATGGTACTGCTGTTGGGAATGGCCGGAATGGTTCATGCTACTACGTCAACCGTACGTTTAGTCACGCAAGAATATCCACCTTATATTCAAACAGCGGATGGTTCAGTGGATGGTGTAGCGGTGCGGGTGGTCAGTCGAGCCTTCGCAAAGCTGGGCTACGATGTCGAGATTGAAGTGCTGCCATGGGCGCGAGCACTCTATAAAGTCCGCACCGGCCTAGCGGACGGTATATTCACCATTTTCAAAACGTCAGAGCGTGAAACCTTTCTCGATTATTCTCAGCAGGTATTATTTCAACAAGAGATCCGAGTAGTTCACCGCTCCAATGTCAGAATCTTTGAAGACGCCATTCAATCGTTCGATTTTGGCGCTTACTCCTCCGTCTGCGTGATCAACCAATTCAGTTACGGCAGCCGAATAGATACTGCCTTGGCACAAAATCAATTCGATCAGGTTTTGCGTCTAACGCTTGCACCACAGTGCCTTCGGATGTTGGAAAGTGGCCGCGCACGCTTGTGGATCAGCAACTATTTTGGGGCACGCGCCCTGATTAACCAGCTCAATATGAAGGATATGGTCACGATCAATCCTCATCCTATCGAAGATACCCCCAGTTACATTGCGTTTTCTAAAGCAAAAGAACTCTCAACTCTGCGTGACCAATTTGATCACGCATTAGCAGACATGAAAGCGACCGGAGAATATCAAGCCATCGTTGATGACTTTTTTAATGATTAATCGCTGACATTCCTGCACAAGGTTTTAGAAGCGGATGAAAAACGCTTAACCGATTGTTCTCCGAGCACCGCTGCACTCTGTACAATCTGAAAAGGCAGTTTTAAGACACACTATGAAATCTATCTCTCTCGGAGGATCTTGCCGTCGACCAACACTGCACCGTTGCTGAAACCGCGGCCGGCTTTAGTTGGCTACTACATTAATAGATGTAGCCTTTCAGATCGTAGCGTCTTGATTTAATTCCATCAATTAAGCAACAATGCCAGCAAAACTTTAGATGTCGCATACCCGATTTGATTATAATGCCATCATCTACTATACATAATAAGGAAAAATTTATTAAGGCATCGTGGATTAACTAATGAAAATATTATTATTTCTGGCGATCTTTTTTTATTCCTTAAGTGCGTTATCTAAAACCATCATAGTTGCCGGTGACGAATGGTACCCAATGAATGGAGACCCAAAAGCGGATAACCCTGGTTTTATGATAGAAATCGCTGAATTGGCATTGAAAGATAAAGGATTAACGCTTGAGTATCGAATTATGCCTTGGGAAAGAGCTATTAAAAGTGCGAGGGCGAATAGTATTCATTGTATCGTCGCGCTGGGGATTTAGATGCTCCTGGTTTTGTTTTTGGTAAAGAACCATACGGTCTATTTCAAGCCGCATTTTATAAAAATAGAGATGATGATTTCCAATATATTGATTTATCCTCTTTATCGAATCAGAGAGTTGGAACCATATTGGGATATTACTATGATGAAGAAGTAGATGCTTGGCTTGATAGAAATAGTGTGCCCTTAGCGGGGAATGATGCTCTAGAAAAAAACATAAGAAAACTTTTAGCAAAAAGAATCGACTTGATTATAGAGTCTACCGTAGTGATGGGCAGCAAATTAAAGGAAATGAATCTTACTGATAGTATCGTGCCAGCTGGTTTACTTGGTGAAGCATACTTATATATTGCCTGTGGTCCAAATAACCCTGATTCAAAAGATATTGTACAAGCATTAGACGATGGGATTAAATTATTGCGTAAAAACGGCGAGCTAGATGAGATCTTATCTAGATACGGTGTTCAAGACTGGAAATGAGTTATTCCCTGAATTTAGATAATAAATAGTGATGTTAATGGCGAGCCGCTCGGCTCGCGTTTTTTATTGATCCATATCTCCACTATTGCGATTCAACAGCCTGCAATGCCAGCCTTGGCTAAAACCGCCCTCCGTAATATCTCGCTCAGCGAAATTTTCTCCCGTCTTACTGCTTGCTGGCTAAACTTAAGGCAATGCACCAGTTTACTGAGAGTGATTAAGCCTTGCTGAGTTTATGTCGACGCTCTGTTGTACGCGTGCTATTGATGGTACTGCTGTTGGGAATGACCGGAGTAGTCCATGCTGCTACGCCAACCGTGCGCTTAGTCACGTTAGAATACCCGCCCTATATTCAAACCTCGGATGGCCCAGTGGATGGTGTGGCGGTGCGGGTGGTCAGTCGAACGTTCGCCAAGCTGGGCTATGACGTCGAGATTGAAGTGCTGCCATGGGCGCGAGCGCTCTATCAAGTCCGAACCGGCCTAGCGGACGGTATATTCACCATTTTCAAAACACCCGCGCGCGAAGCCTTTCTCGATTACTCTGAGCAGATTTTATTCCAACAAGGGATCCGTTTTGTTCATCGCCCCGATGTCAGTATCTCTGAAGACGCTATTCAATCGTTCAATTTTAGCGCTTACTCCGTCTGCGTGATCAATCAAGTCAGCTACGGCAGCCGAATGGATACTGCCTTGGCGCAAAATCAATTCGATCAGATTTTCCGCCTGACTCGCGCGCCACAGTGTCTTCGGATGTTGGAAAGTGGCCGAGCACGCTTGTGGCTCAGCAATCATTTTGGTGCACGCGCGCTGATTAACCAGCTTAATATGAAGGGTATTGTCGAGATCAACCCCCACCCGATAGAAGACACCCCCAGTTACATTGCCTTTTCTAAAATGCGTGAGCTATCGACCCTACGCGACCAATTTGATCATGCACTAGCAGATATGAAAGCCACCGGAGAGTACCAAGCGATCATTGATGACTTTTTTAATGATTAATCGCTGACATTCCTGCACAAGGTTTTAGAAGCGGCTGACATACGCTTGACAGATTGTTCTGCTGACACCGCTACATTCTGTGCCATCTGAAAAAGCAGTATTAAGGCACACTATGAAACCTATCGCTCTCGGTCTTCTACTTGCAGTGAGTCTCACGGCTCAAGCGATGGCGAAAGAAAAAACCAATATCTCGGCAGGACTTGCCGTTGACCAACAACTGAGCGCTGTCCTAGAAGTCGACGATCACTATCGATTTACCCTCGGCAATGGCGGCACCGCATTTGATTACCTTTTTCAACACGGCACTTTTGATAATCCCGATATCCCGGTTGATTGGTATGTGGGCGCCGGTGGCTGGGCCGAGTGGGATGACGACTATGGCGTGCGTTTGCCGATTGGACTCGATTGGGCCATCAACAAACAGATCAGTGCTTATGGCCAAGTGCACCCAGAGGTCAATTTCCACGGCGGTCCAGAATTGCAACTTGGTGGCGCACTGGGCGTAACCTACTCGTTTTAGATAAGCCTATTCTCATCACGCCAAGCCATGCACATCGGCGAGCCTTATCAAGGCTCGCCCTCTTTTACGAATGATGTCTCATTCGGCTATTGCATCCGGCATGAAGAAAATATGTCATTATCGGGCTGATAGACACGTGTTTCTATGTCCATCACGCCAAGTAACGAATGAAAGATATTATCGTGAGAGTAATGGCCTGTCTCCATCGCCTTTTCACGCAAACACGAGGCGTTGATAGACTTGGCTTGCTTAAAACCATCGGAGAGCCATACCATCAACGGCACTTTCTTCTGGTAATCAGGGGCGAAACGATAAGGAAGACCATGCAAGTAAACACCATTCTCCCCCAATGATTCACCATGATCAGAGACGTACATCATCGCGGTATTATACTGATCACTTTTATCTTTAAGTGTTTCAATCACTTTGCTCAACACATAGTCCGTATAACGGATGGTGTTATCGTAGCTGTTGATGATAGTTTCTCTTTCACAGTTTTCGATATCTGAGCGCGCACAGTCAGGTTGAAAATACGCCATGTCTTTAGGGTAACGCTGAAAGTACGTTGGACCATGACTACCAATCAGATGCAAGAATATAATCCGATTGCCTTGCATTTCATCGATATCGTTATTGAGGTGTTCAATCAGGGCCATATCGTAACATGTACTTCCATTACAAAATGCGTCTTTTCTTCGTCTATCGATTTCTATTTTTTTGACATGTTTAGCTACCCCTTTATCACCGCCATTATTTTCTTTCCATAAGATATCGACCCCTGCTCGTTGCAATATATCCAAAGCATTGTCTTGGTTTTCTGCTCGATGACGATCAAAGTCTTGTCGAGGCAATAGCGAAAACATACAAGGAACCGAAACCGCTGTTGCTGTACCACACGAGGTGACATCACGGAACGAAATCACATCCTGCCCAGCGGTATACGGATTAGTTGGCTTATCATAACCGTTGGCCTGATAGTTCTGAGTCCGTGCAGTTTCACCGACCACGAAAATGAATACGCTAGGTTTATCCAAGGACTGATCAATCGCCCGTTCTGATTGCGTCGCATCGTCGCCCAGCTTTACGTAAGGTATCGGCGACGAAAAGTATTGCTCTTTCACATAACCAGAGAGACTGTAGACATATTGTGTCGGTATAATCAGTTTTCTAAGGTAGCTATTATTTCTGCCTACGGATGCATAGTCTTGGTAATAAAAAACAAATATAATCGCCAGCGCGATTAACGATACAGTGATAGATATAAGCTTATCCCGTAATAATGGAAGCCACATTTTTCCGGCTGGCTGAATGGTACAACGCATTATAAAGATAGCGGGAGCCACACCAATGGCTAACACCCAGATAAGTGCATAGAAACTTAAATACGCCCTTGCCTCTCCGGTATCGGTTTCTACAATATTGGTTATCATATCAACATCAAACATGACTCCGTAATTGTATTCTGCATAGCAAACAATACTGGATAAAAGCACTAAGAAAATAAAAAATGGCTTGGTGAGAATTGGCCATGAAAATAATGAGAACACAATATTTAAAGCAAAGAATAAGAACAGAGGGATAGAAATAACAAATCCGGTCTTCACATCTTCAAGTGATGAAAAAACACTTTGCAACTCTTTATAAAAGGGAACATTTATCACGACGGAAAAGTAGATTGCGACCAACGCGGTAAACATTGTTATGCTTATTCCGCTTGTATGATTTTGACTTTTTCTCATTTTATATTGACCACACATGACACCCACACAAACAGGGTGAGAACAATTGAAAAAAGCACGGCAGATGAGCCAATATCTTTCGCTTTCTTACTATATGCATGCCACTCATCCCCAATACGGTCTATCGCAGCTTCGATGGCTGAGTTCAATAACTCAACAATAAGGACAAGCCCTAAACTCCCTATCATTAAAATGCGTTCGATCGATGTAACTGGAATAAAATAGGCTGTAATCACAAGAACAAAAGCCATCACACACTCTTGCCTGAATGCCGCTTCAGACTTCCACGCCGACTTTAACCCCATCACTGAATAACCGGTCGCATCTATCATTCGATAAATGCCGGTCTTCCCTGGTTTCATATTATTTTTACTATCTGGCTATTTGAGGAGTGATTGAATATATAGAAATAGACTTAAACACTCTGTCCATACTTTGTATGGCTGTGTCATCGTTTGTCGGTCATAGGGAAACGTGGTAAGCAAGATGAGTAATATCCCGCCATCTAAATAAACGGGCAAGATATCTATTTATTTAGCCAGATTCATTCCACGATAAAAAGTGGATACGATAAGTACTAATGCACAGTCGCTGTCATCCAATCAAGAGGTTAGGTCGTAGTGATACCCGTAACCCTCAAATAAGGACACGACATGCTCTCATTTTTAAAGCCGAATCCGGTTAAAAAGCTTAAAAAACAGTATGAAGCTAAGCAGCAACAAGCCTTTCAGGCGCAGCGCAACGGCGATATCCGTGGCTATTCACTGCTTACCGAAGAAGCGGAAAAGATTGACCAACAAATCAAAGCACTGGAAAACAACGCTTAGCCATTTGAGACATGGCTAAATTGCCGTTTTACCAAGCGCTGGTACAGCGGGCAGCGTGCCAGCAAGTCGGTATGGCTGCCTACATCAACAAGCTTACCTTGATCCATGACGACAATGCGGTCAGCGTGCTGAATGGTCGATAAGCGGTGGGCGATAATCAGGGTAGTGCGGTCCCGCATTAAAGCCGCCAAGCCTTGCTGCACCGCATGCTCACTTTCGCTATCAAGGGCACTGGTCGCTTCATCGAGCAATAAAATCCGTGGGTCCTTAAGAATTGCGCGGGCAATCGCAATTCGCTGCCGTTGGCCGCCCGAAAGCCGCACGCCTCGTTCACCTAAAAAGCTGTGATAACCATCCGGTAATTGCTGAATAAAAGCATCAGCGTGCGCTTGAATCGCCGCCTCTTTCACCGCTTGCTCACTGGCATCTGGCCTGCCGTAGCGGATGTTGCCTATCACATCATCGCTGAACAGGGCGGGTTGTTGTGGCACCAGAGCCATTTGTTGGCGCAACGCTTGCGGGGACAAGCTGCGGATATCTTGTCCGCCCAGCATAATCGCGCCTGATTGCGGATCGTAGAAACGTTGCAGTAATTCAAATACGGTGGTTTTCCCCGCTCCCGACGGCCCAACTAACGCCACGACTTCACCGGGCTGAATAACAAGGTTCAGCGTATCAATCGCTGCTTGATGGGGACGCGTGGGATAATGAAAATGCACCGCGTCAAAGCGAATATCATTGCTCAGTGATTGGGCATCGGCAATCGGTGAAGTAGAAGGAGTGCGAATATGGCTTTGCACGTGCAACAGTTCCACCAAGCGCTCCGTCGCGCCTGCCGCGCGTTGCAACTCCCCCATCACTTCCGACAAGGTAGCCATCGAAGAGGCAACCATGATGGCGAAAAATACAAAGGCACCCAGATCCCCTGCTGACATAGTACCTTGAATCACATCGCGACCACCGACCCATAACATGCCAGTAATGGCGCTAAACACAATCACGATCACGCCGGAAATAAGAATGGCTCGTTGTTTCACGCGCTCGCGCCCAATCTGATAGGCACGCTCCACCTCTTGCCCAAATGCGGCTTTAGCGTGATCTTCTACCGCGAAGCTTTGCACGGTTTTAATATTGGTGATGGCTTCACCGGCATAGCTACCCACATCCGCCATCGAATCTTGGCTTTGCCGCGACAACGCCCGCACACGACGGCCATAGATAAGTATTGGCACCAAAATAAAAGGCACGGAGGCCAGCACAATCAAGGTCAATTTAATATTGGTGGCAAACAGCATGATGATGGCGCCCACACACATCAGCGCACTACGCATCGCCATGGAGAAGGAGGAACCGATAATATTTTGCAGCAAGCTGGTATCTGTGGTGATCCGCGACATGATTTCGCCACTACCGTGGGTTTCAAAATAGCTCGGATGTAAGCCAATTACATGATCAAACACTGCTTGGCGAATATCGGCACTGACCCGTTCACCTACCGATGACACCAGATAGAAGCGGAAGAAGGTACCGATCGCGATTAATACCGTGATCAGCAAAATAAACTGTACCGCATTCCCCAGCTCAACCAGTGATTGCTGTGCAAAGCCTTGGTCGATCAAAAGCCGAACGCCGTGTCCAACCGACAGCGTTAGTGATGCGGTAAACACTAAGGCCAGCAAGGCCGCACTCACTTGCCAGCGATAAGGACGAACAAACGCAATCAGCTCCCACAGAACTGTCAGGTTTTTACTGTTGCGACTTGAAGCAGATGGTGTCGAGGCGGTGTGTGTTGAAGCGGAATTGGCCATAAGCTCTACTTAGTGCGGTCCTTGCACATTTAGGGGCGGGTTAGCAGGATCATTAACTCGCGATTGTCGTTGATAAGCGCATCGATGGTGCATGCATCCAACTCCTTTAAAAAGGCTTGTTTGGCTTTCGCTAAACGCTCTTTTAAGCGGCACGCTGGAGTGATATGACAAAACTCAACCGAGCAATTGACGAGTTCCAACGGTTCAAGATCGCGTACGACTTGCCCCACCGTGATCGCGGTCGGCGCTTGCAGTAGACGAATCCCCCCGTTCTTTCCGCGCACCGTTTGAATATATCCCAACTGCCCTAAACGGTTGATGACTTTCACCATATGATTGCGCGACACCCCAAACAAGCGTGTCACCTCGGTAATGTTGGTGAGCTCACCCTCTGGCAAGGAGGCCAGAAAAATCAACGTGCGAAGTCCGTAGTCTGTAAAGCTGGTTAGTTGCATATGTGCCTCTTGCTTCTACGCCAAATTGTAAGTCTTCTATTGATTAAAAGATATATTTGAGATACAACTTAAAACATGCATTAAATATACATGTTTAGAGAGACGCTAATGTTAAGCCAACAAACCATTGATATTGTTAAATCAACTGCCCCTGTGCTCGCCGAAACTGGCCCGAAGCTCACAACCCACTTTTACCAACGGCTGTTCCACCATCACCCCGAGTTAAAGGACATTTTTAACCTCCGCCATCAGCAAAATGGCGATCAGCGGGAAGCACTGTTTAACGCGATTTGTGCCTATGCACAGAACATTGACAACTTGCCTGCCTTATTGGGTGCGGTAGAGAAGATTGCTCACAAACACACCAGCTTGCTGGTCCAAGCTGAGCACTATCCGATTGTCGGTCAGCATTTATTGGCCACCATTGATGAGCTACTTTCGCCGGGACAAGCCGCGCTCGATGCGTGGGCTGAAGCCTATCAAGTGCTCGCGGATGTATTTATCGCCAAAGAGCAGCAGCTTTATGACGATAGCCACGCCCAAATCGGTGGCTGGCAAGGGCAGAGAGCATTTACGTTGATTGAAAAACGCCCCGAGAGCGAACAAGTCACCAGTTTTGTGTTTGCCCCTCAAGACGGACAGCCCGTCGCGCCGTTTACAGCTGGGCAATACATTGGCATTGTCGTGAATCATACCGGCTTTGAACATCAAGAAATTCGCCAGTACAGTTTGTCACATGCACCTAACGGCCAGCATTATCAGATCTCGGTAAAACGGGAGCCACAAGGTCAAGTCTCCAATTACTTACATAATGAGTTGGCCGTTGGGGGCACTGTGATGCTCACCCCACCAGCGGGCGATCTCAAACTGAACGTGGATCAAGATGCACCCGTGGTATTAATTTCTGGCGGGGTGGGCGTAACGCCAATGTTGGCGATGCTGGAAAGCCTGACCGAACATGACGCGCCCGTCACTTGGCTGCATGCTACCGAGAACGGCAAACTGCATGCTTTCAATCATTCTGTCCGCACCCTCGCGCGTCAGCACGCGCATATTCAGACGCACATTTGGTATAACCAACCTCAACCCACGGATACGCTTGGACAAGACTTTGATCACACCGGATGGATGGATCTCACTGCGGTAAGCGATACGTTCAGTCCAGCCGCGGTACAGGTGTATCTCTGCGGCCCAGTTGGCTTTATGCGCCATATTCAAGCGCAACTTCGCGAGCTTGGCGTGCCTGACGAACAGTTCCATTATGAGTGCTTTGGACCACACAAAACCTTGTAGTGCGTTTTTAAGCCAGGGTTATTCAGCTTTTTAGAACAAGATGCTCAATGTTACGCCGTGTTCGCACGGCGTTTTTGTTTCTACACTGCATCTATTGTTCAGCGTTACCGCTGTTCAACATCAAATCAGTGAGGAGAAGCATTATGATTACCATCCGTCATGCCAGCGATCGCGGTCAGGCCAACTTTGGCTGGCTACAAAGTCGCCATACTTTTTCATTTGGTAGCTATTACGATCCCCATCATATGGGCTTCTCTGCACTGCGTGTGATCAATGATGATATCGTGTCGCCCGCCGCAGGCTTTGATACCCACGGACACCGTGATATGGAAATCATCAGTCTGGTGCTGGAAGGGGAAATCGAACACAAAGATAGCCAAGGCAACCGACAAACCCTACCCGCTGGTGAGTTCCAGCTGATGTCGGCGGGGCGCGGTATTTATCATAGTGAGTATAATGCCTCGTCAACCCAAGCCTTACGCTTTCTGCAAATCTGGATTGAGCCCAATGAGCAAGGCGGAGAGCCGGGCTATCAGCAAAAAGATTTTGGTAAGCAGGCTGGCTTTACCGTTATCGCGACCCCAACAGGGGAAGATGGCACCTTACACATCAAACAAGATGCGCGTTTGCTACAGCTTATTCTACCGCCCAGTGAATCGGTCACCTTGCCATTGGAGGCTGGACGACATGCCTATGTGCATCAGGTCGCGGGCACGCTCGACGTTGAAACGACATCTCTGGCCCCCGGTGATGGCGCAAAAATTGAAGATATCCCTCATGTAACCTTCAGTAATAAGAGCAATGAAACCAGCCAAGCTCTGGTGTTTGATCTCCCCTAACGCTCGGACTCAGCCGCCCTGGCCTGCCGGTCTATTTGCGCCGCAGGCCTTATTCTGGGTACACTGCGCCCTTTCTTTATACATGAGAGGTTGTATGCTCACCCTATCGAATAAGGTAGCGATTCCCGACAATGAGATTGAGCTCACGGCTATTCGCGCCGCAGGGAAAGGCGGGCAAAACGTCAACAAGGTATCGAGCGCCATTCATCTGCGCTTTGACATCCAAGCCTCGTCACTGCCTGATGCCTACAAAGCTCGATTAATGGCTCTGGCTGATTCGCGTATCTCCAAAGAAGGCGTCGTGGTAATAAAAGCGCAAAACTATCGCACTCAAGAGCTAAACCGAGAAGATGCGCTAGAGCGCTTACAGGCGTTAATCAAAAGCGCGATGGTAGAGCAGAAAAAACGTAAACCCACCAAGCCTACCAAGGCCTCACAGCGGCGCCGCGTAGACGCCAAGAAACGCAAAAGCCAAACCAAAGCCCTGCGAGGCAAAGTGACGCCTTAACCCTTTCATGCCACCACTTTATTCCGACCACCTGCTTTCGCCGCATACAAATTCGCATCCGCTTGCCGGTTGATGTCTTGGACACCTTTGGATGCCTCGCTCTGGGTGATACCGATACTGACCGTAACAGGGATGGCGCGTTGCTGGTAAACAACTGGACTATGCTCTATTTCCTTACGGATTCGCTCTGCTACCGCCAGTGCATCATGGCGAGTAACGTTCTCGAGGAGAATACAGAATTCTTCACCCCCTTGCCGAAAGACATTATCACCTCCTGCGGCATCGACCATGGTGTTCACTACCGCCTTCAGCACGACATCACCGCCGTCGTGGCCATATTCATCATTAACCGCTTTAAAATGATCAATATCTAGCACTAACAGGTGAAACGCTGTCTGCTGATCTTGTAATGCTTGATAACGATGCTTCAACGCAAGGCGATTATTGGCTCCAGTTAGCGGGTCACACGTGGCCAGTTTACTCAGCTTGTTTTCCGCTAATACGCGATTAATTTCATAGACATGTGAAACGATGGCAATAGTGACGTAACAAAACGAAAAGTTGAGCATCATCGTCAACATATCGAAATACTGCTCGGCATAAAACTGAAAGGCGATATTGCTCATTTGAACAACAAATAGGCATACGGTAGCAATAAAACCTGCTTTATTGCCCAACAGCAAGTAATAAATAATAGGGAAAACTAGCGTCCAAAAAAATACACCAGAGGCCGTTGGCTTTAGGAAAGTTCCCACGATCACCAATAGTGTCAAGCTGGCCGACATGATGTATTTGTGGCCATTAAAAATGGTCGTTTTAGCGGTCTGTCGATATACATGCCAAGAGTAAAGCGCGTACAGCATCACAAAAGAGGCATAGATATAGCTTTGACTAACAAGAACATTACCGATCGCCACCAAAACCGCTAAACCACCCACCCCTAGGCTCAATCCTTTCAGCACTTTGAGGCGTAACTCAGAACTGCTATTGAGCTCACTCATTTCCACTTTCCATTCTCTTTGACCCAATTTTTTGACATAACCTATGATAGTCTTGTTCATATTCCATGTTAATAATAATGGTGTCAGTGAATATGTATGCATATTTAATCAGCGAATTCGTCAATTGGCTATCACAGCACCTTAGATGGACAAATTTTAAGCCATCAGTGCGTACTCGGATCGTTTCGCAAATAACACAATAAGTCGAGGCCTGTGCTCGAAGTCTGCTAGCCAGCTCGATATTGGTAAGCATCAGGTTTTCCAAGGCGCTTGAAATACACGGGCCTGGGGATTCTTTCTCCTAACCGCTTTACCCTCTCTGAACGATAACATCTCATCCCTTTTTGCTTGCTTATCCGACGTGGGATTGCTCTAATGTTACAAGTAACATTTTCAGCTAGTGCATTGAGATGAAAGACAAAAGAAATCGCGCTACTTTACAAGATATTGCCGATCGCGTTGGGATGACCAAAATGACAGTCTCTCGCTATATGCGTAATCCGGAGTCAGTCGCGCCCGCGACACGCGACAAAATTGCGGCGGTGATTGAAGAGTTGGGGTACATTCAAAATCGCGTCCCCGCGATGCTGTCTAAATCATCAAGTAAAGCCATTGGTATTGTGCTGCCCTCGCTGTCTAACCAAGTCTTTGCTCATTTAGTACAGGGAATTGAGCGCGTCACCAAAGCGCATGGTTACGACATTTTGATTACGCACGCCGGTTATAGCGAACAGGCAGAGGAAGAGAAAATTGCCTCTTTGCTGTCTTATCAAGTGGATGGTTTGATCCTCACTGAAACTAACCACACCCCACGCACGTTACAAATGCTAAAGACTGCCGCTGTTCCTGTGGTAGAGACAATGGAGCTTCCAGAAAAGCCAATTGATATGGCCGTTGGGCTTGATCATGGGCAAGCCGCTTATGATGCGGTTCAAGCCATGATCAATAAAGGGAAAACACAGGTCGTGTACTTGGCGGCTCGGTTAGATACCCGTACTCAGCTGCGGCAACAAGGGTACGAACGCGCGATGATACAGGCAGGACTCACCCCCCGCTGTGTTGCCACCGAAGAGCATTCTTCATTTAGCTTGGGCGAAACCTTACTTAACCAAACCTTGGCTCAGTATCCCAACTGTGACGGGCTGTTTTGTACTAATGATGACCTCGCCGTTGGTGCGTTACTCGCGTGTCATGCCAAAGGCATTGCTGTTCCACAAACCCTCAGTATTGTTGGTTACAATGCGCTCGATATTGGCACTGTGGTCAGTCCTACACTGACGAGCGTCGCGACGCCGCGTGATTTGATTGGTGAGCGCGCTGCGACACTGTTGATTCAAGCGTTAAGCGGCGAAACTATCTCCGAAAAAATACAAGCTGTTCCACACACCATCACAAGCGGCGGCAGCTTATAACCATCGCCGTTAACTAGGCGATCACGAGAATAAATAGCTCGCTCCCTCGTCAGCGCGTGATACCTGATGGCGCACCGCAGCAAACCAATCACGTCCCCATGTATGGCTCGCTTGAGGCGGCTCTGCTACGGGACGCTGAGATAAATCAGCATGGCAAGTCAACTCGCCAGCCTTCGCGTCCAATGTGATCAGATCGCCGTCTTGCACACCCGCCAATGCACCGCCATGCATGGCTTCAGGACAGACGTGCAACGCCGCAGGGACCTTGCCCGATGCGCCCGACAACCGACCATCTGTCACCAATGCGACCTGATAACCCATTTTTTGCACATTGCCAAGAATAGGCATGAGCTTATGCAGCTCTGGCATGCCATTCGCGGCGGGGCCATTAAAACGCACCACCACAATCACATCTTGGTTGAGCTCACCACGCTGATAAGCCTGCTCGACTTGGTGCTGACAATCAAACACCCGCGCGGGCGCACATACCACACGGTGCGCAGGATCCACGGCAGAGACTTTGATCACTGCATTACCCATATTGCCAGACAGCATGCGCAAACCACTGGTTGCACTGAAGTGTGAACCGGGCTGGGCGATGACCGCTGTATCGGTTGATGGGGTGGCAGTTTCCCAAACAAGCTGCCCCTTATCTAATCGTGGTGTGGTCAGCTGGTCGCTAAACTGGCCGATAGCAGGTACAGTGTCCGCATGCAGTAACCCAAGCGAATGCAGATGCGCCATCAGCGTGGGCACGCCCCCTGCCACCTCAAAGGCATTAATATCAGCGGGTCCATTGGGGTAGACCCGAGCCAGTAAGGGCACAACATGAGAAAGCGCATCCATATCTTCCCAGGTTAGGATGATGCCAGCGGCACGCGCCATCGCCACCAAGTGAATCGTATGGTTGGTGCTGCCGCCCGAGGCCAACAACGCGACCACACCGTTTACCACGCTTTTTTCGGTCACCACATCGGCGAGTGGTCGGTAATTCGTACTTCCCGCACATTGGGAAGCTAACGCTGTTGCCGCATAGCGGGTCAGCGCTTGGCGTAATACTGAGTTGGGGGCGACAAACGCCGCACCGGGAAGAATCAATCCCATGGCTTCAAGCACCAGTTGGTTGGTGTTGGCCGTGCCATAGAAGGTACAGGTTCCCGAGCTATGATAAGCTTGGCATTCCATGGTCAATAAAGCTTCTTTGCCAAGATTGCCTGCCGCATAGGCTTGGCGCACCGCGACTTTTTCTTCGTTACTTGTCCCCGAGGCCATTGGGCCGGAGGGTACAAATAAGGTCGGCAAATGGGCATAAGCGAGCGCTCCCATCAATTGCCCGGGTGCAATTTTATCACAGACGCCAAGCAGCAATGTTGCATCATATACGTTATGACTCAGCGATATCGCGGTTGCCTGAGCAATCACATCACGTGAAAACAAGGACATTTCCATTCCCGGCTGGCCCTGTGTAACACCATCACACATCGCGGGCACACATCCTGCAACTTGCGCCGTGTGGCCCAAAGGTTGAAGCGCCGCTTTGATTTGTTCAGGGTAGTGAGCATAGGGCGCGTGCGCGCTAAGCATATCGTTATAGGCGCTGATAATCGCCACATTGGCGGTGGTCATATCCAGCATATGTTGTTTATCTTGTTGACACGACGCCGCCACGGCGTGAGCCATGTTGCCGCAAGATAGGGTGGTGCGCGCTTTCCCTGTATCAGCTTGCTGTTGAGTCTGACGCAAAAACGCGGTGCGCGTCGGTTGGCTGCGCTGGCGTAACGCCTCTGTCACGGCCATTAAAGTCGGGTGTGTCATTTCCGATCCTCCATGGCTACTAGGGCGTGCACGGCACGTGTCACCACAGTATCGATGTCTGCATCAATGGCAACGCGGACAACATCAGGCTCATCGTCACCCGGCGCCTCCAACGTCGCAAACTGGCTATCCAGCATATGGGTTTTCATAAAATGCCCTTTGCGCGCTCTGAGTCTTGCGAGGATCAGTGCATAATCGCCGTCGAGAAACAAAAAAGTGACGTTCTGATTGCCCTCACGAATGAGATCGCGATAACGACGCTTCAAGGCAGAGCATACAATCACCCCATATTCTTGTTTGTGTTCGAGACTAAAAGCAGCGTCACGGATCCGGCATAGCCATGGCGTGCGGTCATCATCATCAAGCGGCTGCCCACTTGCCATTTTCTCGATATTTGCCCGTGGATGCAGGTCATCACCATCGATGAATTTGGCCTTCAAGCGCGCTGCCAATTTCACGCCTAGGGTGCTTTTTCCCGAGCCACTGACGCCCATCACAATCACACTGCCAATTGCCATACCGACTCCTTAGCGAGATTTTAACCAGATCTCATTTTTGATAACGCATTCAATAATTGTCTTTATCTTAGTGTGGTTACCGGTAACATGTTACCGGTAACTATGAGATTTGTGAAGTTTGACACAAACATCCTGGTCGGAAGAGGTGAGCCATGGAACTACTCGCACAAAGCCCTGAACCCACTACCCTACTCTTGATAGCATTGGGCGCTATCGCACTGTTATTACTCCTAATAATGAAGCTGAAGGTGCATGCGTTTGCATCACTTACGCTAGTCAGTTTAGGTACCGCATTGGCCACAGGGATCCCTGTCGATAAGGTGGTACCAACCATGATGAGCGGCTTTGGCGGCACCCTAGCATCGGTCGCTTTACTGGTCGGGCTTGGCGCGATGATCGGGAAGCTCCTCGAAGTCACCGGTGGTGCGAATGTGCTCGCCGATACCCTGATCGCTCGGTTTGGCGAAGCGCGTGCTCCCTTTGCACTCGGGATCGCCTCGTTACTGTTCGGTTTTCCTATCTTTTTTGACGCGGGGCTAATTGTGATGATGCCCATCATGTTTAGTGTCGCGAAACGCTTAGGTGGCTCCCCCATAAAGTATGCTCTTCCCGTCGCAGGGGCGTTTGCGGTTATGCATACCTTCGTTCCGCCACATCCCGGTCCGGTTGCTGCCTCCGATTTACTCGGCGCCGACATGGGCCTACTTCTCGTCGTCGGGCTGCTAGTTTCGCTCCCCACTTGGTATTTAGGGGGGTATTTATTTGGCTTGTATGCGGGTAAGAAATTCAATATCCCCCTCGCGAAAGCGTTTTTAAACACCGAAGTCATGTTTAAAAGCAAAAAGGATTACCCCGCCTTTTCAACTGTATTAATGATTTTATTGCTCCCAGTGCTGCTCATTTTCCTTGATACTGGCCTGAACGCGCTGAGCGTAGCGGGTATAGTCAACGGGGAGAGTGCTTGGGTCGGCTTTTTGCGTATGCTGGGTAAAACACCCGTTGCACTGCTCATCACCCTATTGACCTGTTTGCTGGTCTTCGGCCAAAAGCTGGGTAAGAGTAAAATGGAAAAGCTGTGCTCTGATTCGTTAGCGCCAATTTGTGCCGTCATTCTGGTGACCGGCGCCGGCGGCATGTTTGGGGGTGTCTTGCGCGCGAGCGGTATCGGTCAGGCACTTGCCACCATGCTATCAGACACGGGTATGCCAATCATTTTGGCCGCGTTCGTGATTGCCACCTGCTTGCGCGTTGCACAAGGCTCCGCCACCGTCGCGCTGACTACTACGGCCGCACTCATTGCGCCCACCGTGTCGCATACTGTGGGTTTATCTCAATTGGATTTATGTTTTATTGTCATTGCGATTGCAGGTGGAGCAACCGTTTTATCGCATTTCAACGACTCGGGCTTTTGGTTGGTGTCGCGCCTGCTCGAAATGGATGAAAAAACCACACTTAAAACTTGGACTGTGATGGAAACCCTGCTCGGAACCATCGCGTTTGTTATCGTAGCGCTGTTAAGCGTTTTACTGTAAGGGATCTTCATGACTGACCTGAATCAACGCCTTAAGGCGATACGTATCGTGCCGGTAATTGCGATTAATCATGCGGAAGATGCCGTACCGCTCGCCAAAACCTTGGTCGATAACGGCCTACCCTGCGCCGAAATTACTTTTCGTACTGATGCAGCCGCAAACGCTATCCGTCAAATGCGCGATGCGTATCCCGAGATGCTGATTGGTGCCGGAACAGTGCTCACACCCGCGCAAGTCGACGCCGCGATAGATGCGGGAGCGGACTTTATTGTTAGCCCTGGACTGAATCCCATCACGGTAGAACATTGCCAACAGCGTGGTATTCCTATCATCCCTGGGATCAACAATCCCAGTTTAGTCGAGCAAGCCATGTCGCTTGGGCTGGATACCATGAAGTTTTTCCCCGCGGAAGCGTCAGGCGGCATTGCGATGTTAAAAGCGCTCTCCGCGGTGTATCCTGTCAGTTTTATGCCAACCGGCGGCGTGAGTGAAGAGAATGTGAGCGATTATCTCGCCTTACCCAAAGTGCTGGCATGCGGTGGCACTTGGATGGTGCCCACGACGCTCATTGATGCTAAAAAATGGGACGAGATTGCGCGTCTCGTCCAAGCCGTAGCGGCTTAACTAAACCGATGGCCCGCCGCATTTGCGTGGGCCATCGCCCTTCCATTTCATCCTGCCTCTTTTCCTTCTGTGAATAGCGCCACCAATAAACGCCAATCCTCTCCACCAAGTATTTATTTTGTTCATATACTGTTTATAGTGCATTCATCCATGTTGTGGTGAATCAGATTTTCTTAAGATAAGGATAGGATCTATGTGGAAGCCGGGTGCTTATTTGCTGTGGTCCCAGCGCGTCGTTTTCACGTTAGTCTTCTGTTTGGCCATCTTGTCGAGCCCAGCGTCCTTTGCGGCTCATAGCGACACAGAACAGGCAAAAAAGCCAACGCTAAAAGTGGCTAACTCTCATTCATGGCGGCCATTTTCGTACCTCGACCGCAACCAAGAGCCCAAAGGTATTTTGATTGATTTTTGGCAAGAGTTCGGTACCCGCAATGGCTATGACATTGAGTTTTTACTGACCGATTGGCAAACCTCCATTGACTTGGTGCGTTCTGGGCAAGCCGATGTACACGCAGGCTTATTGCAGTCGCCAGAACGCCTCACATTCATGGATTTCGGCACGCCGCTTTTTGCCATCGACACACAGGTTTTTTTCAGTCAATCCATGATGGGCACATCCGCTGACTATGTGCTTGCTGGTGAAACAGACAATGTGATTGGCGTGGTAAAAGGTGGGTACGAGCAAGAGTTTATGGAAACGGCATTTCCTTTGGTTTCATTACGCCTTTTCCCCAACAACCAAGCAATGCTTGATGCGGCGTTATCCGGTGAGCTAAAAGCTTTCGTCGCTGATTTACAAGTCGCGAATTATCATCTTTACACCACCACCAATCAAAATCTTTTTATTCCGGTTCGCCATCTTTATACCGAGACCCTATATGCAGGATTTGCCAAAGGCAATACGGCTTTGCTCAATCAAGTAAGTAATAAATTTAACTGGCTGGATGATGATACCAAACGCCAACTCCTCAACCGTTGGGTTTACTATGACGTTGAGACCGTTTATCCCGCTTACCTGTTTCCCACACTGATCACTCTCGGCGTCTTGATCGTGGTCAGTTATATTTTGCTGCTTAAACGTAATGTTCGCCAAAAAACGCGCGCGCTACAAATCGCTAATGGCCAGCTTCAAGAACAAGCCGTCACTGACTCATTGACACAGCTATATAACCGACGCTTTTTTTATCAGTGTTTAAAAGACAAACAAGGAGAGCCCAAAAACATGGCACTGATGGTCTTTGACATTGATGATTTCAAAGCCTTTAACGACGGATTTGGTCACGCACATGGTGACGAGGTGATCTGCTTTGTCGCAGAAACAGCCAAAAGTCTGCTGCCCAATGATGCAGTCCTTGCACGTATTGGCGGTGAGGAATTTGGGGTTCTTCATCCCTTTTCCAGTGCCGAACGAGCACTATCACAAGCGCGGTTATTGTGTGATGAAATTGCGCGACAAAGCCTCGCGCGCTTTAATCATCCCACGCCTGTGACGATCAGCCTAGGCGTGGCCTATTATCCTGATGGGCTCAGCGATAGCGAGATCGTCGCAGCAGATAAAGCGATGTACCAAGCCAAAAAGCAAGGCAAGCACTGCGCCGTACTCAATGTTATTTAACCGCAAAACTGGCTCTGATTAGCCGTTACGACGATTGTCCTCATACGGTGAGATAACGCTGCTCGCAATGAGCAAAAGGCGGCCACCTGTTTGTCGCCGCCGACGGGGTAACTAGTGATTTTTTTGCTCAGCGAGCCGAGACAATACACGTGTGAGTAAACGTATTCTGGGCTCCACCGAATCCAGTTGAAGGTATTCGTCGTCACTGTGGAAATTCGCCCCAACAGGCCCAAAACCATCCAAACTGGGGATCCCAATGGCAGCGGTATTATTCGCATCAGATCCGCCACCTACCGCTTTCCAATGAATTGGAACATCTTCATCAAAGGCAGCCGCTTCGACAAGCCCCATCAAGTGCTCTGTTTCAGGCGTCGGAACCATTGCCGGTTTGTAAGCTTCACGGACCAATTCAATGGTGACATCAGGCGTGTAAGGATGAGAGGCGCGGGCTTGAATGGCCTGATCGAGCGCATCATAGGCGGTGTTATCCCAAAACCGAATATCAACCAGTGCCGATGCATGCGCGGCCACAATATTTGCTCCCGCTCCACCTTCAATCACACCCGCATTAATACTGGTGCCGGCCTCAAGATCTTTCATACTATCGAGCGTCACCAGCCAGTGAGCCAACTCTGTGATCGCGCTACGTCCTTTCTCTGGTTCATTCCCCGCGTGCGCCGCACGGCCTGATATGGCTATTTTATACCGTGCCATGCCTTTACGCGCTTTCACTAAACCGCCATCAGCCCGCGCGGCCTCTGCCACCAGCACATAACGTGCATCGCGTGCAACGGATTCCAACCAGTCACTAGAATGTATCGAGCCCACTTCCTCATCGGGATTCATACAAATGCAAATGCTGAGTGCATCACGTTCTGCTTGTGGTAATGCGCGCAATGCATACACGATATTCAACAAGCCCGATTTCATATCGGATACACCCGGGCCGTAGGCAAAGCCATCCTCCACATGCATCGGACGCTCAGCCGCCGTCCCTTTTGGAAACACAGTATCCATATGGCCAATCATCATCACATCAATATGCGGATCAGTGGGCTGGTTTCTGATCTCTAATCCAACCCCTGCCTCACCACAATCGACACGCTTAATGTGCCAGCCTGTCATTTTTTCATACTTATCAGCCATCAAGGCTGCAATCACCTCAATGCCGTCGCGCTGGAACGTGCCACAGTCGACATTCACCAGAGGCGCTAACTCATCCAAGTAGCGTTGCAAAGAAAACATCATCATGCCTCCTAAAGTAAAAGATTCATTACCCACATCGCACCAAAAGCATTCAGAATCGAAATGCCAACCATGATGGGAATATAACGGCCTTCGGTACCAATCGGGCCCATTACTCGGCCGATGTATTGCACTTGTGAGCCCATTAAATAGATAGCGGGGACTAAAATCGCAATGTGGGTGCCGGTGAGAATGCCTTGGTCAAACAAGGTGATCACCACACCAACCGCGCCTCCCATTGACATCCATGCCCCCATTAACACGGCCGCGGCTTCGCCGGGTAAGCCAAATACCGCCATCACAGGCGAAAACACCTCACCCATCAAGCCTAATAACCCGGTGATTTGCAGCGCCTTAATAATCACAAACGCCATGACCACATTAGGAACTGTCGACGTCGTTGCAATGTGCCAACCTTTTTTTGCCCCTTCGACAAAGATGTCAGTGATCATGGGTTTACTGCTGGAAGAATGAGTCATGACGCGTGCTCCTCTTGATAGGATTGAGACTTGTCTCGCTGTGGCCCTTTACCCTCGGTGATATTGAGGTAGACACGAAATACATTGGCGCCGATGAACTTAAACAAGAAGATCACACCAATCGCGAGACCAATCGACGAGGTCACGGCTAACGAGCCATCTGACAGCGTCAGCGTAAATAGCACGGCACCTGATGAGAAAAAGTTGACGATGGTTGCCCCAGCCGTGAACTGAAACATGGTGAACACATCCGTTTCCCGTTTGGTCAAGTAACCTTCATCTTTGAGTTGACGCGTCATCGCCGCCCCCGCATCTGTACTCTGCATAGAGGCAATTAATGCCAATCCTGAGTTGCCGGGAATGCCCAATACGGGTTTCAATAGTGGGGTTAAGAGTCTGCGCGCGGCATCAAGTGCCCCATAGTGCTCAAGCACACTGATCATACCGAGTGCGAACATCACCGTGGGAATAAGGGTCAGCGCAAAAATAAAACCGTCTCGCGCACCACTCCCGCCTTTGCCGCGAAGTGACGTCGTTGCCACCTCCACCGTGCCATCGGCCTCCGCTGTCGCTTGATAAGCCACCTGCCCGAAGGATCCGTTCAAAGTAGTAAAATCAAACACGCCGTACCATTGATTGGATTGCAACAACCCCGAGAAAAATACGATCGCGAAGATCAATGCCAAGTAACACCCCCATGTCACTTGTCTGTCTGTTTCGGTTGGATGTGTCATAAACCGCCCTCATGCTCAATCAACATTGGGCTTATCATCAAGGCAGACACAGAAATGAAAGTTGATAATTATCAACCTATTGTGCAAGAAGAGAAATGGGATTTACATAATATGGGCTGACTCAAAACCTAACAAATTAAGCCAAACTAAATCGTGACGATTGTGACGCTAACGGCTGATTTTATTAGTTTTATCTGTCACTACTAAAGGATGCGCGCATATCGATTCGGATAAGATATTCACTAGAAATACATAAGTAGAGCTAATAAAAAAGCGCCCTAAGGCGCTTTTCGTCGAGCGACAGCGTACTGACTCAACCCATCAGGTTATAGAGCAGCGCTGAAATTGCCAGCATACCGGTGACAAAGATAAAGTAAGTGCCGACTTTACCGCGATACTGCGCCAATGCTTTGACTTTGTAGGCCGCGACAGTGGGCATAATAAAGAGGATCATCGCAATCACAGGGCCTGATAATGCCCCCATCATGTCAAGAATGCTGGGGTTAATCACTGCACACCACCAGATGGCAAAGAACATCACCACAACACCCAGCTTATCCGCTTGCTTGTAGGTCAGCTTGCTATGTTTGGTTACCAAACCGTTCAAGCTTTCACGCGCGCCAAGGAAATGCCCTAAAAACGACGATGTAATCGCAATAAATGCGACAAGCGGGCCCAGTGTACCGATAAAGGGGTTGTGGGTGACGTTAGCAAGGTAAGAAAGCACAGACACATTTTGCGCTTTCGCTTCCGCCATTTGTGCTGGCGTGAGTGTCAGCACGCACGAGAAGACAAACAAAAGCACAAAAGCAACTAACATCACGCCCGCGCGCTTAAGAATTTGCTCTGACTTACCTTGTGCATCATTGCCATAGTGGCGACGTTGAATGTTAGCAAAACTTGAAATCGCCGCTGCATGACTAAACGAGAAAATCACCACAGGCACCGCAAGCCACAGGTTCATGCCTAGCTCGCCCATCGGCGGTAGGCTCAAGTTAGGCGTTTGCCACGATGGCACAAGATAAAACGACAAAAATGCCAAAATAGCCACCAAGGGGTACACCATAGCGGCGAAAGCGCGCAGCATGAGGCGCTCTCCACCCAGCATGATCGCAATCATGCCCGCCACTAACACACCAGATAATAAGATACGATTAGGGGATACCCATCCCAGTTGATTGACTAAAAAGCTGTCTACCGTATTGGTTAATCCGACGCCGTATATCAATAAAATGGGGAAGATAGAAAGGAAATACAACACCGAGATCATCCGGCCCGCATTGGCACCAAAATGCTCGGCGACCACATCGGTAAAATCTGCATCTTTATGGCGAGAGGAGAGCACAAAACGTGCAAGCCCGCGGTGTGCCATAAAGGTCATGGGGAAAGCAAGCACCGCCATGATGATTAACGGCCAAATCCCACCCATACCAAGGTTAATGGGAAGGAACAGGATCCCAGCACCGACAGCGGTGCCAAATAGGCTGAGCGCCCAGTGGGTGTCATGTTGGGTCCAGCGAGTGGATACACTCTTTTCGGAGACTTCTATAGTTTGGTTCACGTCAAACTCTCTTATTTATAATATTTTGTGCGGTTGCATAGTATCGAGTTCGACCGGATATATCACATAGATGTAATAGATATATGTACTAATTGTTTTGTTAAAAACTTGTCACATAAACTGGAAATATTTTTAATAACCAACATATTATTCTAAATTAATGGCTTTTATTTGGATTAAAAAACCAAATTATTACCAATGTTTAGATTGATTGGATTGTTTGCAAAATGATGTAACTACCACATTTTCGTTCATGGCATGTTGACATAATGTTACTCTAGGAATCACATTTTTGATGATATCTTTTTCATTTGTTACAAACCTCACCCAGCCAATCTCAATAGAACGAGCTAGCTCACAGTCACCAGTCGAAATCACACGTAGCGTGATCAAATCATGAAATGAGCGGCTGGCTCCAATCAGCACAATCACTGCCAACGCCAGACCGCGAAACGCAGCAACCGAACACACAATAAAAAGGAGTGTGCAATGGGTGAACCTATTATCATTGATTGCGATCCGGGACACGATGATGCCATCGCGCTGGTGATGGCTTGTGCACTCGATCAGCTCACTATTAAGGCCATTACCACCTGTGCCGGCAATCAAACGCTGGATAAGACGCTTTACAACGCTAGACGGATCCTCACCTTATTAAATCGCCACGACATTCCTGTCGCAGGGGGAGCCCATAAGCCTCTGCTGCGCGACCTTGTGGTGGCGAATAATGTCCACGGTGAATCAGGCCTTGATGGCCCTGAACTACCAGCACCCGCGATGGACGCTCAACCCGATAATGCCATCAGTGTGATGGCACGCTTGTTAGAAGCTAGCCATCAACCAATAACCGTCGTCGCCACCGGTCCGCTAACCAATGTCGCGCTATTGCTTGCAACTTATCCGCACCTCGCCAATCGCATCAAGCGCATCGTTCTTATGGGCGGAGGGGTCACCTTGGGGAATTGGACCCCCGCTGCTGAGTTTAATATTTATGTTGACCCTGAAGCCGCTCACCGTGTGTTCCACTCAGGGATCCCTATCACCATGTTTGGCTTGGATGTGACCCACCAAGCCTTGGTCAAAGATGCCGACGTCGCCACGATCCGCGCCATTGGTAATCCCGTGGCACAAACTGTCGCGGGTTGGCTGGAATTCTTTATGTGTTATCACCGCGATCCTAAGTGGCAACTCGACGGGTCGCCCCTCCACGATCCTTGCACGATTGCTTGGCTCGTCAAACCTGAGTTGTTCGATTGTGAATCCGTATGGGTGGATATAGAAACACAAGGCAAACTCACCACCGGAATGACTGTGGTTGATCGCTATCGAGTGACGGGTCACGCCGCTAACGCTGATGTGGCGATGAAGGTGAACCGTGAAGGCTTTATCTCGTTACTGTGCGATTGTTTAACCCAATACAGCCAATAGGCGCGCACAAAAAAAGCGCGGCGATTGCCGCGCTGTCTGATTAGTATGAGTCATCATGGTCGCGCCAACTGCGCGCACCAGCTACTAATATCGTGCTGTGACGCTTACACCGCTAAAGGCTGTATAACCATTTAACATGACATGATAACGTCCCTTCTGGGTGCTCTGCACCGTGCACACTTCACTGTTGCCATAGTTGTATGGACGACAGTCCCAGCTCGACAGCGTCGGTTTAGCACCATAGCGAACATATAAGTCTGCATCACCCGACCCACCGCTGATATTCACGCTCAGGCGCTGACCGGCTTCTACATCCACGTAGAAAAAGCGTTGCGCTCCTTGCCCACCAGAGATGCCCGTAACAGGCTGACCATTTTTAAGCTCACCTTCGGGACCCGGCGTCGGGCCGCAATCCGGCTCACAGCCACTATCAGCTTGGCTATAGAGCAATTTATTAACCGTTCCGCGCGTGTCACTGATCTTACCCACGCTGGCACGATTACTGATCAAGCTTGCTACTTGCGCAGGAGATAGGTTGCTGTTTTCTTGCAAATATAAAGCCGCCACGCCCGCAACATGAGGGGTCGCCATCGATGTCCCGCTGATGGTGCGATAGCCACCGTCATACCATGCTGACTTGATTTGAGAGCCCGGTGCAAACACATCGACACAGCTACCCCAGTTTGAGAAGCTTGAGCGGCTATCGCTGCTGGTGGTAGAGCCCACGGTAACACCGCTTGGCTCACGCGCTGGAGAGCTATTACATGCATCGGCATTGGAATTCCCTGCTGCCAACATAAAGCTCACACCCGATTGCACGGCACTGGCAACCGCTCTATCCAGTGCGGTTGATACACCGCCACCCAAGCTCATATTTGCCACTGACGGTCCACTGGCATTGGCTGCCACCCAGTCAACACCGCCAATCACGCCGGACGTTGAACCTGAGCCGCTACAACTAAGGACTCTCACCCCAACGATGTCGACATTTTTGGCGACACCATATTGGCTACCGCCGATAGTACCGGCCACGTGGGTACCGTGACCGTTACAGTCTGAGGCGTCATTATCGTTATCAACAAAATCATAGCCAGAGCGAGCACGACCGCCAAACTCAACATGTGACGTTGTCACGCCAGTATCAATCACATACGCTGTCACACCTGTGCCATCAAAGTTGGTACTGTAATTGTTATCCAAAGGCAGGTTACGTTGATCAATGCGATCCAACCCCCAAACTGGGTTACTCTGGTTGGCGCTTGGGGTGATCACCGGGTCCAAGGAAATCGTCTTATCTTGCTCGATAAAATCAACTTGCGAATCCATGCGCAGTGCACGTAGTTGCTCTGGAGTTAATTTGGCCACGAAACCACTCAGCGAGCGATCAAACACTTTCTCAACCTTAACCGCGTGTTGGTTGACCATGCTGGAAACCGTTTGCTGTGTGAAGGTTTTTAACGCTTGTGGATCATCACTGAGTGTCATTGGTTGCTTAAAAACCACAATGTATTGGTCCTCAATACCCTGCTTGTCTGATGCAACCACTAATGGTGCTAGTGTTTGCTGCTGAGCAATCGCTTGTTTACCCTCATCTTGTTTTGCGAGCACAGCTGGCGAAGCTGCAACGAGTGCAGATGCGATACAGCAGCTAAGAACATGCTTTAACATATTGTATTCCTTACAATGGTTAAACGTAGAAAGTCATAATTGCCTACAAAAAACAACAAGCACGCTTATAAAGCTATGCATCAAAAAGCATTTTTTCTGCAGTGGGATTTGCTTTATTTGAGCAATCAGTCAGCATTATTGACTGTATTATTATTTACAATTTATTTAACCTTTTGTTTACAATATAAATTCGCACGCTCTATGCAGATCTTTATGTCTCATATGTCAGACAAACTAGATCTATTATTTTTGACATGTTGCACAAATGAGATGAAACCTGATTCATTCTCGTATACAGACAGTGATCATTACCCAACAAAAAAAGCCAGCGACAAAGCGCTGGCGAAGAAAAAGGTAACAAATTGATTTAGAGAGGGTTAGTTTGGTTCTTCATGAATTAATACGCCTCCTTCAAGCGCGCCCACAAGAACATTGGGGACACTTGCGTCTTCAGACGTCACTGCAACACGTGTACCGGGACCAATCGCAGAGATAGGGGCAGCCATCATAAGAGGACCCAGTTCCTTGTCATAGCCCAACTTCCATGATGGTGCAGCCGCGGCATGATCATTGGCATAGAGTCGACATTTGTTCCTGTCCGGATCAATTAAACAATCCAGCCCATACTCAATGTCATCATAAAAAAACGACCATTGATAGTAGCCTGCATTAACACTGCAGGGCGTCTTGATAAAGCTTAAGGCCTCATTGGTGTCTTGAGTCAGAGTCAGGAAACGCTGCGCATCCGGCACCATCGCCAAATACCCCAACGATTGTCCGTTTACATCGGTCACTGCGAGCTTTACCTCTTGCTCAACCATCGCGCGCTCATGATCGCCAATATCTGGCAACATGGAATCGGGTTGTACTGAAAACGCCATTGTGTCGCTCCTTTGGTTGCTTCGCACCACTTTTAACAGTTATGTAACAACCAAAGATATAGATCAATTTCTTAGAAAAGTTTAGTGATGCGTTCAGTAACTGGGGAAAGTACTCATATCGCAACGCCTTGTCGTGCAAATTTGCAGGCTTACCGCATCAGCCACCAGCGCATTAAGCGTTTGTACCAGCGGTTGTACGGCGGTTTGACTAAAAAGCTGGTGTCCCATTTATCGCGGGTGAGGACGGTTTTACTGTGGCTAAAGGTATAAAAGCCTTCAATGCCGTGGTAATGCCCCATGCCGGAATCGCCAATGCCGCCAAAAGGCGCATCTTCGGCAGCAACATGAAACAAGGTTTCATTAATCCCCATCCCGCCGGCGTGAAGCTGTGTGGTAACTTGCGTGCGTTTCTTCACGTCATTGCTCATCAAATACAAAGCGAGCGGTCGTGGGCGCGCCCGAATATAACTCAGTGCCTCAGAGAAGTCTTGATAGGTAACCACCGGCAGGAGCGGGCCAAAAATCTCTTCTTGCATCACCCGCATATCATCGGTGACTTGGGTCAACAACTGGGTCGGCCAACGTCGTTTTTCTGCGGTCGGCATGGTTTGTTGGTCGAGTGCACACCAGCGACGCGCCCCCTTATCAAGGGCATCTTGGAGTGTTTCTTGTAGCCGTGTCGCTTGGGTTTGGTTAATGATCTGGCTGTAATCCGAGTTGGTTTCAAAGTCAGGGTATAGGGCTCGAAATGCCCGTTGATAGGCGTGGATAAAGGCCTCTTGGCGATGTTCAGGGCAAAGCACATAATCGGGAGCAACACATATCTGCCCAGCGTTTAAACACTTACCATAAATAAGCCGCGACACCGCGATATCTATATCAATCTGATCATCAATAATTACCGGTGACTTGCCTCCCAATTCGAGGGTCACTGGTGTCAAATTATCAGCCGCAGACAGCATGACTTGTCGTCCGACCTGAGTTGAGCCGGTAAAAAAGAGATGGTCGAACTCTAACTCAGTAAAGCGACGTGATACTTCAACTTCCCCTTCAATCACAGCCACTTCAGTTGGGCTAAACACCTCAGCGATTAACGCGCGTAATACCCGATTGGTGTTAGGCGTGAACTCCGAAAGCTTAAGCATTACCCGATTACCGGCCGCCACCGCGCAAATAAGCGGACTCAGGGCGAGCATGATCGGAAAATTCCAAGGCACGATAATCCCAACTACACCTTTGGGTTGTTGATGCACCACTAATTGGGCTCCCAACAAGGTAATCCCCGTACGCCGCTTTTGCGGCTTCATCCATCGCTTTAATCGACGACGGGTGTAATCAATTTGGTGCAGTAGAGGAAGAATGTCGGCAATTTCGGTATCGACGGGGGCTCGATAGCCATAATCATCAATGAGGGCTTGTTGTAACGCGGACGATTGACGCTTAATAGCCTGACGCAAACGTAGTAGCGCCTCTCGCCGATGAGGATAATCTAAAAATGGTGTTTGAGAGGCTTGCACTCTCTGCGCGTCGAACGTTTCGCGCATCCTTCTTACATCTTCCAACCATTGAGATCCTGACTCCGTCATTCGCGTCTCCTGATTCTCACTATTGCTGCTACTCATCACTCATTGATGACACAGCCAATCCTTCCACGCAATAGCACGTACTCGCCCACACAGAGTGTTCACTTTCACATCACTCAATAAAACAGATCGATATCATGATAATGATCACAATAGTTTTTATTTTTCCTTAATTTTTGTGAGGAATAACGAAAACGCAACAAAAAGTAACACGAAATTCACGGCTCATCTATACCATACGCCTCGCCTAACAAATAAGACAATAAGGTCCGCTCACTTAAACAGACTGAGTGGGAGTCATCACTGTCCCGACAACATACCAATGAGCAAATTAAAACGATGAAACGATCCCAAGACATTACCGATGCAGTTGGTCAAACCTTCTCGATCCGAGTCAATGGCGAGACGGTTCCTGCCATCGCTGGAGAAAGCGTGCTAAGCACCTTGCTTGCGAGCAATATCCGTGCGCTATCTAAAAATGATTATGGCCGATTAGCCAGTGCCTACTGCGGCATGGGCGTATGCCATTGCTGTACGCTGGAAATCAACGGCCGCCATAAACAACGTGCGTGTCAAGTCGCTGTGCAACCCGATATGGATGTCCGCACTGAAGCCAACATTGTGGTTGAGAGCGAGGATCTTGAAAGCAGTACCGTCGAGCAAGGAGAAACCCATGTCTAAACCTGTTGTTATTGTTGGTGCTGGTCCTGCCGGTCTGTCTGCCGCGGTCACACTGGCCAAGCACAAGGTCGCGAGTATTATTCTTGATGAAGCGCCCAAACCCGGTGGCGTCGTCTACCGTGGTCCATGGCGAGATACTGACGCGCTGCCTCATTTGGATGATAAATGGAAGGCCACGTCACAATCCCTGCGCGAACAATATCGCCAGCATCAGGATTTGATTGACCTACGTAGTTTGACGCGGGTACTGGGGCCAATGGCGGACCAACACCTCCTCACTGCCCATGAAGACACGCTATCAACGATTGACTATGAGCAGTTGATCCTCGCCACCGGTTGCCAAGAGCGCAGCATTCCCTTTCCCGGCTGGGATATGCCTGGGGTAATGCTTCTCGGGGGTATCCAACTTCAAATAAAAAGCGGCTTGGTCCGTCCCGGTCACCGCTGCGTGATCACGGGGACAGGTCCTTTGCTTGTATTGGTTGCTTGTCAGCTTCACAAAGCCGGTTGTGATATCGCGGGTATCTATGAAGCGGCACCATTCAAAGACTTGGCACGTGAAACGCTCGCCCTCCTCAACCGTCCACAGCTCGCGCTAGATGGTCTGTCCATGATGATGTATCTCAAACGCCACCATATCCCGATGCATTACGGTTGGGGCGTAGTCAAAGCCTCAGGTGACCCTCAAGTCGAGCAAGTCACGGTTGCCCCCTACAGTAAAGACTGGCACCCAGATGTTAGCCGCGCCGAAACCATAAATGCTGATGTACTTGGTGTGGGTTACGGCTTTGCGGCACGCTCTCAGCTAGCACAACTAATGGGACTAGATATGCAGTACGATCATATGAGCGGGGCGATCCCCGTGGTGGACGAGTGGCAACGAGCCAGTGTCGACAACGTTTACTGCGCAGGTGATACCGTAAAATTTGCCGGCGCAGAAGCCGCCATGTTGGAAGGAAAGATTGCGGCATATTCAGCACTGAAGGCACGCAATATTTCAATGTCGAATCTTGATAATGAGTTTAAGGCTCTGCGTCATCAGCTCGAAAAGAGCTATCGTTTCCGTAAAGGCTTTGATACGGCAGGCTACCGTCGCCCAGGCCTGCTCAGTTTGCCGGAAAAAGACACAGTGATCTGTCGCTGCGAGCAAGTGAAAAAGGCGGACATTGATAACGCCATCAATCAAGGCGTCAAGGATGTGATTACGTTGAAAATGCGTACCCGCGTTACCATGGGTGACTGCCAAGGAAAAACTTGTGCGCACTATTGCTACGACCGACTCAATGAGAGCACGACGTCGCCTCAGCCTTTGATTCGCCCTCGATTCCCACTCGACCCTATTCCTTTTGCTGCGTTGGAGGATGACGCATGAAACAGTACGACATCGTAATTTGTGGCGGCGGCGTGATCGGCGCATCGGTGGCTTACCATTTAAGCCGCGAGCGCGACTTATCCATCGCCGTTGTGGACTATAAATACCCCGGAAATGCCTCGCGTGCGTCAGCCGGTGGCCTATGGGCGATGGGCGAGTCAACCGGCCTTGGCTGTGGTGTGATTCTGTTTAAAACCCTTTCTAAGCAGATGCAGGAAAGCGGTGAAGGGGGATCACCAGAGATCAAACCGCACATTATGCCCAAGCCGTTCTTCGATATGGCGATGCTGTCTAACCAGCTCTATCCGGCATTGTATGATGACCTGATGACGCATCACAGTGTGGACTTTAAGTTTGAGCGTACCGGTCTGAAGTTTGTCATGTTTGATAAATACGACAAACTCTATGCCGAACATATTGCGTCCGCCATTCCTGATCGCCAAGAGCATGTACGCTGGGTGTCTCAAGACGATCTTCATGCCCAAGAGCCTAATGTATCGCGCGCTGCAATTGGTGCGATGGAGTTTGAGGGGGATCATCAAATCAACCCCTATCGCCTCAACGAGGCCTATTTGGAAGCAGCACGGCAGAACGGTGTCGAGCTATATCTCAATACCAAAGTCACGGGCGTGGTGAGACAAGGTAACCGGGTTGTCGCGGTTGAGACAGAAAACGGTAAGCTAGGTTGTGGCACCATGATCAACGCCGGTGGCGCATGGGCGGAAAAACTCAGCTTGTGGGCAACTGGTATGCCAATGCCTGTCTTCCCAGTCAAAGGCCAAGTGATCGTCTCCGAGAAGCTACCTAAGCTTTTAAATGGCTGTTTAACCACCAGTGATTGTTACATCGCCCAAAAAGATAACGGCGAAGTCTTGATTGGCTCAACCACCGAAGAGCGTGGTTTTGATACCACCACAGACATGAAGTACATCAAGCAGCTGGCACAAGGCGCTATGAAGTCTATCCCCGAGCTGAAAAAGATGAATATCAAGCGCTGCTGGGCAGGCTTGCGTCCGGGCTCACCGGATGAACTGCCGATTCTTGGTGCAGTACCTGGTATTGACGGTTATCTCAATGCTTGTGGGCATTTCCGTACCGGTATGTTGACCTCTGCCATCACCGGAAAGGTGATGAATGAAGTGGTCCGTGGTCTGCCAACGACCATTGATCTCGAGCCCTTCTCCTACACGCGCTTTTTGGACGACCAAGGAAAAATGATCGGTAACTATCATCTTGAAGTTGCGTTACCTTAATTCCTATTACGTGGTCCCAATCACCAAAGCCTGCCTCAGTGCAGGCTTTTTTTGTTACTAAGCTGTAACTTAGCGCTGATTTCCAAGCCGAATTTAGCGTGATAGACCACAGAACGCCGTTCGATTATTTGGCAAATATTGTCGCTTTATTGATCACAGGCTTATACTGGTTTTATCGCTGTGTTTGTCAGCAATCTTCGCTGTTATCGATAGGAAATGTGGTAGGCATGAACGACGAGCCATCAAAGAACGCAATACTGACGGAAAGTGGCACTAACGAGCTCGAGATCATCGAGTTTCACCTTATGAAACAACTTCCGGACGGCAGTACTAAAACCTGTTACTACGGCATCAACGTCGCTAAAGTCCGTGAAGTCATTCAAGTGCCTGAAACAACCGATTACCCCAATGCACAGCCTCATATGATTGGCGTGTTTTCTTCTCGTGAAAAACTCACTCCCTTGATTGATCTTGCAGGGTGGCTAGGGGTGCCAACCCGCCCTGAGAAAGACAATAAGTTTGTGATTGTCACCGACTTTAACAACATGACGAACGGTTTTTTGATCGACAGTATTAGTCGCATCCACCGTATCTCATGGGAAGCAGTAGAGTCACCCAGTCAATTCCTCGAAGCTGGAGAACAAGACTGCGTGGTCGCGGTGGTTCGTAAAAACAACAACCTCATCATGATTCTCGACTTTGAAAAAATCATCGCCGACATCAACCCAGAGTTGAGCATGGAGAAATATGATGTAACCCAAGACCGCAGCGTCAATATTTCCGAAACCAGTGCGAAAAAGCGAGAAGCAAAAACCGTATTGGTGGTTGATGACTCTGCCTTTATCCGCAGCCTGATCGAAAATACGCTACGTTCAGCGGGCTACAATATTTTGTCTGCGAAAGACGGTGGCGAAGCCTTCGAGAAGCTGATGGAGTTTGAGAAAATTGCGAAAGAAGAAGGTGTGGCAATCACTGAATTTGTGGATGCCATTATCTCAGATGTCGAGATGCCACGCATGGATGGTATGCACTTGGTCAAGCGCTTACGCGATAATGATACCTACAAAACCATGCCTATCGTGATGTTCTCCTCCATCATGAGTGAAGACAACCGCGCTAAAGCCTTACAGCTTGGTGCCAATGACACCATTACTAAGCCAGAAATTGGTCGTATGGTCGGACTGGCAGATAAGTATATCTTTGGTGCCCCACTCGACGATTGATAACGCGAGTACTCGTCTACCACGCCTGTGGCTCTCACCGCAATAAAAAAGGCTGCCGTCTAGGCATAATGCCGATCAGTTAAGCAAAAAATGATCGGTTGAACGATCCTGAGAGGGTGTCAAAATCCGAGTGTTTCTGCACACTCGGATTTTTTTATGTTCTTAAGACAAGCCCTCGACCGAATACATCAATTCTCTGCTGACCAACTCAATGGTCTATCCGATCTCCTTTGCCCTGAACTCATTCACCAATGTCTTGAGGACACAGGCGTCGCGACGATTCGTAAGCGTAGGCTCCCCATGGAATTGATGGTATGGAGCGTTGTGGGAATGTCACTTTATCGGCATCTATCGATGAGTAAGGTGGTCTCTCAGCTAGATATATTGCTACCGGGCAAGAAACCCTTTGTTGCGCCGAGTGCGGTTATCCATGCCCGTAAGAAGTTGGGGCACAAGCCAGTCGAAGCGGTGTTCAACCAAACTCAGCAATTGTGGCATGAGAAGACCCCACATCCTGACTGGTACGGACTCACTTTACATGCTGTTGATGGCGTAGTTTGGCGAACACCAGATACGGCCGACAACGATAAGGCTTTTAGCCGAACCGGTAATAAAACAACGACGTCAGACTATCCTCAAGTTCGCATGGTCTGCCATATGGAATTAACGAGTCATCTGCTTAACAGTGCTGCCTTTGACTCCGTCTCCGTCAGTGAGGTTGACCTGACCGCTCAGCTTATCGATAAAGCCCCAGATAATAGCCTCACCCTGTTTGACAAAGGCTTTTATGCCTTAGGGCTTCTCCATCGTTGGCAAAGCCAAGGTAAGGAGAGGCACTGGCTAATTCCGTTACGAAAAGGGGCGCAATATAAGACATTGAGAAAACTGGGGCGTGGTCAGGAGCTAATTGAACTCTCGCTAACTGCTCAAGCGAAAAAGAAATGGGCTGATGCGCCAGATACACTGGAGGCGAGACTCATTACCACCAAGGTCAAAGGGAAAGAGGTCAAACTGCTGACGTCAATGACCGACCCCAAGCGGTATATAGGGGCCGATATTACAGAGCTCTACAGTCATCGTTGGGAAATCGAATTAGGCTATCGAGAGATGAAGCAGTACATGCTTCAAAATAGCCTTACGCTAAGAAGTAAAACACCGGCGTTAGTTAAACAGGAGCTTTGGGGGATGTTGCTCGCCTACAACCTACTGCGTTTTATGATGTGCCAGATGGCGTATTCATTGAACACGGTAATGCCATACCAAATAGGCTTTAAGCAGGCATCAATATTTTTAGTGAGTCAGTTGCAGATGCTCCCGGCTGTCGCACCTGGAAGATACCCAGAAGTGCTCCGATATATCCTCGACATGGCAGAGAGCTTTGTACTTCCAGAGAGGCGAGAGAGGACATACCCAAGAGCAGTAAAGAAAAGGCCCAATCGCTATGCGACTAGGCCTTCTAAAAGACGTAACTCAGCTTAATTCACATGCATTATGCCGTCTAGGCAGCCTTTTTGTTATTCAATTAATTCAAAGGTTAGTGGCTTGTGAACCGCTATGCGACTGATAACGTCGGCCACTGAAATAGGCCTTTGCGGCTTGGTTTACCTTCGGCGCTAACAATAGGCCAGAGACCATGGTCGGCACCGCCATCAATCCGTAGGCACCGATCAAGAACAAGAACACCACATCCAGTGATATCACTGCCCCCAGAACGACCAGTGAGAGATACAGATACTTGTAGTACTGGCCGGCTTTTTCGCCAAACAAATACACAAAACACTTATAGCCGTAATACCAGAAGGTAAAGACGGTGGTAAAAGATAAGATCAGCACTTGTGCCGCGAGTAACCACGCGCCTGGCGCACCAAACGCCGCTTTGAAAGCCGCCATGGTCAAACTCACCCCTTGCATACCCTCAGCTTGATCGAGCACACCAGTCACGAGAATGACTAAAGCGGTACAGCTACAAACAATTAAGGTATCGATGATAGGACCTAAGCTCGCGACCAAACCTTCACGCACGGGCTCGTTGGTTTTCGCCGCACTGTGTGCCATGACTTCAGTGCCAATCCCTGCCTCATTAGAAAAGGCACCACGACTCACACCGATGATGATCACACTCAGTACTCCACCAAACATCGCATCCGGTGAAAAAGCACTGGCAAATATAGACTGGAACACACCGGGCACACGTTCCGCATTGAGCGCCAACGCGGCTACCGCCATGACCATATAGCTTCCCGCCATCAAAGGCACCAAAGCCCCAGCGACGTCAGCGACACGCTTAAGGCCACCCCAAATCACCATGCCGACGAACACGGCCAGAACAATACCCATCCCCCACGAGAAGGCACTGCTCTCTAACCAAGCGACTCCCGGAAACAGTTGAGTTTGCACCACAGCGCCAAGTTGGTTGATCTGAAATGACGGCACAAATCCCATCAGACCCGCAATGGCAAACATCACCGCCAACCATCTAAACTTCGGGCCCAACCCATGCTGAACCGTATACATGGGGCCACCGTGTACATTTCCCTTGGCGTCTTTGTGACGGTACATGACTCCCAGTGTGCAGGTGTAAAACTTAGTCGATACTCCCAGTAACGCGGTAAGCCACATCCAAAAAACCGCCCCCGGTCCCCCAGCACTCAGCGCCAGCGCGACACCCGCGATATTGCCAAGACCTAGCGTACCGGACAGTGCTGCCGCTAAGGCTTTGCGATGAGATAAATCACCATGACCGCTACCATCATCCACTTTACCGGTTAATAGCTTGACGCTATGCGCCATATAACGAAAAGGTGTGAGCTTTCCGTATAGGGTGAAAAACAATCCGCCACCGACCAGTAAGATCAGCATCGGTTTTCCCCAGATAAAGCCTACAAAGGCATTAATCCATTCTTCAATCATATCTCGCATCCTTTCTTGATGCTTGGCTAATTACTTTGCTCTCTAGACTCCGGCCTAGTCGATGCACGCCAACCAGCAAAATAATTAGACCATAAAGCAATAAATTCTTACTGGCGTGACTAAAAACCCATCCAAACTACGGCGAAATCCGTAATCTCGCGACAAAAACCCAGCAAATACGTGACCTTGATCTCATTAGTAATGCACTACGGTGAATAATTACCGCAGCACTTTGATTTGAACACAAATAAATAAACCGACCCGCACCTACCCAAAGCAACACGGGCACAAAACGTTTAACCTTACTTTTCTCCGGTGTTTAGCCCCAGTGCCATTCGCTATACTTCGCGCGTCTTTTGAACCCACAACCCATGCACTGGATTTACGCTCCAGCCAGCAAGAGGAAACAACATGTCCGCCTACGTTATTTGTGCGCTTTATAAGTTCGTCACCCTTGATGACTACCAAGATCTTCGTACCCCGCTGCAAGAGGTGATGGAAAAAAACCAAGTGCGCGGCACGCTACTGCTCGCTAAAGAAGGGATTAACGGCACCGTCGCCGCCCGCCGCGAAGGCATTGATGCCCTGTTTGCTTGGTTTAAAAACGATGCTCGCCTTGCGGACATTGACTACAAAGAGTCTTTTGAAGACAGCCAACCTTTCAATCGCACCAAGGTAAAGCTGAAAAAAGAAATCGTCACCATGGGTGTTGAGGGGATTGATCCTCGCCATACAGTCGGTACCTACGTGAAGCCGACGGAATGGAACGATCTGATTAGCGATCCTGAGGTACTGGTCATTGATACTCGGAACGACTACGAAATTGAAATAGGGACCTTTGAGCGCGCGGTTAACCCTCACACCGAAAGCTTCCGTGATTTTCCCGAGTATGTAGAAAAGCACCTCGATCCAAGCAAGCATAAAAAAGTCGCCATGTTCTGTACCGGTGGCATTCGCTGCGAAAAATCAACGGCCTTTTTGAAGGAAAAAGGCTTTGACGAGGTCTATCACTTGGAAGGTGGGATCCTAAAATACCTCGAAGAAGTGCCTGAGAGTAAGAGTCTTTGGAATGGCGAGTGCTATGTGTTTGATGGCCGCGTGGCGGTAAATCATTCGCTCGAGAAAGGATCGTACGCAATGTGTAATGCATGCCGCCTACCGATCACCAAAGCCGATATGGAAAGCGAACACTATGAGCAAGGCGTATCCTGTCCGAAATGTTATGACAAACATACCGAGGAGCAGAAAGCGCGTTTTCGTGAGCGCGAACGCCAAGTGCAACTGGCTCGCGAGCGTGGAGAGCAACACGTGGGCGGCGAAGCAAAACATATCATCGAAGCGCGGCGTGCGATGAAAAAGCAAAAGAAACAAGCACAGAAGAAAGACGTTTAATCAGTCCATAACTGATACGAGACTTTACACGGCACGCAATGATAGCGTGCCGTTTTCGTTTCTATCTCCTCTCCTGCTAGGCTATAGTCGTCATTGACGATACCTAAGCGAATCATACCGATACGCACACGGATGGCCTGCAAGGAGAACATGTGATCGTTGGCCCACTCTACGCGCTCATCGGCGCTGCGCTCGTTTTAGTGACGGTTTGGACACCTTGGCTTGCTCTCGATGTGCTGCTGCTTTGGAGTGGCATTGCCTTTATTGCCGTCAGTTTTGCATACTGGCGTAATCAACCACGCCTTTTCCGCAAGCGATACACTGGCCAACTCCCAACCCTCATCCATGGACTATTTGCGCCATTTTTCGTTTGCACGCACCTTTATAATCGCTGGGCACGTCATCGTGATACCGAGCCTGCTATTCAAAAAATTGCATCCGGGCTTTATGTTGGCGCGCGGCTGACTCGTCACGATCTGAACTACATTCAAACTCAAGGCATTGGCGGCATTTTGGACGTTACTGCTGAATTTGAGAGCTTAAACAGTTTTAGCGAGACCCGTGAAATCAGTTACCTCTCGGTGCCTGTCCTCGACCATGCGTATCCTTCCCGTAGCCAACTGATGCGAGCGTTGCAGTGGATCCATCAGCAACGCATGCGTGGCGAGACCGTGGTGGTGCACTGTGCGTTAGGCCGTGGTCGCTCTGTGATGGTGGCTGCGGCATATTTATGGGCCCTTGAGCCGGACAAAAACCTAAACAGCGTACTAAACAGTATCCGCTCAGTACGTCCCAAAGCACAGCTTAATCGGCGCCAATTTCGAGCACTGTCGCGCTTCCAGCAAGACGGTGCACTAAGACTTGATCGACCCATTGCTTGGATTATCGCCAACCCAGCAGCAGGCGGTGGTAAGTGGCAAAAGCACAAGCAGTATATTCAAGACTATTTAGGCGAAGACTATCGCGTGGTGGTCCATCACACTCGCCACAATCGGCGTACCTATCAACTCGCGTGTCGCGCCGTGGCACACCATGCCGATGTCGTGATTGCCGCAGGCGGGGATGGCACAGTCAATGCAGTGGCGCGTGCGCTGGTCAACACCGACACGCCGCTCGGGGTGCTGCCGCTTGGCACCGCCAATGCGCTTTGTCATGCACTTTGGGGGATAAAATCGAAATTTCTCAGCATTGATGCCGCTTGTGAGGTGATTCTTGATGGCATCCCTAATCGCATCGACACCGCGCGTTGCAATGGCCGTATCGCGTTATTAGTTGTAGGTGTTGGCTTTGAGCAACAAATGATCCGTTATGCGGCGCGTGAACAAAAAAACCAAAGTGGGCAATGGGCCTATTTGCAAGGCTTATTGGGTGCGGCAAATCAAAATACCAAAATGACCTTATCGATTCGTATCGATAAGCAGCCCTCTCAAACCATTGAAACCACCAGCATGGTCATTGCCAATGCCGCTCCAATGACAACCTTACTTGCCCAAGGCCGTGGTCAACCGAATCACGCGGATGGCAAGCTCGACGTCACTTGGTTGACTCCATCGGTAACCAAGACTGGAACAGTTCTCTCGCTCGCTGAGCTTGCCCTTACCAGCTTACTCGACACACCCGTCGGTCGCTTCACGCATCATCAACAGGCTACCCATGTCGCCGTGCGCTTTCCGCATACCACCGACTATGTCATCGATGGGGAAATTTATCGCGACCGTAAGCTCGATATTCGTATTCAGCCACGATCGCTATCGATCCTTTCTCCCGCTGTTGAGGACGAAGAGACTGATTGATACTGATTCAGTTTGTTGTATAGCGTTTTAGGGCTAATACCAAGCACTTCAGCCGTGCGCGTTTTATTGCCATCACAACGGGCCAAGGTTTGGGTAATGGCTAAGCGCTCTAGCGCGTCTAACGTAAGCGATTCAGGTAAAATCATCGCCGTCGGTGTATTGGTAGGCGTGCTCACCGCTTGCGGTAAGTCATCGGGCAAAATCGTCTCAGCACAAAGCAAATAGCCGTGCTCAATCGCATGCTTGAGTTCGCGAACATTGCCGGGCCAACGGTGGGCATTTAAGCGTTTTATCGCTTGAGGGTCGATCCCCTTCTGGGTGTGGAATTGATGATTGAGTTCAGCTAAAAAATGGGTCGTCAGTGCTTCAATGTCACCCTCTCTCTCCCGAAGGGGTGGCACATTGACCACAAACTGGGCTAAGCGATAGTAGATATCTTCACGCAATCGTGAGGATGCGATTGCTTGTTGTGGGTCGCGGTTAGTCGCCGCGACAAGACGAACATTGGCGCGTTGATTGTGTGTCGAGCCCACTGGGCGATATTCTCCGGATTCCAACACACGTAGCAACTTTACCTGCAGCGCCTGCGGCATTTCGGTGATTTCATCAAGAAAGACGGTGCCGCCTTCTGCTTGATGAAAAATACCCGCGTGATCTTGGTGTGCCCCTGTAAATGCGCCTTTCACATGACCAAACAACTCACTCTCTATCAACTCAGGACTCAGGGCTCCGCAGTTAATCGCCATAAAGGGGGCGTTAGGGTCACAACCTAATCGATGTAAGGTTTTCGCGACATGCTCTTTACCCACCCCGCTCTCGCCAACAATCAATACATTGGCACCGGTCGGACCCAGCCGTTTTAAGACTCGGTACAAATGCCGCATGGGCGCTGAACTGCCAAGCAAGTATCCGAACTGGTTCGCTTGACTCGTCAATATCGGTTTACTCGCTCGAGAAGATTGTCCTTGCTGCATCAGCGTGTCATCAATAAACGCCTGAACCAACTCGGGATCCACGGGCCGACGAAAAACCGTCGCGACACATTGTTGCGCCTTGGCATTCCAGTCAGGATGCGGGTCGCCACGGCTGAGTAAAAGCCACTCGGTGTCAGGCGATTGTTCCATCCGTTGCCAGATAAACTCCGCATCGTCTCCCAATTCATCAAGATCACACACTACCAGATCCGCAGGCGCGGCATTCCACGCCCGAAGTCCCTGCTTCACGTCCGTAACTCGTGTCGTGTCGGCATCTGCCTGACGCAGTATGTCGCTAATCCAGTTTATATCTTGCTCGCTTAACAAAAGAGCGACAGAAATCCGAGACATCACCGAGCCTCCTTGATGGGTGTTTCGTTACCGTGCCATAGGCGGTCGGCTCTCTCAATAATAAAAGTCATTTTTACAGGTTTATATGTAAAAATTACAGCTCGCTTGACTTAGCCCTCAGCAAGAAAAATAAAAACTATATATTTTTCAGGCAATTAAAATGTTGGCATAGCCTTCGCAACAGACTCTTTTAGCAACACCACGAGGTTGCTCAAATTCATCAAATAAGGAGGGTTCAATGAAGACGACTCCGCAAGGTCGATTTCATCCTTTATTTGTCGCAATGGGGTTTGCACTTGCACTGGGTGCCACAGGCGCGCATGCAAGCAGCAACAATCAATGGCAAGATCAAGCCAAAGACGCTTGGATTGACGGTAAAGCTGAAACCATGCTGTTAGTGAACACAAACCTCAATAATTTCGATATCGACACAGATGTAGAGCAAGGTGTGGTGATACTCACAGGTCAAGTGGATACTGAGCTGGATAAAAGCTTGGCCAGTGGATTGGTCGAAAAAATAGACGGCGTGTCCGGGGTTAAAAACGAACTCACTGTCTCGCAACAAGCAAGCCAAGCCGCTGATCTCGGCCAGACTGTGGTCGATACCAAAATTGCGGCGTCACTGAAGACAAGCTTGCTACTCGACCCAGACATCAGCGGCACCAACATCGAAGTGTCTGTTGATGATGGCGTTGCCACACTCTCTGGCGAGGTGAAAAGCGATGCGGCCCGCGATTTAGCCATATTAATGGCGGAAAACGCACAAGACGTGGAACGTGTCGTTGATAAGCTTGAGATAACCGGAAATGCATAAACAATGACGTTAAGCGTCACCAAATGCCACTGACTTAACCGAGGAGGTGTTATGCGCCGCCAAGAGATGATTGATAAGTTCCATGAACGCTTACACAGCTGGAACCAAGAAATTGATAAACTTGAAGCAAAGGCTGATGTTGCCTCCGCGCATGCAAAAGCGGAATATCGCGAAACCATAGAGCATTTACGCGCCCGCAAAGCACAAGCGAAAACGCGCATCGATGAATTGCAAGATGCAAGCGATGAGGCATGGGATGAAATAAAACAAGGGGCAGAGCAAGCTCTCGGTTCGCTAAAAAGCGCCTATGACTCTGCCAAGCAGAAATTCTAACTCTGCCATGAAAGCAATAAACGCCGCTCCTCGGGGGCGGCTTTTTTATGTCGCTATGTTAAGGTGAGCCTTGTTGAGGGCAAGGAGGAACAATCATGCAGGCTCCCGCACTGTTCATAGCGATTTTAAGCGTATTTGGCGCAATGTGTGCCATTCAATTTGGCGCTTCGTTTGCCAAACAGCTATTTCCTCTGGTAGGTCCGGTAGGCACATCTGCATTACGTGTCGGCTTTTCGGCATTGCTACTCTGCCTCGTCTTTAGGCCTTGGCGCCAATGGCCGCGAGGCCGACATTGGCGAGCCATCATCGTCTACGGCAGTTGTCTTGGCGGCATGATGTTACTGCTCTATCTTGCCATTGAGCGGATCCCGCTTGGCATTGCGGTAGCACTTGAATTTACTGGCCCGTTGCTCGTGGCGTTGCTGTCCATTCGACGGGCGCGTGATAGTCTGTGGGTTATCTTAGCGGTGGGCGGGGTTATCACCCTCTTACCCGATCTTTCTGGTGTGGATGCACTTGATCCGATTGGCGTCGCCTACGCGCTTGCTGCAGGAGGTTGTTGGGCAGGCTACATCCTTTTTGGCCAAAAAGCAGGCAACCTTGCGCCCGGAGGTGGCACGGTGGCATTGGGCATGAGTATTGCCGCTTTGTATCTGGTACCAGCCGGTTATATCGCGACCGATGGCGCCATTTTGCAATGGCATTTATTGCCTTTAGGGATTGCTGTCGCGTTGATCTCTAGCGCCATCCCTTATTCGTTAGAGATGATTGCCCTTCGTAATATGCCCAAGCAAACCTTTAGTGTCATGATGAGCTTAGAGCCTGCCGTGGCAGCGATGGCGGGCTTGTTGGTGCTCGACGAACAGCTTGCGCTTCGTCAGTGGCTCGCCATTGGTATGGTGATCACCGCATCACTCGGCAGCACATTATCTGCAAGACGCTCACGCACCCATTAAACAAATAGGCAAGCCGACAGGTGGGTAAACTAAAAAAGGTGCCGTTATGGCACCTTTTTCATCTTAGTTCGAGTCTTGTTGCAATCCGGTCGTGTTAGCTCGCTTCACTGAGGGGCACGGTACGCAAACTGCCTCGCTGTTGCTCAATATAATCCGCAATCGCGGCTTGTTGTTCTTCGGAGAGATACAAGCCAAGTTTGGTACGACGCCATAATGCATCTTCGGCATGCTGAACAAACTCATACTTAATCAGATAGTTCAGCTCCGCCTGATACACACCGTCTGCAAATCGACGACCCATGTCCGCTTCGCTATGACAGCCAGCGAGCATTTGGTGTGTACGTGTGCCATACGTATCTGCAAAACGTTGTGCCGTCACTTGCGCTAACCAAGGATAACGCTGCATAAACGATGCTGCCAACTGTTCGCGTGTGCAGCTAAAGTCGCCGCCCGGTAGCGCACCATTTGCGGTCCAAGGCTGACCCATCTTGTCAAAGAAAGGCGCCAGTTTACGCATGGCTGACTCTGCCAACTTCCGGTAAGTGGTGAGTTTACCACCGAAAATCGATACGAGCGGCGCTTGATTGCCCTGTTGCTCCAGTTCAATGGTGTAATCCCGTGTGATCGCCTGCGGTGAATCAGACTCATCATCACACAATGGACGCACACCGCTGTAGCTCCAAACGACATCGTCTCGAGACAATTGTTTGGTAAAGTGCTGGTTAACCACATCGACCAAATAATCCACTTCGGCATCATCAATTTTCGCCGCACGCGGATCGGCTTTGTGTTCCACGTCTGTGGTGCCAATCAGCGAGAATTTATCCAAATAAGGGATTACAAACACAATGCGACCATCGTTGTTCTGCAAGATGTACGCCTGTGGGTCTTGATGAATGCGTGGCACCACAATGTGTGATCCTTTAATCATACGAATACCACGCGGTGATTTCTCGTGCAGGCTATCATCATAAAACTGCTTAACCCACGGGCCTGTCGCATTCACCAAGGCTTTCGCTTTACGCTCGAATCGCTCTCCCGTGTGGGTATCTTCCAAGGTGACACGCCAAATCGTATTCTCACGCTCTGCCGCGACCACTTGGCAGTAGTTACGCACTTCGCCGCCTTTCTCGCGGGTGTATTGCGCATTTAGCAATGTCAGGCGCGCATCATCCACCCATGCATCCGAATATTCGAAGCCAATCTTCATTTCGTCTTTCATATACCCAGTTTTGGCCAGATTCACTTTATGGCTGCTGGGCAACGTAGAGCGTTTACCAAGATGGTCATAGAGAAACAGACCACAACGAATCATCCACGCGGGACGCAAATAGGAGCGGTGCGGCAAACGAAAGCGCATTGGGAAAGCAATGTGCGGCGCTTTGTTGATCAAGACTTCGCGCTCAGCCAAGGCTTCAGACACAAGGCGGAACTCGTAATGCTCCAAATAGCGCAAGCCGCCGTGGATTAGCTTAGAGCTTGCAGAAGACGTCGCTGACGCAAAATCTTTTGCGTCGTACAGGCCGACGTTCAGACCACGGCCTGCTGCATCGGCAGCGATACCCGCACCATTGATGCCTCCTCCGACGACCAGAATATCGAGTAAAGTTTCGTTATGAGTAGTTGGCGTAGTCATTGTTAGTCGACCTTGTTCCTTTTTGAGCGAACGAACATTTATTTATGGATTTAACTGTATATCAACTTTCGTTTTCGGTCACTAAAAATGTTCGAAAAAAACCTATCGTCTGTGACTAATGTAGAATAATAGTTAATAGCCTGAATGATATGTAAACTAAATACTGGCTTATTACGTAGCGTCGAGCGCGTTTTGACGGGAAGGTTGTCTATATCAGTCTGTTTTTGTAGACGTTAAGACATGCATGAAAGCGACAGCTAGAATGATAAAAAAAGGGCGCGAATGCGCGCCCTTGAGGAGAGGTAACGAGGATTAATCTTCGTCTTCGTTGTGCAGCGACGCCCAAGCTTGCGCACATTTCACCGCGCGTTTCCAGCCACGGTAGCGACGGTTACGTTTTTCTTCGTCCTGATGAGGCTCAAAGCTTCGATTCAGTTTTGCTTTGTCTTTTAGCTCGTCCAAGCCGTCCCAGAAGCCTACAGCCATACCCGCCAGATAAGCGGCACCCAGTGCGGTAACTTCGGTTACTTCAGGGCGATGCACTTCGGTATCCAAGACATCGGCTTGGAATTGCATCAGAAAGTCATTCGCCACCGCACCGCCATCAACGCGCAGTGCTGCAAGCTTGATACCCGAATCTGCTTGCATCGCATCCAACACATCACGTGTTTGATAAGCGATACTTTCCAAGGTGGCACGGATAATATGGTTAGAGTTAACACCACGTGTTAAGCCAACGATAGTTCCTCGAGCATATGCGTCCCAGTATGGCGCGCCAAGACCGGTGAAGGCAGGCACAACATAGACACCGTTTGACGTATCGACTTTGGTCGCGAAGTATTCAGAGTCATGAGCGTCTTCTAACACTTTTAGCTCATCACGGAGCCACTGAATCGAGGCGCCGCCCATAAACACCGCCCCTTCTAGCGCATAAGCAGGTTCGCCTTGTGGACCACATGCAACCGTCGTCAGCAAGCCGTGATTGGACGTGACTTTTTCCTGCCCAGTATTCATCAGCAAGAAACAGCCCGTCCCGTAGGTGTTTTTCGCTTGGCCAGCCTCAACGCACATCTGACCAAACAAGGCCGCTTGTTGATCACCTGCGATACCTGCAATCGGGATCCGCGTGCCGCCTTTACCCCCGATGTTGGTTTGACCATACACTTCGGAAGAGCGGCGTACTTCTGGCATCATTGATGCGGGGATACCCAGCTCGTCCAACATTTTTTGGTCCCAACACATATCGTTAATGTTAAACAACATGGTTCGAGAGGCGTTGGTATAGTCGGTAACATGAACACGGCCTTGCGTCATCTTCCAGACCAGCCAGGTATCAACGGTACCAAACAATAACTTACCGGCTTCAGCGTCTTCACGGGCCCCTTCAACGTTGTCCAAGATCCACTTCACCTTGGTACCAGAGAAGTAAGGGTCAAGCACCAAACCCGTATTATCACGGATATAGGACTCAAGCCCACGACCACGCAACTCTTCGCAGATCTCAGCGGTACGACGACACTGCCAAACAATGGCGTTGTAGATAGGCTTGCCCGTTTCCTTATTCCATACCACCGTGGTCTCACGCTGGTTAGTAATACCGATACCGGCGATTTCATCACTGCGGATCCCGGTCTTACCTAAGACCTCAATCAGCGTTGAACTTTGCGTCGCGTAGATCTCCATTGGGTCGTGCTCAACCCAACCTGCTTGCGGGTAAATTTGGGTAAACTCGCGCTGAGAGACACCGACAATGTTCGCATCATGATCCATCACTACAGCGCGGGAGCTAGTGGTGCCTTGATCAAGGGCGACGATGTACTTTTGCTCAGACATAATATGATCCTTTTGTTCTCTGTTATTTTAGTCGGTTTGGCGCCAATCGGCGCCATCCGTATTGTTTATGCATTCACTTCACGGGCGTCAGTTTCTTTTGCCTGCACCAGTGCTTCTTCATCGTCTTCACACTGATTTGGAATCGTGCAGCCGTGACCCGCTTGAGGCAGATAAGGCGCGATCGCTTTTGGATACAACCAGCCACCGAAGCAAGCACCTAGGATTGGTGCAACGATGGGAACAATAAAGTAAGGAATATCACGCGCACCGGTTAGGGCGTAATCCCATCCTGCTAGGTAAGCAAAGAATTTCGGACCGAAATCACGCGCGGGGTTCATGGCAAACCCGGTCAATGGGCCTAGTGAGCCACCAATAACCGCAATCAGGATACCAATCAGCAATGGGTTCATTGGCCCACGCGCGGCACCGTTGTTTTCATCACCTAACGCCAAGATGCCAAACATCAGGACTGCAGTAATCACAAATTCAACGGCCATCGCGCCCATAAAGGAAATAGCAGGATGCGCATAGGTTGAAAAAATCCCCGCGGTGGCTAGCGCTTCAGGGCTACTGCGTACAATGTTATTGGCCAGTTCATACTCGACAAAGAGGTTGCTATAAAGGCTGTAGACCAGTGCCGCCGAGGCAAAAGCACCGAGCATTTGTGAAACGATATAAGGCACGACCTTGCTTTTTTCAAAGCCGTGAAAAGCAGCCAGTGCAATGGTGACAGCCGGGTTGATGTGCGCACCCGAAACGCCCGCGGTACAGTAAATGGCAATCGCGACCCCGAAGCCCCACACAATACTGATTTCCCATTGGCCGAAGTCGGCGCCTGTCAGTACCAGGGCGGCGACACAGCCCACACCAAAGAAGATGAGCAAGCCCGTGCCGATAAATTCGGCAACGCACTCTCCCAATAAAGTCGACGCTTTTTTGTTCATGATGATTATCCTTGTCACTGTTAATAGGGTTACACGTTCAAAACCACACTAACATTTTGCATACTCTCATCATCTCGAAAACAAAATAACAACAAAAATGAGCGTTCGAGCATATATCGATGAATTGTTGCTGACATTTTTGTTAAGCACATCATCATTTGAGCAGGTTCGCGCACAATTTGAGCAGATCGGAGGAGTGGATGACGTTAACGCCACGTAAAATCGGTCAACATCTCACCAAAAGAAAAGGAGAGCCTCGGCTCTCCTACTAACGGTGCGGAAAACACCATGGTTTATTGGTCGTCCGACTTGGACAAGGCTTGCTGCGCCGCATGGCCAATCGTATCGATATCGGCGTTGTGCGTGGCTAAAAATCGCTCAAACAATGGCATCAACGCGCCCATCTTTTCGTCAATGGCATCTCGCACGGTATCAACCACCACTTGCGTGCCGCGTTCAATTTCAACATTGATCGCTGTTCCCGCCTGTTTGGCCTCGAATGTTGTCATCCTGCGCGTCTCTGGGATCAGCCACACCTCGAACCAACCATCGTTTTTATTGACGTCAGATACCGTCAAACTAGCCCCATTGAGCGCAATGTAGCCTTTCGGGAAGATGTACTTCATCCATTCATGCGGCACAGAGACGCGAATGCGATAGTTATCGTCAATCTGTTGAACGTCTAGAACGGTAGTATTGAAATCAATATGGCCAGATAACGGGTGCCCGCCCACTTCTGCCCCTTCTTTGGCCGCGCGTTCAGCATTAACCGTGTCGCCCACGTCTACCGCTTTTAATGTGGTGACGGCAAGGCTTTGCAACATCACATCAAACCGTACCAAGGTTTCATCAAGCTGCTCAGTAACCGTTAAACACACACCATCGATAGCGATGCTAGCACCAATTTCAAGCCCCTCGCAAAATCCAGCGGGGAAGCGGATATCCAGAGTTCGTAATCCACCCTGATCGCGGCAGCGCTCAATGGTCGCAACCGCTTGAATAATCCCAGTAAACATAGCCGTTCCTATCGTTAATTTTGGCTCATCATACTGCGAAGTCGCTGTATTCGCCACCCGCTCAATAAGTGATAATCACTATCATTAGCATTGCCAGATTGACGAGTTAGGCGTATAGTGCGCGCTTTTATGCGTCAGTAACGTTTTATGAGCATGCAGTATCCTCTTTTACGCTTTGCCATCTTGGCAGCGCTTCCCATGAGTGCCCAAGCCGCGAGTATCGACGACACATCGGTTCCCAAAGAAATTGAGACCGTCAAAGTACAAGGCGAGCAACTAAAGCACCCAATTACCCTTATCTCCCCGGGAAAATCCACGTTAGAGCTGGATGATATTCAACGCGAACAAGCCCACAATATCGGTGAGCTGGTAATGAAAATGCCGGGCGTATCACTTGATGGTGGCGCGCGCCCAGGTAGCGAACGCATTAATGTCTGGGGATTCTCACACCCTTCCGCGCTCTCGATCCGTGTCGATGGCGCCCCCGTCGGCTTTCAACAATATCGCTATGGTAGCTTTTTTCTTGACCCTCAACTGCTACGTTCGGTACGCCTTATCAAAGGCGACCATAACGTTCGCGCCAGCCTTGGCGCTTTCGCAGGCAGTTTTGTGATGGAAACGAAAGAGGCCACTGACTTTCTTGATCCAGATTCGTCGATTGGCGCCATGGCGCAGGCGGGTTTCAACAGTGTGAACCATCAATGGAAGCGCAGTGTCACCACCTATGGTGCGTCTGACTCTGGGTGGTCCGTGCTATTGCATGGCTCTCGACGTGATGCCGATGATATCGAACTGGGCAACGGTGATGTTTTTACCTTCTCTGGCTACCGTCAACACAGTTTGCTGGGTAAAGTTCGCTACCAATCCGACGCGCACAATATGATTGTTCAGCCATACGCGCTATGATGACCAAGGGCGAAAACCGTGGGCAAACAGACGGGGAGCCATGCCATCGGTAACGCCCTACAAAATTAAAAAGTATGGTAGCTACGATGCCGCGCTATTTGCCGCCTCAGTGGATAATCATTATCGCGAATATACCAGCACCTTAAATTACCACTACCATCCTTATAATGATTACATTGATACCAGTGTCGTCATTGCACACTCACAGAATCATCGCTATTGGGAACGCCCGGATAGTACCTATCAGTCTTACATCACATCAGGCCAATATGGCCACCAAGTCTGGTTGTCCTATGAGCGCTGGTTTGCCGAGCTAACCAACACTAGTCACTTCGGTGATCACGAAGTCACGGTGGGGGCGCAATATCAGAACCAAGACAGAAACTCGCACGTTTACAACCATACTTATCGCAAAAAGCCAGAAAAGAACTATGGCTACTTTACGCCATCCTTTGAGCCCTCGGGCGAACAACAAACCGCCAGTGTGTTCGTTCAAGATAAGTACTTTATTACCCCAGATCTCGAACTCACCGCATCGCTGCGCTACAGCCATATTTGTTCCGAAGGGGTACCAAACGCCGCGCCAGACTATAATGACCCATCCGTTGGACACGATTACAGTGCGGTCTCACATCAAGGTTGGGAGCCGCGTATTGCATTGACCTACGATCTGAGTCCAGCCACGCAAATAAAAGCGGCTTATGCCTATGGTTTAAAAGCACCGACCATTGATGAGCTCTATACAGTGCAGTTTTCGAGAGCGTCCAAGCGCGCTGCCACCAGCCGCGATCTCTCAGTCACTCGTATCAATGCCTATTTATTGGGCGTGTCTGACAAGCGTCAGAATGCCTTGTTCGAAGGGGATCACCTAGCAACAGAGGTGACACTGTTTTGGAATGATGTCATTCATGACGTTGCGCAGCGTCGTGGGGTCAATGCGACCAAACAGAAAGAAGGCTACTACACCAATCTCGACGGACTCTATACTTACGGGTTTGATGCGCAAGTGCAGTATCGTCTCAACGATTGGTTTACAGATGCCTCTGTCTCTATGGTGCGCGGTAAACACAAAGGCTCGCTACGTGACAGTACCGGCGACGACGAGTATTGGTATGACAACCCGCCCCTCAGCGCCTCAGTCAGCGTGGGCCATCAACTAACCGATACGGTTGAAGTTGCGTGGCAAGGCCAATACTGGGATGAGCAAGACCGTATTCCAGAGAACCCCTCACTGCATACAGCCAATGTGGCGAGTGACGCCTACTTCTTCCAAAACCTCTATGGAGAATGGACACCGCGTGACGACTTTACGCTACGCGCTACCGTCGCTAACCTGACCGATCAGTATTACACACCCTATCTGTCTGCCGGTGTGCCCGCTGCGGGACGCGATGTACGTATAAACGCCACCATTAAGTTCTAGCCTATCCTTCACTGCGAGATAACCGAATAAAAGCCGCCTGCGCGGCTTTTATTCGGTTGGACTAACATCAACACCTTTAACCTGATAAATCTCATGGTTTATTTTGGATCCAAATCACGGTATTTATAACGCTTCTTTACCTCCCCCCGACTTATTCGGAGGCAACACATGACGACCATTGCCGTATTTAGTGCCAAATCTTATGACAAGGCCGCCTTTGCTCATGCTAACCAAGCGTTTGGTTACACACTCGAGTTTCATGATTTTCAGCTCACCGCCAAAACCGCCAAAATGGCTCAAGGGGCGGAGGCGATTTGCGCGTTTGTTAATGATGATCTTTCCCGCCCAGTGCTAGAGATTTTAAGTGATGCCAATATCAAACTGGTGGCGTTGCGATGTGCTGGCTACGATCGCGTCGATTTGGAGGCCGCAAAATCGTTGGGGATCACCGTCGTTCGCGTGCCTGCCTATTCTCCCGAATCGGTCGCGGAGCACACGGTGGGCATGATGATGTGCTTGAACCGACGCTTTCATAAAGCCTACCAACGCACACGCGATGCCAACTTTGAACTCGATGGCTTAGTCGGGTTTAACTTTCACGGCAAAACGGCTGGGATCATTGGTACGGGTAAAATTGGGATCGCAACCCTACGGATCCTAAAAGGGCTTGGTATGCGTTTGTTGTGCCACGATCCATATCCTAACCCCCTTGCGATTGAACTCGGTGGCGAATACGTCTCGAAAGAAACACTGTTTGCCGAAAGTGATGTGATTTCTCTGCATTGCCCGATGTCCAAAGACAACTACCATCTACTCGGCGAGCGTGCTTTTGCTCAAATGAAAAAGGGAGTGATGGTGATCAATACCAGTCGCGGCGAATTGCTCGATTCAGTGGCTGCCATTGAAGCCCTCAAGCAAGGCCGTATCGGTGCGCTTGGTCTTGACGTGTATGACAATGAACGGGAGCTATTTTTCCAAGACAAGTCTAATGATGTAATTGTTGATGATGTATTCCGTCGCCTCTCTGCATGCCATAACGTGTTATTTACCGGACACCAAGCGTTTCTCACCAAAGAGGCACTGCACAATATCGCAGATACCACGCTCACTAATATTCATACCGTCCTAAACGACGAGTGTTGCGAAAACCAAATTACAGACGTCGAAGATCGCAGTGACTAACTTGTTCTAAACGTCTACCGTATAGAAAGAAAAAAGGCCTGAATAATCAGGCCTTTTTAGTGTTGGTGTGATATCTAGGAAACTACATCGCTTCCATAAAGATTTTGGCGATTTCCTCGTGCGTCGCTTGCTTCGGATTAGTGAAACCACACGCGTCATTCAAGGCGTTTTTGGTCAACACATCAATGTCTTCTTCTTTAGCGCCAAGTTCGCGCAAACCCGCTGGGATCCCAACATCGGTCGCCAATGCTTGAATGGCTTGAATGGCGGCTTTTGCGCCTTCTTCGGCATTCATACTCTCTGTATCGACGCCCATTGCCGTGGCAACATCCCGCAAGCGCTCGGCACACACTTGCGCGTTGTAGCGTTGCACATGGGGTAATAGAACGGCGTTACACACCCCGTGCGGCAAATCATAAAATCCACCCAGTTGGTGCGCCATCGCATGCACATAGCCCAAAGACGCATTGTTAAATGCCATACCAGCCATAAACTGTGCATAGGCCATCTGCTCCCGCGCCTCTAGGTTTTGGCCTTCAGCCACTGCGGTGCGCAGGTTTTCTTGAATCAGTGTCATTGCTTTCAGTGCAACTGCGTCAGTGATCGGCGTAGCGGCGGTCGATACGTAAGCTTCAATCGCATGGGTTAATGCATCCATGCCGGTTGCCGCCGTTAATGACGCCGGTTTAGCCAGCATCAGCTCAGGATCGTTGACGGAAATAATCGGGGTGGTGTGTTTATCGACAATCGCCATCTTAATGTGGCGCGCTTCGTCTGTGATAATACAAAAGCGCGTCATTTCTGATGCGGTGCCCGCCGTCGTATTGATCGCAATCAGCGGAAGTTGTGGCTTGGCAGACTGGTCCACGCCTTCATAATCACTAATATGACCGCCATTGGCTGCCACTAGGGCGATACCTTTGGCGCAGTCGTGCGGCGATCCACCCCCTAAAGAGATCACACAGTCACATTGGTTCGCTTGTAAAAGCGCTAACCCTTGTGCCACGTTTTCAGTGGTTGGGTTAGGTTGTGTGCCATCATAGACCACACAATCGACTTCTCGGCTATCAAGCAAAGCGGCGATTTGCTTTACCACACCAATTTGATTAAGGACTTTATCTGTAACGATAAGGGCTTTTTTAAATCCATGTGATTGAATCGCGTCTGCGGCTTCAGAAAGGCAACCTGCGCCCATAAGGTTAACAGCAGGGATAAAGAACGTGCTCGACATGACCATTTGCTCCTTTAGTCGGGATCATCGCGGCCCAGACATGACAGGGCCTTTTATGGTTTTTGTTGTAACACGCTGTTTGCTCATCACATTTTGATCCAGCGCAATTTGCACGGCAGGATGCAGTGAAAAGAAGACAAAACTGAGAACTCTGTCAGTGGTCTTTCGTTAAGTGTTTAAAACACCATCACTAATTCATAAATTTGACACTTTCTTGAAGAAGAGTGTCTAAGCTGAAGTAAATTAAACTGACCTCCGTTTGGTTATAGTGAGAAAACAATGGGAATGAAATGCAAACTAACTGCGGTTGCCGTATTGACCGCATCACTGGCCCTCACCGGTTGTGAGTCGATGTCGAACACCCAAAAAGGCGCGACAATTGGCGCGATCACTGGGGCCATCGTGGGAAAATCGACATCGAACCATAAAGGTAAACGGGCCTTTATTGGCGCGGCTATTGGTGCCATTGGTGGTGCAGCTGTCGGTAATTACATGGATCAGCAAGAGCAAGCATTCCGCGAAGAATTGGCGGGCTCGGGCATTCAAGTTGTGCGTGAAGGCGACAATATTCGCTTGATCATGCCCTCGAACATTACTTTCGGGTTAGATCAGGATGCGATTGCGGCCGATTTTTATTCTAAACTCAATGCCATTGCCAATGTGATGCGCAAGTACGACAAAACCTTCTTGAGCATTGAGGGTCACACTGATGACACGGGCGCCGCGGCCTATAACCAGCGTTTGTCGGAACGCCGTGCCATGAGCGTTAAACGCTACCTCGCCAGTCAGTCGATCGACAATGCACGTTTGTACACGTCCGGTTTTGGTGAGACACGTCCACTGGTTGCGAACAACAGCGCGGCAAATCGTGCGCTCAACCGCCGTGTTGAGATTCAAATTGTGCCAAACACGCAATAAGCGCGACGCGATTTATGACCGCCCTCACGCTCCTGTTGAGGGCGGTCATACCGGCATCAAAGCGCATCAAGATTGGCAAGCAATTCATCCGCATGCGCCAAAATCTGGCTTTGCTGCGTCTCTGACATCTTATCCCAATTTCGATACGGCATGGCTGTGCGTGGGTTACGGGCGAATTTGTCGCGATGACGCGCCATGAAATGCCAATATAGCGCGTTGAATGGACACGCCTTAGGACCAACTTTCTCTTTCACATCGTATTCGCACCCAACGCAATAATCGCTCATCCGATTGATGTAGGCGCCACTGGCCGCATAAGGTTTCGTCCCCACAATGCCGTTATCGGCGAACTGCGTCATTCCGCGCGTGTTCGGCATTTCAACCCACTCGATCGCATCGACATAGATTGAGAGATACCAATCGTCCACCTCATCAGGGTCGACACCTGCGAGCAAGCAGAAGTTTCCTGTCACCATGAGTCGCTGAATGTGATGGGCATACGCTGTCTCTAACGATTGCGTGATCGCATGCGAGAGACAGCGCATTTTGGTCTTTCCATGCCAGAAAAATGCCGGCAATGTGCCTTGCGCACCAAGCGCATTTTTTTGTGCATAATCAGGCATGTTCGCCCAGTACACACCACGAACATATTCGCGCCAGCCTAAGATCTGTCGGACAAACCCTTCAATCTGAGCGAGGTTGATAGCCTCATTTTGGCGGTAATGATCAATCGCAGATTGGATCACTTGCATGGGGTGAAGCAACTTGGCATTTAACGCAAAAGAGAGACGGCTGTGGTACAAGCTCCACTGATGAGGGCTTTGTCCTGTCATTGCATCTTGAAACTGACCAAACAACGGCAGGCAGTAGGTGCAGAAATGGTTGAGGAGCGCTTTCGCCTGCTGACGTGTCACCGGCCACATCAAGGCTGACGCCGCATGTCCGATGGTTTTAACCTGATGGCGCTCAATACGGGTGAGAATATCGCTGACATCGTTGGCGAAAATCAATGGCGCGGGAATCGCATCGAGATCCGCGCTTTTTAGCTTATTACGATTTTGCTGATCATAATTCCACTTTCCCCCCTCAGGCTGATCCCCCTCCATTAAGATATCAAACTGCCGACGCATATCGCGGTAGAAAAACTCCATTTTTCGGTGCTTACCGACGGTGAACTGGGTGGTAATCTGTGAAAAGGGTAAGAGAAAATGTTCCGTCTCAACACATTGGGATGCAACCTCATTGGGTAAACGCAATTGTTCGAGTTGCATCGCGAGCCGATACTCATCAGGACGCTGATATTCGAACTGATCGACTTGATAGTGCTCACAGAGAGCGTACAGCAATGCGGGTAAGTCTTGATAGGCTTGCGTGTCATCCAATGTGAGGTATTTGACATCATGCCCCGCCTTTTCAAGCGCATTAGCAAACTGTGCCATTGCAGCAAAAAACGCACAAACCTTTTGGACATGATGGGTCACATAGTCGGTTTCTTGTTTAAGCTCGGCAATGACATATAACACGCCCTGATCGTGCTGCTTAAACCATGAGTGGCTGGCATTCAGTTGATCTCCGAGAACCAAACGCAGGGTGTGATAACGAGATTGAAGCACAGGTACCTCAGTCAGAACTAGTTGGAATAATGGCTAACATACGTAGAAGATAACGTTTTCGATGACAGAAAACCGAGAGGGGCTTGAATATTCGCCGAAACGCTCTACATTGAAGCAGACGTTTTGACCACGCAGACCTTTTCATGCCAAAAGCCATCATTCAACTTTGGATTCTTGTCGGCTATTTTATGATGGCAGTGCCCACGCATGCGATGAACGAACCCCTTAATACATTCGTGCAAGACTTACGTTTTCACGGCTATGTGGACAACTACGGCAATGTGAAACTCCGCTTTTCCCCCATCACGACCTTACCCGCGGGGTTAAAAACGCAAGGATATTTAGATATCGAAGCCAGCGATATTTCGCGACTGCCTCGCGGACTGGATATCGGCGGTTACTTAAATGCTGCAAATACGCCGCTGACACGGCTACCGCGACTCAAAGTCGGTGGCTACATCAACCTCACCAATACCGCTGTAACCGCATTACCGCCAAACCTCGTCGTGCGTGGCGACCTCAGTCTGGTCAATACGCCTCTCACCACCTTGCCAAGACGCTTGTACGTTGAGGGCAACCTTTATCTTACTAATTCGCCAATTAGCGCATTACCCGACGATATTTACGTGGGGGGCAATGTATACATTCGCGGCACGAACATTTCGTCTGTGGACCCCAAATTACGCATTCAAGGCCGAGTACTCCCACCGCCAAATCAATGAATTGAATCACAAGGACTGATCGAAATAGCAAGACTATCGTATCGATAGCTGAGCCTTTTTAAACTTACAGTCAAAGATATTCCTTATGATTATTATTCATCACCTTGAACAATCGCGTTCTCAGCGTATTGTTTGGTTGCTTGAGGCACTGGGTGTGCCATATCAAATCAAGACCTACTCGCGTGACCCCAACACCAAGTTGGCGCCTCCCGAACTCAAGCGCGTTCACCCTCTGGGCAAAGCACCTGTAATTGAAGATGAAGGGACGGTCATTGCAGAGTCGGGCGCGATTATTGAGTACATTTTAGAAAAGTATGGTAACGGGCGCTTAGCGCCACAAACACCAGAGCAGAAAGGTCACTATCGATACTGGATGCACTATGCCGAAGGGTCTTTGATGCCAATACTGGTCATGTCGTTGATTTTCAGCAAAATCCCAGAAGCACCGATGCCCTTTTTTGTACGCCCCTTGGCGAAAAAGCTGATGAAAGGCGTCACCGACCAGTTTATTGCACCCCAACTGCGAGACCATCTTGCCATGATCGAACACCACTTAGCGGCGCATGATTGGCTGTGTGGTGACACACTCACAGCAGCAGATATCCAAATGAGTTTCCCATTAATCGCAATGCGTCCTCGCCTAGACCCACAGCAACACGGTCACATTGTTGCGTATCTTGAGCGCATTGAACAACAGCCTGGCTATCAAAGCGCACTGTGTGTCGTGGGGCCGCTAAAAACGCTTTAAGCCCGCTAATGCGGGCTCAATCTTAATAAAAATTATGGTTACGCAGGTTGGGTTTGACGAGCCTGAACGACCCAGCGTTGATAACCTGATGATGATTTTAGTTGCTGGTACCATTGCGACACGTGCGGCGGCAGGGTCATTGATGGCGCCACGGCAAGAGAGTGGACCACAGTGCCAATTGCAATATCGGCGAGCGTCATCATGTCAGAAATTAAATAGCGACGCTCAGCAAGTTCATTGTCCAGCTTCTCTAAATCTTGGCGGCACTGCTCAAGGGCCGCTTCTCTCACTTTTAGATCGCTCGATGCTTCCAAGCAAGCGGTTTTAACCGCAGGCTGAAACGAAGAGAGGCACCAATCCATCCAACGCTCATAGCGCGAGCGTTGGAACGCGCAATCTGGGTACCACATTTTATTGCCATAGCAGGCAACCAAATAGCGCAAAATGGTGTGCGATTCCCACACACTGTTCGGGCCATCTTCTAGTACCGGCACCTGACGCATTGGACATTTTTGTGCCAGTGCATCAGCGTCTTGGGCATTATGATGAATATCGACCTCATCCAATTCGATACTTAAATCTAACTCATCAATCAACCACATCACTTTTTGAACATTAATGGCAGAAGGGTGGCCATAAATCTTCATCATTACTCTCCTTGTTAAACGCAATACCTCACCCGACTCGACGCATTTCTTGGGCCGATGAATGTCACTTTTCATCCCACCACAACGCCAGTCGTATGGAGATCAACCGCCAAGCATGATCCCTGCTTATCAGTGATTTTACTTGAGCGTCGCACAATCCTTCTTTTTTAGCAAGTCATCGCGGATTTAACCCGCATCACCCTCCGGACTGACTTTATTGTCGACTTTTCTCAACATAATATGCTGAGGTCCTGCACTGCCGCCATGATACAACTCGCCCGTATCGCTGAAACCTGCGCGTTGGTAACACGAAATCGCGCCCGCATTTTTGCAGTTTACGGTCAGAACGAGACGCTGCGCCCACGGGTAGCGTGGTTTGACATAATCCGCCAAGGCCATCATCGCGCGGCGCCCTAGTGCGTTACCTTGGTGGTGCTGATCGATAAACACCGCACGAACTCCTATATCACCCGCATGGGCAAAGTCGTATTGCGACGCGTAACCAGTATCAAGAATAAACCCGCCCACAATCACGGTCTCTACCTCAATCAGGTGTAGATGAGCAAATTCATTGGCCGCCGCCAAGATTTCCTCTGGGCGTCCGACAAAAGGCAGCTGTTCATGCGTGATAGAAAGAGATAAAAATGAGGCTAAGTCGGTGGGAGAAACTGGACGTAACAGCACGAAACATCATCCTTGAGTCTATGAAAAAGTGGCTAATCTATCATAAAACCGCCTAGGTTGTCCGAGGGGATTATGCCGTATGAATACGCCGCGACCGGCAACCGCCATGCAGGATTAAATCGATATAAAAATAGAGGTCACGATTTCACACTTTCCCTGTCGTCTATTTGTCATCTTTTTATCACATCGCTTTTCTTCTCTTACCATTTGTGGTTAATCTATTGATTAACAAGGCTTATTAACAAAACACTCAACCAAGGATGGAAAGATGAAATTAAAACTATTGGCAGGTTCATTGGCACTCGCATTGTGTAGCTCAGCGTTTGCAGCTCACGTCCCAGAAGGCGTGGAGCTTGCCGAGCAACAGACTCTTATTTGGGGGGTTTCTGGCGAAGTGCCTACGCTGGATCCGACCAAGTCCAGTGATACCGCCAGTAACAAAATTATCTCAGATTTGTTCGAAGGCATTACATCGCGCACGCCAAGTGGCGATATTGCACCAGGTTTAGCAAAAAACTGGGAAGTCAGTGAAGATGGGTTAACGTATACATTCCATCTACGCGAGGCGACATGGTCTGACGGTGAGCCCATTACAGCGGAAGATGTTGTCTATACACTACAACGTGCCGTCGACCCAGCAACCGCTGCACCATACGCTTGGTATTTAGGCACCGCGAACATTCTCAATGCAACCGAAATCACCGATGGACATAAGCCAGCAAGTGCATTAGGCGTGAAGGCGGTGGACGACCATACCATCGAGTTTACATTGGTGCGACGTACTCCTTATTTCCCCAATATGCTCACCCATTCTTCGACCTACCCTGTACCAAAACATGCGGTAGAGAAGTATGGCGATAACTGGACACGCCCCGAAAATATGGTCAACTCCGGCGCCTATAACTTGACCAACTGGGTAATTAATGAGCGCATCGATCTTGAGCGTAATCCCATGTACTGGAACGATAAAGAAACGGTGATTAACAACACATCGTATGTAACCTCCAGCGATGCCAACGCGGAGTATAATCGTTATCGCACCGGTGAGATCGACGTGACCTTTAGCTTCCCGCTTGAGTCCTATAAGAAAATCAAGCAAGAGCGCCCCGATGAATTCCTAACCATGCCGTCACTTGCGACTTATTACTATTTATTCAACACAGAGCGCGAACCGTTTAACGACGTGCGCGTACGCAAAGCACTCGCCTATGCCATTGATCGTAATGTCGTCACCGACATTATTCTTGGTCAAGGACAGCAACCTGCGTACAGTGCAACACCACCAGCCATCAACAACTTCGAACCGCCGAAATTGGCTTGGGCGGAAATGACCCAAGAAGAGCGTTATCAAAAAGCAAAAGCACTCTTGGCCGAAGCGGGATACACTAAAGACAACCCTCTAGAGTTTGAATTGGTGTATAACACCATGGAATCCCACAAAAAACTTGCATTGACAGTAACGTCTATGTGGAAACGCCATCTACCGGTTAAAGTCAGCTTAGCCAACCAAGAGTGGAAAACCTTTTTGCAAAAGGTGCTACAAAAAGACTTTGATGTGGCTCGCGATGGATGGAATGGTGACTACAATGAGGCCTCAACTTTCCTGAGCTATTTCAGTAGTAAAGGTATGAATAAGTCCAATTGGAGCAACCCTGAATACGACAAGCTGCTTGACCAAGCACTCTCCGTTGTCGACCCAGAAAAGCGTAAAGCCTATTATCAGGAAGCGGAGCGCATTTTCGCCGAGGAGATGCCTGCCATTCCAATGTACTTTTACACGCGTAGTGTAATCAAAAGCCCTAAAGTAGGCGGCTATAATACGGAAAATCCGAACAACCTACGTTACACACGGAACCTTTATATCACTAAAAATTAATCGACCGTGATATCAAAAACGTCACGCCTTGCGCGTGGCGTTTTTGTTTGACGCGAGCAAAAAGTGGGAGGCGATCCGCATTCAAACTGGTCAAGCACGCACTCCGAACCCAAGAACGATAGATATAAAAAAAGCGCCAACCTCTCGGCTAGCGCTTTTTCTAAATTTGGCTCCCCCAACTGGACTCAACGGGGGCGCCCAGCTCAGTGACATATTCCGCGAAGCGGAACAGTTAAAAATTTAGAGAGCATTGAGTAAGCACCTATCTATACAATAAGCAGGCTCGAGGGAAAGCCTCATTCATCAGCATTCTTTGATACTAACACCATAAAAAAAGCGCCAACCTCTCGGCTAGCGCTTTTTTCTAAATTTGGCTCCCCCAACTGGACTCAACGGGAGCGCCCAGCTCAGTGACATATTCCGCGAAGCGGAACAATTAAAAATTTAGAGAGCATTAAGTGAGCACCTATCTATACAATAGGCAGGCTCAAGGGAAAGCCTAGTTCATCAGCATTCTTTGATACTAACACCATAAAAAAAGCGCCAACCTCTCGGCTAGCGCTTTTTCTAAATTTGGCTCCCCCAACTGGACTCGAACCAGTGACATACGGATTAACAGTCCGCCGTTCTACCAACTGAACTATGGGGGAAATGTGTTTCGTAACAACGAGAAGGATGGTAGGCGATTGCAGCAAAGGGTGCAACCCCTTTTACGGTGATTTCTCGCTTTTCATATTCAAATGGTTAAAAAGACGCCAAAACAAGTGATTATCGCATACGTTTTGCATCCTGCCCCCAAAAAATGCCAAGATGACAAACAGACAGAAAAAGGAAACGAACATTGAATCCGGACGCCTCTTCCCTGCCCCGTTTTATTGCTGGCCCCATGTTACGGCGAACCACTCAACATGAAGTCGTCGTATGGGCAGTATTATCAACGCCGCCAGACGAAGGCACATTATCCGTTTTTGATGATCAGACTCTCCTTGCCGCGATACCACTCTCCTCGGCACAGCAATTTCGCGCAGGGAAACATGCGTGGGTGGTGCTGGCTCATCTCCGATGTGCGCACGGCTTTCCGCTCGATGTACCATTGCGTTACGACATCTTACTCGATCAAAAGCCCTTGTCTGAATGGATACCCGATTTACTCTATGAAGGTGAACGTTCACCGCACTTTGTGATCCCCTCCCAAGCGAACCATTTAGCGCATGGCTCGTGTCGGCACCCGCACCATCAGTGTGATGATGCACTGGTCACACTCGACGATAAACTCGCCAATGAGGAGATGTCACAATGGCCGGACATGCTCATTATGAGCGGAGATCAGATTTACGCCGATGATGTCGCCACACCAATGTTGCAGCGGATCAGAGCCTTGATTACTCGGCTGGAGCTCAAAAATGAATACTTTGACGCCGCACCGATTGCACATTGCCGAGAACTCGATACGCACCCTGATGGCTACCTCAACCGAACAAAATTGTTACCCGCACAGCGCGCACGGTATGTTTCTCTGTTCGAGCGGTTAAAAGGGCGTGCGCTGCCGATCTTCACCTCCCAGACAACCAGCAATCACCTGATTAGCTTTGCCGAACATTTCGCCATGTATTTACTGGTGTGGTCGCCAGAAGCGTGGCGCATCACAAATGCAGCCTCAGTCGCACTCAACCGCACGTTAACGCCACAACAGCAATCACGGTATCAGCGTGAAGAGCAAGCCCTGACTGAATTTCAACACGGTCTGCCCCAAGTCAGGCGTCTGTTCGCCCATCTCGCCACCTATATGATTTTTGATGACCACGATATCACCGATGACTGGAACATCACCGTAGGCTGGGAGCAAGCAGCCTATCAACAGCCCTTTTCACGGCGCATTATTGGCAACGGCCTGTTTGCCTATTGGCTATGCCAAGGCTGGGGAAATGACCCTAAACAGTTTGATCCCTCGTTTATTGCGCTTGCGACAGCTAGCCAGTTTGGTCAGTCTGGCGATGATCCAAACAATAGTGCGCACGACGCAATGATTGAGGCACTACTTCGCTTTGAGCATTGGCATTACAACGTACCGACAACCCCCTGTGTAGTGGTACTCGATACTCGAACTCGTCGGTGGCGCTCGGAGTCCAGCATGAACCGCCCATCCGGCTTGATGGACTGGGAAGCTCTGATGGATTTTCAGCATGACTTGCTTAAGCATGATAGTGCGGTCATTGTCTCGGCCGCGCCTATGTTCGGGGTAAAATTTATTGAAGTATTACAACGTATCGCAATTTGGCTCGGCAAACCTACCATTGTCGATGCTGAGAACTGGATGGCTCATCCGGGCAGTGCTAATACCTTACTGAGTATTTTCCGCCACCAGCGTACGCCAACCAACTACGTGATCCTATCGGGTGATGTGCACTACTCATTTGCCTACGACATTCGTATTCGTTTTCGTACCAATAGCCCGCGCTTATGGCAGATTACCGCGAGCGGCTTTAAAAACAATTTCCCAGAGCCGCTGCTGAGTATTTGTGAATGGTGCGATCGTATTTTGTTCAGTCCTCGCTCACCATTTAATTGGCTAACCAAGCGAAAGCGCATGCGGATTGATAGGCGTGATCCCGACACCGCAGGCCCTAAGCGCTTGGTGAACGCCAGTGCTGTCGGGCTGGTCACCTTACAACCGGACGGTTCGCCACATACCATCAGCTTATTGACAGCTGACGGCAAAACCATCCATTTCCCCGATAAAAAAGCGGCGAAAGCCGTCGAGCCCAGCATCCCGCCTCTCGACCCGAATCAAGCAGACTGAAACTGGAGAGATCGGCAAAGCACGCCTAGCCTTAATAACATCACAAGGTGAGAAGGAGGTGTTTATGCAAGGCGAAAATCATGCGCTTATCTTTGAGTTTCCAGAGTACCGTGAACGCATTCATGATTTGAAGGCGAACGATCCTGACTTCCAACTTGATGCCAAGCGTTATCATCAGCTCGATCATCATATTCGTGGCCTAGAAATGAAGCAGATCCCAACCAGCGACGACATTTTTACCGCGATGAAAAAGCAACGTGCACACCTTAAAGATCGCCTCTATCGTAAACTCAGCGTCCACTGATCAAGGAGTTCGTCATGCACCGGATATCGCCGATTGTTTTGTTGATGTTCGTATTGTGCACGCCGTTGAGCGCGCACGGGGTGACTGTCGAGACGGAGACGGTCACTGTGAATGTCGAGGAAGTGAAAAGTGGTTTCGACCACCCATGGGGGATGGCCGAGCTACCTAATGGCGATATCCTGATCACTGAACGGAACGGCACCTTAAAACGCCTAACGCCTAATGGACTGACAGTGAACATATTAGGAGTACCCAAAGGCGTGTATCAGCAGGGGCAAGGAGGGCTATTTGATATTGCGTTAGCGCCTGACTTCCCCGCGACCGGCACCCTATACCTTTCTTATGCTGCAGAAGATGAACGCGGTCAAGCGGGAACAGAAGTGCTCAAAGCAACGCTGTCACAAGATGTTCTCATCAATAGCAAGGTCATTTTTACTGCATTGCCCAAACGCGGCGGAACCCGTCACTTTGGCAGTCGCCTATTGGTGACCCAAGAGCACCTTTACATCACGCTGGGCGACCGCGGCCACCGTGACCGCGCCCAGTTTATTACCGATCATTTGGGGAGTTTAGTGCGGTTAAACCTCGATGGCAGTTTGCCTGTCGACAATCCGTTCTCTGCTCACGATGCAAAAAAGCCCGAGATTTTTAGTTACGGTCATCGCAATGTGCAAGGTATCACACTCGATAATAATGGCAGCACTGTCTGGGCGCATGAACACGGCCCTCAAGGTGGCGATGAACTCAATATCATCGAAAAAGGGGTTAACTATGGCTGGCCGATCATCACTTATGGGGTGAATTACGGATTGGGCACACAAATTGGTGAAGGCACCGCGAAAGAAGGTATGCAGCAACCTGTCTATTATTGGGATCCGTCAATTGCACCGTCAGGCATGATCATGGTGGACAGTGATCGCTTCCCGATGTGGCAAGACAACCTACTGCTTGGATCGTTAAAATTTGGTCTGTTGGTGCGCCTAACCCTCGAAGACGGTAACGTGGTGAGCGAAGAGCGGCTATTTGATGGTCAGTTCGGGCGTATCCGCGACGTCATTCAAGCCAATGACGGCAGCATTTTGCTTCTTACAGATAAACGAAACGGCAGCTTACTGAAAATGACCCCGCGCATGTAAGAAGATTAAGACCAATTCAGAGACGTTTCACCTTTATTATTGGTCACCGCTAATCGGTAATAGGTGCCATCGAAGGCAAGGTTGGTGATTAACCACGTACTGCGTGCCTTGCTACGATCGTCAAACTGAAAGCCACACAAGTAATCATCGCTGAGTAATCGGTGTGAGAGTATCGAACCATTAAGCGTGAGATCTTGATTCGGGGCGATATGGTCGAGGTTCAACGTTGCCTTTTTTTCTGGTGCTAATTTGGCGCCCATTGAACGGTAAGCAAATAAACATCCGCCAACCGACAAATCGCGTATCTCCACCTCAATCTTGCTCATTCCCTCTGTGGCAAGCGTCGCTGATAGCGCCACTGGAAAGCGCTTGTCTTGTCGCAACGGCGTGGCTGTCGCGCCTTCACGAAGAAGCTCAATGCACACAATACTGCAGTGGCTCTCGAGCACGCCTTGCACCTTGCCACTGAATCGGACTAGCGACCCATCTGCTGCCACACCATGCAATCGCACTTGAAAGCCTGGGTTTAAATATTGCCCTTTTTGCTGCGCAGATAGAGACGGGATTTGGGTGTAGCAGTAACGTTTTCCGTCTGTACCAAGCATAATGGCATTAAAGCGAAATAACCCTTTCATCGGCGTGTGCACATGCATACGCACTAGGGCTGCGCTTCCCAGCTTTAAAGCCGCTTGCGATCCCGACAGGGCGATTACATCATCTTGTTGTTCAATGGCGTTGAGCTGTTCTTGGCGTGGCATGTAAGGTTCCTCGACAATCAGTCATCAAAGCAAAGGTGCGACGGCAACGCGCTCAACAACTTGTACGGAGGCGTACCACTAGCGTTTATAACGAGCGATATTAACCTAAAGATCAAAAAATGTGTTTTTAGATTGTGATTCAGCACCTTGCGCTTCAACCAGTATAGACCTTGTATCAGACGCATGTTACGTTTTGGTTTTGACCTAACACTAGCGACTTTCAAGGACGATCTATGCGACCCCTACTCTGTGCGCTCCTACTTTCTCCATTGTTTATCTCGACGCCAAACGCCTACGCCGATGAGCCAGCCTGCGGTGATGTCACGATTGCGGATATGAATTGGAATTCGGCCACGCTGATGGCACATGTTGATCAATTTATCCTCGCTAACGGCTATGGCTGCGACGTGCGTTTGGTCCCCGGTGACACCATGCCAACAGGCGTATCGATGACAGAAAAGGGTGAGCCGGACATTGCACCTGAGTTCTGGACCAACTCGCACAAAGCAATGCTCGATAAAGGGGTGGCTGATGGGCGACTCAAATACGCCGGCAATGCATTTAGCCAAGGCGGAAATGAAGGCTTTTGGGTGCCAAAATACATGGTGGACCAATATCCAGAGCTTGCTACCATTGAAGGTATTAAGTCACATCCAGAATTATTTCCACACCCTGAAGACCCCGACAAAGCGGCGTTTATGGGCTGCCCCGCCGGGTGGACTTGCCAAATTTCTGCCAAGCACCTTTTTGATGCACTTCAACTGGGTGAAGCCGGTTTTGAGATGATCGATCCCGGCTCTGCCGCTGGCCTGGCTGGAACCATTGCTCGTGCCAATGATCGTCGTGACGCGTGGTTTGGTTATTACTGGGCACCGACGCCGGTGATGGGCAAATATGAAATGGTCGAAGTGGACCTTGGCGCAGAAGTTGATCTTGAGCACTATAAAAATTGTATCACTCAAGCGGAATGCCAGACCCCAAAAGTCACTGCATTTCCCACCTCTCCCGTGCACACACTCACAACAGCGTCATTTGCGGAGCAATCGCCGGTCGCCTTTCGCTACGTTCAGCAACGTGAATACGATAATAGCGTCATGAGCGAGATGCTCGCTTGGATGGATGATTATCAAGCTGATGGCGAGATCGCTGCCGATGAGTTCTTACGCCGCTATCGCGACCTTTGGCACCAATGGGTGAATGAAGAGGCCGCCGAGCGCATCGAAGAGGCCTTGGGGGATGACGCTTAACTTGCAATACGCGAAACGGGTCTAAATAAAAAGCCGAGGGACATATCACCTCGGCTTTTGTTTTCGCTTACAGAACACCTAATTCACGTAAACGCTCAGTCAGATAACTTTTCGCCGTATAGCGAGAAGACAGCACCACATCTGGTTTCGGATGTAAAAACAGCGGTAACGAGATCCGTGCTTTGGTTTTATCAGCGCCTTCAGGATTAATCACGCGATGGGTGGTTGAGGGGAAGTAGCCGCCCGATGCTTCTTGTAGCATATCGCCAATATTGACAATTAAATTACCGAAGTCACACGGCACATCTAACCAATGCCCATCTTTCGCTTTCACTTGCAGGCCCGGCTCATTCGCTGCTGGTAGGATGGTCAACAGATTAATATCTTCGTGGGCGGCAGCACGGATAGCACCTAGCTCTTCATCGCCTTTTAACGGCGGGTAATGTAATACGCGCAACAATGTCTGCTCACTCCCTGCAATCATGCTAGAAAGTGATTGTGAGTAGTGCTCACTGACGCTATCCGGTGACTGACGCTCAACCCATGACAACAAGGTCTCAGCCAAGCTGGTCGCTTGTTGATAGTAAGATTGCAGGTTGTCACGGAGGGCCGAAGGACACTGCCCCCAAGGGTAGTAGTGAAAAAATTCCTTTAAATCGCGCTTCGTGTGGCCTTTCGCCGTTTCCGCAATTTTAGAGGGGAAAAAACCATCTTGGGTATCAGGCTTAAAGGTAAATGCGTGTTTTTCCTCGGTGTTAAAAAAACCTTCCCATTGGTTGTAAATATCAGCCACGAGCTGCTGTTGTAGTGGGTGGTTTTTAAGCACGCCAAATCCCGTTTCGCGTAAGGATTCAACAAAGGCTTGCTCCGCATTGGGCGCTTGAAAGTCAATGGCTTGCAGTGTCATAGGGTACCTGTAATCGTTTGCTTATTATCGTGAGGTTGCAGGATGGTTAGTTTACCAGCCAAAAGGCGCCATACAACGCCACTGTGTTTCACATCAGAAACACATTGTCACCATTTAGAAACAAACCCTGATATAGGGTCACGTGCGCTGTCGTGTTAAACTCTGCACTTTGATACACACAGGGAGTGAAAATGGGTGTTATTCGTTGGATCCTTGGCCGGATCATTCTCGTTGTTGAAGCGCTCACTAAGCCTAAGCCACCAAAGCTGAACGCAGATCAGCACCAAGCCATGGTCGCGTTTTCAAAGCAAGTGACCTTATATCAATTTCAAGCATGTCCATTTTGCGTCAAAGTTCGTCAAGCAAGCCGAAAGCTTGGACTGCCACTAGCGGCAAAAGACGCCAAGCGCGATATGGCCGCCCGACGTGAGCTGGAACAGGGAGGCGGAAAGATTAAAGTCCCCTGTTTGCGTATTCAACAGGGCGATGAGGTGCAATGGATGTATGAATCAGATGATATTATTGCGTATCTCAACCAAGCCACAAGCCCTATTACACAGGCTTGACTGGGTAGGTAACTAGACAATCCTAGACTCGTTGTCTACATTTTATTAGACAACAAGATCAACCTTCGCTTGCCCCTTTTGCCCGAAAAGACTGACTCCATGGACTTGGGCATTAACAAACTGTCCTTGCTAACTCGCAAGGACAGTTTCTTTTTCTAACCGAGTGTGCGCTTAAGCGCTTCCCAATATCGCAAATAAGACCGCGGTCACTCCCCCCACCGCAAAGACATAAGGGAATTGCGTACGGATATGGTCGACGTGATCGTTACCCGTCGCCATCGACGCGACAATGCCTGTATCACTGATCGGTGACGTCATATCGCCAAAAATGGCCCCAGATATCGATGCGCCAATCATCAAGTGCGGGTCAATGCCTGTCGCTGCACCAATCTGAATACCAATCGGGATCATGATTGCAAACGTGCCCCACGAGGTCCCAGTCGCCAATGACATAATCGCGGCAATCACAAAGACAAAAGCGGCTGATAATCCTGCAGGCAAAATGCCATCAATCACTTCAGTGATGTAGTGTCCCGTATGTAAGTCTGCCGATAAATCCCCCATTAAAAATGCCAGCGACATAATTGCCCCCAGAGGCATCATATTCGCGTATCCGGCTAACAGGTGGCGGAAAAAGGCATCTAACGACAAGACGCGCGTGCCGATAAAGAAAGCCATCGCGACCGCAGTCCCTGCCATCACCGCCCAAAAAACAGCGGTCGAGCCCGACCCAGAGGCAATATCGCCATTACCCGTGATAAACAGGCCCACCGGCACCATTAAAATGGTGCTCAGTAACGGCAAAACAAAATAGCTCACTTTGCCTAGCGGCTCATCATCGCGCTGATGATCGCCAGCAATAGGAAAGGCGCCCTCACGCAGTACTTGTCCAGCTGCCGCACGTTGGTCAGCTTTCGCCATTGGCCCCCAACTCGCCCCAGTGAGCACATAAAACAGCACCGCGAGCAAGGAGAGCCATGCCATTAAGTTGTAAGGGATGGCGTGCAATAGAATGGTGAAGGGCTCGCCTTCAACATATCCTTTGCTGACTTGCACGCCGATAATCGCCATCATCGCGGCGCCCCAACCATTGATCATCACACTGGAGCAAGTCGCAACGCAGGATGACTGGATCACATAGGCGAGCTTCTCGCGAGAGACGCGATAATGATCGGCTAAATCACGACTCACCGTCCCCGCTGACATAATAGAAATTGAGCTTTCAATAAAAATCAGCATGGTGGTGACCATCGCGAGCAACTGCACCGCAATCGGGTTTTTCACCAATTGAGCACGCTCGGTGAGCGCATGAATCACAGCCCGCGTGCCGCCTGTGACTTGGATAAGACGAATTAGCCCGCCCACCATAAAGCAAAACAGAATGGTGCGGGTGTTCCCCGCGCTGGCAAACACACCAATATAACTATCCAGTGCCTTCGCCACGCCTGCGAATGGATTGAAATTGGCGATCACGGTATAACCCACCATCGCACCTGCCAGCAGCGACAGAATCACCTGGCGCGTGACCACAGCAAGCACAATCGTGACCAGTGGCGTCACCACCGTCCAGACGCCATAATCCGTCATGACGCCTCCTGATCAAGCGCGTGCAGAAGATCATCAATTAAGTCACGGCTATCTTCAATGCCAACTGAAAGCCGGAAGGTGGTATCGAAAACCCCCATCGCCTCGCGTTCCTCTTCACTCATGGAGCCGTGAGACATGGACGCCGAATGGTTGATCATACTCTCCACACCACCGAGCGATTCCGCCAAGATGAAGTAGCGTAAGCGGCTTAAAAATCGCTCGCTTTCCACCCGCGTGCCTTTTAGCTGAATGGTGACCACTGCCCCCCCTGAGCGCATTTGCGTTTGACAAAGCGCATGTTGCGGGTGTGACGGTAAGCCCGGATAGAAAACCGCTTCAATGGCAGGGTGGTTTTCCAGCGCGGTCGCGACTTTTAGCGCATTATCGCATTGGCGCTGCATACGCAGATCGAGCGTTTTTAATCCGCGTAACGCGAGATAAGCATCAAACGGCGAGGCAATCGCGCCGACCGTGGTTTTCGCAAAATCAATTTTTTTCGCCAGCGCTTCATCAGCGGTGACCAGCGCGCCGCCAATCATATCAGAATGCCCACCAATGTATTTGCTGGTCGACAACATCACAATATCCGCCCCTAAACGCAGCGGCGTTTGGTTCCACGCAGTCGCAAAGGTGTTATCCACACAGGTTAATAACGCATGCTCGCGGGCAAACTGGCAAATAGCGGTAATATCGACAAGTTCCAACAAGGGGTTGGTTGGGGTTTCAATCCAGATCATCGCCGTGTTCGGCTTAAGCGCAGCTGCTACGGCATTGAGATCGTTGAGGTCGACATAATCGACACTGAGCCCATTATTGGTGGCGCGGAGTTTGTCGAACAAGCGATGCGTCCCCCCATACACACCGCGCATCGCAATAATGTGCGCGCCTGCCGGCAGCAGTTCTAAGGCCAAGGCTGTCGCTGCCATCCCCGAGGCCGTCGCGGTCGCATAACAACCTTGCTCGAGCGCTGCCAATGCACTCTCGTAAGCGGAGCGAGTTGGGTTCGCAACCCGCGAGTAACCAAAATCGGCCTGATGGCTAAGGTCAGATTGAATGAAACTGCTGGCTGTGTAAATCGGCGGGAAAGCCGCATTGTGCCCTTTATCCGTTTGATCACCACCGTGAACAGCTAACGTAGAAAAGTGGGGTTGTTTCATACTTTCACCCATTAAAAGAATATTGGTTTAATAATTTTTTTATTTTAGCCATTATGACGACTTATAAACAAACTGGCATGATATTGTATGACTATGATGATTTATAAATAGAATTATATTCTAGCATATAAGAACAAGTTACTTTGCTAAGCCTACCGAATGCACCCTCCACGCCCACACTTGAGTAAGCCAGTGCGTGCAACTACGTTTAAAAGGAAGCTCTTGGGAGGCGCATATCATGACACACTGCACCACAATTGGCCGAGCACAGTACGGCCGCTACTTGCAATGGATATTGCTGGTTGGTTGGGTGATCGCAATGACAGCCAGTCGTACAGTCATTGCCAGTCCGATGCTGACGATTACCAGCTCAGAAGGAACAGAGGCTTTTACGCGCGAACAACTCGTCGCGATGGCAGATCGTACTATTGAAACAGCCACGCCATGGACCGATGGCCAACAGCGGTTTTTAGGTGTCTCTGCACAAAAACTACTCGCTCAGCTCGATATTCCGCCCAGAACACTCAAAGTCTATGCGCTAAATGATTATTGGGCTCACATTACGGTTGAGGATATTGAGCGGTATAACCCCATATTTGCGATAAAAAAGAACGGCCAGTGGATGCGTGTTCGCGATAAAGGGCCGATATGGGTCATCTACCCGTTATCGGAGAATCATTTAATGGATAACGAAATAATACACAGTCGGATGGTGTGGCAAGCGAACCGTGTAGAGGTGATGGATGAGTAGCGGTGTGACACACTCATGATGCTTAAGCGCCCGATCACTTGGTTTATTGTCTTTGTCTTTTCGATCCTTATTTTTGCGGTCGTAACGCTTTATCAGTTCAATCAAAGCTACTCTCGCCATGCTGTGCGTACCCAATTGTCAGCATGGGCATTGGCCCAAATGGAATTAGAAACCCTCGAGTTTCGCCATGAGCTCGCCTTGTATCTCCACACTCAACGTCAAGACCGCAGTGCACTCATTTTAAAGTACGACATTCTCTGGAGTCGCTACGACACCTTTTTACGAAGCAGCGAGACAGAGAAGTTGAGACAAGCCTTTAGTGCCACTCCCCTAGTCAAACGTGCATTTCAAACCATCAGACGTTATGAACAAGCGGTATTAGAAGGTCAGAGGCCACGCTTACAGCTGTTGCTTGGCGAAATGGACACCCTACTCCCTGCGCTGCGTGATTTAATGATCAACAATTTAACCGGCCCTGCTGCTATCAAACAGCGCGAATACCTTGCTAACCAATTAAAACATATCTACCTCACCGTTGGACTGATCCTTGTCCTACTTGGATACTTTTCTTGGCGCATGTTTAGAGACAGCCTCACGCAACAGAAAATGGCATGGATGGACAGCATCACACAGCTTCCAAATCGGAATTATTTATTGTATGCCTTACAAAAAGCTGCGAGCAAACATATCATACACACCTTACTTGTCATCGATATTCGCCGCTTTAAAGACATTAATGACTTGTTGGGGTATGAGCAAGGGGACCAAGCACTCACTAAAATCGCGCAAAAGCTTAATAGTATCTGCTCACCTTATGGCTATACTTGCGCGCGTTTAAGCGGCAACCGATTTGCAGTTTTAACCACGGCCGATGGCCATTATTTAAGCTTTTTCACCCAACCACTTCGCGATACATTGCGCCACGCCCTCGACGATATCTATCCTGATATTCAACTTACCGTCGCGCTTGGGATTGCCAAAAGCACAGATCTTGATGCAGCACTTCATAAAGATCCGGAGGTCTTTGCGAATACCCTATTGAATAATGCCGATCTGGCCTTGCTCAAGGCCAAAAATGCTTCTCCCTCAAAAGACAGTATCGTGGTCTTTAAGCCTAAGTTCGAGGCCGATGCCCGTGAACGCCGACAATTAAAGGATGACTTAAATGCCCTGCTGCTGGATGAAAGTCAGGATGAATTGTCTCTTGTCTATCAGCCGATTATATCGTCAGAGCCTAACAAACTGAGCTGTGAAGCATTAATTCGCTGGCAACATCCAACCTTGGGCCAAATCCGTCCGCAGTTATTAATCGATGTAGCGGAAGAAGCCGGTCTTGGACAGCGGCTTGGTACTTGGATCCTACGCCAAGTTTATGCGGCGATGAATACCGAGTGGCAAACCATCAATCAGTATATCGATATCGCGATCAATTTGTCTGATTCTTTCTTTAGTGAGGCCTTGCTCTCAGACGTGGTGAATATTTTTATGCATCACCCTGAGCAACGTAAACGGTTGGTGTTTGAAATCACCGAAACCATGTCCATTGATGATATTGGTCGATTTAGCCTACTCATGAACCAGTTGCGAGACATTGGCGTTAAACTTGCCTTGGATGATTTTGGCACCGGATGGTCCTCAATGGCGGTGCTGAATCACTTGAGCTTTGACAAAGTGAAAATAGATCGTAGCTTTGTCGAGCATATGGCCACCGTTTCTCGTCAGCAAATACTGGTCGATACCATTTGTTATATGTCACATCAGCTCGGGATCCGCGTGGTTGCCGAAGGGGTGGAAACGCAAGAACAGTTGCTCAGTTTACAGCAAATGGGGGTCGATGAGTTTCAAGGCTATTACTTTTCTAAGCCACTCAGTGCCATTGATTTTTATGCTTTTTGTATCGACTACCTCAGCAGGCAAAATACGTTTTCATTGAAAAATTAGTCGAGGATTTCTTCAATATCGACCACTTTCGACCGGTTTACAGTGATTTTCCAACGCTGATATACCGTGGGCTGGTCTTTGATCTTTTGACAGCTCACCAAATTGAATTGGTGGCGCTTTTCAACCGAGTCTTTTAATACCTGTCCATCGTTTAGACGATACAAACGCTGACTTCCGCGATCCATTAAACGTGAGAAAGAACGAAAATCGAGCTTCCAAACATCTCGGGTCGTGTCATAGCCTGACAAAAAGCGAGTCGTCTCTAGCTGGGTTTTGACCTTTAGACGCACCACAGCCTCTTCTTGCTGACGCAACTTACCACGACGCAGCTTTTTAACTTCCTCCGGCAGCGCAGTAAAGTCGATGTAATCGAGCCACTCCAACTGCCGACCAATCTGTCTATTCGAGGTGGGGTCAATAAAGCGTTTGCGCCATTTGGGCCGTCCTTTACGAATCCATCGCCACAGCGCGTCACGCAAATCATCTTTAAAAATTTCACGCAACGCATAGATCCCAGCCATCGCCAAGACAAACGACAAGGTAATCTCACCCAAATACTGCCGCGCCTGCACAATCACAGTCGTGACAAACAGCATCACAAACGCTGTCGCCGAGGCTTTCGCGAGTTTGTTGAGGTTCTTACCCAAAGCTTCCGGTTTTTGGCGAATGGTGACAGGAAATTCAATCAAACGACGTAACAGGCGCATTTTGTTAACCATGCGGGTCGGATCGCTGATAGCTTTGTCGGAATTGTAGCGATTGACCAAACGATGGGCTTCTTCCGCTTCACAAAGCTCCACCAGTTGTTGGCGGATGGTTTTATACACCGAGCCGCGTGGCATATGCGCTAGAAGCGATAAAAATCGTTGCTCGGTCAGCCATGACAGATAATTATCAATATTGTTGTAATACTTCACCAGCTTAGTATCTTGCGGCTGGTAACGGCGCAAACGGCGCAAGATTTCCACCGCCATTTCGATGGTATCTTCTAGTTGCTCGAGTGCTTCTTCGTCTTCCAACCCTGAGACCGACTCAAAAAAGTCGTGCGTCGCTTTCTCTAACGAGAGCGCGTACTGATAAGCATACAAACTCAGGCTGACCCGATATTGCTCGGTGGGTAATTTCTCTCGGCTAGCTAAACGAGAGTGCACCAAAGGTAAGTGGTAGCGAGAGGTAAAATAGGTGCGGCTATTCGACAGCACGCGGTGGTAGAATTCATCTTCGTTCAGGACATGCTTACCAAACTTCAGCTCTCCGGGGACAAACAAGTAGAAGTCGACTTCTTGTGCACTGATTTCCTCGTTCAGAATGGCAACGCGAACCGATAAGCCTTCATGTTTATCTACCGTGATCAATCCTACTCTCCTACTACTCAATGGAATGCTGATGCGACAGTGTGCAAGGGCTGCCTCAAGGCGGCACTATTATTCCACATCATCGGTCGATTGCGTCATCATAATGACAAATATATGACACGTTATTGATGGTTAATTTATCGCCACTTTTTTGTTTTTCCTGCTCACCCCTGATGAGTACAGGGCTCAGAAGAAAGGTAACAAAGAAATTAACGGGGTTATCCACAGTTTTAGTAGATAACTTTTTCCCCTCTCATCTAAATGTAGTTTGTCTTCAACTAGATATAGTGCCTATTATGACTTAACTCACTTGACGCTTTGGCCAATCAAGGTAAATCAGCTGCGCATCCACCTCGTTGATCGCTTGCCACGATGTCGTCTCAAACGTCACCACGGCTATTCCAGACGTGGGTAAATTCTCTTTGTACATGCCCACCTGTTGGAGATAAAGGTTCAACGCAGGATTATGACCAATGATCATCGCGGTTTGATGACGATCATCCAACTGTTTCGCTACGGCAGTAATCGCACCACTGTGCTCGGTATATAAGGCGGTGTCGACGAGGATAGGTGGCTTGTCATTAAGGGTCTGCGCCACCAATACCGCGGTATCTTTCGCTCGCTGCGCTGAGCTGGTTACGATGGTTTGAGGCTGCAATAACCAAGCATTGAGGCGCTCAGCCATCAAAGGGGCTTGACGAAACCCTCTTGGATTCAAAGGCCGGTCATGATCGTCTAAGCTAGGGTCATCCCAGCTGGATTTCGCATGTCGCATCAAAAACAGGTATTTCATTCTACCTCCTTAAACCGGGTGCACTTTTCACATCAACATGGCTTTTTATCCGTCACCCCACCCCGTTAATCAACAAAAAAGCGAGCCAAGGCTCGCTTCAAAAGGCACATTGCTGTCACGCGTTGCCTTAGCTTGCCACCACTTCACGGAGCCGCTCTTGGACAACGTTCACGAGCAAATCAGGTTGAAACTTAGAGATAAACTGATTACAACCGACTTTTTCAACCATGGCCTCGTTGAAACTACCACTCAGTGAGGTGTTAAGTGCGATGTAAAGGTCACTCATTCGGCTATCAGAGCGCACCTCATGCGTTAGTTTGTAGCCATCCATCTCAGGCATCTCAGCGTCGGTGATCATCAATAGGATCTCATCGCTGACATTTTTGCCTTCATCACACCAACTTTTAAGTAATTGCAGCGCCTCGGCACCGTTTTTTTTCATAATACATTCGACACCAAACTGAGACAGGGTATCACTGACTTGTGCGCGTGCTGTTGACGAATCATCCACTACTAAGACACGCTGCCCTGCCATATAAGGTGTGAGTTGAGGATCGAGCACGTCTTCTGATATCCCAATTTCGTACGCGACAATCTCGGCCAAGATTTTCTCAACATCAACAATTTCTACGAGGCGAGTTTGGCCATCAAAGTCTTGGCGGGTGATCGCGGTCAGGTAGTTATTTCGGCCGGTGCCTTTAGGCGGCTCCATAATCTCATCCCAGCCCATGTTTTTGATATTGATGACTTGGCCAACTAAGAACGCCTGAATCGTCCGGTTGTACTCGGTGACGATCACGTTGCAATCGTCCGACACCCCGATCGAGCCCATACCAATCGACTGACGCAGGTCAATCACTGGGATTGACTTTCCTCGGATCATCGCCACGCCACGCACATTCGGATGCGAGCCAGGCATTTGGTTGAGTCGAGGCACTTTAATGACCTCACGCACTTTAAAAACATTGATGGCAAAAGGTTGCGTGGTGCCAAGATAAAACATTAACAGTTCTAGGCGGTTCTCCCCCACCAGCCGCGTACGCGAATCTACCGAATCTAAAATATTGGTCATAGTTTGTTCAACCGTTGGTTTACTTCTTAAAAGCGTATATCCGATGCGCGTGATAGCTCGAGGACGAGCACCTAATCATGCACTTTTTGTCATTGATGTAACACGGTGACAAAAAAGCTATTACCTTTATTTTAGGTAAGAAATGACGACAGGCAACCTACTGCCCTGCGTCATGGCTATGTCTTCGTGTTTTCTGCGCCATTAGCCTAGCATGACTGCTAACCGGAAAGCGTGCGAAATCGCTCATTTAATTCACACTATCAATAAGTTTCAAATATGAGACAATAGTACGGAAAAATTTTATGTTCTGTCTAATCCCCCCTATCATAATGGGGAGATGTGTCTTACGCATAATGCTGATAAAATACACACCGATATTACGATTACACGCAGAGTGATGCTATGAAGAGCAAAGCCAATCAATCACAAGGCATGTTGATGTTCCGCCTGACCCCGACGCAATCTTTTGCGATTGGGACGCTTAAGGTACGGGAGATCATCCCTTTTCAGCCGCTAACGGATTTGCCCGGCTCTCACCCCACAGTAATAGGAACTACCAGTTTCCGTGGCATCGCCACTCCCGTCATCGATATGGCTAAAGCGATTGGTTATAAGCCAGTCGATAAGTCAGAATGGGAGTCGTGTTACATCATCGTCACTGATTGCCAACGACGTGTGATGGGCTTTTTGGTGCGCGGCATTGAAAAGATCAGCGAGTGTGACTGGCGCTCGATCGCCGAGCCCCCTCAAACACTCGGCACGCGTGCGTTTCTAACTGGCGTAATGAAAATCGACGAAAAACTGGTTCAGCTGCTGGATGTCGAATACATCATGGAGCATATTTTCCCATCCGATCCCGATAAACTGCACCCTGTTTTGTCGGATGTCGATCGTGAAAAGCTCAAGCCGATGAATATCTTGCTTGTGGATGACTCCTTAACCGCAAGAAGGCAGCTTTCTGAAGCGTTGGACAGTATTAATATTCCCTATTACGTCACGAACAACGGCTCAGAAGCACTGCAAATGATGAAAAACGCAGCGTCCGCGGGTAAGCCGTTTGACATTATTGTTAGCGATATCGAGATGCCTGGCATTGACGGTTATGAGCTCGCCTTTGAAATCCGTAGTGATGATAAACTGGCCGAAGCGTACCTGATACTCCATACGTCACTGTCGAGTGATATTAGTGTGGATCGCGCCAAACAAGTCGGTGCGCACGAAGCACTGACAAAATTTGATGCCACCGAGCTCGTGCAAGCCATGTTACGTGGCGCGATGCTAAAAACCTCTGGCTCCTCCGTGAAACTTGAGGGGACGCCAACCAACTACTGATCGCTATCCCGAGCCGGCTGGCTTTGATATGTGTCATACCACTGTCAATGCCAGTCTGCTATCTTTGCCAACATCACGTTCTAATCGGGTATAAGGTGGTTTGGGCATGTCTTTCGCCAGTCTCTCCGCAATGGCACATCCTTGTGTATCCCAAATCAGATCCTTTATCGGTTCAATTGATGAAAAACTCCTCACTTCAAGCGCGAAAAGGCTGGGTTTGGTCGTGCGCTTGTGGTTTAATTTTTTCATACTTCAAAAAAATAGAAGGCGACTATGATGACCAGTGTATTTGAGATCGTTAAGCACTCACGACAAAAGAACAAACTTAAACGCGAAATCCAAGACAACGATAAGAAAATCCGCGACAACCAGAAACGCGTTGTATTGCTGGAAAATTTGCTCGATTACATCCAGCCTGAGATGTCCTATGAAGATATCGTCGAAATCATCAAGAATATGAAAGGTGATTACGAAGACCGCGTGGATGACTACATCATTAAGAACGCAGAAATCTCCAAACAGCGTCGTGAAATTAGCCGCAACATCAAAGAGCTTACCAAGCAAAGTAAAAGCGGTAAGTAAGCTAAACCACTCACGCTAACTTGAGTGTTAATACCCGCCTATTGCGGGTATTTTTCGTTAAGTATCCGCATTACGCCTCAGCCAGTGGATTGCGAATCGCCTCACCAAACATGGGAACAGGCCGTTCGTTGCTATCATCATAGCCGATGTTAAATCTGACCCGATTGATACAAATCTTCTCTTTCGTCTCACTCAGCACATCAAACAACCTAAAGCGTTCGTTCAGCTGCGGATGTGCCTGTTGATAGCGACGAAGGGTGTCACCTAACTGACGATAAAATTCAGCCTCGCTTATTCCAAGCGATACAAACCACGGCGAAATAAAACGCAGCGTAGTCACAAAGTGTCCCGTATATAAATCATGCACCAAATAGTGTGGCGGCAAGTGCTTGATCGCCGCTCGCACGCGTTTATCTAAGCTGTCCAACTCTGGAAACGGTTGATCGACAAAGCGTAAATCACCATGAAAATCTTTGATCATGCAACCTACAGGGATATCGTCTTCCAGCACCACGGTAATGTTTTGCCCATGCGCAACTAACCCAATCCCGTATTGGCATAGCAAGTGATAAAGGGGGACCACAACGTGATCAAACAAACGCTGCAACCATTCGCTAGGTGTTAGCACGGTACGCGCAATCAGCGCTTCGACACAGCTGACCCCATCGCCACCCGCTTGCATCAGAGTCGCCATACTCATGGGTCGCTGATGAGACGGTAACAGGCTTTCGGCACGCTCACGCCAAACGCATCCCAACATTTCATGATATTTGTAACAGCTGTCTATTTGTGCCTGATAAGGCTGCGGGCAGTACACACCGGCGACTTCCTGCTGCACATGCATGCCAAGACGCGACAATAACGCATCCTCGCGTACACAGGTTGACAACCATTTTGACAGCACTGGGCCATGGGCAATAAAGCTCCCCGGTACGCCGCGATAGCAAGAGGTATTGAGAATGGTTAACGCTGTTTTTACGTCGTACTTGCCTTGTTCATCCGCCCGACTCAAGGTACGAATGGACTGCTGTGGACGCCACTGTTCCTCACTCGTGCCCAGATCAATGATTTCACCAGAGGCAAGTAATGACGCATATTGGCTGTAAATATAACGCTGCATCTGCCACGGATGCACCGCCATAATCAGATAATCATCCCGTTTATCGACCGCTAAGCGCGTTATGAGTGCCTCATAAGCGGCTGGTGATAGGGTCTCCGAGAGTAAAGAGGCCTGCTCGATCCCATCCCCAAAGCCATAACGTGCGCACGCTCGATGTACAGCGAGATAATGCAACGCAAATGTGTTGCCATACTCAGGCGCATACTGTTGGCTATCGTGCTGACCCCAGCCTAATCGCCCTTTATTGGCGAGCGCCTTGGGATGGGCATCCAAATAGGGCTGGCGATCGGTTTCTGATAACGTCACGAGTTTATCGGCTGGCAGGGTGCTAAGCATCGCGAGATGCTGTTGTTCCGCAATGAGTGTTTCTTGATACTCCTCGATAAAACCGCCAAGGTGCAAAGGCGCCATATCGATAACAGGCTGCAAGTCCATCACTAATGCAATCAGTTCTGGATGGTGGTTGTCGCCCCGTGACACGCTGCCACTGTCTACCATCACCATTCCCCAAATGCTCATCGTGCCCGTAAATCGCCACTCTGTATCAGGCAGCGTCAACCTAAACTGACACCCTTCAAGGTGGTCAACCGTAATCGCATTTTCGAAATGAAGCTCACTGATCGCTTTTGCGAGCAGTTTCTGATTGGCTGCTTGCCAATAATTCCCCTGCATTTGTTACGTCCTTTATGCGTTATTTTTCACCGAATTAGATGAAATGTGGCAATTCGGTTATCAATGTATTGACAACAAGGACAAATATCAATAATCATAATGATATCTATTATCATTTGATAATAAATAATTAGGTAGTGACGTAGACGTACTGCAGGGACGCAGGCTCACTGAGCCCTGCAGCTTTATGTTGTATAAGGATAATTATGAAGTCTAAAAAAGTAGTTGGCCTCTCACTGACCCCACTGGCCTTAGTGATTGGCGCACACCTTGCCCATGCCGCCCCTTCTGCGGCCAATACTGAAACCATCATCGTAACTGGCAGTAAAATTCAGACTACGATCGCCGATTCCGCCAGCACCAACTGGGTGATCACCAATGAAGAACTAACCCGTGAAATTCAAGGCGGTGAGTCATTAAAAGGCGCGCTCGGGAAGCTGATCCCAAGCTTTGACTTTGGCAGCACTAACGCGCGTACCAATGCCTCACAGAATTTGCGTGGCCGCAGCGCACAAATCATGATTGATGGCGTCGCACTGAATGCCGCTCGCACCATCAGCCGCCAACTGGATAGTATCGACCCCTTTAATGTCGCACGTGTTGAGGTACTATCAGGCGCGACCTCCATTTATGGCGCGGGGGCAACCGGCGGTATTATCAATATCATCACCAAACGCGGTGAAGCGGGCGATGCGCAACTTGAGGTTCACACCGGCGTCACCACTGGGTTTAACAACAGCGACGACCTGACAAAGAAAGCCGCGGTCGCAGTATCCGGCGGCAGTGATAGCTTGCAAGGGCGCTTATCCGTGGCGTATGAAGGTAAAGGTGCGGCCTACGACGGTAATGGCGAGCCTATTCTGCCCGACGTCACCCAAACCGATACCCAATTCAATGACAGCATTGATGTGATGGGTAGCTTAGATTACAGCCCTGATGACGAACAGCGCCTCTCCCTGACTGCTCAATACTATGACAGTCAGCAAGACAGTGATTACGGGATCTGGTTTGAAGATACGACCGATCTAAAAAGTGATGTTGAGCGTCGTAAAGGGCTCAAACTTGATGAGCAACCATTCACTGAACGTTTGATGCTCAACACCCAATATAGCCATACCAATGTGCTGAATCATGCCTTACTCGCACAAGCCTATTATCGAGAAGAAACCTTCGGCTATTTCCCGTTTCCGCGTAAAGGTCTATTTAGCGGCTCAGAGCAAAGCAACGATGTTTACGGCCTAAAAGTCTTACTGGAGAAAAACTGGGATAACCTCACGCTGAACTATGGGTTGGATTACAGCAAGGAAGAGTTCCGCGCCAAGCAATACGTCTATGATTCAACAACCAGTGCAACAAGTCATGGTTTAGAGTTTGAGAAAAAGGGCACGATCGGTCGTTATCCTGACTTTGATACCCAAAATGCCGGTGTGTTTGCTCAAGCAGACTGGGCCGTTAACGATAAGTTAAATGCCTTTGCCGGATTGCGCTACCAGTACACCAAGTACAAAGGCAGTGATTTTATCGGCTTCACCCAGCAAGCCTATATTCTACTCGGCTTATTGCCAGATGCGGATGCCATCCCAGGCGGCACCACAGACAAGGATATTTGGCTTGCGAATGCGGGACTCAAGTACGACCTAACCGACAACCAACAAGTTTGGGCTAACTTTAGTCAAGGCTTTAACATGCCCGACCCAGGTAAATTCTACGGCAAAGGCAAATATTCAGGCGGTACCCTCACCAATAGTGTGAGTGTTCAAAACACGGAATTGGACGGGGTGAAAACCAATTCCTTTGAGCTAGGCTGGCGCACTCAGCAACAAGACTACAATGCTCAAGTCGCCGCGTACTACTCGATTTCAGACAAGTCGTACAAGTACAACAACGATCTCGATGTCACCTTAGATAGTGACAAACAGCGTATCTATGGCCTCGAAGGGCAAATCAAATACTACCTCACTGACACTTGGTATAGCCGCGCGCAAGGTCACCTCGTACAAAGCGAAATTAAAGATAATGGCCATTGGGATGAGCTGAGTATCTACAATGCGAGCCCATCCACCGCGATGGCGGCAGTAGGTTACGATAACTTCGATTGGGGCACCGAGCTAAACCTCCAACACGTTGGCGATCTATCTGATGAAGATGGCGACCGCCTTGAGGGCTATGAGCTTGTCGGCCTTAATGGTTACTACACGTTGCCGGTCGGCCAAATTAATTTCGGCATCCAAAACCTGTTTGATAAAGACTATCAAACGATTTGGAGCCAAAAAGCGCAGAAAGTCTATAGCGGCCTCGCTAGCGCCGACATGTTTGACTACGCCGGCGTAGGGCGCACCTTTAGTTTAAGCTACAGCGCCACGTTTTAATGATATTCCTTTTCGCGCCCAGCCCTCGCTGGGCGCCTTTTCTCCTAATTTGTTTCACCCATAGTTGCGCCACAACATAGCCTTAGTAAGCCCGTGTCTGTAAGGAGTTGTCATGACACATCCCCTGAGTTTGAATGCGTTTTTCAATGCGTTGTTTGTCGAGCACCCACACACGCGTGTGATAAAAGGTCAGCCTGACCACGCCAGTTTCCCGTGTGAACAGGGCGAATTATTATTACCGCTCACCTACACCTCAGCAGCCGGCCGTCATCGTTATCAAGGTGACATACTGTGGCGCGGTAGCGACGGTGAAACTGTCCCTACTACCTTTGCCGATGCGGTTTACCGTATCGCGCAATCAGTGCCTGAGGTTAGTGGCGAGCGTCTCGACCGCTTTGCATCACGTGTTAGCCAGTCTGACGCCTATGTACAGCGAGCAGAAGCACATTGGCAACACAGGTTCGCTGACCGCTGGCCACAGCGTTTTATCGAATCGGAGCAGTCTCTGACCGGCGGTCATAGCATGCACCCTGCCCCCAAGAGCAATGAACCACTGACGCCCGAACAGCAAGAGGCGTATCTACCCGAATTTGCGCAGTCATTTGCGATTGAATGGTTTGCGGTTGCGCCGGGGCAATGGACAGGTGAAGGGGTTAACCACGATGTACTCGACACCTTGCAATCCTTGTTTGTCGATAGCGTGGGCTTAACCCATGCGGCCAATTTGCCGCAAGGCTGGCTTCCCTTGCCCATGCATCCTTTACAAGCGCAAGCATGGCGTGACAGTGATGACGCACGTGCACTCAAAAACAGCGTGATTGATTTAGCCTTGACCAGCAGCGGCTGGCTGGCCACCTCATCGTCACGCGCCATCTATCATCCCGACCATCCGTGGATGTTAAAAGTCTCTCTGCCTGTCAAGCTCACTAACTCGGTACGGCTATTAACCGCCACCGAAGCCAAGCGTGGTTCCTTACTGAGTAAAATGCTCAACGCAGCCCCCGGACAAACGCTGCAGCAGCGAACCCCCACGACGACCTTTATCGAAGAGCCGGTCTGGTGCACCATTTTGTCCGAGCAAGGTGAGCCTTTATCACTGCCTTTGGTGAGCTTGCGCGACAATGTTTTCGCCCACCAAGCCGATCAAGATGTCCACCTGCTCGCCAGTATCAACCAGCCACATGGGCAAAGCAGCCAAATTGGCGCGCTGATCGCGCAAGCCGCACAACATCATCAATGGACACAGCACGACGCCGCACATCATTGGTTAGCCTCCTTCTTGGACCATATTCTGTATCCCCTGTGTTTGGCGCGCAGCGATTATGGCATTTTGTTACTGGCCCACCAGCAAAATATCTTGCTGCGTACCGCGCACGGTTTGCCTAGTGCCATGATGTACAGAGACTGCCAAGGTATTTGGGTCACCGACCCTGCCCCTGCGCTATTCCCAGATGCATTCAGTGAAGGGTTACCAAGCTGTTACGTCCCAGCCGACAAGGTTGACCCGTATCTGAGTTACTATCTGATTGGTAATACGCTAATCAATACACTTTCCGCGATCAGCGAAGCCACCGGTGTCACCGAGCAGCGTTTGTGGCAGGTCTGCCGTCAAGCTTTCGCAACGTGGCGAGCGAGCCACCCTGTGGATAGCCGCCTGTATGACTATCTTCTCGACTCGCCGACCCTACACTGGAAACGGAACTTTAACACCTTCCTCGCCGATCACAACGAAGCGACACTGGCCGATCCCAGTCAAATTTACACGGATATCGATAACCCATTTTATGGTGATAACGCACTGGGCTCATGGGTATTTAAACCGGTCAATCTTGATCGCACCGTGGGACTTCGCAGCCACTTGCTCGACGCGTCTTATCACCTCATCGACGTGATGGAGCATGGTCAAGCCAAAGCGACCTTCGTGCTGCACCAACCGGACAATGAGACCGCGACGCTAACCACGCGCTATTGCAATGATGAATCACTCTGGTGGTCGGCCGTTGAGCACGCCTTTTATCAGCATCAGTGCCAAGCACTGCATGCCAGTGATTACCCTCACGCTCTGCAATCCGTCGTCGCCCCCGGCACACCGCTGACACTGTCGCAGTTTAAACAGCACTGCCCGATTTGGCACCAAGCTCAGGCCCCCGATAATGAGGGATACCAAACAGCAGACAACGGCTTAACCCACCCAACGCGGCCTGAAAAACCACAAGGTGTGTTCTATCGTCGCTACTTTTATCATCTCAAACGCACCCTGACGCTACGTCCGGTGGCAATAGACCGCGATATCGCATGCTTTCACGCCTGGCATAACCATCCGGATATCGCCCCGATTTGGGAATTAGAGGGCTCGCTCGCTTTTCATCGCCAATATCTGCAAAAGGCGCACCATGACGCACACCTTATCCCCGTGATTGGCGAGTTTGATGGCCAGCCTTTCGGCTACTTTGAAATTTATTGGGTCGCCGAAGACCGGCTTGGGCCTTACTACGATGTCGCTGCTTTCGATCGTGGTATCCATATGCTGGTCGGTAATCCTCACTTTTTGGGACGTCAGTTTTTTAGTACTTGGGCGCAATCGATCATCCACTACTGCTTTTTGGCCGAACCTCGCACCTTAAATGTGATGGGAGAGCCGAATGCGGCAAATTGGCGTGTGGTACGCATTAGCCGTGGCGTAGGCATGAAAAAACAAAAAGAATTCGATTTCCCGCATAAGCGCGCCGCACTATTGCAATGTGAGCGTAACGACTTTTTCGCGCAGTATGCGCAATAAGGATGTAGTTATGACAAGGCATTATTCTGTTTTAGGTGTCGGGCTTGGCCCCTTTAATCTCAGTGCGGCGGCACTGCTGGCTCCCCACACTCAAACGATTTCAAGTTTGTTTGTTGAGCAAAAGCCACGCTTTGCATGGCATCCCGGTTTATTGCTGGATGATGCAAAAATGCAAACCTCGTACCTGAAAGACATGGTAACGGCGGTTGATCCAACAAGCCCTTATACCTTTATTAATTATCTGGTTAAAACCAAGAAATTCTATCCTTTCACAGCGCGGGGCGAACAAACGGTTTCGCGGTTAGAGTTTTCAGATTATATGGCTTGGGTGGCTCACCAGCTTCCCAATACCCAATTCGACACACCCGTCGTTAACATTACGCCACACGGCTCAGGCTTCGCCGTGAATACGCCACACGGACAATTGACCTGTGATCATCTGATCCTTGGTACCGGTACTCAGCCGTTTATGCCTGACTGTGCTGAACCATTTGTGGGTGAGCAGGTCTTTCACGCCAGCGAATTGGCACTTCGACAACCGGACCTAAGGGGTAAAAACGTCGCCATTGTTGGTGGTGGCCAAACCGGTGCCGATGTCTTCCAGCACCTCTTTGATGGTGAATTTGGCAAAGTCGCGCACATTGATTGGGTATCTCGCCGCCCTAACCTACAAGGGCTGGATGAGAACCCGTTCACTGATCAGTACTTTATGCCTGATTATGCAGAGCAGTTTCACGGTCTCGACCCCAAAGTCAAACACACTCAACTTGCACAGCAAAAGCTGGCCAGTGATGGGATCACCGAAAACTGCTTACAAGGGCTATACCAGCGCCTCTATCATGATAAATATGTACGCCGGTCACCGCCGTGGTGGCGACTGCTTCCGGGACAAACACTCACGGGTATGCAATCGCATGCATCCGGTTACCAGTTAACCACAACGTCGACGTTGACCGGTGACATCGCAACAATCGATGCAGACGTGGTTATCTTGTGTACCGGCTTTTCTCGTGCCCTGCCTCAGTGTCTCGATACCCTGCGCGATTGTCTTGACCTCGATGACAAAGGTCGGCCAAGTGTGAATGCGCACTACCGAGTAAAGATGCGTGAAGGCTACGCACAGGCGTTATATATGATGAATGTCGGCACGCATTGTCACGGCATTATTGAGCCGCAACTAAGCCTTGCGGCATGGCGAGCCGCCACCATTATCAATGCGATTAACGATACACCACTGTACGATATTGCCCATCATCACGGTCTGCTTGATTGGACACTGACGGCATCCTCCCCTGCCACGCCTAAAATGCAAAAAGTAGCAGGTTGGTAATGGCCCACGTACACACACAAGCGGCGAGACAAACCGAAAGGTGGCAACCGATCACCTTGACCTTGATTGCTGCCTTGATGGGAATTGGTCAGAATGGACTCTTGGTCTCGCTCCCCCTGCTGGTAGCACAAGGTGGCTTTTCACTGTCGACATGGGCAGTGATTATTGCCGTGGGGAGCGTGTTGTTTCTCCCCGCCGCGCCATTTTGGGGACGAATGAGCGACCAATATGGTCCCAAGCTTGTGGTCCTGCAAGCGCTAATCGGCATGGCGATTAGCTTCGCGTTATTGCTTACTGCAACATTGGGTGCGCAAAGCAGCGCTATCCAATGGCCTTGGTTATCGCTTGCGGTACTGGCACGGGTGATCTACGGCTTAACGGTCGCAGGGATGGTGCCGGCCAATCAGCATTGGGCCGTGTTACTCGCCGGTGAGGCGCGTCGTATGCAAGCGATTACCTCCATCAGTATTGGCTTAAGCCTCGGCCGATTAGCTGGCCCGTTGATTGCCTCGGCAGTACTAGTGATCAGCCCCTACGCGTCACTGACGCTGATGCTATTACTGCCACTATTAGGCGCAATCGCTGTCAGTATGATGCCTCACTACGCCGGTAAAAAGGACGAACCTCATTCATCCGCCCGTCTATGGCTCGCGCCAAAAGCCATTTGGCCCTACATGGGTTACGGCCTTGCTGTATGTGCAGCGATTGCTCTATTGCAATACAATCTCACCCCTATGCTCAATCACCTCACCGAATGGTCCGCCGATAAAGTTAGCCAAGCCATCGGCTATTTGCTGACGTTAAGCGGTATCGCCACCTTAGCCGTACAAGTGTTAGTGGTAAAAAGACAGCGTCTGAGCACCGAGCGTATGCTAAGCCTTGGCGCAATCAGTATGGTGATAGGTTATGCCTTGCTATTAGTGCCACATTTTGCTGCGTTATTGATGGCAATGCTGGTCATATCAGCTGCTTGTGCACTTCTTATCCCCGCCTATACCAGCCAAGCGATGCAACGGCTCGACCATGAACCGGGGAAAGTCAGTGGTTATATCGCGATGGCCCATACGCTGGGTTATGGGTTCGCCTCTCTGTTAGCAACGCTCACGTTAAATTATCCGCCCCTGCCTACGTTAACTTGCCTGCTGCTTTCTTGCACCGTTGTCATTGGGGTACTGGTAATCAAACCTGCAGCTTCGACTCGTTAACTCACTCATAGAGCAGAGACACTGCCACTGCGCACACCTCCTGCCACTTTTCTCGCCCTCGGACGTGAACATCAGCTTATCACCGAGGGCGAACAATGCTCTGAGATTAGAAAGAAGACAATAGTTCTCAGGTTACAATCTGATTTCATTGAGTTAATCACACGGAATGGCGTGGCAAGGATAGATGCAGCTAACTACACTGTCTAATAGATCGTCAGCTACTGGGTGAGAGATGCGCAAATGAAAGGAATCTTGTTGTCACTGATACTGGGCATTGCCTTTACCAGCCATGCACACGCGAAAGACATTACCTTTGGTATCGTGCCACAACAATCTGCGATTACATTGGCCAATAACTGGGGCCCGATTTTAGAATACGTCTCTCAAAAATCGGGGTACAACCTTGTCTTTCGCACTGCCAAAGACATTCCCGAATTCGAAGGACGTGTGCTCACCGGTGAATACGATGTCGCTTATATGAATCCTTATCACTACACCGTTTTCCACCAAAAGCCTGGCTACCAAGCATTTGCGAAACAAAAAGATAAACGGATTCACGGTATTTTAGTCGTCAAAAAAGAGGCGTCCATTTCCTCCCTTGACGAGCTTGATGGCAAGCGCTTAGCGTTTCCCTCCCCCGCCGCGTTTGCCGCCAGTGTGGTGCCACGTGCCGCGCTGAAGAATCAAGGTATCAGCATTACGCCACAATATGTCTCGTCTCATGACTCGGTGTATTTGAACGTTGCACGAGATTTCTTTATTGCCGGCGGCGGCATTGAGCGCACCTTTAACAATACCAATGCTGAAGTGAGCGAGCAGTTACGCGTGTTATGGAAAACGCCCGGCTATACGCCTCATGCATTCGCGTTTCATCCCGACCTTGACCCTCAAGTAGCCGACGCGATTAAAGCCGCCTTTCTCTCCATGAATGACAGTGAAAAAGGCCGAACGCTGCTGGGTAATATCAGCTTCAAAGGGATAGAATCCGCGCAAGATGAGGATTGGGACGATGTGAGAGCGTTAAACATTACGCTGTTGCAACACTTGCTGAGTGAATAACCCATGTCCTTGCGATTAAAGACCATCTTAGGTGTCGCCCTGATTGAGGCGATCCTGTTGGCGATTCTGCTGACATTAACTCTCAATTATTTGGAAACTACCAACTATCAAGGGCTCAATCAACGCGCGAGTTCCACCACGCAGTTGTTCGCCTCCACGGTAAAAAATGCGGTGTTATCGTTCGATCTCGCCACCGTCGATTCTTTTACGCAAGAGCTACTCCATAACAGCGATATTATGTATGTCGCGGTTTTAGGCGATAACGGGAGAGTCTTATCATCGGCCGGTAACCTTCCTGAATCTTTCAATACAGCCATTCTTGAGATGAATGCCCAGTCCGTCACGGATGGGCTGTATGATGTACGCGCGACCATTTCTGAATCTGGCATTGAGTTTGGGTCGGTCTGGATTGGCTTTGACCTGACCGGCCTGCTTAGCCAAATCAAAGACGCGAAAAATTGGAGCATGCTGATTGTGCTGGGCGAAATGTTATTAGTGGCATTGTTTTCTTATCTTTTGGGAAGCTATCTAACCCAGCGCTTATCAGAACTTAAAAATGCTGCCGATACCATCGCCAGTGGCGAGCGAGACGTACACATTTCAACCCACGGGAAGGATGAACTGGCCAGTGTGGCCGCCGCGTTTAGCAATATGATTCAAGCATTACGTGACTCCGAGAACAAAACTGCGACCTACCAAAAACGCCTAGAAGAGGCCAACCAGACACTAGAAAGCAAGGTGGCGCGACGCACGGCCGATTTGGTGCGGTCCAATGATCAACTCCGTGAGATAAACCATCAACTCAAGCAAACACAAGAAAAGCTGGTCGAAAGCGAGAAAATGGCCTCTATTGGGACCATGGCGGCAGGGGTTGCCCATGAAATCAATAACCCCATCGGCGCAGTGAAAAGTAACCTAAGAATGTGTCAAGAATATCTCGACACCTACCAAAAGTGGACAGACATTGCCGAGCGCGTCATTCACCAATCAGAGCCGCTCGAAACCCTCACGCACTGGAAAAAGCGTCACTATACCGATGACCTTTATGATGATTTTAGTGATAGCCTTGCTGATGCCAACGACTGTGTACAACGCGTGATCAATATTGTTTCCGCCTTACAGCAGTACTCCAGCTACAGCCAACAAACACGACAACACTTTCAAAGCATTGAGATCTTTACGGTGATTGATGAGGCGCTGAATACTCTCTCACCACCGACGAGTCTCAAGATATCGATCGCCGCTAACGTATATCAACTGCCCCCAGTCATGGGACGCTATGAGGAGCTGGTGATGCTGTTTAAAGAAGTGCTCAAAAATGCGTTGCAAGCCTGTGAGCGGGGCAATCCAGACGTTGCACACCGTATTGATGTGGAGGGGGAAAACAAGGGTGACTCGTGCACCCTCACCGTGAAAGACTCTGGGCCTGGATTACCGCGTGATCAGGGTCATCGTGTCTACGACCCCTTCTTTACCACCTTGCCGGTTGGACAAGGCATGGGGCTCGGGTTGACGTATGTTTATGATATTGTTCGTCATCACCAAGGAGAAATACAGCTTACCTCCTCAGCCCACGGCACTACAGCCGCTATCACCTTACTCTGTCAGATAGATGACGCCGCTGCGAATCATGCCTCATAACGACCATCCGATTTAGGAAGGTGTTTTAAAATTCGCTAAAAATTCGAAAATATTATCTAGACTCAACGGTGCGCCAATGCCATAACCTTGAACTCGCGTACACCCTTTTTCTCTCAAAAAGTCGATTTGGTTTTGATTCTCGACCCACTCAGCCACCACCTCAACGTTCATCAGCCGCGCACTCTGACCCACTGAAGTCAGGATCACTTCATCCATCTCACTCTGACCAATATTACGAACAAAGCGGCCATCTATTTTTATCACATCAAAGGGGAGGTCGCACATGGACTCAAACCCCGCAAAACCAGTCCCAAAGTCATCTAGCGCACAGGAGATCCCGAGGGATTTCAAACGTTCCATTTGCTGGCGCGTTAATGAAAAGTCATCAAGCCGGTCAGTTTCTACCAACTCGACTTCAAGGTGTGCAATCTCATCGGGGTAGTGCGGCGAAAGGTGCTGGATAACATCAACCACAAACCCGGTCTCTAGTTGTTTTGCAGTGACATTAACACTCACCGTTTTCGCGTAACCTGCCTGACTTAGTCGCCCAATCGCTTCCAGTGCCTGCTCAAACATCGAGGTGGTTAGCACATCTTCAAGTCTATATTGACTCAATAATGGCAAAAACTCCGCAGGGCTTTGGTAGTGTCCCGATGCGAGTCGACGCCTCACCAATGCTTCAAAGCCATCAATTTCATTGGTTACAATATTTAACTGAGGTTGAAAGAACGCCTCGAAGTGCTTGGCCTCAATATCGCGAATCAAGCTAACCAAACTGGCATCGTCTTGATGATCCTCAGGGCACGGTAGCCAATAGAGCGCATCGTAGAGCGGTACTTTGTCGGCTTTACGCGCCTGAATGGCCTCGAAAGACAATTCCTGCCAAGAGCGAAGCGCACTGAGCATTAATTGCATTGAAAGGCCTTTTTCCTCTTTTGCAGCATGCAAATGTTCAATCAGTTCGCTTAACAACCGGTGGCCTTCTGATGAATACTCAAACAGAGCAATAAATTTGTCGGCGATCCGATACCATTCGAATACCTCCAACTCATGCAAGTGTTCACTCACCCTTTGCAGACGTTGATTCCCCAGCATCACCGACTCAGTGTCATTAAGATTGCTCGTGCCTTGGTTATCAATGATCGCCACAAGCCACGGTGTTTTTGCGTCTACCGCCATACCTTGAATTTTCTGGTTGAGCGCCTCTTTTGATAAGCAAGTAGTCAGGGTGTCGTTAGGCAAAGACGCGTGTTTATGAGTCAAAATGGTTTTCACCGTGTCGCACAACACATCGCGGTCCCATGGTTTGCTCACATACTGGCTCAACGCACCAGCATTAATCGCTCGAGACACACCCGGTAGATCGGCTTGGCCGGACAACATAATGGTGGCGATATCGGGATAACGCTGATGGATGTTAATCAGTAACTCTGCGCCATCCATATTCGGCATGCGGTAATCGGAAATCACAAGGCCAATGTGATGTTTGGATAAAATATCGAGTGCCTGCTGGCCCGACTCTGCGGTATGAATATAGGCTACAAAACGACGTAACTCTCGCTTTAACGCACGCAAAATATGTGGCTCATCATCAACCAATAGAATTTCCGTGTACGCCATCATGCGCTATGGCCTCCTCTTATCGCTTCTTCATCAGACGAGGTAATCTCTCCGGCACATTTATCTGAGCAAGGCAACACTATGGTAAACGTAGTCCCTCTTCCCTGCTCACTTTTTACCGTAATCTGGCCACCATGAGCAGCGATAATATCGCGTGAGACAGACAACCCAAGCCCCGTTCCCTGCCCCACAGGCTTGGTGGTATAAAACGGTTCGAAAATCGTCGTCAGCGCCTCATCAGGGATCCCCTGCCCGTTATCTTTAATTTTTATCATTAAGTGCTCATCATCAAGAGGCGCAACAAGGATGTTAATTTTTCCCTCGCCCTCGATCGCTTGGGCTGCATTAATCAACAGATTGAGAAAAACCTGATTGAGTTGCATGGGCTGACAAATAATGTCGGGCGTCTGTGGCGAATAGTTTCTCTCGATCTCAATGGCATACTTAATTTCGTTGTGGATAATCTTTAGTGTCGAGTCGATACCGCGACGAACATCGGTTGACACCCATTCGCCATTATCAGCACGGGAAAACTCTTTGAGATCTTTGACAATCGTCATCACTCTCGAGATACCCTCTAACGACTCTTCAATGAGATCGCTGGCATCTTCGAGTAAATAATCTAACTGAATCTTATCTTTTAGCGCCTGCCTATCAGCGCTCAACACCTTGTTCGCCGTAGCATCAATCTTTTCATCCAACTGATGGACGTAAGCGGAATATTTCTCTAAGTAGTCATACAAGGTGCGGATGTTAGACGAGATAAAAGCGATAGGGTTATTGATTTCATGGGCAATCCCCGCCGATATTTGCCCAATCGACGCCATTTTCTCAGACTGAAGCAATTGGCTTTGCAGCTGCTTAAGCTCTGAAACCACTTCTTGATAGGCATCCGAGCTTCGTTTGAGTCGCTGACTATCCGACATGGTGGTGACTGAGTCTTGCTTCGGGGCCGCCAACATTGTGGGTCGGTAAAAACAAATCGCAACCTGTGTTACCACACCACACGCTGACGGGATGGGAAGAAACTCAATGTCTTGCCACTTATGTGCGGCGTCGCTCCCCACTTCCAAAGATGTATCAACGATGACAGAGCCGGAGGACAGTAATGGCGTTTGCGTCGAGAAAACCGAATCGATGTTTTGCTGTAAAAATTGACGATGGACTGGAAAGCATGCCAATAGTGAGCATCCAACCACTGTACTTTGGTTTGCTGGTAAGCGATCAAGGAAGCTCGCGTTTGCACTCTCAATGGTGTACTCATGATCGACGATACATATCGCTATTGATAGTTGATTGAACAATGCTAGTGACATGTCGCTATTCTTCACGTTTTCCCTCCCTATTCAGTCGACAGGGAAAACCTATAGTAACGTCGAATACCAACCCGTACACTCAGATCGTCTCCTGATACGATTGAGTAAAAAAAGCGCCAATATTCGCCGACCAAGACTGTAAAAGTTTCGCTTTCTCGATATCGTTCGCCCGAATCCACTGACGGCAGTAATGTAGGAGTGCACCATCACTGGCCTGCTCACTGTCAGATAGCAAAGACGCCTCACCGCTAGCTAAAACAATTTCTGCCAATTCATAATCATAGCCCCACAAAATAATGATATAGCTGGAGACCACGAGCGCGGTATCAAAGCGAGAAGGCAAATCACAGATGGGGTTTTTACCACTGTCACGACAACCGAGCTCTCGTGCCATTAGCTCACCCAGCGACGACAAGACAGAAGCAAGGTATAAGCGCTCAGCATGTGCTTTGTCATGCCCTAAAAAAGCACCCAGTGATTTGCTTAAATTAGCCAGTTCGATATGTTCGTCGACCACCGCATAGTGCTCTTTGGTCGACAAGTGCTGAAACGCATTGTGCCCAACCATAGTGGCCGCAATGGATTCCACTGATTGAATACCCAATCGATTGATCGCCGTTTCTATGGACCAAGTTCGGTTGCGAAAGCCCAGATAGGCCGAGTTAGCCAGCTGCAAAAGTCGAGCAACCAGCGGCGGCTCTTCACTCACCACCCGTGCAATTTGTTCCATGTCAGAGTTTGGATTGTTAATCGTGGCACGTAGCCGGCGGACACAATCAGGCAGAACGGGAAAATCCTCGATACCGATGAGGCGATTGCGTGTTTCACTATCAATCGGCAATTTGTAGAGGCGCTCAACACTGTTGAGTACATTGGCAAAATCGTCTTCCGAGAAAGGCTTGGGCAAAACAAAGTGTACGCTAGGGGTTGCCAGTTCGGTGATCTTTTGCCGTGTATCTCCGGTGATCAGTGCTCGCACCGTCCCCGGATAGTGCTGACGAACCTGTTCTAGAAGTGCATCGCCCTTCAGTTCTGGCATCAGTAAGTCACTGATAACTAAAGATAGCGATTGGTTCTTTAATACCCCTTTCTCCCACTGGATAGGATTTTTTACCAGACTAATCGTCCAGTCAGGTTTTAAGCGACGAATAACCCGACCAATTGCCTTCAATGTGAGTTCGTCATCATCAACATAAATGATGTGGAAACGCGGCTTATCCATTCTTCCCTCGCATTTATCCTCAAACTGCTTATCGTGACAGTCAGGCGGCAAATGGACGCATCACCAACGCCGCAATTCTGCTCCTCGGAAGACTATCCAAGGCCGGGAGTGCTATCGAATCCTTCCTTAAGCGTAGCGCATGATGCCAAATTTTCTTGGTATACAAAGAGAAATCAATCGTCTATTAATGGAAGGGAGGATAAGGAGCAAGGTGATGGGGGCTCAATATGATTGAGCCCCCTATGACGGTGAACTACCGTGAGTCCATGTTACTCAAATTCAAACTTTACCATCACCGGATAATGGTCGGAGAGCTCATTGTAATAACCATCATGGTAGGTTTGTCCGGCTTCTTCTGGCCACTCACCCTCAAGGTAATCCCAGTACCATTGATCCTTTGCGGTTAATTGCACCACCTTCATCTCAGGTTCATTAGCTGGCATGGCATGATCGCGGCTCCACAAGATATAATCTAACGTGGTGTTATAGTTAAGATCATAGTCAAAGTGATAAGCGTTCGCTTTTGTGAACCAATTATGTTTAGCAGAAAAAGACGTTACTTCCGGCTCTGTGAAGCGCAGTGCACCACTTAAGGCTGCTTTCATGTCTTTAATTTCATCCTGACGGCTCCACTCCACATTCATGTCACCACCAATGATCACAGGCTCGTCAGCGGAAATCGCTGCTTGGTCGATAAAATGTTTGATTTCACCTAGCTGACCTAGCCGCACTTGATGCTCTTCATCGGACATCCCATCATGTGTGGCTTGTAAATGGGTGCCAATCAGGTGAAAGATCTCACCGTTTTTATCAATCTTGGCATACGCAAAACCTTTGTTAGCTTGATAGTCCCAGCTGCCCTTTAAACTGTGATGATAAATATGGGCCTTTTGGGTCAAAATGGGGTATTTAGACAAGATTGTCACGCCACCACGCACGACAAATACTGAGTTGGAACAATCCCCGGTGAGAGCGTCCCAGCCTTCGCCACTGCAGTCTTGCCCAACGTTGGGCGTTTGATAAGGGTATACACTTGCAAGCTGATTCATCGCTTGCTCGGCCTCAGCATTGAAGGCTTCACTGATCAGAATCACATCTGGTTGAGTGTCCATTGCAGCAATGGCTTTCGGCAACCGAGCCGCACGCTCTGCTTGATCCCAATCTTGAAGGTTACTCAGCTGCATAATGTTGTACGCCATGACGTTTAGCTGGCCCGCTTGAGCGCTAAGGCTTAGCAGCAACGCCGCTGCCGCTGAGAGCATTTTTTTTATTTTCATGTTTCCTCTTTTCGTTTTGCTTTCTAATTATTACGGAACAAGATTCCGATAAAACATTAGAAGCCTAACGAATAGAGGTTAGACCACTCTAAAAATCCGTATGATTTTTTGATAGTTTTGTAACTAAGATCACAATTGCGACTCACTTCTCAGTTTTTTTAGGGTTATGACTTAGTAAGAAGTTGAGTCTCGCTGGTAAAGGTATGTTTTTTAAGCATTGTTGCGAGATCGTCTTTACGAACCGGCTTAGCAATATAGTCATCCATGCCCGCTTCTAGGCACGCATCTTTATCCTCTGCAGTCGCATTGGCTGTCAGGGCCACAATAGGGGTTCGATTAAAGCGTGTTTCCTGCTCACGGATACGTCTCGAGGCTTGGTAACCATCCATAACGGGCATTTGACAATCCATAAAGATCAAATCAAACGGCTGCTTTTGCCAATAATCTAAAGCCTGTTGACCATTCTCAGCCACGGTGACACGTACCCCCAATTTGGAGAGCATGGCCTCCGTCACCCGCTGATTCACTTTGGTATCTTCGACTACCAAAACGTGCAACCCGGCTAACGACGAACTTTGTCCTGTGGACCGTACGACGCCCAATGTTGGTTGACGCTGTTGCAGAATACGCACAAGGTGGCTCTTCAAATCATTGAACTGATAAGGACGCCCGAGGTAGCCTTCAATACCAGCACGTTCAATGCGCGGTTTGTCGAGGCCATCGGGCGCAGCGGTTAACATCATGATGGCTGGACTTTCCTTGCCAAACTGCGCCCTGATCTTGGTCGCCAGTGAAAAACCATCCGTTTTGGGCATCAACTTATCTAGAATCACCACTTTGAATGGATACTGACTACTGATGCGCTCTTCAATCAGCGACATCGCATCGTCTGGATGCATACAGCAAGTGACTTGACAACCCAAGTTACTGAGCTGTGCCGTGGTTATGCGCATATTTAAACGGCTATCGTCTACCAGCAGCATAGGCGCTCCGGCAAATAAATAGGCCTCTACCGGCGTGGCGAGGGGGACGTTGCTTTTGCTAAATCGAACGGTGAAAAAGAAACGGCTACCTTTGCCCGGCTCACTCTCCAATCGCAGTGTCCCACCCATCAGATGCACAATTTGCTGAGATATCGCGAGACCGAGTCCCGTTCCTTGGCTCTGTGCCGTTGGGTCATCGCCTTGCTCAAATTTATTAAAGATGCGACTTTGCTGCTCAAACGGCACGCCTGGCCCGGTATCTCTGACTTCAAAGCGTAAGACACAGCTATCGTCGCTTTCACTGACACTCGAGACCCCCACTGCGACTTCACCGCTCTCGGTAAACTTCACCGCGTTCCCCACAAGGTTAATCATCACTTGTCGAAGCCGAGGTGCGTCGCCGATCAGCAAAGGAGATATATCTTTGTCGATGTCACAGTGAAATCGCAGGTTTTTTTCTTTAACCCGTAACGTGAACAAGTTTTCGATATCTTTTCCCAACTCAAAAACATTGAGCTCTAAAGGTTCCAGTTCTAATTTTCCAGCTTCAATTTTAGAGAAATCGAGGATGTCATTAATGATATCGAGCAATGAGATTGACGAAGTCTCAAGCATTTCGACAAATTCTTGTTGCTCGTCATTGAGATCCGTGCCTTTTAGCAGTGAGGCCATACCAATAATGCCGTTCATGGGTGTGCGGATCTCATGGCTCATATTGGCCAGAAATTCACTTTTTTTCTGACTCGCCTGCTCCGCATACCGGCGGTCGTCATCCATGCAGCTCAAGCGCTCTCGGCAACGCGCAATCATGGTGTTGTAACGCGTTTCTAAATCACTCCACGCGTGTCGATTCTTGGGCGTGGAGAGAAAAACCGGTTTATTGTCAGCGTCCCAGACATTGATTTGGTGGCGCATTTTCGCTAGTGGGGTGGTAAGTTCTCGGCTAATGATCCAAAGCGATATAGCAATACCGGATGCGCATAGACACAGCCATGCTGCCACTGTCCACATTAGATGTTCACTCATACTCGCTTTTGTTGCCGTATAGTTCGAGGCAATGTTCAAATTCCCCAGCATGTACTCGTTGCCCGCATCGCGATAAACCAAAGGCCATGAATACTCGAGAGCTTGGTCAGAAGGAGCAACGCCACGCTCTACTCGGGTCCCGTCGCTATCAAAAACGCGCAAATAATCGATGTGAGGTTGCGCAATCAAGCGCTCGACTTGCCGCTCAAAGGCAGTGCTCTCTTCCCACCAAAGATGAGAGGCCATCACACTCAAGTCTTTTTCCGCAGTCATCAACAACGCACGCTCAACATCCGCTTTATGCTCTCGATAATCGACATACAGTAGCAGCGCGGCAACCATCGCGGTTAACAACGCCCAACACAGGGTTAGTTTGGTGATCAGCGCAACCGATAAAGAGCTACGAGCAACGGCGGTATCTGCCTTCATAGTCACCTAGTCCGTTTAAATCTCCATTAAAATTAAGCATAGAGGCATTTTCCGCTTTCAGCGAAAATTGTCATGATAAGTAGACAAAAAAGGCGCCCTTAAAGAGCGCCTACAGTAGAAAGTTTAAATTTACCTGTCTGGTTAATCCAACACGCCGCGACGCATTTGATCCAACTCGATAGATTCGAACAAGGCTTTGAAGTTACCCTCACCAAAACCTTGGTTACCCTTGCGCTGAATGATTTCAAAAAACACAGGGCCGATAACCGTATTGGTGAAAATCTGCAGCAAGATACCGCTATCAACATCACCATCAATCAGTACTCGAGTATCACGAAGCTCGTCGATGCTTTCTTCATGCCCTTTCACGCGTTCATTGATCTTTTCATAGTAGGTATCTGGCGTGTCCATAAATGCCATACCACGTTGACGCAACGTGCGGACTGTCTCGTAAATATTGTCTGTCGTCAGTGCGATATGTTGAATGCCTTCACCGTTGTACTCTTTTAAGTATTCCGCGATTTGCGATTTGTCATCGCTTGATTCGTTGATGGGAATACGGATTTTTCCACATGGCGCGGTGAGAGCACGTGATTTCAATCCCGTCTTTTTCCCTTCAATATCGAAGAAGCGGATTTCTTTAAAGTTCGCGATACGGTCATAAAAGTCGGCCCAGACATCCATATTGCCGATGTCAACATTATGGGTTAAGTGATCAATCACTTTTAAGCCAGCGTCAGCTTCTTTGAGACGTGATTGCCAGTCGTTGTAGAAATCAAAATCAACTTCATAGATGCTTTGATCGCCATAGCGATCAACAAAGTAAAGCAGCGAGTCACCAATGCCATAAACCGCTGGAATGCTTAACTCCATCGGACCAATGCTTGGTTCAACCACCTTGGCGCCTTGCTTTGCAGCATAGGCAATCGCATGCACGGCATCTTGGACACGAAATGCCATTGCATTGACACTCGCCCCGTGCTTTTTGGCAAAGCCTTGTGCTTGTGACTCGGGCTCACCATTGACAATAAAGTTGGTGTCGCCTTGACGATACAGCCAAACCTGCTTGTGCTTATGTTTGGCGATTTCCGCAAAACCCATCAATGAAAATAGATTTTTCAGTGCATCAATGCCCGCTTGATCCGGCGCCGTGTACTCAACAAACTCAAATCCGTCCGTGCCCAGTGGGTTAATGGTTTTGACGGGCGCTTGCATAGTGGTCGTCATAATTGCTTCCTCCTTGTTCATGCCAATAGAAATAGCACCGTCAAAGAGGAAGCACTAGCATGACACCACCGACAAAAGGTTACTCAAATGTTAACCAAAGTTGTCATCTTTTATGAACAGTCATGCGCCAATGCGATAATTGGCGGTTTATCTGGGTGATACACTCTCTTTAAAGTGTAAAGAAACCCACCCACGCAAACATTTCATTTACATTTATGCAAACTAAAACGCAAACACCGCTGTCCTAAAAAGCAAAAAGGCCGCTCATGTAGCGGCCTTTGACAGCAGAAAAGAGATGAAGAGTGTCACACTTTCAAACTGTAGCTTGTTTGTTGCGCATTCGGCGTGATCGTCTTTTCAACTTGCTCCATTAGCGCCTGCTGACGCTGGTTGTAAGCGTCCATTTTTGACTTTTGTGCTTCTTGCTCAGCAACGCGATCGATCAGCGACTGATAATCACGTTTTTCTTCGCGTTGCTCGCCGGATGCAGCGGCTTCTTTTTGTTCTTCACGCTCTTTGCGGATCAGTTCAGCACGCTCTTGCACGCTCATTGAGTTATTGAGACCGCCATTGACCTGATCGTCCTGACGATCGCGCTGACGCTGCATATATTGCTGCGCCAAAGGTTGCGAATTGATTGACGTCGGCATAGGTCCTCTCTCAAACAAGGTGACATCTTGATTAAATTTTAGCCTATCCGCCCACAAATTGATATGCCAATTTATCATAGACAGAGTAGTGCATGGCCTAGTTGTTGCAAGCTTATCGAATGTAAGCAGGGCCTTAGGCAATACAGATGCCCAAGAAATTACTGATCGATTCCTCACCGCTTTGCGTTGTAGTTATAGAAGACGTGGGGTGTCACCCAAAAAGGAGCACACAGATGCTAGCAGGAAAACATTGTGTCATTACCGGCGCCGCCCAAGGAATTGGGCATGCGATTGTTGAAACCTTCATTGCACAAGGTGCGGAGAAAATCTACGCCATCGATCTCAACATGGATGCAATGACCGATTGGCAAGACCATGCGATTATTCAACCCGTCGCACTCAATGTGTGTGATCGTGACGCTGTCGCCAGCTGGGTGCAAACATTGCACCAACAAAATACGCCTGTCGATGTATTGGTGAACAACGCTGGGATTACCCGCGACAACCTACTTACCAAAATGACAGAAAGTGATTGGGATGCTGTCATTGATGTCAATCTTAAAGGGGTATTCTCCATGACCCAAGCCATTGCTCCGCTGATGCTAGAGCAAGAAAAAGGCGCGATTGTGACACTGTCATCTGTGGTGGGGACAGACGGCAATATCGGTCAAACCAATTATGCGGCCTCAAAAGGGGGTGTGATCGCCATGACTAAAACATGGTCCAAAGAGCTCTCTCGCCACGGTGCAAAAATACGCGCCAACTGTGTCGCGCCTGGTTTTATCGAGACACCGATGACAGCCAACCTGCCCGAGAAGGTGATTGATATGATGAAAGCCAAGACACCATTGGGCCGAATGGGAACGGCTCAGGATATTGCTGACGCTATCTGCTTTTTAGCCAGTGATAAGGCGAGCTTTATTACCGGTCAAACACTTAAAGTCGATGGCGGATTGGTCATATAATGGTGGCAACGCCAACCATTTAGAGGTATGCATGACGCCAACACTTTTCATTACGGGCGCAAACCGGGGCATCGGACTCGCGTTAACAGAGTTGTACCTAGAACACGGCTGGCAAGTGATTGCTTGCTGCCGTTTTCCCGGCTCTGCCCCTCATTTAATGACACTTAAAAACCGCTATACCACGCTCTCAACCCATGCACTCGACGTGACAGACCACGCCGCCGTGCAGCAGCTCGCATCAGAGCTGAGCGACATCTCCATCCATTTGTTGATCAACAATGCTGGGCTCTATGGTCCCAAAGGCTACGCATTCGGTGAAGTCGATACGGCCGCATGGCGCGATGTTTTAGAAGTGAACACTATTGCACCACTCGTCATTGCCGAGCACTTTACGCCACATCTCATCAAGGCTCGTCACAGTGGTCACACACCCATTTTTGCTTTTCTTTCCTCCAAAGTTGGCAGTATGAGCGACAACCAATCAGGGGGCGGTTACATCTATCGAAGTTCGAAAGCAGCGCTGAATGCAGTGATCAAAAGTCTTTCCATCGATCTTCGCGATCAAGGTATTCGTGCGGTTGCGTTGCACCCTGGCTGGGTACAAACACAGATGGGTGGACCCAATGCGCTGATTAACGCTCAAGAGTCCGCTCAGGGATTGAAGCAGGTGCTGGATACCCTGACCGATAGCCAAAACGGCAGTTTTATCGATTATCAAGGCAAAGAGATTGGCTGGTAAGGCTTTAGGCGGCGCCAAAGCCGCCTTAGACAATCCCATTAAATCGGAAAGAAAGTCATGGATGCCATGCTATGCACGACTTGATTGATATGGCGATTGGTACTGTCGGCGACCATGACCGCCATCATGTCCTGAATGAGGATCATCTGACTAAACAAGCGCTCATAGCTGTAATTGGGCACACCATTTTTACCCACACCGTTACTCAGTAAAAGCAGCTCGCCATGACTGTCTTTCTCGTTGTTCAATAACCAAGCCACTTTTTCGAGATTGCGCGCACAGTTATAAAGTTTTTGCTGATCAATATCGTCAAGCAAGAAAAATTCTAGTTGGTGATTGTAACTCGCACTGATCATGCCGGTAACACCCGCCATCAACGCAAATACCCGGTCGCCTCTAAACTCGCTAGAAAACGCCAGTGGTAACAGCGCAATCCCATCCATGCCACCCAGCTCACGAAAGCCGTTTTCAGGACGTTTCTCAGCCATGAGCTGAGCAACACGCTTTTCGATCGTCATTCCCGGTACTTTTCTAAGCTCTCGCGGATTACGCTTGTAGAGTTTTACGATTAATTGCTCAGTCAGATCGCGAATTTCCGCTATATGGATATCCGTGATCAAATCCATGTCTGACTTAGCGAGATTTTTAATATCGAAGGGTCTGCCCAGTTTTTGCGCACACCCTGTGAGGCTGAGCACCACTAAGCTCATCCATACCCAGCGCATCATAAAAAACATCCTTGCGTTCTTTGTCCGGCGATAGAATACCGATTTAATTTTACACGGTGCGCATCAACAAAAAATCTTGTATGCAATGTCACATTTTGGTGTGTCTTGCAGACCCTGTTGTGATTAAATCATCTAAAAACAACTAACTATCGCAGGCTTTACATAGGCATCCATTAGGCATCCATTGACTATACTAATAGAAATATCAAAACGTAGTATCCCTGATGAAGTACCTACTTTTTGCCGTCCTCGTCGCTATGCAACTGATACATGGGGCGGCGGCCAACACAGAAAAAACACTAACCTATGCGGTCCCACACTGGCCGCCTTGGACAGATACCCAGACCTATCCCTACCAAGGTATTGATGTCGAGATAATCACTGCACTCGCGGACAAGGCAGGATTTAAGATCAACATGCTGAAGTGTTCGTGGAAACGGTGTCTGAAATTGCTCGAACAGGGCGAAGCGGATATTGCGACGAATGTGCTCAGAACGGCGGATCGTGAGGGCTATTTGCATTATTTAACCCCCGCTTACCGCACCAACCTTGATTATGTCATTTACACACACAAGGGGGATATGCGTGCCATAACGACAAAACAGCAGCTCTATCCCCTTCAAATTACGATTGAGCGCGGCGCGCATTTCCCAGACGAGTTCAGTCAAGATAAGAACATTCAGACACGTCCTGTCAGTCAAACCTTGTTTGCGATTAAACAACTCATCAATCAACGCGCCAATGCAGTCATCGGTGAGGAATACCAACTCGATTATTTGGTTAGCCGCCTCGATACCAATCGCGTGCTCGAAAAGCAGCCACTCCTATTTTCTGAGCCGATTAACGCCTACATAGTGCTATCAAAAAAATCTCACCATGCGGAGGCAGTCGCTCAGCTCAGTGACACAATTGCACAGATGATGGATTCTGGGCAGATTGAATCGATGAAGCGTGATTATTTACGTCCTAATGAGTGAGCGTCTTTTGATACATGGTGAGGCAGTCTTCCGCGATCACTTGCTCTTCATCGGTCGGGATCACCCAAATCCCGACTCGACTCGTGGTGCTCGAAATACAAGATTGGTTGGCTTGATTCGCCTCGCCATCTAAATCCACTCCCAGCCACTGGCAATGGGCCGCTACCTGCTCTCGTACTGGCGCGGCGTGCTCGCCAATCCCAGCAGTAAAGACAATATGATCCAACCCACCTAACGCTGCCGATAAACTGCCAATTTCACGCGCAATACGATAGCAATAATGTGTGACCGCTTGCTGCGCTCTGGGTCGGTCACTATTCAGCAAGGCACGCATATCACTGCTAATGCCAGACAAGCCTAGAAGCCCTGACTCCTTGTAGAGTAACGTCGTTACCTCGTCAATCGTCATTCCCTCTTGCGCAATCAAATGTAGCACCAAGCCCGCATCGATTGACCCACAGCGTGTCCCCATCGGTAAGCCTTCCAGCGCTGTGAACCCCATGGTAGAAGCAAGGCTAGTTCCGGCTTGGATAGCACATAAGCTTGCACCATTCCCCAAATGTGCCACAACCACACGCGCGTCATGATTAAAATCAGGGATAATGGTTGGCAAGCGCCGCGTTATATAGTCGTAGGAAAGACCATGAAAGCCGTAACGCTGAAAGCCTCGATCGAACATCGCGTAAGGTAAAGCGAATTGTTTTGCTTCGAGCGGCTGATGAGCATGAAACGCTGTGTCAAAACACGCAATTTGTACCAGTTCAGGCAATCGCTCGCCGAGTATCTTAATCGGGGCAAGACTGTAAGGTTGATGCAAAGGGGCAAGCGGCGTTAACGCTTCCAACAACGCCACTTTATGCTCATCCAGCTGAGTCGCTTGATGAAAGTGCTGACCGCCATGCACGACACGATGCCCAACCGCGACAATATCGTCCAGCAGCCCTTGGCGTTCTAACCAGATAAGTAACGACGCAACGGCAGCATGATGGTCCGGCGCAGAACCCGGGGAGACCGCGCTGATCCCCGACTTATGACGGGTCATGGATACATCATAGCGATCGGTCCCAAGCCCTGAAAACTGCCCCTTTACTAGCGCGTGAACCGATGAACCGGGCCCCGAATCCACGGGGCCCGCTGTATCAAACAATGCAAACTTTAAGCTCGATGAGCCACTATTAATCACTAATATTTTACCCATTGCACCGCCTAGACTCGGGTCTGTAATGTCTTTCTTTGATGCTCAGCCAATAATAAAGCTAACGCACTTGATGCAATTCGGGTGAGTGCATCATCCGCACGGCTGGTGAGCATAATGGGCACACGTGCGCCCACGACGACACCCGCGCCGGTAGCATCGGCAAGATAGCTCAGCTGTTTCATCAACATATTGGCCGCTTCGAGGTCGGGGGCCACGAGAATGTCAGCACAGCCCGCCACGGTGGAGTGAATATTCTTGGTCGCACGGGACACTTCAGAAACCGCACTGTCAAACGCCAGCGGCCCGTCTAATTCGCCCCCAATAATCTGGCCGCGCTCTGCCATCTTGCACAGCGCCGCCGCGTCCAAGGTGGAGTTAATTTTCGGGTTAATGGTTTCAACCGCGGAGAGAATGGCCACTTTGGGGTTGGTGTTGCCAATTGCATGGGCTAGCTCAATCGCGTTTTGAATAATATCGCGCTTTTGGGCAAGGCCTGGATAAATATTAATCGCCGCATCGGTAATAAATAGAGGACGCGGGTAGGTCGGCACATCAAATGCCATCACATGGCTCAGGCAGCGCTCCGTTCTCAGTCCACCTTCACGCTTGACCACTTCATGAAGTAACTCGTCAGTGTGCAACGCGCCTTTCATTAGGGCTTCAATTTCACCAGAGCGCGCCATCGCCACGGCTTTTTCGGCTGCTGCATGGCTGTGCGGTGCGTCGACAATGTCAAACTCACTGATATCCAGCTCGGCTTTGTCCGCCGCGGCCATGATCTTATCGCGAGGGCCCACCAAGGTAGGAATGATTAATTGCTGTTTTGCTGAAGCCACTGCGCCACGGATAGCACTGTCGTCCACTGGGTGGACGACGGCCGTGCGCATAGGATCCGGATGATCTGCCGCGGTTAAGATAGCGTGCAGTTGTCCGCGTTCCGTTAAACGGATTTCGGGGAGCACAGCTCGCTGGCGCCGGACCTTCTTTGTGGGCGCAAGCACACGTGCCTCGCCATCAATCACTATATCACCACGTTGGTTTTCACATCGGCAAGCAAACACAATGTGGTGACGTTTATCGTCCATTTGATCAACACGAACGGCAACGCGCAGCACGTCTCCCAGCATCACTGGTGCTTTAAATGCCAGTGTTTGGCCAAGATATACGGTCCCCGGCCCCGGCAACTGTGTGCCGAGCACCGTTGAGATCAGTGCACCGCCCCACATCCCATGAGCGATGATCTCTTGGAAACGGCTACTTTTGGCAAAATCATCATCCACATGGGCCGGGTTGACATCCCCTGACATAATGGCAAACAGCTTAATGTCTTCCATGGTCAGGCGCTTTTCTAAAAAGGCTTCATCGCCTACTGAAATCTCATCGTACGTCTTATTCTCGATGACCTCCTCGTTATGTGTCCCTGTCATAGTGGACTCCTTCAATGAATCGAATCAGTCAAATCGTAAACGCTAATTAAAAACGTAAGTGGTGTCCCGCGTCTACGTAATGGGTGAGCCCGGTCAAAGCACGTCCCGCATCTGATGCAAGGTAAACCACCGCGCTCCCTACATCTTGCACCGTGGCTAAACGACGCAATGGTGATCGCGTTTCACCGTCGACGGCTAAGGCCTCGAATTCTTTAAGTCCAGATGCTGCACGGGTACGAATCGGCCCCGGTGAAATGGCATGGACACGTATACCCTGCGGCCCCAACTCAGCCGCCAAATAGCGGGTAGCAGACTCTAAGGCAGCTTTTACCGGCCCCATCATGTTGTAGTTATCCACCGCCTTATCGGCCCCATAGTAGGACATATTAAAGAGTGCGCCGCCTTCTGGCATCAAAGGCTCCGCGCGCTTCGCCATCCGAATAAATGAGTGACAAGAAATATCCATCGCCAGTGAAAAGCCATCGCGCGAGCAATCCACCACACGACCATGTAAGTCCTCGAGCGGTGCGAAGGCGATAGAGTGAACCACAAAATCTATCCGCCCCCATTTTTGTTTAGCGCGCTCAAATAAGGCATCGAGTTGGGCATCGTCTTGGACGTCACAAAGCATCAACTCCGGATCCCCCATCTCGCTGCGCAAAGGCTCAACGAAACGCTCCGCTTTCGGTGTACCATAGCTCACCAGCACTTCTGCGCCGGCTTGCTGCAATGCTTTTGCACAGCCAAACGCGATACTGTTCTCATTGGCAAGCCCAGCAACAATGCCGACTTTACCTTCAAGTGAGAATAGATTGGTCACAGTGTTCTCCGTACCTTTGTGTTGCAAGATTGGTTTAGTGCTCACCCTGCATTGAGTGATTGCACTAAACGGACTGAAAGATTTTATGTCAGTCGCAAGTTTTCAATTTAGACCCAAATCAGCGGATGTAGCAAAAGTCACGAAGGGAATAAGACGCATTTTACGCTAGAAAGGCAGACACCTTTGCTAATTTTTGATGACAAACAAAAACGGCCATGTATTAGAGCAGAGTCAATGCTCTAGTCAGATCAAGGATACACAATAGGCTAAATACAAAAACGCCACCGACAAAGCGGTGGCGTAATAACGATGTGCTTAACAGAATTTAGGCTAGTTCTGCCATCACACATTTTGCGAGATCGGCAGGACGGTAGTAAACCGACTTCATGACCTTACCTTCACGGATTAATTTACCTTCGACCGTGACATCTTTGGCACACTTGGCAATAATGCCATCGGCCTTAGGGCTGGCGACCACATCAATGCCTTTGTTGGCATAAAATGCTTGGGTATCTGCAAATTCACCTTCGTTACGGCATACCTTACTCATGTTGCTGCTGTGCACTTCATCCCAACAGGTCACAAAGTCAATACCGAGACGATTAGCGATTTGCAATAATATATCAATGAGGTAGCTCACCTCTAACTGGTCACGGTATCCGCGTGAGCCCATCTGTACTGCACGGCCCATCAGTACATACACGCTATCAACAATGGCATCTACCTGTTCAACCAATGAGTCCGCTTCCGCGAGCTCTGTCATTTCTTCCACCGCTAACGCGGTGTGCAGATCGTCCGCTTTCTCGTCCAATGACGCAGCATCGTTACAAGGAAGATCAAACGTGTTACGAAACGCTTCGATATCACGATAAAGGTGGTCGTATAGCGCTTGATCAAGAACAGCAAATTTCATTTCTCGGACCCTTTGATAAACAAATACGCATGATAGCCATGCCCGTACACAAGGGGCCATACAATAGCACTGCTTGCGGATGGATAAAATCGCTTGATCGGAAACTTTACGTTCGTCCTCACCTAGCGCACAAAATTCATTCAAGGTTTCGATACGATTGCCGTTAGCTTCTTATAATGGTGACAATCAGGCTTAGGCTTGCAACCTGTTAAAAGGATCTGACGATGAAAAAACTGATGCCGCTTGCCGTGCTATGCACAAGCGCGCTGATCGCAACCAGCGCAACCGCTCAAACCTCTCCGCTTAGCGTCGGTGCGAGCGCCAGTATCACCGACGTAAAATATGCGGGACAGACAGAAACCGGCCATACATGGGAAGCGAACGGGACGCTTAGGTTGACGGATTACAGCAGCTTGTATACCGGATACGGTCAAACTACTGCTGATTTTGAAGACAGTAATGGTATTGAGCGCACCTTAACCTCATCGTATATTCCCGTTGCCCTCCAGTTTACTGTGCCGGGCGAAATGGGTAGCCTCTATTTGCGCGGTGGCGCCAACTATTACCGCACAGAGTTTGGCAGTGAAAAAGACATTGGCTGGGGAGCTATCGGAACGATCGGGGTCAAGCTCAATACCACTACTGGGCCAGGGCTAGCCTTCGAACTGACCTATGCCGACCGCGGTGATGCTGAAACCAGTTCAGTGACCGTCGGTACCAGTATTGGCTTTTAAATCATAGTTTCTCGCAAGCGGTAGATACGCCGCTTGCGGTGTCTCGACCAAGCATGGCGCTCCGTCGTAGTAATACATGGTGATACCATCGGCGCCGATGTGTATATGCGTCAAACTCACTGTGCTGGCATCCTCCCTGTGCATGCACACTGACGCACTACCGCGCTCGGGCAAATGGCTGCGGTGATACGCCAACAGTTGCTGCCGGGTCGGTACTGTGCCACCCATTTGCCTTAAATAGTAGGTTCGCGTGTTCGTGGTGGTATCAATATCAATCGCAGAGGAAACCACTGGTGGCTGACAGTCAACACACCGCAACGTCTGACCGTTCCATCGCCAAGCCCGAGGAACAACCTCCGAGCCGTGTGTCTTATCTGATAGGCCATCGACTGCAAAACCGAGCAGCAAAAAGGGAGCAAAATCGCGCAACGCATCGATTGGCAACGCGTTCGCAATGTCATCCAGATCGGTGCAAACCGCTAACGCTTTGACCAACTGCCCTCGGCTTAATCGTGGCGCAACCGTTTGGGCATGCTGGTAATCATTCAGTAGACAGACAATCACGCCAAACTCGTTGGCTGCAATCCATGTCCCCGTACCGTCCGGGTCGATAGGCATCAATACCTGAGTCTGATCCAATTGATAGGTCTTGGGCGGTAGCGCACGACTGCGGCCTCGCGCTTCATCACGATTGAAGAACAGGTCTATCCCATCCTGTGAAGCCTGCCAAGTTAACGTGCACATCGAAGCTGATCTCGCTCGTAACTTGCGGTCGCGGCCGCGACACCTATATGTTCATCCAAAACTTCACCAAGTTCATAGGCAGCACTGCGGATCATAGCAAAATGATGCGTGGCATGACTGGCTACCACAATAAGCTCGCGCATCACTGTGGTAGAAAGGCACACCGTATTGGTGGCATATAAGGTCACTTGGGTAGAAATATGCACGGGGCGATGCAGTTGTTGATGAGAGAGAGACTCTAGCCACTCGGCAAGCCATTGCCACTCTTTGCGTGCCATCTGCCGGTCGTGCTCAACCAGATGCCCACGCCGACGCCTATCGGCATCGATATCACCACAGGCTTCCCCTTGCTTGAGTGCCACATACACATCAAGCGCATGACGCATATGCTGACCGATGGTGCTAGTAAAGCCATCTGCTTTCTTCTGGCTGTACGTGGTATCAGAGAGGCTTTCGAGGAGCTTCAGCGCTTGGCCAATCACGTCTAAGTTGCCGCGAATCACGGCGCGATCTTCTTCGTTAAGAGAACAATGCATACTCATTACCTTAGTACAGTTTGACAGTCAGTGGGATCTGTCATCCTGCGCTGTCCTGATCCCATCCATACCTAGCAGAAGTCATGCCGTTTAATCAGTTTGTGGATAGCGCGTCATCCATTGTCGTTCTTCACGCCAAGCGTTCAGTAGTACCCGTAACGAGGGCGGTGTGTAACCTTGCCGCCGCCACACCGCGCCAATCCGGTAAAGGTGACGATACTGGCTCATCAAGGCACGTACTGCTTCGCAATAACTGCTGTCACTGTCCCAGATATGTACTGGCTCGCTACTGGCACCATTGATTTCCACGATGCACAACGTCTCTCCTTTCATTAGCGACGAAATGTCACGAAACTTGATATCAAAACGGCCAAAGTAAAAACCATCAATGTCGTTGGCAATCTCGTCCATCTTTGCCCGCAGTTCAGGTGTCACATAGTGTGCGCCCTGTTTAAATAGCGCACCTCGACAGTGGCTACCAGAAAATGCCAAGGTCACCCGCTCTCCCTTTGCGATCACCGTATCGAGTCGGTGTTGATGACGAGCATGGTATAAGTGGGCACGTGTACCAATATCAGTATGCTGTTCAATCAGCGTTTTTAGCGTAGACACCCCATCGCCTATTACTGATGGCAAATACTTTAGCCCCAGAGAGATAATCTCACCGGTCGCCTCACCGGGATAACGCAGATAAAAGATCCCCGCCTCGGCAGGATAAGGGGCAAGCGCTTGAAAAATAATCTTACGGTGGGTCGGGAAGGCCTCAATGTAACGGTGCAGTTTGTGCTCACTATCGATGTATTGCACACCGGCGCCTCGACATCCTTTATCCGGTTTAGCAACCAATGGAAAACTAATCGCTTGTTGCGCTAGCTTGTGCTGCAGTAACGACAGACTTGTTGAATCCACACCTTCAGGTTTCTGCCAACACATATAAGGGGCGATATATTGGTGCGCCACGTCCCCTGCGAGTGCAAAAATATCTGATTTCGCCTCCCCCACCATGCCAGATAAAAAAATGCCAGGGTTGGCCAATAAAGGGACAGTTACACTGCGGTAGTAGGCAGCAAGTACGATAGATTGCGCGACGACAGGGGTATAAAACGCCCAAGCGGGTAAGAATTCAAACCACCCCGACGTACGTATAACAGGGTAATCTGGCATACCCGTTTGTCCGGTCAGTACCGATTTAGGCTTGGTCATACTGCCTCTTTGTTAATTTTGGCAATGCTCTGCGGCGTAAAAATCGGTTCACCAGCACCAGTCCAACGACTGCGACTAAAAACGCCCAGCCAGTCAGCTGCCGCTCTGCCAACCAAGGATTATGCTCAATCTCAAACGCTCCCCAGAAAATCAATCCGGTCCAGCACGCTGTCGCCACACCAACCGCGAGGGCAAATATCACCACCGAAATAGAGAGGAAACCACTGAGGCTATAAGCGACGGTCCGTAAACCTGGGATAAAGCGGATTAGGAATAAGTTGAGGAACAGTTGACGGCGGAGTGCATGGCGCGCTTTTCTTACCCCTTTTTGCGTCAGTAAGCGAGCCCGTAAACCTCGATACCGCCGCGCATAAAGACCCAGTAAGTACAAAGCCATATCACCGCTGGCAATGCCAATAAAGATTGCCAATAACGCAGAAGGCCACGGCAACAAGCTCTGTACCGCAATATATGCCGCCAACGCGATAGCAGCGTCTTCTAGTAAGTATGACGTGGCAATAATAAGAAAAAATAAACCCAGCGGCGACCATGTCGCCAAACTGGGTATCAAACTCTCGATCATCGGCGAACTCCTCTCTATTAAACATAGACAGCAGATAGACACGCTCGCCGACAAATGATTAGAAAAACGTGATTACATACCGCCTGCAACATCAAAGAGGCTGCCAGTTGAGTATGAGGCGCTGTCCGACAACAGCCAAGCAATCATCTCGGCCACTTCCAATGTTGAGCCCCCTCGCCCCAATGGAATATTGTCCGCGACGCGGGCGACGCGATCAGGCTCACCGCCGGCGGCATGCATATTGGTATCAATCGGGCCCGGGCGCACAGCATTAACACGAATACCTTCGCGTCCAACCTCTTTCGCCAAGCCAATGGTTAACGTATCGAGTGCAGCTTTCGTCGCCGCGTAATCAACATACTCGTTTGGCGAGCCAGTTTTTACCGCAGCAGACGATACATTAACAATCGCCCCGCCACGTCCGCCACGCGATTGCGACATACGCAAGACGGCTTCACGGCAACACAAAAACGCACTGGTCACGTTGGCCTGAAACATCGCGTTGATGCGCGCCGCATCCATCCCACTGACCGAAGACTGAGGCTGCATAATACCCGCGTTATTGACCAGCGCTGTGACATTACCTAAGCGGTTATCCGCTTCGCTGAACAAACGTGTTACGCCTTCCTCGGTCGAGACATCGGCTTGAACCGCAATTGCGTTTACACCAATGGCTTGGAGTTCATCAACCAACTCAAATGCAGATTCACTGTTGCTTAGATAGTTAATACAGATGGCATAGCCACGCTGTGCTAACAACTTTGCGGTCTCTCGGCCGATGCCGCCGCTTGCCCCGGTTACAATCGCAACTGGATTCATTGCTACTCCTTTTCGCTTAATCCGCAGACACAGGCGGATGATACCCCATTCTCACCGCTCCCCAGTGTCGACCACCGACAAAAAGAGGAACAGACAAATCATGCATCACTTCACCTGTGTCACGTTTATAGGTCTGCAACAGCATGGTATCAGTATGTTGCCCACAACGCCTACCTGTTCGGTCGTCAAATAAGCGTTTTGTACGGTTACCGGCGATATCTTGCGCATAATCACCGGTAAGAGGCTGACAAAATCGCTGATTATGTGTAGGTACATAGCCATTGGTATCATTCGCAATCACATAAACAATGTGGTCATCTTGCTCTAAAATCGGCTCTTGAATGGGGGGTAAGAGGCGATCACAAAAGGCATCAAAACGCGTGGTATATTTTTGCGGATCCGTATTGGCAATGGGTTGATACTGACGGTCGAACAGATCGGATTGGCTAATCGTGCCACTGCGAACCGCCTCCTCAAAGGCCTCTTGAATACGATCACGACATGCACAGGCGGCAGCGAAGAAACGCTGGTGAGGGCTGGCATCCGATAATTCTGCAAATACTGCATTGGTCATCTCGGCAGTATCCATCAAGCTCTCCGCTTCTTTGGTCAATGCACTCACTTGCTGATCACTACTCTCCAATCCGCTTCGCACTTGCGTGAGTGATGCAGCGATTTGCTCTAAGCTAGCACTGTTAGTGCTCGATCCCTCAGCAATTTGTTTCACCGCCTCTTCTACAGTATCGGCACTGCTAGAAAGCTGCTGTAATAGCTGACCCACCTTTTCGACATTACTGGTTCCGGTATCCACATCTGTCGAGAGCGCTTGGATGTACTCCATCACCTCACCAGACTCTGTCATGATCTGACGAATGATACTCGCCACTTCTGTAGTACTTTCAGAGGTGCGTTGCGCAAGCTGGCGGACCTCATCGGCGACTACGGCGAAGCCTCGCCCCTGCTCACCGGCACGTGCGGCTTCGATGGCTGCATTGAGCGCCAACAGATTGGTCTGCTCTGCAATTGCATCAATGACGTTGGCGACATCACTGACCTTATTCACGTTGGCATCTAACGCTTGAATGCGAGTAAGTGTGGTCGCTGTTTTTTGGTTGATTTGGCGCATTTCATCAATCGACGCGCTCAACTGATGGTATCCCTGCAAGCTTTGCTCACGCATTGCGCTAACTTGTTCCACCGCATCGGTTTGCGCTTGGCAATTTTGTGCTAAGGTTTGCTCGATATGCTGTGCTGTATCAGTAATTTCCACCACAGCCGCGTACTGCTCCGCGAGGTGGGTATTGAGAATATCAACCGAATGCGACACTTCCGCCGCTGCCATCGCATTGGTCGTGGCACGATTGGCTAAACGTCCGATAGTTTCCACCGGTAAGGCATGCGTTTCAGACTCTTTCTCCTTATCCGTTGCCTTTTGGCCATGCCGTCTTTCCAACCAAACCACCAGCATGCTGAGTAATGTTTGTAACCCCAAGGCAACGATCATCTTTGCGGTGGAGATTGGCGCTGTTAGCCAGAGTCCAAACGCAATGATCACCGTTATCATTGCCATCGGGACGATCATCTTTATCAGCGGAACTGTTTCCTTGTTTGTCATTCGTCACCTATCCCTGTTAAGTCACTTGCCATCTGTGGCTATGCTTATATTGACATGACTAACACATCGCCACTCTGCCTTGCTTTATTTTTGTACACAATTTCATACTAATTACATGCTTTTTTGGCAAAGTCGGTGAATGAGATCAAATTTAGACCAAAGCCGTATAGGCCAAAATCGCAGAGTCCTCACTACAGTTCGAAAAACCTTGTGTTCCCATCTTAATCACGTAAAAGTGGGCTAAGCTGACCATAGGTTGTTGTTATTAGCGAGAGGCTCATGATTTTTAGTCGGCGAGTACGCCATTCCACCCATGCATTTTTGGCGCTTGCAGTCACTGGCTTTACCCTCGTGTGGTTTTCACTTGCCGTCCTCCCCGACAGCGAGCAATTCGCCATCATCTGGTACGCCTCCGCAGCCGGTGCTTTTGTGCTCACTTGCTTTCCTCGCTATGCGTGGCCAATTGGCCTGCTTGGCTTTATCGTTGGCATTTATTATGCCGATACCTTGATGGGCATCCCCTCATCACTCAGTATCAGTCTTGCCTTAATTAACGGCTCGACAGCCTTACTGGGCTGTTTTCTTTACCGCTCCATGCGGGTGCGCTTTGGTAATGCCTTGGAAGGTATGTGGCCGTTTATTCGCGGTATCGGACCCACTATCGTGCTGTCACCATTGCTCGGTGCGGTTTTAGGTGCCAGCGTACTCTCCTTTCACGACGCGATGCATGTCGACTACGCCTTGGGACGCTGGTATCTAAGCGAATTGATCGGCTTTGTTGCCCTTTTTCCACTCTTGTTAGTGATCAATGCCGAACGCCGTTCTAAACGACAAAATGCACTGATTGTTCACACATCACCCAGCTATTTATTAGCCAGCTGTGTGGCCTTATTCGCACTGATCACTGCGGTGCTCTACGCTATTCCTTATCCATTTATCGCATTGACTGGGCTATTTTTCCTCGCCGCCACCTTACAAAGCCGCTTGATTGGCCTGTGTACGATCGCGTTGGCGGTATTGAGCTTTGACGTGCTGAGTGCAATGGGGGTATTGACCTTTCACCTAGAAAGTAGCTACCAAGCCTCCATCCCCATGCTAGCCACTGCTGCGAGCACGCTCGTTATTGGGGTATGTATGACCCAACTGGCTTATAGCTATCGCCAGCATCAACGCCAACATACTCAGCAACACTCCTTATTGACTCAGGCCATGCACAATTCATTAATTGGGATGGCGATACTCGACTCTCGCGGCTATATCCAAGATATCAACCAGAGCCTTGCAACCTTTTGGGGCTACCGACAGCCCAAGCTACGCGGCGTCCATGTTTCTCGCTTTACCCGAGAGGAAGATCAAGATGAGTTGAAAGCCTACTTAAACGACTTGATCATTGGAAAAATTGATAATAAGCGGATGGAAAAACGCTTTGTCCGCAGCGATGGTTATGTTGTTTGGGGGCGGCTCTCTGTCACTGCAGTACGTGATAAACACGCCGGACATGTTACCCATCTGATCAGCCAAGTCGAAGACATCAACCAACTGAAAGCGGCACAGCGTGAACAAAAGCGCTGGCTCGCACGCTGGCGGTTTGCACTTGATATCAACAAGCTCGCGGTATTCGAATTAAACACCCAAACAAGTTTACTGATCTTTTCTGATTGGTCTGCGCCCTTACTCGGCATTCAAGCCAAGAAGATTCGCACCTATCAAGCTTGGCTCGCACGGATTCATCCCGAAGACCGCCCTGCGCTTGAACAAGCCATGAAGCTGCTTGTTGATGGCCATACTGAACGTGTCATTGAAGTATTTCGTTTTCAAAACGCATCAGGTGAGTATCGTTACCTTCGCCAATCTTCCGCACGCCAAGACGATGACGCCCAAACTGTGCTCAGTACTGCGATTGATATTACCGAGCAGTACTTAGCAAATGTGCAAAACGATACGCTACGACGACGGCTAGAAGCCGCCACACAAGCGGCTAACATCGGGATTTGGGAATATCACGTGCAAGAAGACCGCCTCGAGTGGGATTCACAGATGTATCAGCTCTATGACATACCGACAGGCGCCGGTTGCGAAACACTCGCCACCTGGCAGCAACATATTCATGGTGACGACTTTCCACGCGTTCAGGATGAACTCACGCAAGCCTTAGCCAATATGGCACAGCTTGATACGCAATTTCGTATCATCGATCGGCAAGGGCACACGCGGTATTTGCGTGCCTTAGCGACGACGCAATTTGATGATAACGGCCAACCCATCCGCATGATTGGTGCCAATTGGGATAATACCGAAATTAATGAACTGAACGCGACGCTTGCCACCGAGCGTGAACAACTCAATGTGGTAATGAATTCTATTAATGATGGCGTAATCACCTTGGATGAGAAAGGCCATTTGGTCTATCTCAATAATACCGCCCTAAAACTTGCCAATTATCGTGAGCAGGCCCCGATTGGCCAATCGGTCGATGATGTATTTTATCTTTTCCATCATGGAGAGCCAGTTCGCTTGTCGTACCTCAGTGAACAACAGCTCAACACGCATTTCGAAACCCATATTCAAGATGCCTATCGGCTCGTGCTCAATGACACCAAACAAGTGTATGTTTCTGTCGCCATCTCTCCTTTGTTAGGCGATAACGAGCAACAATCACATCGTGGTTATGTGGTTGTATTGAGAGATGTCTCAGAGCAGCACGCCTTAATGGCACAGCTCGATTACAATGCCAACCACGATCCTTTGACACAACTGCCCAATAGACGCGCATTTGAAACCTTCATGGAACAGCACCTCGTGCAAGCGCGAGAGCTGGATATACCCTCCGTATTAGCGTTTATCGATCTCGATTTATTTAAGATCATTAACGACTCGGTGGGTCACCACGCTGGGGATGAAGTGTTGTGCCAAGTATCCCAAGCCTTAGCCGATAACATTCGCAGTGACGATGCGGTCGCACGCCTAGGCGGGGATGAGTTTGCGGTACTGCTGACCAATTGCAATCTGCATGATGCTAAACGCACGATCAAAGCGCTTATCCATCGCTTAGAACAATTATCTTTCCCTTATGGGGAACGTATTTTCTCTATCAGTGCCAGTGTTGGACTTGTCAATCACCGATAATGCTCTGTCCCTTTCCGATTTGATGAGTCGCGCGGATGTGGCGATGTACTCAGCCAAATCCACAGGTCGCGGTCAGATCGTGGAATACGATGATATTTCAGGCTCGGCACAAGGACGGCATAATGATTGCAATGGTCGGTAAAATCACCCCGCGTTGGCCGAAGACCGATTCACACTTTATGGTCAGCAAGTTGCTCCGGTTGAAGGGCCGACAGTCGAACACTGGTACGAGTTATTGGTCCGTATGGTGGACACCGATGGCAGCATTGTGAGCCCCGGAGAGTTTATTCCCGCGCAGAAGCTTTTGGTCATATCCGCGATATTGATGAGTGGGTGGCGAACTATGTCCTGACTACTCGCGCACAAGAGTTGGCAGACTCTGGACTAAGATTCAATATTAACCTGTCCGCCCATTCGATCAGTGACCCCAACTTCCAGGCCGACTCAAGCAATTGGTCGCCGAGTCCGTCTTCCCCGCCGATAGGCTATGTTTTTGAGATCACGGAATCGGCACTGATCAGCCACCTTAACTCTGCGATTTCTTTCGTTGACGAGCTACGTGCCTATGGCGCCCATGTGCGCTTGACGATTTCGGCTCAGGACTATGCTCCTTCCACTATCTCAAACTGTTTAATGTCGATGTGGTCAAAGTTGATGGTCAATTTGTGGCAAACTTGGCTGATAAGGAAATAAAATAGATCGCGTGATTATCGAATCCATCGTCAATATCTGTAATACCATGCAGTATAAAACCGTGGCTGAATGGGTCTCTGATGAAGAAAAACTCGCTTTGGTCAAAGACATTGGTATCGATTATGTTCAGGATTCTTAATCGATCATCCCACGCCACTCGATACATTACTTGCCAAAAAAGCATTGAAGAAACAAAAAGATGTTTGATGGGTTGCGTGATGCCGAAAAGATAGGCAATTTGAGCTTTTTTGCTTGGACTGCCTGTTATGAATCAATACACGCTTGCGGGGTGTGGAGCGATCCTGCTGTGGAGCAGCAATGTCGCCCTGATTCGCCACGTAACCGAACTGCTTGGCCCTTTGGGTGGCGCTGCTGCCATTTACTCTATCGCAGCGCTCTGCTTAGTACTTTTGTCGGACACCTAAACTCAGTGACTTTCCGCGTCGCTACCTGATTGTTGGCGGCGTGTTATTCGTGGTCTACGATTTATGCCTTTCGTTGTCGTTAGCGTGGGCCAATACGCGGACACAAGCGATCGAAATGGGCGTGATTAACTATTTGTGGCCATGTCTAACCGTTTTTTTTCCGTGCTCATCACGCGTCAAAAAGTCAGTCTTTGGCTTTACCCAGCTTGATGGTCGCCTTTTTAGGCGTCGTTTGGACCGTTGGTGGCAAACAGGGGGTGTCTTGGCAACATTTAGTCGCCAATATTCCTCTAATCCATTGAGCTACACACTAGCGTTCAGCGGTGCCATCATTTGGGCCATATACTGTAATCTGACTCGCATGAGTGCGCAGGGAAAAAATGGCATCACTTGGTTCTTTATCGCCACCGCCATCACACTCTGGATCGGCTTCGCGCTCTCCGACGCGCCAGCATTTTCCGCTGCTTGGTCAGACATCGGTTATGTCCTATTAGCCGGTGCGGCAATGGGGGGCGGTTACGGATTATGGAACCTTGGCATCCTTAAGGGCACTTGGTGTTTTTTGGCGACCTTGTCTTATTTCATTCCGATTTTATCGACATTTTTGTCCGCCATTCTTTTGTCGACCGAACTAACGCTCACCTTCTGGCAAGGCGTGGCGATGGTGACACTCGGCTCACTAGCCAGTTGGTGGCTGACTCGTGCACCAACCAGCCACAACACACCGAGTACCGCAAAATCGCACTAATCACACGGTAGTCTCCAGTCGCGTTCGTGACTGGAGACCGTTTACTGAGCCAGCGCCAACGCCGGTGTCGGGCGCCGTAATAAAGGCAAATACGTTGACCATTGATGTCTTTCACATCAAATTCAATCTCATAAATGCTTTCCATCACCGGCTTCGTTACCACCTCGTTCACCGAGCCACTGGCAACCACTTCACCGTTTTTCATCGCAACCATATTGTCGGCGTAACATGCGCTAAAGTTAATGTCATGCATCACCACCACCACGGCTTTATTATGGCGGTGCGCAAGTCACGCACCGTCTGCATAATGGCCACAGAGTGGCGAATATCGAGGTTATTTAACGGCTCATCCAAAAAGATGTAGTCGGTATTTTGCGCTACAACCATCGCAATGAAGGCCATCTGGCGCTGGCCCCCACTCAGCTCATCGATAAAGCGGTCTTGAAGCTCCTCCAAACCAAGCTGCGCGATGGCATCATCAATGATCCGATTATCGTCGCCACTTAAACGGCCTTTTGAGTGAGGAAAGCGACCAAACGCGACCAATTCACGAATGCGAAAGCGCATATTGATATTATTGGACTGGCGCAACACCGCAAGACGTTTCGCCAATGCTTCATTGCTCCACTCGGCCAACGGCTTTTCACCAATTAAAACCTGCCCCGCATCACTGTCAGTCAGTCGACTGGCCATCGATAACAAGGTACTTTTCCCTGCGCCATTGGGCCCTATGATTGCAGTCACTTTTCCCGGTGGAAACAGCACGCTGGCTTGGTCAACCACCTTGGTTTGCCCATAGGATTTAGAGAGTTCGATCAGTTCAATCATAATGGTTAAAACTTATTTTTAGTCAGCAGGTACAGGAAGTAACTCCCGCCAACAAAGTTGATAATGACACTGACAGTGGTTTCAAAACCAAACCACTGCTCGACAACAAACTGACCGGTTAGCAACAAGAACACGGCCAAAATGCTGGTAGCGATAATCAAAAGCGGTGCTGATAGCTGATGAACATTTGTCGCGCGAGGCTAACCACAATCAAGCCAAAGAACAGCACTGGGCCGACAAGCGCCGTTGATACTGCAATCATCACCGCGATAATCATCATCACTTTAAGAGTAAGATGGCGAATATCGACGCCAAGACTAATCGCGTTGTCTTCTCCTAGCCAGCACACGTCCAATTGATTGGCATAGCGATAAAGCGCGAGCAAGCACAATGCGAGCACCGGAACACACATGTACACCAAATCACGGTTCGCATTGTTAAAGCTTGCGAACATCGCATCTTGCAGCACCGCAAACTCACTCGGGTCGACCAGCAAGGTAAAAAACTGACTGATGCTGCCAAACACACTCCCAGCACGATACCAATCAAGAGTAAGGTGTAAATGTTCGCGCGTCGGCGTCGAAAATACAGCGTAAATAAAACCGTGGCGCTAATCGTCATTAAGATCACGCATACCACAAAATTTAAATACGGATTAATCAGCAATACGCTGGATGCGCCAAATACCACCAGCAAGGTTGTTTGCAACAACATGTACAAGCTATCGAAGCCAAGAATCGACGGTGTAAGAATGCGATTATTGGTAATGGTTTGGAACACTAACGATGACGCCGAAATAGCCACTGCTGCGAGGGCGATCGCCAATACTTTCGGGGTACGACGCGAGAGAAAATAGGCGTAGTTATCCGCTGTAAGGCCATGACCCAGAAAGTATCCAGCGACGGCCAACGTACCGAGGAAGACAAGAGAGAGTTTAACCACATCACGCATTGGCTTTATCCCTCATGACTAAATAAATAAAGACCGCGCCCCCAAGAATGGAAATGATCATTGCGATCGGCACTTCGTAAGGGAAAATCAACACTCGACCTAAAATGTCACAGCTCAACACCAGCACAACGCCCCAGAATGCAGTCCATGGCAGATTGCGTTTAATATTATCGCCCATAAATAAGGACACTACGTTGGGAACAATCAGGCCCAAGAAAGGGATGACCCCTACGATCATCACCACGGCCGAAGACAAAAGCGCCACGACCATCACGCCGAACAGCACCACTTTTGGTAGTCCAAGCCAATATTTTTAGCAAAGCTTTCGCCAATACTGGCGGCGCTGAATTGACTAGCATAGGCGTAAGCAATGGCACAAACAGGCACAGCGACAAACAGATTTCGTAGTTACCCGACAGCACGGACGAAAAGTTAGCGACCGTCCATGCCTGCAAGGTCTGAATCAGGTCGTATTTGTAAGCAAGAAACTGAGTGAGCGAAGACACCACGTTGCCGTACATGATGCCTATCAGCGGTACCAGCACCGTGTTTTTGAATTTGAGGCGCTGAAGAAAACGAACGAATAACCATGTGCCCGCCATGGCGGTCCCGACAATCATGGCCAAGTCCAACCACTGGCTCGCGCCGGCAAAGACCACCAGCGTCAACACATAACCCAGTAGCGCACAATCAATGGTGCCAGTAGTATCAGGCAAATCGGTTTGACAAATCTGCTGCATGATTAAGCCGGCAACACTGAGGCCGGCACCCGCCAAACAGATGGCCAATAATCGCGGAATTCGACTGGTGGTAAAAATGGTCCACGCTTGCGCATCGCCTGCGAGTAGATTTTCAATCGATACGTGCGCCACCCCTATCGAAATCGATAACAGCGCGAGAATCACGAGTACGGTATAGAAGGTATTTCACAACACAACTACCGTTGAGACGCTTACAATCACAAAGACCCGGGGAATGCCCGGTCAATATTAGCCAGTTATTTGGCGGTTAGAGAACGCGATTTACATCGTCGATCATCTTATCCATCGCTGTCATACCCGCCATGGTGATGTACCACGCCGTTGGGTCTAGATAGCTAATACGGTTGTTCTGATGGGCTGGCGTTTTGTTAACCAGTGGATTATCAAAGCGCGCTTTCGCTTTACCCACACCTTCCCCAATGGCTTGCTCACGATCTAGCACAAGAAGTACATCTGGGTTGGCATCGGCAATATACTCGAAAGAAATCAAGTTGCCATGAGAGCCGGCGACCTCGACATCGTCGCTTTTCGCAGGTTTTAGGCCGAGCTCATCAAACACCATACCAAAGCGGCTTTTCTCGCCGAACATTGCCACTTTGCTACCGTTGCTCATCACCATCAACGCATTAAAGTTATCCGCAGCGGCTTTTGTTACGTGTGCTAGCAATTTTGGCATCCATCTTTGCGATGATTGCTTCCACTTTGTCTTGTTTGTCGAAGACTTGACCTAGCATACGCCAGTTTTTCTGCACGCTCTGCCAGTATTGGTTGTAGTCTGCTTGGAACATAATCGTCGGGGCGATTTCTTCCAACTCTTTCATCAGGGAGGCCATACGTGCTTCAGCAATAATCAGGTCCGGCTTGGCCATGAAAATAGCCTCATAGTCCGGCTCTTTTACCGTACCCACGGCGACGTACTTTTCATCTTGGTACTTGTCCGCAAGATAGTCGGGCATCAGTGACTTGACCACACCCACAGGCTCAACACCAATACGATCTAACACGTCTAAGCTACCTTGGCCCAACACGACCACACGTTGTGGCACACCATCTATCTCGATTGTACCCATCGCATGCTCAATGGTTTTTGCCGCGACTTGGCTACCAAATAGTAAAGATGTCGTTAAGATAACAAGTTGAAAAATTGAACGAAAAGCTCGCATCGCTAGTTCCTCATCAAGGTTGATGGCAGCATGCTAGCGCAATTAAAAAACGAAGTCACGAATAGAAGTGAGAATCGTTCATATTTATAATTATATTGATATTGCGCAAGATAAGAGACATCAATCTGTGTTTGCTATCCGAGCAGCGATCAACAGCAAAAGTGACTCAGTGACGGCTGATGCCTACCTTGATCTGGCGCAAAAGAACTGTTTTTGTTTGCGCCACTATCCCCTCACACACCATCAAAAAGGCCTACGTGATCACACGCCATGCTCTGAATGACCAAAAAGCAAGCGATTGCATCGACACAATCAACATATTTGGTAACCATTAGGGGGTATTCGCGGTAATATGCAGATAGTTTGATCGGGATCGCGCGTTATTAGGGCGTTGTTACATACACTGAGTCCATCTCATCCGGCGCCAGAGCAAAGACAATAAAGACAGTTAGAACTGTCGCAAAATCGGCACCGACATGAGCTTGACTGCATCTAATAAGTTGTTTGAGGGTTACAATGAACGAGATTTTACTTGCGGTCGTCGCTGGTGCCATCGTTGGCTTTTTCTTCAGCGCGATCAAGCTACCACTGCCTGCTCCCCCAGTACTATCGGGGATCATGGGCATTGTTGGTATCTACCTTGGCGGCATGGCCTATCAGGCCGTGATCGAACGCTTTTTCTCTTAACTTAAGATAATTGGAGCACATTATGGCTACCCCACATATCAATGCCGCAGATGGCGCCTTTGCTGAAACCGTCCTGATGCCAGGTGATCCACTTCGTGCGCAATACATTGCCGAGAACTTCTTGGAAAACGCAGAGCGTGTCACTGACGTACGTAACATGTTTGGCTACACCGGTACCTATAAAGGGAAAAAAGTGTCAGTGATGGCCACGGTATGGGTATTCCATCTTGCTCAATCTACGTGCATGAGCTGATCAAAGACTACGGCGTGAAGAATATCATTCGCGTTGGTAGCTGTGGTGCTGTGAAAGACGATGTAAAACTGATGGATGTGATTGTTGCACAAGGTGCATCAACCGACTCTAAAGTGAACCGCACGCGTTTCGCGAACCACGATTTTGCTGCGATCTCTGACTTCCATCTGCTGGAAACGGCAGTAGGTGAAGCGCGCAAACAAAACGTTTCTGTTCGTGTGGGTAACGTCTTCTCTGCAGACTTGTTCTACAGCCCTGAAGCGGATCTGTTCAACACCATGGACAAGCTTGGCATCCTTGCGGTTGATATGGAAGCGGCCGGCATCTACGGTGTGGCCGCTGAACTGGGCGCGCGCGCACTGACCATTTTGACTGTGTCTGACCACATCATCCGTGGTGAAGCCTTGAGCTCAGACGAGCGTCAGAAATCATTTAACGAAATGATGACTGTATCGCTTGAAACAGCGATCAACCTGTAAGTGTTGATCGGAGGAAACGTGTCTAGCGGCAAACTGCCCCCAGCGGCCGGTGACTTGCAGCTGAACTTTTGTAAAACGCTCACTTGCCCAAATTTTGGGTCCACTGATGAGCAGCATTACTTGGTTCAGCACACCAATCCGGCACGCCCAACCTTGGTATGCCGCGAGTGTGGTGCGTTTCCTCCATTGCTCAACAATCACCAAGTGCATGCAGAGCTGATCACTCAGCGACAACTGCATGCCGATGGTTTATGCGCCTGCACCAACCCAGATTGCGAGCATCTGGGCAAACCCGTACTCACCCACCGAGCCTGCTACCATGCATTTGGCTACAGCGGTGATAAACAACGCTATCGCTGTAAAGGGTGTCAAAGCACCTTCGTCGATCGCTGGTCGGGGGTGAATAAAAAAAGTGAGCTACAGCAAAAGTTGTTGGCCTACCTGTTCACAGGCCACACGGTGCGAGAGATTTGTCGTCGTCTAACGCTGAACCCCAAGACCTTTTACGATCATCTCAACCATATTGCCGCTCGCTGTCGGCAAAAACTTGCGGCCTATGATACCCGCTTTTTAGGCGAAACCACCCAAGGCCACCTTGCTAGCGTACACGCACCTTTGCAGCCACACAGTCAAAATGGCGTACAATGGCTTGCCACGGGGGAAGCACATAGCGGTTATGTGTTGCTGCAAGACGTAAATTATCATTCGTACGATCACCCAGTGGTCAATGCGCAGCACGACCCCTATCAAGATCATTGTCGATTTATCGCCAGTGCGCCTGATGTCGACCGAAGCGAAACACTCGCGACGCCCGAGGGATTACTCGGTCGCGTGGATGCAAAATATCGCGCGGTTTTCGCCCGCTCGAATGTGGAAGACCCGTATACCCAACCACTGCATTTTATCTATCCCAACCGTGGCACCTTGATACGTCCACAGTACACAACCTATGCACACTACCTAAATCTCAAGCCCTTATTGGCGCATTGGCAAAACATTGTGGTGTTTTCACCGCAAGAGCCTTTGCTTCGCTCTGCCTGCTTATCCGTCTTTGAAGCTGACATTCGGGATAAACGCGTTAGTCACGTATACGTGAACAGGACGCATACTGGCAACCCGGCGCAGAGCCTGAGAAAATCGATATCGTATTACTCAGTTGGTGGCGCGATCGCTGGGCGTTTACGCGCAGTGGTGAAGGCACAAAAGCCATTTGCGATCATGGCCAAGCAAAAGGCAAAGAAGCGTACTGGTTAACCCATGCTAGCTGCGATGCATTGAAGAAGTATCAGCAACATTTTCATCAGCAATTTGCGCTGTTAGTCAATGAGCCTCGTCGACGCTTACGTCCGGCGGCCTGCTTCCCTGCTTGATATTTACCGCGCGTGGCACAACTTGTGTTGGCAAGACAAGCAGCACCAAACACCGGCTCAGCACCTTGGTTTGACCGACCGACCGCTAACATTGGCCGATCTGCTCCTTTAACCGCGGCTTCCTTTCCATTCCCTTGATAAATCACACGATGTGACTTGACGCGTATCACTTTTTGTTGCCTAAATAAGACTGTGGTTTCTTTACAGGGTGTTTTATTTGGATATTCAACTTCTTCGTACCTTTATTGAGGTCAGTAAAACACGTCATTTTGGCCACGCGGCCGATAACCTCTATTTGACGCAATCGGCAGTTAGTTTTCGAATTCGTCAGCTCGAAACCCAACTCGGTGCCCCTTTATTCATTCGTCAACGCGGGAATGTTCGGCTCACAAGTGCCGGAGAACGCATGCTGCCTTATGCGGAAACCTTGCTACAAACATGGCAACGTGCTCAGCAAGATGTCACCTTGACGCAAGCCGCCAACGAGCAGCTCACTATTGGAGCCTCCCCAACGCTTTGGGAACTAGAAGGGGTCAGTGACTGGATTAATCGTATATGTGCCAATCAACCTGATTGGGTGATCCGCGCTGAAGCTACGCCTCGACAAATGCTGGCGCGTCAATTGATTGAAAAGCGCATTGATGCAGGTCTGACGTCTGAATTACCCAAACTCGAAGGATTGCACTCCCATCAACCTCGGCGATTATCAATTGCAATTGGTCAGCCACCTGCCCGATGTGACCATGGCAGATATCCAAGACTTAGCGATCGTCTATTTGGATTGGGGAACCCGCTTTGCTGTCGAGCAAAGTCGTATTGAGGCATTGCAGCGTCCACCCGTCCTCCATACCCAATCGTGTCACCTTGCGCTTAATTATTTACTCACCCACGGCGGCGTTGCATTTCTACCGTCCTCTGGCTATTCGGCCATACATCGACCGTGGACAACTGCATCTGGTAGGCACCAGCCCAGCATTGGTTCATCAGCTTTATCTTGTCTGGTTAGATGGCAGCGATAAGTCACATTTAATCAATGAGTTTACAAAGCTCTACTGGCCAGCTTGTCCCTGAGTAAAAAAAACACGTTTGCAATGATAATTTCACTAGTCGGCGGTGAATTTTTGGGCTATCTTAACCCTTAAGGGTGACGCGCGCGTTGCCTGAATATCCGGCTGCAAACACAGCCACGTAAATACATTAGCGTTAGGAAAGCACCACCATGGCACAGTGGGATCAATGGTTAAAACATGGCTCTCAACACAAAGAGAAGTTCAAGTCCCGACACCACGACTATTTTGATGACGAGGCACCACGCGGTAAAAAAGGTAAGAAACGTCAACAGAACAAGTCGCGCCGTCAACAACACGATGATGGCTTTTTCGGAGATGACCGTTGACAAACAGTCGCTAGCCCCCAATCAGATTGCATGACACGTTGGCCACACCGCTCAACGGCAACAAAACGGGTTCAGGCACATAGCGAGATAGCACACGCACAGCTAAATAGAATATAAGTAAAAGGGCAACGTCTTCCGGCGTTGCCCTTTTGTGTACGGCAAGCCACAAAGGCTTTCAATGGCGTACTGAGTAATATGTATTACGCCGTTGCCGCCTCCCACTTGGCCTGATGAGCAGTAACCTGGGTTCTGGCAGACTTCCAACGCGTATCAAGCTGCAAATCTGTCCAATCAATCGTTTTTGCTACACGCAATTGGCTGGCCGCAGGGACATCTGTGATGGGCAAGGTATCGAGAACGGCAACCGCGCTATCTCGGTCATTACAGACCAACACCATATCACAGCCTGCTTCCAAGGCTGCGCAGGCGCGAGCCGGTGCATCGCCTAATACATGTGCCCCACCCATACTGAGATCATCAGAAAAAATCAGTCCTTTAAAGCCCAGCTGCTGGCGCAAGATATGGGTCAACCAGAACGCGGATGCACTGGCAGGCTGCCCATCATGATGCGGATACACCACATGAGCCGGCATCATGGCATCCAGTAAGCCTTCCTCGATGAACGCTTTGAAGATGGCGAAATCCGACGAGTGCAACATCTCACGCGGATCATGCGGCGTCACCAGATGAGAGTCTTCCTGTACCCCTCCGTGACCCGGAAAATGCTTGCCCGTACTTGCCATTCCCACCGCGCGCATGCCTTGGGTGAAGGCACGTGCATAACGAATAGCCTCCGCGGGATTGTCACCAAAAGCCCGATCTTTAATCGCTGCGCAAGCAAATCCTAAGTCCAACACTGGTGCAAAGCTTAAATCAATCCCATGCGCGATAAGCTCGGCGGCCATCAACCAGCCGGCTTGCTCGGCAACGCTGACATCCGCCTTAAGAGCCCCATAAGACTGTGCCGCTGGAATACGCGTGAATGGCGCTTTAAAACGCTGTACACGCCCCCCTTCTTGATCGACACCAATTAGAATATCGCGCCCCGCTGCTGCACGGATCTCTGCAGTGAGCGCCTGCAGTTGCTCACTATCATGATAATTGCGTGCAAACAGGATGACACCGCCCACACTGGGATGAGCTAAGATCTCTTTTTCCTCATTGTCGATACGCTCTGCGTGAACATCCAACCATACTGGCCCCATCATATCTCCTTCATCCCGTTGTCAGCCGACTGCCACGCCGGCACGTTATACTGGTGCCAAGGCCTTACGAGTACGTGACTTGCTTGGCAACTGAAAACCTTGTGACGTATTGATACCGTGCGTATGCCACGCTGGCAGCCACTATCACAACAGAATAATCAAGCACTTTGCCTAGATTCGCAATCTGTTTATACTCGTGCCATGGAAGGGATATTCAACTAAACAGCTCCCTATTAGGGGTCCCCTCATCTGTCCGCGCAGGGTGTTAATAACGCCCAGTGGTTGCGCAATTTGTGCATTGATAAGGAACACACATGCCTCAACCCGCAGCAGATATATACATCGGTGTGATGTCTGGCACCAGTTTAGATAACATTGATGTAGTGGCAGTACGCTTTACACAAGCTGGGCACGTTGAGCCCATTGCGCGCCACAGTGAGCCCATGCCGCAAGATATTAAAGCAACCGTGATTAGTTTAAGTCGCGGCCACCCTATAGCGATCACTGCGATTGGGCAGTTAGATCGCCGTCTCGGCGAGTGCTATGCCCATGCCATCAATACCTTGCTAGAAAACGCAAGCTTGCGCCCCAAGCATGTTGCTGCAATCGGTTGTCACGGACAGACCGTGTATCACCAACCCAGTGGTGATTATCCGTTTACCATGCAACTGGGTGATGCCAATGTGATCGCAGCGCGAACAGGCATTACCACGGTTGCCGACTTTCGCCGCAAAGATATGGCGTTTGGCGGCCAAGGCGCGCCACTCGTGCCCGCATTCCATAACGATTTATTTTCCGATGCCAAGCAACCGACCGCGGTGGTCAATATTGGCGGTATTGCCAATGTCTCCATGATATGTCCCGACCAACCCTTATGCGGTTACGACACGGGGCCGGGGAATATGCTGATGGATGCATGGATACAGCGTCACAAGCATCAGGCGTATGATAAAGATGGCGCATGGGCAGCCAGCTGCTCCGCCTACCAGCCATTGCTGCAGCGTTTGCTCTCAGACCCTTATTTTTCACGCCCCGCGCCAAAAAGCACTGGGCGAGAATACTTCAACCTTGACTGGCTGGATCGCCACTTACTGGCGTTTTCACTCTCCCCGTCACAGGTGCAAGCCACACTACTTGAACTGACGGCACAAAGCATTGCCATGGCGATACAGCCTCATGAGCAAGGTCGCGTGTTTATCTGTGGTGGCGGCGCACACAACCAAGCGTTGATGGCAGCACTGCAGGCGGCGCTACCTCAGTGGCATATTGCGCGTTCAGATGACGTGGGGATCAGTTGCGACGACATGGAAGCCATCGCGTTTGCATGGTTAGCCCGCCAAACCCTCTATAACCAGCCGGGCAATGTGCCCGCTGTCACCGGTGCTAGTCAAGCCTGCTGTCTGGGTGCCATTTATCTGCCCTTCTAGGAAGGGCATCAAGAAAATAGAAGAGTACAACTTTTCCCGTTGTATGGGGTTAGCCGGATGAGCTTAAGCGACCTTGCCGTAAAATCGTGACAGGTTGGACATTGTCCATACGCTGAACATACGCCTGATATTGATTGAACGGTAAGGGACGCGAGTAGTAAAAGCCTTGGCCAACGTCAACGCCATAGCGTCGCAATAGCGCTTCCGCTTCTTCACACTCCACCCCTTCAGCAACCACCATGACCCCAAGTGAGCGTGCCATATCCGTCGTCGCACGTACAATGCTTTGATGGCGACCACTTTGGGGTAAATTGCGTACAAAGCTACGGTCAATTTTCAACTCAGTAAATGGCAGCTGTGAGAGAAAATACAGCGATGAATAGCCGGTGCCGTAGTCATCAATCGACACCTCAATACCACTTGCCGACAGCTCACTGATCAAACGCTTCAGCCAATCGTAGTCTTCAACCATCACCGATTCGGTCAGTTCAAGAGAAACCAGATTCGTCGGAACATCGTATTGGCTTGCCAGATCAACCACTCGCGCCGCTAAGTTCGGGATATAAATATCGGACGCACTGATATTAATGGACAGGCGTCGACAGTGACCGCTAGCAATTAACTGTTGCTGCTGTTGGAAAGCACGTCGAATCACCCATAGGGTCAAGTTGTTGATAATACCCACATCTTCAGCCATGCGCACAAAAACATCGGGGGAAATCTGTCCAAAGCGTGGATGCATCCAGCGTGCGAGCACTTCAGAACCATGAATGGATCCTGTTCGTAAGTCAATTTGAGGCTGGTGATAGAGTTCCAGCCCATCGTTTTCAATTGCCTCACGCAGATCAGCCACTAACGAAACATGAAGCTCGTGATACTTGTGTTCATGGTTGTTAAAGTGAGTATATCCCCCGAGCACGGAACGGTGTTGCTGCAGTGCTTGCATGGCGCGGTTTATCAATAGGCTAGGGTGCGATCCATCAGACGGATAGTGACATACGCCGATTCGCGCATTGATATGGGTAATAAAAGACCCAATGGCAAGTTCACCGTTAAGCCCCTCAATGACGGAATCTAAAATATGGTTACATGTCTCTAAATCTGCCTCCTCAATCAAGAAGGTAAATACCCCCTCTTTGAGACATCCGAGTTGTTGGAAAGGGGTGTCTGATTCCGTATCAATCTGATAAATCTGCTCAACATCCAAGGCCTCTAGAACACGTTCAACAATGGTATTAATGTAAGTTTCGCGTGTATCTTCATCAAGGTAGGGCAATAGATTATTGTAGTTGTCAACGGTTACACAACATAGGTTGAAGCTGACATTACGAGCAATGAGATCATTGATCGCGATGTGAACCACATTGGTATTGGGCAAGCCGCTTAATTTATCATGCGTTAAGGCGTCCATGGCGTTCATTCGCTGGAACCGGAAACGCTCGGCTAAGGCAACCGAAAACAACATCATGGTGAGGCCCATGGAGAGCATCAATGCATAACGGCTCATTAAGGTGTATTCGCTGTAGCCGAGCAGCAGCGCATAAAACGCTAATCCACCCACCATTGCAGGTAGCCACGACAACCCAAATAACAGTAACCAGAATTTACCCGGTTGCCACTGCTTGATTAAAAAATAGATGACTAACCCGTAAATGGGCACTTGAGACAGCAACACTAACGACGCGGAAATATACGGTGGAGTGATAAATGTAAGCAGCGCCAAGCCAGCTAAAGCACCTGTCGCCATCAAGAACATGGAACGGACACGTTGGTAGTCGCGACTACGCTCAAAATCGAGGAAGAAGTAGGTAAACCACAGCGCAATGGTCAGCAAGCATACAGCGAATGCCAAAATATGGTTACTGACAAAAACTTGGGCCCAATCCGGTAAAAAATAGCGACTGAAACCATGATTGGCACTGATCACCACTGTCGCCATCAGTGTGTTCAACACATAAATCAAATACACACGCTGCCGGCTATACACATACACCCCAACACTATACAGGGTGACTAACAGCATAAAGGTGATAAAGCCGCCCCACAGAAGATGAATCGCTTTGGCGAGTTGATCGTACGCTTGATGTGACATCACCCATAACGGCATGGTTGGCATATCACTCGACGTCACTTTGATTAGCAACGTATTCGCTTTATCAGGCAGGAGCGTGACCGATACTGAGGCAGGGAGAGACATATTTGCTAATCGCGATTGAGTTACATCGCCTCCCTCATACTTAGTCACGATCTGATCGCCATCAACCAGGTGATACGCATCCAAGTAATCAATCGTCGTATTATCGGTCAGAATATGGAGATGACGCTCAGTTAACCCTTTATAGTCAAACTCCACTTGTATCCAAAAGGTCTGATATTCGAGCTTCCAAGGGATTGCTTCAGGGTTTTGTACAGTGGCAAACGGCGCATGCTCAATCACGTAATCGAGCGGTAACTCGTTAGTCTCGTCAATAAAGTAACGGTATTCCACATCGAGTAAGGGATCATTGAGCTGTGAGACACGGGTCAGGTTAGCGATGCCATAAAAAACAGACGCCACAAAGGCAACGGCGAGCGCAATAGTGGTCCAAATGAGTGCCTGTCGCGATTGCAGAGCCTGCATTTGCATCTTCACTCCAATTTTTATCGTGATTGACCCAGCAGACCAGTCCAACTCTGCCTAACTGTCATGGTTTTTCCGACACCGTGAATAACTTTCAAGGCGATCATTTGTAAACCTAGATAGATATGGCTAATTTTTCAAACACAGATCTCATCTTTGTTGCCTCGTTAACCCACAACAAGTGAACACTTAACTTATCTATGAACATTTGTTCATCGTAATGTTCGGCGCTATACTGCAATCAATTCCATTCAGGGTAGTCCCCAAGTAGTCAATGAGTACGCCGATAATGACGATGCCAACCACACCAGACGCGTTGCAAGAAGACACCGATTTATTGACTGAAATCGCCATTCTTTACTACCAACAAAGCGCCACACAAGAAGAGATCGCGCGTAAGTACAAAATAAGTCGTCCCAAGGTCAGTCGATTGCTGCGACGGGCACGAGAAGAAGGGATCGTCGAAATCACAGTAAAGTTTCACCCCGTTCATAGTGCGCAGCTTGAGCAACGTTTAATGGACAGGTTTAATTTAAAGCGCGCACTTATCTCTCTCGATCAACCCAGTGCCCAAGAGCAACGTATGCAGGTGGCGACACTCGTCTCAGCTTACTTGGATGCCAACCTGAACGACGGTATGGTGGTCGCGGTTGGTCAAGGACAAAATGTCGCGGCAGTCGCAGACCACCCAGGTGTGGTATCTCATCGTCAAGCACGCTTTGTCTGCGCCATTGGTGGTACACACCGCAGTGGAGATGCATTTAACGCTGACCATATTTGTCGACGTCTCGCCAAAAAGTTTGGTGGAAGCAGCGAAACCCTCTATGCCCCTGCCTACGTCGACAACGAAACCATTCAACAAGTCTTTGTTTCTCACCCCAACATCAGTGAAACCTTGAACCAAGCCAGAAAAGCAGAGTTTGCGCTGGTGGGAATTGGCGATATGGATGAAAATAGCCACATGGTAAAACTTGGCTGTTTTAGCGCTCGCGAATTTGTAGAAGCACGGGTTAACGATGGTATTGTCGGTGACATCGGCGGCTTTGATTTTTTCCGCATGGACGGTCAACCGACCGATAATCTGATGCGAGGCCGTGTAGTGGGTCTAGCTATGCCAGATTTGGCGCGCATTCCTAATGTGATTGCTATGGCAAGCGAGAGCCGCAAAGCGTTGTCCATCTTAGGTGCACTGCGTACAGGTGTCATTGACGTGTTAGCAACCAGTGCCAGTTGCGCCATGGCGCTATTGAATATGTCAGAGCCAGCACCGAACGAGAAGAAGATCACATTTCAACAGCCAGAGTAAACCACACACAAAGAAGTGAGATGTATCGCGGGTTTATTTCGCAATACAATTGACAATCGATGTGAAAAACACAAAGATCGTCACATCATTTGCTCAGGCGCGTTGCATCTGTTCATATTCAGAGCAGGCGCTAACCCGCAAATTTGGCGTCTGAGCCTATCACGCAGAAAAGGTGAGTGAAGATGAGCAACAAACTGGACCAACTCCGTGCCCTGACCACCGTTGTCGCTGACACTGGTGACATCGAAGCGATCAAAAAGTACCAACCACAAGATGCAACGACAAACCCGTCGCTGATCCTGAAAGCGGCGCAAATCAAAGAATATGCGCCGCTCATCGAAGAAGCGATTGCTTACGCCAAATCACACAGCAACGACGCTGATCAACAAGTGGCAGACACGTGTGACCGTCTTGCCGTCAATATCGGTAAAGAAATCCTCAATGCTATCCCTGGCCGTATTTCAACCGAAGTGGATGCACGCTTATCTTACGACACTGACGCCAGTGTGGCGAAAGCACGCAAACTGATCAGCATGTACAACGAGGCAGGGATCAGCAACGACCGTATCTTGATCAAACTCGCCTCAACGTGGGAAGGTATTCGCGCCGCAGAGATCCTAGAAAAAGAAGGGATCAACTGTAACCTGACGCTACTCTTCTCGTTCGCGCAAGCGCGCGCCTGTGCCGAAGCTGGTGTTTACTTGATCTCACCATTCGTTGGTCGCATCATGGACTGGTACAAAGCGAAAGAAGGCCGTGATTTCACACCAGCAGAAGACCCAGGTGTGAAATCCGTCACCACCATCTACAACTATTACAAGTCGCATGGCTACAATACTGTAGTCATGGGCGCAAGCTTCCGTAACACCGGCGAAATCTTGGAGCTGGCAGGCTGTGACCGTCTAACCATCAGCCCACAACTGCTGCAAGAGCTTAGTGACGCAGAAGGTGACGTGCCAGTGAAATTGCAAGACACTGGCGCCACAGAGCAGCGCCCAGCGCGTATGACCCATGCTGAGTTTATGTGGGAACATAACCAAGACGCGATGGCCGTTGAAAAACTGGCTGAAGGCATCCGCAATTTCGCGGTTGACCAAGGCAAGCTCGAAGCCATGATTCGCGAGCAACTGTGATTTAACACAATAAAAGCGGCTTAGGCCGCTTTTATGATTAACGTCGATACCGTATTCAACCTGTTCAATCTGTAGGTATACACATGGAACGCAAAATGCTAGCCAACGCCATTCGCGCCCTTGCGATGGACGGAGTTCAACAAGCTAACTCGGGACACCCAGGTGCCCCAATGGGTATGGCTGATATCGCCGAGGTTTTGTGGCGCGACCACATGAACCACAACCCACAAAACCCAGACTGGGCAAACCGCGATCGCTTTGTGCTATCAAACGGCCACGGCTCAATGCTGATTTATTCACTGCTGCACCTTACGGGTTATGACCTTGCCATTGACGATCTGAAGCAATTCCGTCAATTGCACTCAAAAACACCGGGTCACCCAGAGTACGGTTATGCCCCTGGCATCGAGACCACAACCGGTCCGCTTGGCCAAGGTATTACTAACGCCGTCGGTATGGCCGTGGCTGAGAAAGCACTGGCTGCTCAATTCAACCGTGACGGCCATGATATTGTCGATCATCACACTTACGCGTTCCTTGGTGATGGCTGCTTGATGGAAGGTATTTCTCACGAAGCCTGCTCGCTAGCCGGTACCTTGGGCTTAGGTAAATTGATTGCGTTTTGGGATGACAACGGCATCTCAATCGACGGTCACGTTGAAGGTTGGTTCTCTGACGATACGCCAAAACGTTTTGAATCTTATGGCTGGCAGGTTATCCCTGCGGTCGACGGCCACGATCCTGCTGCGATTCAAGCAGCTATCGAAGCGGCAAAAGCTGAAACCGGCAAACCAACGCTTATTTGTACCAAAACCACCATTGGTTACGGTTCGCCAAACAAGGCCGGTAGCCATGACTGCCACGGCGCACCACTGGGCGAAGACGAAATCAAAGCGGCACGCGAATTCCTTGGTTGGGAGCACGGTCCGTTTGAGATCCCACAAGATATTTATGCACAGTGGGATGCCAAAGAGGCCGGTGCGGCCAAAGAAGCAGCATGGAACGAAAAATTCGCTGCCTATCAGGCGCAGTATCCAGAACTCGCGGCGGAATTTACGCGTCGTATGAACGGTGACCTGCCTTCAAACTGGGATAGCGAAACCCAAAAGCTCATCAAAGACCTACAGGCTAACCCAGCGAAAATTGCCTCACGCAAAGCGTCGCAAAACGTACTAGAAGCCTTCGGCAAACTGCTACCTGAACTGCTCGGCGGTTCGGCGGATCTGGCGCCATCAAACCTCACCATGTGGTCTGGTTCAAAAGCTATTACCGCTGACGATGCCAGTGGTAACTACCTACACTACGGTGTACGTGAGTTCGGTATGACGGCCATCATTAACGGTATTGCGTTGCATGGCGGCTTTGTACCTTACGGCGCAACCTTCTTGATGTTCATGGAATACGCGCGTAACGCGATGCGTATGGCGGCCCTGATGAAGGTGCAAAACATTCAGGTTTATACCCACGATTCCATCGGCTTGGGCGAAGACGGTCCAACTCACCAGCCGGTCGAGCAAATGGCTAACCTGCGCCAGACACCAAACATGAGCACTTGGCGTCCATGTGATCAGGTAGAATCAGCCGTTGCTTGGAAGGCAGCTGTTGAGCGTAAAGACGGCCCGAGCGCGTTAATCTTCTCGCGTCAAGGCCTTGCCCAACAAGAGCGTGATGATGCACAGCTTGCTAACATTGCCAAAGGCGGCTACATCCTGAAAGATTGTGCGGGCAAGCCAGAGCTTATCTTAATTGCAACTGGCTCTGAAGTTGAGCTAGCCGTTGATGCGGCGGCACAACTGAGTGAGTCTGGCAAGCAAGTGCGTGTGGTTTCCATGCCAAGCACGGATCTGTTTGATAAGCAAGATGCAGCCTATCGCGAATCTGTATTGCCATCAGACGTGACAGCGCGTATCGCGATCGAAGCCGGCATTGCCGACTACTGGTACAAGTACGTGGGTCTAGACGGTCGTATCATTGGCATGACATCTTTTGGTGAATCAGCACCGGCTGGTGAGCTATTTAAGATGTTTGGTTTCACCGTTGAAAACGTTGTAGAAACCGCTAACGAACTACTCGCCTAGTTCCTTATAGCCAGCGATTAGCACGCTAACGCGCACAAAGGCCAGTCTTAGACTGGCCTTTTTTATGTCCTTTCGCCACGGTTCAGTAAAGTCAGTAAAGAAAGCGACTGGCTGATGGACGAGTATGATACGCAGACCTCACACCGAGATCGTGGCGAAGATATTCAGATAGCTGATCCATTGAACAAACGTTCAACATTTTATCGGCTCGCGTAATGCCAACCGTGATAGTGACAACCTTCATCATAGTGACGGTAAAACCTTGTTTCGTAATTGCCATCAGTGACTTTCCTCTCATTGTTTTTTCAACATACTCGCCATCATAAAACCTCAAGTTATATTGAGGTAAATGAAAATCACAGCAACGGGAGCAAAAAATGACCATGAGTGTCGGGCAAGTGGCTAAGCGTGCGGGGGTAAAGGTCTCTACCCTGCATTTTTACGAGCAAAAGGGGCTGATTGTGAGTCAACGCAACGCGGGTAACCAACGTCGTTACGACCGTGCAGTGCTGCGTCGCCTTGCCGTGATCAAAGCGGCGCAAAATGTTGGCCTGTCACTGGATGAGATTGGTAAAGCACTCAGCGAGCTTCCTTCACATCAAGCCCCCACTCAAGCGCAATGGCGTAAAATGGCAGAGCACTGGGATCAGACCCTGAATGATCAAATTGCGCGGCTTCAACAGCTACAGTCAAACCTCAGTGGCTGCATCGGCTGCGGCTGCCTCTCCATGAAATCATGTGCGCTCTATAATCCCAATGACGTGGTGGGCGAAGCCACGAAAGATGACAACGTGCTCAACCACCCAAAAAAAAATGTGTCTGATCTTTTAAAACACTGGGGACAAAATAAGTAATAAACGCTTTACATGAACTGGGATTGCTGTATGGTGGACACAGCTCTGGAACATGGAGCATCAATGATTCATCAAGTAAAAGTCGACATAAGCTACGCTATTATCAATATTATAGAGTTTCTAACGTTACCCACTTTCGCTTTTAGACATTTCATCGACTCCGTTCAAAGCTACCCTATTTATTTTAATTTAAGAGAGAATGATTATGTCTAATCAATCAACTGGTATCGTAAAGTGGTTTAACGAAGAGAAAGGTTTTGGTTTCATCACTCAAGACAGCGGCGAAAAAGACGTGTTTGTACACTTCCGCGCGATTGTTGGTGAAGGCTTTAAAACCCTTACCGAAGGCCAACGTGTAAACTTTACCGTTGAGCAAGGCCAAAAAGGCCCACAGGCATCTAACGTTTCTGTTGCATAAGAAACCTTGTCTGACTGATTGTAGGGCGCCGTTGGCGCCCTTTTTTGTGCCTGTCGATCAGACACTCGCGATAATAAAAAGGCCCCACAAGCACTTGCTGTGGGGCCTTTTTTAACCTTGACCATCAATGAACATTGATTAGCTTTGTTGCATCTTCTGGCGTTTTTTCAAAAAGGTTAACCAGCTTTCTACTGCGTCATCCGGCGAAATACGTTGCGCGACTTTAGCTTGTTCAAGGGCATGGTCAAACTGATTCAACTTGTAATACGCTTGTACTTTCGCTAGCGCAATATCCTTCTTAGAAGCCCCTTTTTCCGCTCTGTCTAGCGAAGTGAGTGCTTGCTGATAATCACCCTGCTGAATTTGCATCAAAGCCAGCTGCCAGTGATATTGGCTCTCTTTCTTAGCTGCTAGTTGCCAAGCTGAAATGGCCTGAGGCCATTCACGCGCTTGTTGCCAAAGGCTGGCTTGCTGAGCAAGTGTTTGCGCATCTTGCTCGCTCTCAGGCAACCCCTTCAGCCACTTGGCTGCGCGCTCAGGAACACCGACATTGGCGTAAAGCTGTGCCACTGTCCGTTGCTCACTCGGCTCTAGGGCTATCCCTTTGCGCTTGGCAAGTAAATAGGTGCTAATCGCGTTTTTCGGCTGTTCTAAGCGCACATAGTTGGCCGCCAATTGACGCCACCACTGTTTATTATCTGGCTCAAGGGCAATCAAGGCTTTTAAAGTGGGGGTCACCCCGCGCCATTGCTCCAATTGCAATTGTGCCCCAAGCTTGAGTGACAATGCCGACACAGTGGCCGTGTTATTCATGGCGCGCTCATAGTCCGGATACGCAGCCAACACTTTCTGCCATTGCTCGCGTTGATAATGCGCTTGCATGATACGCAGCCACACATCTTCTGCCTGCTCTGCTTTCTCTTTGGGTACCGAACGGGCGAGCGGATAATAATATTGCAATGCCGCCGCGTATTGGCCATCAATCAGCAGTAAATCGGCTAACATCCGCTTGGTTTGCCACGCTTGCGCATCTTGCAATTGCTCGCTATCTACCGCGCGCTTGATATGAACAATCGCTTTATCATTGTTGCCATATTGCCAGTAGAAAACCCCCAGCGCACGGTCAACAAAGGCTTTGTCAAAATCACGTTTCACATTCAGCTTGTTGAGTAGCGCAATGGCTTCGCCCAACTTAGACGCTTGCTCTAACGCTTGTGCCTTTTCAATCGATAAGGCAACCGAGGGTGACAACTGCGCCGCGGCGGGCAGCGCAAACATCAATGCCAAGCTAAAGATAAGTCGTTTCAACATTAGCGTAAGTTAAACTCCAATTTGATCTGCTGACCCGGCTGCGCCACGGCTTCTCCATTCACCACTTTGGGCTCGTACTTCCATTTACGCAGCGCTCGCAGTGCTTCACGTTCAAACACACGGGGCGGATTTGCTTCAACCACACTCAAATCTTGCGGTCGACCGGAAGGACTAATGGTAAAACGCACCACTACATATCCTTCTAAACCACGACGCATGGCCCGTGGTGGATAATTGGGTTCCACCCGAAACAGCGGCATAGCCTGCTGATTATTCGGCCCCTGCATGACACTTAAATCACCCAGTGAGGGAGCTTGCACCATGACGCCTTGAATGTTGGTCTGCAAATTCAGCGTTGGCATATCCGGCTGAGCGGAAGCTGTCGATTGTGTTTGTGTCACCGGCGTCGGCGTATCTGGCATTTCCGGTGGTTTCGGCCGCTCTGGCACCGTGCGCTGACGACGCTGCACATCGGTGTCTGGCTCCTGCATAAAAATATCGATGCTCATCGAGGTCGACTTTTCTTGCGGGCGCTGGGTACTGTGACCCACCATCAGAGCCATCAGCATAAATAAGCCTAACGTGAATACCAGCGCGACCGGCATTGAAATCAGCCATCGCTTCATTATGGCGACTCCGTAGCCAAGGCAATACTCGCGATCCCTGCTCCCTTGGCGGCGTCCATCACTTTTACGACGGTACCATTGTACGCCAGTTCATCGGCTTGAATCACAAGGGACGCATCCGGCTTATCCAACAGTACATGCTCTAACGTCGCTTCGACACGCTCTACATCCACCAAACGCTTATCAATATAGATTTCGTTCGATGCGGTCACTGCGACAAAGATACCGGCATCTTTTTGGCTGGTTGCATGGCTCGCCTCGGGACGGTTCACTTCCACCCCGGATTCGCGCACAAACGAGCTAGTGACGATAAAAAAGATCAACATGATGAACACAATGTCCAACATGGAGGTTAAATCGATTTGCGCTTCTTCGCGCTGCTTATGAGGTCGAATCAATCGCATTACTGACTCCGAAGCGCCTGTTCAAGCGCAACTTCTCGGCGCTGACAGGCTTTAACTAAACGGGCATGGGCAAACATGCCGGCAAGGGCCGCCACCATACCAGCCATGGTCGGCAGCGTAGCCATCGAGATCCCCGATGCCATCAAGCGTGGCTCACTGGTCCCCTGGCTGGCCATCACATCAAATACCGAGATCATTCCAGTGACTGTGCCCAACAGGCCCAACATCGGGCAAATGGCCACCAGCGCTTTAATTAAACTGAGGTAGCGCCCCAGTTCATGCTGCGCTTCAAATAGCCACCCTTGACGAATAGCGCGTGCATACCACGAATGGTGATCAGTGCGTGCTTGCCAAGCTGATACCCACGCTTGCCGTTGTACCGGAAACCGTGAGTATAAGTACAACAAACGTTCGATCACCAACACCCAGCAAAACAGCACTACCAGACCCAGCCACCATAGCACTGGCCCACCTTGCGCCATAAAATGGCGCAAGATAAACCAAATATCTTGGTGATTGAATTGGGAAAGTAGCTCTACATCCATCATGCTGCTTGTCCAGTGGCCGCCGTATTCGCTGGTTGCTCGGCTTGTTCTGCAACAAGACTAATACTTTGTTTTTCCAACATGCCGCGAATGTGATCGGCCTGCCCGCTCAAAATATTATGCGCAAGAAGCAGTGGGATCGCCGCGATCAAGCCGAGTACCGTGGTCACGAGAGCCATCGAAATACCGCCTGCCATCACTTTCGGGTCGCCATTACCAAACTGGGTAATCACTTGGAAAGTTTCGATCATCCCAGTCACTGTTCCTAACAGACCCAGCATTGGCGCCAGTGCTGCCAGTAGTTTCAACATAGAGAGGCCTTTTTCACAGCCTTGCTGCTCATCGACAACCGCTTCCAGCAAACGTAACTCCAGCGATTCAACATCACGTTGTGGCGCATCGTGATACACCTTGAGGACACGGCCAAGTGGGTTATCCTCTGGTGACTCTGGATGTTTAAGCTGACGATGCATTTTGGCATGAATAGACAAAAGGACCGCGCCACGATAGAGCGCAATTAACAGACCAACCGCCAACAACGCCGCAATCACTTTGGCCACAAAACCGCCTTGGCTAAAGCGATCCGCCAGACTTGGCGCTTTCTCCAATTGACTGAGGAGAAAACCGCGCGACGGATCAACCAGTACAGGCTCACCCACCGAGGTGATCGCTTGCTCGAGCTTGGATGTAGTCAGGGTATTATCAGGTTGCGCACGATACGGGATCGCCACCTTTCTGTCCGACTGCCAGTTCAAATAGCCCTGCGGGCTAATCAGCCCAAGGTTACCGATGCGCACCACCGACTGCTCAGACGACACGCCTTGCGCATCCACAACCGGCAGCGTTAACGCTTGCAGTTCGCCGCTGGTTTGCATTTGGGTGAGCATCCCTTGCCACAAGGTATTTAGCTGTTTGAGTGACGGCAATGTATCGGCGGCAACGATCTCTGAAACGGTTTGATTAAAGGTCGGTTGCGTGATGCCTACATAGCTGGAAGCGCTGTCGGTTTGAATGGTTTTGCTCGCTTGGCGCACCACGCCAAATAGCTCTCCCAAACTGCCCGATTCTAAGCGAAGTTTATCTTCCAACGACGCCAGTTGTTGCTCGTTGTCACTAAAGGTGTCACTGAGTTTTTCGGTTTCCGCCTCAAGCGCATTACGGGTCGCTTTCAACTGATTCAGTTTGGCGCGCAGCTCCCGCTCCGTCATCGCAAACTCCGCTTCACGCGCTTGGTTGTGTTCACGGGCTTGCTGCTGCGCTTGTTGGGTTTGACCCACAAGATCGTCAGCATGGGTCAAAGGCGCGACAGCCATAAAACAGGCTGCGGCAATCAGGGTTTTCCAGCTCATGATTTTACCCCTTGGTTGGCACTTAAAGGCAGAGATAACAACGACGGCGCCACTTGTTTTTGTGCAACCGCGAAGGCTTTATCCACGGCTTCGCCCGCACTCGCATCCAAGGATACCCACTGCTTATCTCGTGTGCTCCAGACCCAATGCTGCTTGCCATCAAGGCTACGGGCCACCAGCGACACGCGACCAAGATGCAGCACATCCACTTGATGTGCCCGACCATCCAGCGCAATGGTGTCTTGGTAAGCATCTAGCTTAGTGCCATAGTCACGCTCAATTTGATAGGCCTCGAGAATACGGCGAAACTTCTCCGAATCCGCCACATCGGCGCGACCCATCATCGCTTGAAGTTTTTCTAGGCGTGCTTGTCGCTGCTCCGCTTTCAGTGGCATGTCTTTAGCAATCCACTGTTCCAATCCGTCGAGCATGCGGTACATCAAAGGCACAATGCCTTGGCGCGTTTCCTTGATCTCGATGATTTGATCGCGAAGACTTTGTGCTTCTACCTGTTGGTTGCTCACCAAGTTTTGTAGGTGATCGCGGTAGATTTCTAAATTACTGATCTGAGTTTGGATTTGCTCAATTTCTTGACGCATAGCCAAACTGGCATCGGCGCGGCGATTAATGCGTGATTGCGACTGTGCCGCTTCTTGGGTGGTTTTACCCTCGATGGCTTGCGCCTTTTCGAGCTGATCCGCACTCACCGCTGGCGTGAACGCCAAACAGGACGCAACGCCCAGCACGAGCCGAAATGAAGACGATTTTATCATGGTGATATCTACAAACATGCTTGGTGATATGGCTTCCGCCATAAACAAAAGTGAGAATAGTTTCTATTTGCGTGTAATGTACCGAGTTTGGCGGCAAAGATCTAGCCTAGCAGCATAGGGAGCGGAGAATATTGCGGCTTATCAGTAAAGAAGAAGTGACAATAAAAACTAAAAACACATCAAGTAGATAGCGACCAACTGAGTGTTGGCCTAAGACTGCACTTGGCCGATTAAGCCCAAAGTCGATGGCGCACGCCATTACTCTCTTTTAATCGCGTGCACTCATTTGCTATCAATACCCTGTTGTTTCCGAGGTGTTTTTATAGATTTTGCCGTTTTTCATGATCACAACGAAGTGCGCATCAGGCTCGGCAATCAGGTCAAGGTTTTCCAGCGGATTACCCTCAACAAGGAGGATGTCAGCGATAGCGTCCTCTTCTATCAACCCTAATTTCCCTTGATATGGACTCCGCTTGCCAGACAGCGCAAGCAAGGCTGCATTCCCAGACGTTGCCATCGATAACACTTCAGCCGGTGTGTACCACTTTGTCATCGTGGTTAAGATCGCGCCCTGGTTTTTGGTCATGGCAGGGTTGAATAAAATATCTGTGCCCCAAGCCACCTTAAGGCCATATTGCTTGGCAAGCTTAAAGGCGTTGTCGGTGCCTTGGGCGACCTGTTGCTGTTTTACTTTCGCCTCTCCTTGCGTCGGATTCGAGTACTCGTTAGCAAGGAAGGCTTGGCCGCTCAGCCATACGCCTTTTTCCGCCATTAATTGTGCAGTTGCTTCATCCATGAGCTGTCCATGCTCAATCACTTTCACACCCGCGTTGATCGCAGTTTGAATCGCTTTGGGCGTGTAGGCATGTACCGTCACATAGGTGCCCCAGTTATCTGCCGCATCTACCGCGGCACGGAATTCTTCTTCCGAGTATTGCGCCACATCAATCGGATCATACGCAGAGGAGACGCCTCCCCCCGCTGCGAGTTTGATTTGCGAGGCGCCTAACATCAGTTGCTCGCGAACGCGCTTCCTTACTTCCGCCACCCCATCCGCTATCACACCACCATTGAGCGATTCACCACGGCTCAAACCAGCATTGTTAGCGGCAGGCACCTCATAACGCATCCTAAAATCACCATGCCCGCCCGTTTGGGAGATCATCGCACCGGAGGGCCAAATGCGCGGTCCAGCGACTATACCCTCGTCAATGGCTTTTTTCAGACCAAATACCGGCCCACTAAGATCACGTACACTGGTAAAGCCACGCATTAACGTGCGTTCAGCTTCTTGTGCGGCCCGAAGATTGATGTAGCCGACGTCTGCGGTAAGCAGTTGTGGGACGGAAACAGTCGCCAACATCGCATGCCAATGTGCATCAATCAGCCCCGGCATCAGCGTGCGTCCCTCACCTTGGATCACTACAGCGTTCAATGACGGCACCACGTCAATCGGCTGACTCGAAATCCGTGTGATCTTGTTTCCCTCAACTAAAACATGTTTGGGGGTAGAAAGCTGCGCAGATTGACCATCGAAAATACGCACATTTTCAAACAACACACTTTGTGGATGCGGCGCCAACTGCGCCTTAACAGAGACCACCAACAACAAGCCGCCCACAACGAACGCCATCCATCGCATCAACCTCTCCATCCCACACTCCTTGTACTCAGTAACAAAAAGCGACTCAAACCCCATCCACAGCGCCTGCTCCTCACTCATTTAACAAACCACAGGACGATGAGGTTCTGACCGCACTGTCTATTAAATTAGCCAACCACACCCAAAAGCCCAAATTTTTAGAGAGTTATCGCAATTTTGTTGATCTTGCTGTGGCACGCTCTACGGCCCATTGAATATGCAATTGAAACAGCCATGAATAAAGTCGTCGTATCAACCGACCATTCCCATTGTAGCTATCATATTTATCAGCCCAATCAATCCGACTGCCCACTGCTCCTGTTGCATGGTACCAATAGTGATGGCTTGGCAAGTTATAGCTCCGTTCTCGATGCATTCGATCATCGCGAAATCATCGTTCCAGATTATGCCGGGTGTGGGGACTCCAGCTTACCCAACCATGAGCTGACAGTATCCGCTCTCGCCGATCAGGTGAGCGCCATCATTAACGAGAGAGGCAGTAGGAAGGTTGATCTCGTTGGTCACTCACTCGGGGCTACGGTCGCCGCTTACGTTGCCGCGCAGCATCCTGATTTTATTAACCGATTAGTATTAAGTGCGCCTTGGTGCCATGGTGATGACCCACGCCATCAACTGGTGTTTAATACTTGGCAGACACTCGAAGAAATCGCGCCGCAACAAGCAACTGCGTTCGGACTAAGCCATGTATTGAGTCCAACATTTCTGTCCAACATGGATCCAGAGCTGATAGCGCGTATATGCGCCACAAAGGGGTTGCCTGATACGCATCGAAGAATCGCTCTCGGTAAAGACCTAGACATCCGCCAGTATTTATCGAAAATTCAAGCCCCGACGCTCGTCTTAGCCATGGCGTTTGACACCCTTGTACCGCCTTACCGAGCCCAAGAAGTACAAGCCGCAATACCTCACAGTGAGTACGATGAAATACCGAGCGGTCACGCCGTTCAACTCGAACGTCCTTATCCGTGGGCAAATCGCATTAAGAGGTTTTTAACGACGAGTCATCTGGAGATAAGTTATTAATTTATCGTTTTGATAATAGCCGAGAGAAAAACAGATAACTGGCATAAGTGACGTAACTTATGCCAGTTATGCTTTTTATGACGAGCCAGACTCATCCCCACTCTTCTCTGCAGTGTCAGCATCCGTCTCTGACAGGCAGTCTTTTTGCCGGACCAGATCGAGCGCGTAGGTATACGCCTGCTTCACTTCCTCTTTAAAACTTTTCGCCCCAATTTGCGCCAGAAGTTGCGGGTAGTCTTTATTGTCTGGCTCTTGCAGCCATTTCATCATCACTTGGTTTTTCAGCATGATGTTGCTAAGCCGGTCATCTCGCAGTGAGTCGGAGGCACCTTGCAGCATTTGCAGGCCTTGCAGCTCAACGGCGTTGCGCACAATTTCATCAGAAATGTTGGTTTTACTCATCGCCATCGTCCTCGCTATTAGCCTCGTCCTCTGGCTCAAAGCCGGTTTTCGATAAATCTGAGAACGACTCAGCTAGGTTATCATTCACTTCGCGGCAGCTTTTTATAATCGCATCGCGAAGCTCTTCGCCCATGGCCGCATCGGTACCATTGGACTCAATCAGTTTGTCGAGGTATTGGTCAAAGTCATCCGGTAGACCAAAATCGAGTGTCGGTGTGGGCATGATTCCTCCTAGCGTATGAGTTTAGAGAGCAGCACCATTAGCAGCCCTTGAATAATAGCGATAAAAAGCTGTACATGGGCGACCACGATGATCAGCAAGAACATGAGATTGAACGGGTTGCCCAACCATTTTTGAAACGCCTTGCCCGCGACAGTCGTGGTTTGTAGTGCCGTATCCCGTAAGTGGTCAACGGTGTTTTGCACCAATATGGAAGACGACAGACGCTTACCATCGCTCGCCACGTCTTCCTCCTCGTTCATAGTGACTTACGAATCAGCAATTTTATTGAGCTGCTTAGTCATCAGCAGCATGCGTTGATTGCGGGCATTCACTTGGTCTTGCAAGGTGGTTTCAACTGAGTTGTTGATAGAGCGCTGCAAATACGCACTCGACATCACATCGACCAAGCGACCTTTATGTTCGGTTTGCTCACGCAGGCTGATCACATCGGGTTTGTCGGCCACGGCGGTCTCCTTTTCAGTCATGGATAAGGCATCGAGGCAGCACATCGGCTGCCTCGACACGTACACAGATCAGCGTGGCTTAATTGCCGCCGTCCATGATGTAGTTCACCGCTTTCGCGCCTGCCGCAGCCATTTGTGTCATGGCGTTGGAGGTCGCTTGCATTTGCGTGGCACCAGTGTGGGTAAACTCACGCACTTGCAGTTTTGAAAGCGCTGACAAGTCACGCAAGCCATCCAGGTTCAGGCTTTGCGCCGAGGTGCTTGTGGTTTGATCCGCCACTTTTGGATCAACGCGGTCACGATAAGGTGATGGGGTAATACCATTTTCTTCAGGCATAATGCTTTCCTTTTTCAGTTAATATCTGCCACATGGCAGAGGGTTACTTTATGAAGCGACACACCCAAACAACATAAGGCAGTGCTTCCTTTGAGCGGGTTATTTCTTTCCCGCCATCACGTAGTTCACCGCTTTCGCGCCAGCTGCAGCCATTTGTGTCATGGCATTGGCGGTCGCCTGCATTTGCGTGGCCCCAGTGTGGGTAAATTCACGCACTTGCAGTTTTGAAAGCGCCGACAAGTCGCGCAGACCATCCAAATTCACACTTTGTGCAGACGAACTGGTGGTCTGATCGCCGACCTTAGGATCAACACGGTCACGATAAGGCACTGGCTCAATACCGGTTGCCGATGCTTGCGTGTTTTGTGCACCGCTTTCTGGCGCTTGATCTCCTGATTCAGACATAGATAGTCTCCTTTGCTTAGTTACCCTTGATTGGGTCTGCTTACTCTAACTGCGCCCATATCACGCTGTAATAGTGAAAACTTTCACGCTTCGGACAAAAAAGCGCTCACCGCTACGCTCACGGCTTATTCATTACGCCGGAGAGACCATGCACTATCTAACTTTTACTCGTACTTCACTGCTGGTAGCGCTGACCTGTTTTGTGCTGCTGGCCTGTAAACCAAACGATCCACCTAGCGACCTTGCGCTGATTCAAAGCCGTGGCGAATTAGTGATCGCCACGCGCTTAGATGGCGTGGGCTGCTATTACGTGCAAGATAAGGTGGCGGGGCGAGAATGCGCGCTGCTAAGCGGCTTTGCCGAACATCTAGGCATCGCACTGACGATAAATAAACAGCCAACGGTCGCGGCAATTATCGACCGTTTGAATCAGGGGCACGCCGATATTGGTGCCGCCGATCTCACCCAAACTACGCAGCGCGAGCGGCAGGTACACTTCTCAGCCCCCTTGTTTGAGACCCGTGAAGTATTAGTGCAGCGCAGCGACAACCCCATCGGCCGTATTGCTGACTTGGTAGGCCATACGGTGTCGCTGCGTAAAAGCAGTGCGTATGTCGGCGAGCTAATGCGTGCCGCCAAACGGGCAGGGGTGAACATTGGCCCAACCGCCGATGCCAACACCATTGGGCTGCACTATGTCGATGAGCACACCGCTACCTTGGCACTGGTTGCCGATGTGGCTGAAAAAGAGATCGACTTTACCGTGGCCGATGAACACATTGCCCGCAACGCCAACGTACGTGACAATAATTTAGATGTCAGTTTGGTCTTTGGGGCGCCGCGGAACGTTGGCTTTGTGGTGAGTAAATACGGCGACGGCTCATTGCTCGATGCCTTAAATTGGTGGCTACAAAGTGATGCGGCACAACGCATTCACGATACCTATCACCAACAGCAAACTGCGCCCGACACCACCCAAACCCGTACATTTTTATCCTCATCCAGCACCCTTAGTCCTTGGGACCCGATTTTTCAGCGCTATGAAAATGCCCCGTTTGATTGGCAGTGGTTAGCAGCACAAAGCTATGTAGAATCGCGGTTTCGCGCCGATGCCGTCTCACCGGCAGGCGCCATGGGGCTGATGCAACTGATGCCGCCGACCGCCAAAGAAATGGGTGTTACCCAACCGTTTGATCCAGCGATGAACATTCGTGGCGGCGCCCGCTACAACCACCGCATGTATAAACGCTGGCACCACCTCCCCGCGCAAGACGCACTCGCGTTCTCGCTGGCCTCTTACAACGCAGGACTAGGGCATGTCTTAGACGCACGCGCCTTGGCCCGTGCTGACGGCGCCGATCCGGATAACTGGTTTAGCTCATCGACTCAACGCGGCGTGGAAGATTACATCACCGAGCTCGAGCACCAAGCTGTCTACCAACGCCCAGACATTCGCTACGGCTACTGCCGAGGCAGCGAGCCTAAGCACTATGTGCAGCGCATCTTTCGCCAGCGCAAGCATTACGCCGACTTAACCGGCGACGGGGAGTTATTTCCCGATGCCTCTACGCCCGCCCACTCGGCACCCTAAACACTCTTTTTTGTAGAAGGACATTTCAATGAAACAAGCACTGAGTTTTTACTTTAGTCTTAGCGGCACCGTCAGCCAGCGCCAATTTTGGCTCTGCTTTGTGCTGCCATGGTTTGTTATTCAGTCTTTGATGGGAATTGCCGTCCAACACGACAGCATTCAATTGATGGATGGCATTTGGACACCACCCGAAGTGGTGTTTTCAGTACTGGGCTTTTTTATCCAACTGTTTGTCACTTGGGCCACCGTTGCACTGAGCATCAAGCGGCTGCGTGAACTCGGTTATCCAGCGCGCACCTTGCTCGCCATGATCCCGGGCTTAGGCACCCTTTGGGTGTGGTTCGAACTGCTCTTCTCTTCCCCTGATAACGGCCATCCACTCTAAGCATGCTGCGCCTGCTGCACTATGCAGTAGGCGCGGTCATCCACCATACGTTATCGGCCAACTCCGTATTTAACGCCACCGACACCCCCTGCTCGCTATACCCAACCCGACTGAACAGCACCGCAAAATCAAAATGGGGGGAGTTATCGACATAGTGATGCACCTGCACATGACTGAGCCGCGCACACAATTCAGCAATGCCCGCACGCACCTTTGCCGTCGGCTGATTAAGCCAAGCGGCTAACTCATCAATTTGAAAATGATACTTGTGCTGCACCGGCGGACATTCCATCGCCTGCGCACCAAAAACGATCTGATGCTGAAAACGGATCCGCGCCATGATGTGCTGTGCCAGGGTATGAACCTCTTCATCCTGAAGGGGGGAGATGATCCCCACAATAAACGCTCCTTTGATTAAGAGCCTTCATCCTGCTGGATTTGGTGCGCAAAGCCACAGAGCAAAAGTTCTCTATGCCGTTTTAAAACCCGACCTGCGTAAGCTCAATGCATACCTTACTTGACATGGAAATCAGTATGCCGTATGTCTCAAAAACAACACTAAATCATGACAATATCAATATTTCGCTTCTGTCTGAAAAAACTCGAGAACTGATCGACTTGATAGGTTTTCCAGACACTTACTTGTTGGTCTCGACATTGGGAGGACAGGACGTCTACATTCCCAAATATCCCGATCGCAGCAAACTAATAAAAATACTGCCTCATGAAAGCGTTGAAATACTCAGCCAGATATACGGCGGAACCTATCTTGCCCTTCCCACCTCACGCCAAATAGATATCCAAGAACGCAACAAAGCCATCGTCAAAGCCCTGTTAAACGGCGACTCACGCGCCAAAGTCGCCCACCAGTTTGGGTTAAGCGTTCGGCAAGTGGCGAATGTGAAGACGCTGTATGAAGGAATGAGGTAAGAGGAAAATTTTCATTATTATAAGTTGAAAGAAAAAATATTAATCTCTTATCTCCATTAACCCAAAGGAGATGAAAATGAAATACAAGTCTGAAATTGGCGTAAATATCGAGCGAGTAGAGCTGGTATTAAGTCACTTTGCACAAATGCAAGCTGTTCACCTTGTGATTGTTACAGAAGGAACCGGTGAGAAACCATTTACAGTTTTCTATCCGGAAATCTAATGATTAAGCACTGCACTTCAATAAAGTGCAGTGCGTTTTGGGGGTGATTATGTGTAATAAAAGTATTAACGATGAAAAAATAGCGCAAGGAGCTAGTTTTTTGGGGTCATCATATGGTTATCTCAATAGTGTATTAAAGAACAAACTGCCGCCAACTAGAACACTGGATGTGTACCAAAAATATATAAATAGAACAAAGATATATCCTCTAACGTTTACTTCTTTTTTATTTCAATATTGGCATAAAAAAAATAGTACCGACATGTATGAATCCTTAGCATACGCTTCTGCCAATATAGGTATTAGCACAGGTTTAGGGCTCTTTTCACCGGCTGCTGGCTTAGGCTATTCTATAATACAACCGTTCCTCCCTAAGTCTGTGGATCTTATTGACTCAGGGAGTCGTTTTATAGGAGAGAAAGGAGCTCCATATCTACAACAACTCCATAACTTTGCAGATAAAGGTTTAAAAAGGATGGAATCGTCCTCTCTTTCAGGCCCTTTATTTTTTCCTGCACTATGAGTATCCAGATTAGGCTATACCTAAACGCGACTCCCGAGGGAGTCGCCCATTCTTGCTATGTGACCACTTAAATGCGACACTCCTTTGTGCGACCATCCAAATGAGACGTTTACACACAAGGGGCCTTCATGTTTATCCGCGCTTATCTACGCGCCTCCACCGACGAGCAAAATGCCGCGCGCGCTAAAGACAGCCTGACCCAATTTGCCAACGACCATGGCCAACGCATCGCCGCCTTTTATACCGAGAACATCAGCGCTACCCAGCTGGAACGTCCCGAGCTCAACCGACTACAGTCTATCGCAAATGTGTCGAATTCTGGCTAAAAATAGCAAAGACTAAAAGCGCCATTGCTACCACTCAATTCGGGAAACCTCCTCCGCCTTCAGCGCTGAACGTATTACCTTCCTAAAAATGAAAAACCTTCCATAAGCAACACATCCCAAATTCTAATCATGTTCTGTTACCTCAAGTGCTTTCACTCCACAGAGCAAAAGTTCTCTATGCCGTTTTTATGGTTATCTAAGTAACCTCAATGCATGCTTTACTTGACAGGGAAATAAGTATGCAGTATGTCTCAAAAACGACTATAAATCATAACAGTATTAATATGTCTCTTCTATCAGAAAAAACACGAGAGCTGATCGATATGATCGGATTTTCAGACACCTATTTATTGGTTTCTAAATTGGGTGGGCAGGACGTTTACATTCCCAAATTTCCTGATCGCAGCAAACTGATAGAAATACTTCCCCGCGAGAGCGTCGAAATTTTGAGCCAGATGTATGGCGGTACTTATCTCGCGCTGCCGACTTCACGCCAAATCGATATCCAAGAACGTAACAAGGAAATTGTGAAAGCACTTTTAAACGGCGACTCTCGCGCTAAAGTTGCACGCCGTTTTGGATTGAGTGTTCGTCAAGTGGCTAATGTCAGGAAAGAGTTTCCCTGTTAATGCGGCACAAGCATTCAGAGATGATAGCTATGGCCATCACCCAAAACATTGATAATGGAATGGTCTTTATAACACTGTCATGAAAGGAGAATACTATGACGATGACATACGCAACTCAAAAGTTGAAAGAGGCTTGTGAAGCTGACATCAACATATTAAATAAATTGACCGAAGTTAAAGACCGGGCTCCGAATTATGATACTCCTGGCCCTCGAAACTTAGATCAACATGCCAAACATGCTCACATTACCAATAACACTGGTATTGCTTGGGTTTATACTAATGACGGTAACGACCAACATATCCTCGCGTTAGGAAGAAAAAGCGATGGTGCCGGGAGCGGTAATAGTGGCTATATTTGGGACAAAAATGGCAATCCCTAATACTTAACCTAGATCTTTCAAACAGGTTTTATTCACTATTGACTCTTTTACGCGAAAAATGAATTTAGACGCTGTATAAGTATTACAGATCATCCTAAAATCGTTTATTTGCAGAACATAAATGCGACTCCTGAGGGAGTCGCATTTATGTCGCTGGCTACTTATTGTCTTACTTTTTCTACCAATGCAGATATCCCCAACCTATCGCATAAGACGTTATCTCAGAGGTTTGGCATTAGCGTCACCTATGGTTCAAGCACCGTATGCACTCCCACGCTTCCGCGTGGGAACGAGTTAAACTGTCCCCTAACCCAGCTGCGAAAACTTGATGATCTCGTGAGACTGTTCAAGGGTTTGCGCGAGGTGTTGGATGTGGGCGGGGGTGATTTCACAGCAGCCGCCGACAACGAGGGCACCGTCGGCAACCCATTGTTGTACTCGCTCGGTGTGCACTAGCGGTGAGAGATCTTCACGGGCTTCTAGCGCATCGGCTTTGCTGCCTTTGGCCATATCATCCACAGATTTAAAGGCATTGGCATAGCCACCCACGGTGTGATAGTTCCGTGCCATGTGTGGCATTGCAGTGGTCAATACGGCTGGATCACAGCAATTGAGCATCACCGCTGTGGGGGCGTAGTCAGCCACGGCACGCATTGCCTCGTTAAGCGACTCGCCAGAGCGTAAGTTGCCATCAGCCTCGAGACGAAATGCAACCCCATAAGGCTTACCTTGCTCGCGAGCGGCGGCACAGGCTGCGCGTGCTTCGAGTGTGTTGCTCATGGTTTCGATAAGAAAGACATCCACGTCTGGCTGCAGGCGCGCAATATGGGCAAACTCCGCTTTCATGTCTTCAAAGCTACGCTGGGGCTGACCGAGATAGCTGCCGACTAGAGGGGGTAAGCAACCGGCAATATCAACGTCCTCGCCGGTTTCGTCGATGGCTTGTTGCAATGCAAAAAAGGCCTGCCGATAGATGGTGTCAATGCTATCGAGCAACCTCGCCTTCGCCAAGCGTGTCGGGGTGGCCGGATAGGTATTGAGAGTATGCGTTTTGGCGCCTGCTCGGATAAAGTCTTTGTGGACGTCTTTAACAATATCCGGATGCTCTAACATTACCGCCACCGACCAAAGCCGTGAGCTCACTTGTGGCGCTCGCTGATAAATTTCTTGCCCTAGGCCACCATCGAGTAATGCAATCAACGTCATGGTAACTTCAGCCTCCTTCGGCTTTTTATCCTTGATTTAGGATGAGATTACCATCTGTGTCGCTATTTCACACTCATCGCGTTACGCAACTTCTTCGCTGCCTTCAATCGCCAGATGTTCAAGCTTATCAATCACCGTCATACTGGCATTTTCCATCCCTGTTAGCGCCGCGACCATCTGCTCGGGTTGCTGTGCATGAAACGCGGCCACCGCCGCTTTCGCGTGGGTGTGTACTTGCTCATGAGGGGCGGCGATGGCTTTAAAGTTTTGTAACTGGGCGAAGTACTGTCGTCCTTCGCCGCGGTCGTACCACTGCCCTAAGCGGCACTGGGTATGATCAGTCACGTCGTTGGCACTCATGCTATCTTCACCGAGCACCACACGATAAATCGCAAACTTAAAACTGATATGGTCGAGTTTCGCCAGTTCACAAAAGGCACGCAATGCCGAGGCTTTAATGGTGGTTCGGCTGTGCTGCGCTTGCTCACTTTGCGTCGCCATCGCATCAGCCACCTGTTGGCCTTGCTCGCTATATTTGATCGCTTCACTGGCAAGCTGATCGGTTAGCGTACACGCATGCCCACTCCCGGCGCGAATCTTCTCCACCAGCTGAGTGATATCTTGCGTGGCGGTGGAAGTGCGTTCGGCGAGGTTACGGACTTCATCAGCCACCACCGCGAAGCCCCGCCCTTGCTCGCCGGCTCGGGCTGCTTCAATCGCCGCATTCAGAGCCAACAGATTGGTTTGGTCAGCCACATCGCGAATCAAATTCACAATGCCACTCACTTCCTGTGCGTGCTGATCGAGAGCACGAATTGCTTCCGACGATTGCTGACATTGCGCGGATAATGACTGCACATGGCGAGCGAGATCATTGACTTGTTCGGCACATGACGCCGCCTGATGGCTCACCTCCGTCACACGCTCTTTTTCACCATTAATGGTTTCTGCTAAGGTCGCCAGCGAAGATTGGGTCGCGGTAATTGAATCACCAAAATGGCACAGGTTAGCGTCGATCGCTTTACCGGTTTGCCGTTTTTTCTGTACCACGGCCAGCTCCGATTCTAACACCGCTTTTTCGCTGTGTAGCGCGTCTATCTGGGCATTGACTTGCTCCAGTTTCAGTTGCAATTCAGTACGTTTTTGTTGCTCTTGTTCGAGTTGACGACGAGATGTAAACACGCGAAGTCCTCCTAGTCGGTAATACCTGCATTGTACGCCTTATGCATATGTATGCGCTTGTAATCGATTAAACTGTGATCCTCTCAACGCCAATGAATTGATTTACACTGTAAACCCATAAAAAATCCCTTCATACTGGCGTTTCTATAGCGAATGAGCGAGACACTATGACCTTTTGGTTGCTTTTTAAACGTTGGATTATCAGCCACTTCGCCCATTTAAACGGGCGTATTCTCGGATTGGTCGTACTCGCCTACGGCGTTATTGGCTGGCTGCTTTTACAATCGGCGGGTGAAACTGAGATGACTCAGTCACTCAGTCGCTACATCTATTATTTAGTGGTCACCGCCTCTACCGTGGGCTATGGCGATTACTCGCCCGCGACCGAGGCAGGACAGTGGATTACCGCCTTTTGGATCATTCCCGGTGGGCTCGGTCTGTTTGCGGTGGTGATTGGGCATGTGACCAGTGCCCTAGTGGATTATTGGCGACGTGGATTACAAGGAAAACGGAGTCTTACTGTGAAAAATCATATTTTAGTTTTGGGGTGGAACGGCCAGCGTACCATTCAGTTAATCCGTTTGTTGCAAAGCGGTATTCATGGCGAGCGCCCGATCGTGCTTTGTGTGCGTCCTGAAATGGAAAATCCGCTGCCTGGCGAGGTAGAGTTTGTGCGCGTGACCAGCTTTACCGATGCAGAGGGCATAGCGCGCGCCGGCATCGACAGCGCCTCTAGCATTATTATCGATAACCCAGAAGACGATATTACGCTTTCTGCGGCTCTGTTCTGCGCCCACAAAAACCCTTCCGCTCATTTACTCGCGTATTTTCAAGATGATGCACTCAGCCAAATATTGAAGCAGCACTATCCGCACGCTGAATGTGTGCCGTCTGTGTCGGTGGAAATGCTGGCAAAAGCGGCCGTTGATCCCGGTTCAAGTCAATTACATCACGAGCTATTGAGCACGGCTCAAGGGATGACCCAATACTGTGCCCGCTACCCCACCGATGCAAGTGCAACGGATGTCGGCACCTTGTTTAATCAATTAAAGCATGAGCACGATGCAACCTTAATTGGTCTCGACAAAGGCGATGGGATCACTCTGAACCCTCGCCTACACACCGAAGTGGCACCGGGCGATCGCGTCTTTTATATCGCCGCCGAGCGTTTACCACATTGGTCTGCCGCCTAACGGGCGCGTCCAACGCATCTTTGTGTTTTCTTTTCGATACCGCTGCCCCACTTAGGTTGCAGCGGATCGTTTCCCTCTTATCCTTCAGTCATAGTGCTTTCTGATCTCATCCCTCACAGCGCGCGCTCGTCTCAGGGCAACTCCGCGACACCATGCTCTGCTGGCGACAGACACAAATTATCAGGGTAAGCGTAAAAATGATGCACCGGCCCAGCCCCTCTTCCGACCGTTAGCTGCTGACTATGCGCTAAGGCCTCCGTCAAATACTGCTTAGCCGCTCGCCCGGCCTCGATAGGCGTCATCCCTTGAGCATAAAACGAGGCGATCGCAGCAGACAGTGAACAACCGGTGCCATGAGTGTTGGTGGTTTCAACGCGGCGTGCGCGCAAAGTTTGACAGGTGTCTCGGCTAATCCACATATCGACACTCTCGGGCGTCTGGCGTAGATGGCCCCCTTTGAGCATCACGTAAGGACAGCCTAGATGGCGAAGTGCCGGCACCAGCTCATGCATTTGCTCGATAGAGGTAGGAACAGGCTGGCCAGTTAAACGGGCGGCCTCCGGCAAGTTGGGAGTGAGCACGGTTGCGCGTGGGATAAGCTCTTCAATCAACGCCGTCATGGCCTGCTCGTCGAGCAAAGGATCGCCGCTGGTCGCGACCATTACGGGATCTAAAATCACCGGCAAATGTGGCGACCGTGCCAGCACGGCAGCGACTTCACGAATAATCGCTTGATTGGCCAGCATGCCGATTTTCACCGCACGCACCGGCATGTCGTATAACACCGCATCTAATTGGGCGCGCACAAAATCGGGGTCAACCGCCGAGACGGCCTCGACACCGCAAGTATTTTGCGCGGTCAGCGCGGTGATCACCGAGCAAGCATAGCCGCCGGTCGCTGAAATCGCTTTAATGTCGGCTTGAATGCCCGCACCACCACCGCTGTCTGAGCCGGCAATGGTAAGAATAACAGGTGGAGATAGGTTCATATTGGCCCCTTAATCATCAGGGGCGGAAGGAGACAAAATGAGGCAGTATGCGTCACTTTGTGCGCTGATCGTGTCAGTTCCCTCCGCCAGTGCTAACTGGATCAGGTTCTACGGGTCCTGCTTTCGCAGTCTCAGCAATTACTTGCTCCCCGACTAACTGTGTTCAGGATATGCATCCTACGGATAAAGCGCAAGCCTTACGCATACCGTGCCGTCACGCATTTCTCATTGATTTTCACCCAGTATTGACCTCAACTAATATTGAGGTTTTAAAGTAGCACTTACCTGATGATTGCTCAGTGACAACTACAAGACTTAACTTAAGAGGATAACCAATGAAAGTACTGGCCTTTGGCGCAACGAACAGTCGCCATTCAATCAATAAACAACTGGCCCATTACGTCGCCAAGCAGATCCCCAACGCTGACATTTCGCTTCTCGATCTGAATGATTTTGAAATGCCCATTTATAGCGAAGATCGTGAAAACGAGCAGGGTATCCCAGCGCAGGCGCAGGCATTTTTCCACGCCATCGGTGAGGCCGATTTGATTGTCGTTGCCTTTGCTGAGCATAACGGCAGTTACACGGCAGCTTATAAAAACCTATTTGATTGGGCCTCGCGTATTGATGGTAAAGTCTTTCAACACAAGCCGGTGATCATGCTTGCCACCTCACCCGGCCCGAGTGGTGCACAGAGTGTTCTTACCAGCGCCCAGCACTCTGCTCCCTATTTTGCTGCTGAGGTTAAAGGGACCTTATCGCTACCGAGTTTTCACCAGCATTTTGACCCCACGTCAGGCTTGGTGGCCGACAACGAGTTTAATCAGCGCCTCGATACCATTATCAGCCACCTCTAACGTATGACTCATCTCTAATCCGATGATGGCCACGGCTATCCAGACACGGGCGCACTGATAGCCGTCGCTGGGCACTCACATCCAGTTTGTAGAAGCTGTTCAAACTGTTCTGTTCCCAGCGGTTTGGCATATAAGAAGCCTTGCGCTTGATCGCAGCCAATACGCTGCAAAATCTGTTGCTGACCAACTTCTTCCACGCCTTCAGCCACCACACCGTGGCCAAACCCATGCGCTAGGTCGATCACGCTACCAACAAGATGTTTGTCACCGGCGTTGGATGCAAGATCTTGAATAAAGCTACGATCAAGCTTCACCCAATCCACAGGAAGCTGTTTCAAATAGCTCAATGAACTGTAGCCTGTGCCAAAATCATCAAGCGCAATGTGCATCCCCGCATCACGGAGCTGTTGTAACTCTTTAAGCGCCACCGACATATGTCGAATTAACGCCGATTCAGTAACCTCAAGCTGAATGATTTGGGTGGGTACTTCCAGCGCTTGGCAGCGGGCAAGAATGCTGTCGGCAAAACCGTGGCGAAGTTGCTGGGAAGAGACATTGATGGCTAAGTGAAACGCCTCAGGCAAGGTGTATTGCTCTCGCCAACGGACCAGCGCGCGCAACGCCATAGAAAAAACGGCATCGCCGAGTTGGATCATATCAGCACTTCGCTCGGCAATGGGAATAAACTCGGCCGGGCTGATCGCTCCCAGTTGCGGATGACGCCAACGCAATAACGCCTCAGCGCCTACCATGGTGCCGGTATTGAGATCCCATTTGGGCTGAAAGACCAAAGACAACCCCCCTTGTTCAAGGGCCGGGCTAAGTCCATTGCGGATCATATGCTCACGTTGCGATTGCGCATCCAACTCTTGGCGATAATGACCCACTTCAGTGTCATCGGTCGGGATAGCTAGAATCGCTTGGCGAAAGAGTTGCTCCACATCATGATGCTCACCTTCCGCTTGGGCTATTCCCACATGGCAGTGCATCGACATCAAACGGCCATCAAGGGTGTGATGACCACTCAATAATCGACAAATCCGCTTAGCAAGTGCGTCAATGGCGGTGATATCTCCTTCCACTAACATCACCAAACGTGTGTTGTCCCACACACCAATACGCCGCCCTCTTGCGACCGAGCTACTGGCTAAGAGCCCCGCTAGGTGCTTATACAGCGCTTCTGTCATTAAGTGGCCTTGATGCTGTGTGACCGCCTCCATCCCATCCAACGCGATCATAAACACGGTCACCATCCCCTTTGCGAGTTGACGTTCAGCCGCATCCACCAGCGCACGTCGATTGGGTAAATTGGTTAAGGGATCGGTTAAAGACAGGGTACGTAATGCCGCGGTTTGCTTATTCACTAACATCTGCAAACGCGCCGCTTGATCTCGCTCTTTCAGGGTTTTGAATTGAAAATGGAGAATATTATGGATGCGCTGGAGCACTTCATGGTGATCAAACGGCTTGGTGAGATAATCAATGGCCCCACGGCATAAGGCTTGATTGCGCAGATTGTTGTCACTATCGGCAGTAAGCACCATCACGGGGGGACAGTGCTCGCCGAGCGTATTGTTCAGCAAATCGAGAACATCTAGCCCCGAGCGTTGAGGCATACGCATATCAAGCAACACTAAATCGGGGATCGGTGAGAGGTAATCGGTCACAAGGCGTGGATCGTTAAGGCCTGTGATGTGTTGATAGCCAGATTGCAGCAACATGGCAGTCAACAAGTCGACATTTTCCGGTCGATCATCAATGATCAGGATCTGCGCTTGGGATTTTTCTCGTGTCATGCCCTGTCCTCCAAAAGTGTTTGCATCGCTCGGCCCAACGCCGCACCCGATACCGGTGACGCCAACGTCACAATGCTATCGCTGTGCGATTGCATAGACTCGGTGTCCGGCACGTTAACCACGATCATGGGCCGTTCACCGAGTCGCGACTGAACCTGATCTGCCGTGTCATCAAGCACCGCATGACTGACCATGAATAGCGAGGGCGGTGTGGTATGCGCCATCGCGGCTGCTAACGATAAATCATGGACACAGGTCAAGGTCAGTAACGGCCAATCTTCGAACCAATCGGCCATTAAGCGTTGCTGTGCAACGTCTGGTTCAATAAAAAGCACTCGATGCGGCTGGGTAAGGGTGAATGGTGTGGATGAAGACGCTATCTCGGTCAACGACTGGCCACGATAGGGAAAGGTGACGGCAAAACAACTCCCTTTTCCGACTTCGCTGCTCACGGTGATCTCACCTTGCATTTGCGCGATCAATTGCTGTGTGACCGCAAGCCCTACGCCTGCCCCTTCAATATGGGTTTGCTCGGCCGCTAAGCGATTAAAAGGCTCAAATAACGCGCTCAGCTTATCCTGTTCAATGCCAATGCCTGTGTCCGTCACCGCGATCGTTATCGTTTCGGCTTGCTGACGGGTCGATACCGCGACACGTCCACCTGCATGGTTATATTTAATTGCATTGCTAATGAGGTTGATCAGCACTTGCTTAAAACGGGTCGCATCGACGTAAATATCGCCGTTGAGTGTGTCCGGTAGAGTATGGCGCAAACTCACCGTCTGGCGATGGGCAAGAGGCAACAGCGAATCGATAGCCTCGCAAATCATCGGACGCAAAGGTGCCCAGCTCGGGTTGAGGGAAATTTTTCCCGCCTCGATTTTGGCAAGATCCAGCACATCATTAATCAGGGCGAGTAAATGACGGCCACTTTGGTGTATTTGTGCCACGTATTGTTGCTGAGTGGCCTCTAACGCCGGCGAGGTCGCATTCATTAATAATTGTGCATAGCCAAGCACACAGTTAAGCGGTGTGCGTAATTCATGACTCATTGCAGAAAGAAAGTCACTTTTCGCTTGGTTCGCTCGCTCCGCGTCTTTCATGGCATTAAGAAGTGGGGTGGCATCGTACGCGACGGTAACAATGGCATATGGCTCACCTTCGAGGTGATGGATGAGGGTTTTCGCCAGTTTAAAGGTGCGGCCATCGTTCAGAGTGACATCGGTATGCACCGGCTCGCCATTCATGGTCAGTTGATGATCCAGCGCGTTGAGTGTCTCTCGTCCTCCTTTGGGCAATAACTGGGCAAAGGCATCAGCTAACGCCTCCACATTATCGACCCCAACGGCCTGCACACACGCATGATTGGCCATGGTATATCGCCCACCTAGCTCGCGGACAAACACTGGATTGGCAATCGCATTGATGATGGTTTTTAGCTGGTTGCGCTCATGTTTTACGCTCGCTTGCGCCTGCGTGAGCGCGCTAAGATCGGACATGATGCCGATAAACTCACGCCGACTGTCTATCTGTACTTCACTGACCGCGAGGTGTACAGGGACAAGGTGCCCATCGACATGACGGGCCTTAACTCGCCGCCCAGTTCCAATCACTTTTGCTTCGCCACCGGTAAGGTATTGCATCAGATAATGCTGATGCTTACCTTCATGCTCTGGCGGCATCAAGCATTCCACATTTTTGCCCACCAGTTGCCGATGGTCATAGCCCAGCAATGTACGGGTGTAGGGATTGGCATCGATAATCACACCTGATTCATCAATCACCAAAATGGCAGCGGCTGCACTCGCCACGAGTGCTTGATAGTGAGCATCCGTGCCTGTCACTACGCACTGTTTGTCGGTACGGCTTTTCTTAATGGTTTGATTATCCATAACAAATCCTGATCATCGGCCAAAAAAAACGCCCCAGAACGGGGCGTTTATCGAATGTTTGGTCACGACTGTCGATAGTTTTTCACCAAGGCATCGACCTTATTCAAGAACTGCGTTTTAAGGTTTTCGTGCTCATAATCCAGGTGATATGTATTGTGAAACCCCACCCGTAACTGTACGCCATTTCCGGCTAAATAAATGGTGTAGCCGTCATAATCTGAGAAGGCTTCAATGCCATCTAGGCGATGTCCTTGTTCGGTTTTTTCTCCAAACTGAGTCACTATCTCGTAGGCGCGAAGTAGATATGCAGGATCTAGTTCGTTTTTCACGCTTCCCTCCTGACCGTTTATCGGAATGGCGCATCACCTCCCCGGCGCAAGGTGTGAGACGGCAAAGGCGACGCGATGACCGGATGCGATGGAACAGTGGTTGCTGGTCCCTGTTCGCGTGAATGCATCGGCTTCTCTATGATATTGGGCAGCGTCGCGAGTGTATCAAGGGTCAGATCGGGACGCGCTTTCTCTATCTCTGTTCCGTAATTATAGCCGTAAGTCACGCAAACAACAGGGGATCCGACCGACCGTGCGGCCTGAACATCATTCACGGCATCCCCAACAACCAATAGCTCCGTGGGCGCAACGCGTAAAATCGCCGCGGCTTCATAGATGGCATCGGGGCCAGATTGCAAGGCAGCAATCGCATCAGCGCCTACAATCCGCGTGAAAAAGTGACTCACGCCGAGTGCTTTTAACAAACTATTGGCGTGAACGGTTTGCATGTGCGTGGTACAGATCATGGGCAGCTGTCGACGTGCCAGTCCTTTCAAGCACTCAAGGACGCCCGGATAGAGTCGTGTTTTTGGCGGTTTTTTGCCCAGATAGGAGGACAGGAAAAGTGTGCGCGCCTGATTCAAGACCGCATCTGACACGCGGCCATTGATCTGGCGTGTTAACACCCGGTGGATCAACAAATCTGCGCCATCACCGATCCAGTCTTTGATCGTATTCGGATCTTCAGGTGGTAGTTCGAGCCCTTTCAACATGCCCGATATCGCGTCAACAAGGTCGTCAAATGGGTCCGCTAAGGTCCCATCTAGATCGAAACATACCGCAGAGACATTCTCCAACTTTTTCATGGAACTCCCCCACAATCAATGTGTTATTACTCGGCAGGAACAGAGGTGTTGTCGAGAGTGTGTCATCCATCGACTCACTAAAAGTTAGCAGAGAAGGTCGTGATCCCCTATCGAAAGATCAGGCATAATGTATCGAATCTGAGCAAGAAGAATGAATAATCAACCACCCTTTTCAAAAGTTCGTTTCCTAATCAAGCCACTAACCAACGAGTGATTTACATCACATTTTTGCGTTGTTGCGTCCAGTGATACCGACCTGCTGACTGTATAAAAAATACGTCATATTTTTGACGACGCCGAGTACCGTCAGCACCCAGTGTTCAAACAAGCGTTCACGGAAATGACACAAAATCCCATCAAAACTGTCATCGAGGCACCTTACCCTTATCGCCTCATTGGTTGTCACACATTGTCTTCTTGATTATGCGCTTTTTGCGATCACAGCCTATTTGGCGATTCGGCGTAGTTATTGCGCTGGCGGGTTTATCCAGTTGGCTGGTTTACACGCTAGACATACAGCGTCAACACGGTTTGTTCTCAGTACAAGTTGAAAAACAGCGTCATGTGCTCAGCAAAGCCTTTTCACATATTTATCAGCTACAACTTTCTGCGCAACTCTTTTTACAGCAAGAAGCCGGTCCCTCCCAAGCAGCGTTTCACCGCTTCATTGATACCCATACCCATGACAATACCGGAATTGATAGTGTGATGTGGTTGCCTCGCGTGAACCGCGCTGAGCTTAGTGATGTTTTTGCTCAGCGTCATCCGGTTCAGCCTTATCCGCCATTAAGCCGAAAAGCGTGCCAATGGGTAATGCATAACGACACCTTCCCCGCACTATATGTATCGCCTAAAGCAAAAGAAAATGGCTATCTAGGTTGGCGTGCCGATGCGCAATGTGACAACACAGTGACCATGGAGCGAGCCTATTTCAAACGCCAACCAGAAGCTATGCTCATCAGTGATCAGCAAGGGCACGGTGTGCGCTGGTTTTCCGCGATTACCAAACCTGATGGTCAGTTGCGGGGCTATCTTGCGACGACGTTGTATTTCGACACCTTTTTCCCAGCACTTTGGCAAGGCGACACCCCAGCTCCAGCACTGGCAATGACAGCCAAGGAAGCATTTGGGCATCAGCAGCTTTTTTCCACCCATTCACTCGCGCATCTGCATCCTTGGCAAAATCAACGCACAGATACCGATCTTATTACCATTCCCGGTAGCGAAGAGGGGCTGGTGGTTCAGTTCTTTGATATTCAATCTCGAAGTGCTGCAAGTCGCTATGCCATTTTAGTCGGCATTTTAGTGCTTGCGTTGGGGCTATCTATTTTGGCGAGTTTCTGGTCCTATGCGAACCGACTCACGCTGGCACAGGCACTGGTAACCAATCAAACACGCCAACTGTATCATCAAGCTCGGCACGATAGTTTAACTGGGCTGTCCAATCGTGCGGCGCTCGATAGCACGCTGGAACGTATGCTGGCGATGTTGAAAGCCCAACGCGCGACAAGCTTTACGTTGTTGTTTATCGATCTCGATCGTTTTAAGGCCGTTAACGACTCCCTCGGGCATGTGGTCGGCGATACCTTACTTAGACGTGTCGCGTCGCGATTAACCCGTTACATCCCCGATGAGCGTATCTTTCGCTTTGGTGGCGACGAGTTTATTGTCTTGCTCGAGCAAGATTGTGCATTGGCATTGGCACAAACCAAAGCCAAACAGTTGCTTCGCGCATTGAGTCAGCCTTATTCCGTTGACGAGCATGTTCTCAATATCAGTGCCAGTATCGGCATCGCGACAGTGAATAACGCCAATGCCTCGTTGCTTGATATTATTCAGCAAGCCGATATTGCCATGTATCACGCCAAGCTTACGCGAGAGCGGCTCGCGATATTTCAACCCGCGATGCTGGCCAAAGTGCAACATCGCTTTATTGTCGAGCAAGATCTTAAAAAGGCCCTCGCCGAACATCAGTTCACGCTCGCTTATCAACCTATTTTCGATGGACAAAATGAAACGCTTAGCCATGCCGAAGCGCTACTACGTTGGCACCACCCAACCCTCGGGACCATCTCGCCCGCTGAGTTTATTCCTATCGCAGAGGAAACCGGCTACATCATCGAATTGGGCGAATGGGTATTGGAGCAAGTCGCGCGTAAACTTGATAATTGGAGTGAGCGCTTGCCTACCGGCCAGTGCCCAGCAATTACGGTTAATGTTTCAGCTAAGCAATGTCAAGCAAGCTCCTTTGCGGATGACATTGCGGACTTGCTCGCACGCCATCAATTTGCACCTCAGTGCTTAGCTTTAGAAATGACAGAAACCGCCTTGCTGGAACACTCCGAGTGTGTCGCGACAAACCTCCATCGTCTCCATCAGTTGGGCGTGAAGCTCTATCTGGATGATTTTGGTACGGGCTACTCGTCGTTATCGTTATTGCGCCAATATCCGTTCAGTGTGGTGAAGATGGACCGCAGCTTTATCATGGATATCGATCAGCCGACCGGCAAAGCAGCCCCTTTGTGTCGTGGGATTATTGCCATGGCCCATGCGCTTGATTTGCGTGTCGTCGCAGAAGGGGTCGAAACACGGCAACAACTTGCTTGGCTGCGTGATCATCAATGCGATTACTTGCAAGGCTATGTGTTATCACGCCCGCTTGAGAGTCACGCCATCGACAAACAAGTGATGCCAGCATCATACCAACGTATGATGCTTGTGCATGGTTGATGCTGCAGCAAGCGGAGCGGGTTGGGCGTCTATAGAGACATTGTTGATACCAAGCTGGGTAGAGGCGTGATGTAACCCATACCACTCTTCGCGAAGCACACCGAAACGTAACGCATCATAGTACTCTCCTTGAAAGAAGCGCACCGAACGCAACCGGCCTTCTTCTTTCATGCCTAACGCCTTCGCGCAGCGCATCATACCCGGATTCCCTGACCAAGTAGTCAACCCAATTCGGTTGAGTGTTTGGCAGCGAAATAACTCATCCACCCACAAGATCAACGCGCGGCGGCCGATTCCCTTACCCCAATCGGCGGGATCAAAAATAGTGATCCCCACTTCAAGCCAACGTGTGCGTTTGTCTTCCCAGTAGAAGGTCACATAACCAACAGGACGCTCATCCACACAGATGACTTTGGCACTGTCTCCAACAATAAAACGTCGGAACAAGCCAAACCGAAAGGACCAAAATGAGACAGGTTCGAGGGGAATATAGGGCGCGTCAAACTGCTTCCACGCCCGAGAGTGGTAAATCTGACGCCAGAAATAGGCAGCTTCACGACGAAATGCAGGTCGAATCGTTACCCGCGGCGTCTCCATTTCCTTCACTTCCATGTTCGTAACGATTTCTCCTTGGGTTCACTACCAAATAATCGGTGATGAGGCCGATGACTTCACGCGGCCTTGCGCAGGCGTCACCCATAACGGCATCCAATCTAACTCAATTAACCACCACATCGCTCACCTCCTATCAACACCCTAGGTTGATACTACGCTCATTTATCAAGTGTAGACGGTTATCCGCGTGTTGGATGGGTAGCTCGTTGCGATAATCCAACGCCGAGAAGCACTAAACTACCACCGATGAGGTGATAGTGCGTTAATACTTCATCAAGCCATATCATGGCAATGCCAGCGGTGAGTACGGGTAATAAGTTCATGTACATCGCGGTACGGCTAGCGCCATTGAGCGCGATCGCTTTAAGCCACAATGCAGGCGCTAATACCGACGCGCCGACGGCCGCAAAGCCCACCAAGGGATACGCATCGGGCACAATATCAGCACTGGGCGCGGCGTAAAGCACAGGCAATAACATCAATACCGCAAACAACGCTTGTACATACACAGAGACCCAATTAGAAATCGACATCGGCCAGCGTTTGAGTAATACACAATACAAGGCATAAGCAGATGCGCAAATCAACATGAGTCCGTCACCGACAGTGACACCGCTTTCAAACAGCGCCATGGGCTGACCTTGAGTGAGCATATACCCAAGCCCAGAGAAGGACAATATCGCGCCAGCGATTGCGATACGTGTTAGCGGTTGGTGCAGAAACCACACGCTAAATAGCAAACTGAGCATTGGGACCAACGACATAATTAACGCCATATTGGTGGCGGTAGTCGTTTGTGCAGCAAAATAGGCGACCGATTGGTTGATCACCATACCCAGTGACGCCAACACTACAAGACGAGGGGCTAATTTAAACACCGCACGCCTCTGTCGCCATAAAGGCGGCAAACAAAAGGGGGTAAGCACTAAAATCGCAAAGAACCATCGATAGAAAGCCATGGCACCGGGAGCAATCACCACCACCGCCATCTTGTTGACGATGGTATTCATTGCCCAAATGGACACTGCCGCAAAGGGCAAGAAAACAGGCATAGATCTCCCAAACAGCAAAATCAATCAAGCAAAAGCAGGCAGTTTACACTGTAAACTCACCAATTAAACGCCTAATTTGCTGGACTTTGACGGAGAGAGATTGTTCAGACAAAGAAAAAGCGGGCAAAGGGCCCGCTGGCGAGATAAGTGCCAAAGGATGTCGACGAGGACATCAAATAGGACAAAGGTATCTATCGAGATTGAGTATATCGTCCCTACTTTAGCAATTGTCAGCGCTTGGTTAACTTACTGCCAAACCTTATTGACATGAAAAACGGTAAGGTCAACGCCCTGAGGCGATCTCATCAAGTACACTTAATACTTGCCCATCTAAATGGCCTTCATACACGCGCTGACAGACTTTACGACGTACGGCTAAGCCAGAGATCAGTCGCTCGATGGAAAGATGGCGCTCTTGCTGCTGTTGGTTATAAAACTCGATGGTACGGCTTAGCGTCTCGTACGGCACCACATTCTCACCCACCATCAGCCAATCCAGCTTCTCTAAATAGCCTTGGCACTCTTCGGTGATCACAGACGCGGGATGCCCCGTCATTGCTGATAACGCCGTAATACTGCGTTGTAGGGCTTCTTCCGAGGTATATTTCGACAACACGATCGTAAGCTCATCCGCGTTCACTTCAACCAAGTGCTTGCGTAACTTCACACGCCGCCCTAATCGACCGCTGGACTTTTCTTTGCGCTGAATGGGTTCAAACTCTCCATCAATGATCCCGGAAAGCTGATCAAGGTCTTGTTTGGGTAAAATCTCATTGCGCAGTGGGTTCGGCATGGTCGGTGCCAGCGATCGTTTACCTTCGTTATACATCTTGGCCCGTGAGTAGCGGATCACTTCATCCACATTGCACTTAATATCCATCCGATAGTCAGGATACTTTTTATCATCCTCGCGAGTGAGGGTCAGATGATACCCCCACAGATTGACTGCAAACACATCATCCGTCACCTTTCCATCAGCCAGTTTTTTAAGCTCTCGAATGAGATCGCTCGAAAAACGGCGCCATTCGATGTTTCTCGCCATTTTCTGGTTTAGTTCGCTCAACAACAAGGAATCTTCTAAACGACGCGACAGACGGCTTCTGAAGAGCGAATACAGCTGGAAGACCAAGGTATGCTGACGCAAGATCTCGGGGGGGAACAAGAAGAAGTAGTCTCTTGTCATTAACTCTTCGAAAAACGACGGTTCCCACACCAAAATATACAGGTTCGGTTTGATTTTTACTTCACCATCCTCCCCTTCTTTTGGGGCTTCTTCTGACGCTGTGATGGTGCGGGCCAGGAAGCGGAAACGGTCACTTTTAAATCCTTCCGGCATGTTTTCGCTCAACCAACGTCCCGTCAGCTCGTGCAACTGAAAATCAGTGAATTCAATCCGATCGATACTTTCACGGATGGCATCTCGCGCTGGGCCACTGTCTTTCTTACCGCGCAGCTGCAGGATGTCCGTAATATAGATTGGCGTTTTATTGCCGATGGTCTGCGTCTGCAGTTCATAACTGGGCAGATGATGATCATGGTATTGCACTGTCAGTGTAAACAGCGCAAACAAGGTCATCAGATCGTCCACCGTCATGATAGACTTCGCTGAGCGTGTCTCGATGATCGCTTTGGTGCCACTGATCGCTACCATCGACTTTTGGTAGCTTTTTTTCGTTCGCGGCGGTGCCAATGCTTGGTCAATGATCCCAGCCCAACTGGTCGGCGATACCAAGATCTGATCTTTCTCATCCGGCATGGTAGGAGGCGTGCCTAGCCCATGCTCACTGAGCAGTTGGCGATTCACTTGATTTTGTGCCAATGCTTTCGAGCGTTTTTGTTTGACCACATCACGGCTTTTCTCTGTCATTAACCCCGCACTACCAAGGGTAGAGATTAAACGGCTAGGATTAACGAAGCGATGAAGCATGGTTTTGCCTGCTAAGCCTTCCTCGAACCGCACCGGTTGTTGGACGAATAACCCTAGGCTGACAGCTGCTCGCAGTCGTTGCTGAATCGCGGCACGGGTGAGTTGGCCTTCAGTGGCATCGACCAATTCTGTGGTTGACACATAGCCATCTTGGGAGGAAAAGCCACGAACTGAAATCAGATTCAGTAACTCAAGAATACTTTTGGTTACTCCTTTAAAATGTTCATATTGAGCAAGCCAGTCCACAAGTTGAGCATGCACTTCAAAAAGATGCCCATCTTTGTGCGATCGTGGGGCTTTAATCAGTATTTTTTCTGGTTTGGTGCTGCTCATGTGCAGTTCGTTCCTTTCCCGATAGCTTGCTCATTGGAGAGCGAGAATAGTCAAATAAGCAAAGACCGTAAATTGACCATACTTCCAGGTAAATCCTAATAAAAAAAAATCATAAAAGAAAGATCTTTTTTATTGGCGCTTTTAACTGATCTTTATGATTTAACTGATCTAATTTGATGATCTGATCTATTGATCCATGCGGCGAATATTATTTAAGTGTTTGTTTATTAGCATTTTATTTTTTGACACCCCCGAAAGCATGATCAACACAAGGTCGGAGGCATGATCAACATACTTTACCAACGATGATCATGTAATGCCCGTATCAATGATCATCAATGGCGCGAAGCGATGATCACCAATCAATTGAAACGATGATCATGGCTCACACACACTTTATCCACAGGCAAGTATTACCTTGTGTGGTTATCCTAGCCAAAATCTGCTGGATATCGGCTGTTTATGGTATGGAACTATGATCAAGCTAGCGTCATTTTCAGCTTTTCCAGTCAATATTGGTGAGATTGTCACCAGGTGATGAGGGAAAAGGAGCGCTTGGGCTTAAAGTTGAAATGACATTCACAGTAGATTAGCGAAGCCGAGATATGTGTCCGACTTACGGAACAATGATCATGATGGCGATCGTGCTGTTGGATCGTATGCGTAGCGATAACTGCGAGCCTACTGTAGCTGCGGAATGGTGAGACGATCCTTTGCGATCCCTTGCTACATCGGACATTCACCGTATTTTAGCCAACTGGTCTCATCGTTCCGGCCTGAATAGGGAAGAGTCCGCTTGTCGCGGTTCACTTGATCATTTTTCCGTATTCACTGGTGTCAGTGAGCGTCCATTTGCTGACAAATTCAACGGATATATTACTTGATCATCGTTCCTTAAAAGGGATACCGATAGCGTAAGCATGATCAAGGTTACTACGCTTTACATCGCATCTGCCTTGATCATGTTTTCGGGATAAATGATCAAAAGCCATGTTAAAGGTTACTAATAGCATCAAGCGAGGTAGAAAGGTGACTCGTGGAGTATCGTCAGACAGACAATTAAGATTGAAATGACACCATCCGTAATTTGTCCATCATGAAATAGGCTTCCGTGAAGTGTTTCCGTTTACATTGTAAATAAGTGACACTGTGACATTCTAAATGTTTGGCGTTTGTCCTACAATCAATCGCAAAATTATGGCGGCAAAACTGCCCTTATATTCGCTAGAATAACAATTGTGAGCAGGATCTTTATTTGATTGCTATCTGTTCAGCTTTTTATTGTATTTACTTCTTAGTGCTGTACAATCGCCAATTATTCCTCATGATGGCGAAAAGAAGATGGATAGGGAAAAGACGATTGAAAACCTTCGCAATATCGCTGCGCAGACGAAACAAGTTCAGTCTGATCGCGTCGAAATTGTGATGGAAGAGCGACATGATCAGTTGTTTCCACCAATGTCAAAAGCGTTGATGGAAACCCGATCTGGCTTAACCCGTCGTAAGCTAGATGAAGCAATTTCTCGTATGGAGCAGCAAGGGCATCAGTTCACCAAGAACAATGCAAACCACTACTCGATTACCTTAGATGAAGCTCATAAAATCATGGATGCGGCCAATGTCCCCTCTTTTCATGAGCGTAAGGGAAAAGCCCATAAGCCTTGGGTGATTAACATCCAGAACCAGAAAGGCGGAACGGGTAAATCAATGAGTGCGGTGCATCTCGCGGCCTGTATGGCATTAAACCTGGAGAAGCGCTATCGCATTTGTTTAATTGACCTTGACCCTCAAGGATCGTTGCGTCTATTCCTCAATCCACAAATCAGCCTGACGGAACAGGAAGGGATTTATTCGGCGGTCGACGTCATGCTGGATAATACCCCCCAAGCGGCAGATAAAGACTTTATGATGCGTAATGTCTTGTTGCCGACGCAATATCCAAACTTAAAAACCATGGCTGCCTTTCCTGAGGATGCCATGTTCAACGCAGAAGCTTGGCAAGCATTGGCAAGCAGTCAGTCGCTCGATGTCGTCGAATTACTCAAAGAGAAGGTTATTGATCCTATCAGTGATGAGTTCGATGTGATCATGATTGATACGGGTCCGCACATCGATCCCCTCGTTTGGAATGCGATGTATGCGTCAAATGCGTTGGTGATCCCGTGTGCCGCCAAGCGCTTAGATTGGGCGTCAACGGTGAACTTTTTCCAGCACTTACCTCAAGTGTATGAAATGTTCCCTGAAGATTGGCATGGTCTCGAGTTTGTGCGCTTAATGCCAACCATGTTTGAAGATGATAATAAAAAGCAAATTTCAGTGTTGACTGAAATGAACTACCTTTTGGGTGACCAAGTGATGATGGCGACGATTCCTCGAAGCCGCGCGTTTGAGACTTGTGCAGATACGTATAGCACTGTCTTTGATTTGACCTCGCAAGACTTTGAGGGAGGTAAGAAGACGCTATCAACTGCGCAAGAAGCGGTGCACCGTGTTGGGCTTGAGCTTGAGCGTGTGCTACATAGTCACTGGGCATTGCTCAATCAGGAGTGATAAAGAAGAATGGCGATTAAAACTTCCGATTTGAATGCACGCTTGTTTGCCAAAGCCGACAAGCGTCGCGCCACCACCACGCAAGAAGCGCAAAAAGCGGCTAGCGAAAAAGCGGCGGTGATTGAGCTGGCCGTGGCCGGCGAAAATACTGTTGAATTTGAGCTAATTAAAGTACCGGCGGCAGATATCGCCGAGAAAACCACGGTATTTGATAAAAACGCCCGAGAGCAGTCGTTTCTTAATGAGCTCGCGTTATCAGATATTCTCACTACGCTCAAAGACCGTGGTCAGCAATACCCCGCGGTGGGACGTTGGTTAGATGATGGACGCATTGAGGTATTGGACGGTAGCCGCCGTCGCATGTCGTGCTTGATTGCAGAACAAGACTTCCTCGTTTATGTCGCGAAAGGTATTAGTACGCGTCATGCAAAATTTCTTTCTGATGTCGCCAATGCGCATAAACCTTTGTCGTTGTATGAGCGAGGCAAAGAGATGCAAGCCATGTTGGATAGTGGCGAAGTGGCTGATCAAAAGGCGTTGGCAACCGTCTGCCAGTGCAGTGAAGCACTGGTCAGTGGTGCGCTGAAGGCTGCTGCCCTACCCTTGCCATTACTGCAAGCCTATCCGAGTGTCGCCGAACTTGGCCGTCCGACCATTGTGAAGTTGCATCGTTTGTTCTTTGGCTTAGACGACAGTCAACAGCAGGCACTATTGGATAAACTGGGAAATACGCCGTTGTGGCAACAAGTGGATGCACAAGGCGTGACGCGTATTACCCGAGAAGTGACCTTGCACATCGAGCAATTTAAGGATGAGTTAGTTACGCCAAAAGCGAAGCAAAAAGAGCAATCAACGACCTTAGTAGAAGGCCGTGCGGCGTATCGACGCAAAGGCAGTAGTTTAAGCATCAACCTTAAAAAGATTGATGATCAGCAAGCTGAGCGTATTCTCGCATTAATTAAAGAGCAGCTTGATAACGTGTAAGCCTCGACCTCGTGATTGAATATCGGCACGCATTGCGTGCCGTTTTTTTTGCTTTCAGTTATGATCAGCCTATTGTTTGCTACTCGATTAGGCGCTTCATGTTGGCCACGTCTCTGTTGTCCCAGTTTCTCTCTCAGCTCATTGAAACAGCCCAAGCCCGCTCGCATCGTCAACTGGTGGTCTCTGAGCGGTCGGTGGCTGACATCCTCTTGGCGTTAGGAGAAGCGCCAGTGCGTCGCGTAGCAAGTCAAGATGTACCGGATGTCATCAGCTGGCGGCAAGCCAAACAATGGTTAGGGCAAGAGTGTGGCCATCTGTTAGTGGACGTTGATGGGGCATTTAATAGTGAGGCCTTCTGTGCGATCAGTGGTTGCTGTCGAGCCGGCTCTCTGATCATCTTGCAGGTGGCGGCCGATGTGGCGACCTTACCGTTATCGGTCAGAAGAATGCTTCGGCTTTTGCAAAATACGGACAGTGTGGCTTGGATTTCACATCAAGGTTGTCGGGCGCCCACCCTTCCGCCTTTATCCGACGTATCTCATCTCGTTTCACAACAAGATGCAATTAACGGATTAAAAAAAGTAGTGACTGGGCATCGCCGTCGACCCTTATTGCTGACCGCGGATCGTGGACGTGGCAAATCCGCGGCGATGGGAATAGCGGCAGCGCAGTTAGCCTTACAAGCGCCGCGACAAATTGTGGTGACGTCGCCAACTCCCGCCAATGTCACTACCTTGTTTGCCCATGCCAAACAGCAGCTGGGCACAACGGATGTGAATGGGCTTGATGTTGGTGTTGAAGGTAGTCGTATTCGCTTTGTCGCGCCAGATGCGTTGCTGCGAGAATGCCCCGACGCCGATCTTCTTCTCGTTGATGAGGCGGCAGCCATTCCACTGCCCATGCTTAGTCAGCTCCTTCGCCAGTATAGCCGTGTCGCCATTGCCAGTACCGAGCATGGTTATGAAGGAACGGGTCGCGCCTTTACGCTTAGATTACGCGCGCTCCTCGAAGAAGAACAGCCACAGTGGCGCTCTCTCACCCTAACCGAACCCATGCGTTGGGCCGAAGGCGATCCGGTAGAGACCTGTCTGAATCAGCTTTTCCTACTCAATGTAGCTCACGATGTGATACCACCAAAGGTGGAGCCGTCTGCGGATAGCGTTTTGCAGTTTAAAACGCTCAGCGCTGAACATCTATTCCATCATGAACAAGAGTTGGTCACGCTATTTTCTTTATTGATGACGGCCCATTATCAAACATCGCCAAATGATTTAGCCTTGTTGCTTGATGATGATAGTTTGCATATCGTCGTTGCCAAGCAAGGTGAACACACGATTGGCGTTGTGGTGGTGGCGGAAGAGGGAGGCTTTTCAACTCCGTTAAGTGAGGCAGTGATTGCAGGCACTCGCCGTATTCGCGGGCACTTACTGGCACAATCATTGGCGACTCACCTTGGATACGCAACGGTGTTAGAGAACAAGCTATGGCGTATTCAGCGCATTGCGGTCGCTCCTGAATGGCGTCGGCACGGTGTCGCAAGTGGACTACTGACGCATCTTCAACAGCAAGCCGCGAAAGAAAATATAGCCTGTATAGGCACCAGTTTTGGGACGACAAAAGACCTTATCCTCTTTTGGCAGAAGCAGGGTTTTGAACCGGTCAAACTTGGCATCAAGCGCGACCAGGCTAGCGGATGTTACTCATTGCAGTTAATTAGGCCGGTAGAGACGATGACATGGATGAAAGAAGCCGTGACGCTTTTTCAGCAAAGCTTCCCCCTTTTATTGATGAGCGCACACCAGAATTTGGAGCCGGATATTGCGGCGACACTGGTCGCATTCATGCCCGCTCGTCCGCTAACCAATGCGGAGACTCGTCAAGTGCAGGGGTATGCGGCCGGCGGTGTTGGCACTGAAGCGGCGATTGGGAGTTTGCAAGCCTGGACTCGGTGGACATTTCAGTCAACGTCGCCTGTCGAGTGGGATTGGCGCGAGGCGCTATTAACCAGTAAAGTCCTACAAGGCCTTTGTTGGCAAACTGTCTGTGCTCGGTTTAATCTGTCAGGTAAGAAGGCGGCAGAGAAAGCCCTGCGTGATTACGTGGCTTTTCGATTGGATAATTAGCCTCTATTTACAGTGTAAATTTGACGTCCTATCGCTGCCCCTATTTACACTGTAAATTATTGCCAAAACGCAATGCCTACGCTCAGCTTTAACGGTGACGAAGATATAATCGTGTTAGATAGCACGCATTCTAACCGGAATGCGTGATATGCAATAAGATGTACGCTTCTCACTGCATCCTCACACTTTTTTATGATAAACGCTTACTACCTCACGATTTTAGACGTGACCTCACTTCCATGTGTGCCAAAACCCCTATAATTTATTATTAATGAGACAATTGCGCGCGATTGCGTTCAATGTCAGCTAATTTATAAGAAACTACCCAAAAGATTTCGCCTCGATAAAGGTTTAAACTCATGACGAGGACTGTTTCGCGTTGACGATATGGTTTTCAAAAGGACCGAATAGGCAGGGACCAAGATGCTAGACGAAATCCTACGTATATCGCAGGATGGACAACGAGTATATCTATCAATCGGCGGACATCATCAAGGCGATGAGCCGGTTGATAAACATCAGATTAAAGACTGGTTGGTTGCCAACAAGGTCGGAAGTTTCTTTTGCTTTGATGATACGATTCAATCTGCGCTCGCCAAGCTGAATGACAGTGCCGAACATGATGAGTCCGAAGAAATCATCATTGCCGAAAGCCGTGATGCAACAGTCGAAGCACGTATTGCTGACGATAAAATGACAGCCTACTTAGTCGTGAATGGTGCCTGTGGTGGCAGTGGTCTTAAAGCCAATGATATTCTCTCGACCTTGCGTGAAGCCAACATTGTGCGTGGCATCAAAAAGCCAACCTTACAAAAACTCCTCTCTGCTTCTGGGCGCTTAAAACCAGGCGAATATTTGGATGTACCGGTTGCGTTTGGTCGCCAGCCAGTGCCGGGTGAAGACGCCCATATCGTTTATTTAATCGAAGATCCCGCCGATCGCGTTCGCCGACCGAGAGAGCGTGATGACGGGCGAGTCGATATGCGTGATCTCGGTGAGATGGTGATGGTGAAAAATGGTCAGCCACTCGCCAAGCTGGTGCCTGAAACTGCCGGTTACGAAGGCTTCACTGTGACTGGGTCGGTATTACCGACCACACCAGGTAAACCCATGGCGCTGAATGCACATGATGGCAGTGAATTCAGCAATAAAGACCCTAATATCTTAGTGGCAACCATGGCGGGTATTCCGCGTTTATTGGATGACGGTGTCGCGGTAGATGATGCCTTGAGTTTGGACGCGGTCGATGTGGGGACAGGGCACGTTAATTTTGAAGGGAGTGTGGTGATTAAAGGCGACGTCGAAGTCGGGATGAAAGTGACTGCGACCGGCACAGTTACTGTCGGCGGTGTCGTTGAGTCATGCACCATCACGGCAGGCGGAGACATTATCATACAAAATGGTATTATCGGCCGCCAAGTAGCCTCTGACTCCGAGATCAATTGTACCTTGGTGGCGGAAGGCAACATCGTTGCTAAGTTTGCGCAGTATGCCACCTTGTGTGCTAACAACAACCTCGAGCTCACGTTGCATGCGATGCACTGTCAAACCCATGTGGGTAAATCACTGATGATTGCCGATGCCACGAAACGAAAAGGGACACTGGCGGGGGGTAAACACGAAGTAGGTGAAAAAGTGGAGGCGGTGATCATCGGTGCGAGTGCAGGGGCACACACATATATTCATTGCTTCTCACGCTTGGCGTTGTTGAAACGTGAAGTGGTCGATCTCAATAAACAATGGGAAGAGAAAAAAGCGCAACTTAACCGCATCAAAGCCGCAGAAGCGAAGCTTGAAGCCTTACCGGCTCAAAAGCGTGATGCAGCGATGGTAGAGCGTATTACCACCACGCGCGATCATCTTTTTGAAGAGATAGACAACATTGAACACGAGATTGAAGTGACGGATGCACAAATTGCCGCGGGCTACCGGGAATCGACGATTGTCGCGACCAAGTCTCTTTTGAGCCGAGTGCATTGCACCATCGGGGAAGAAAAGCATTCGGTCGACTCGGAGCACGGTCCGTCCATTTTGATGTATGAGAATGCAAAAATTCAGCTTAAACCCTATCAAGCGAAAGCTTAATCGCGAGTTTACACTGTAAACTGATTAACTGACTTTCCTTATTTTCCCTTCTTTTAATGCTTGTAACACCGCTTTTTTCGGCCCATCCGCAACCACACTGCCTTGTTCCATCACAATGACACGATCGACCACATCGAGCATACCGGTTTTATGGGTATTCAGAATTAGCGTCTCCTCTCGGCGAAGGTCTTTGAGCTGAGTCTTAATGAACTGTTCAGTACGGTTATCCATCTGACTGGTGGGTTCATCTAAAATGATCACGGGCGGACGTCCTAATAAAGCGCGAGCGAGCGCGACAGCTTGTCGCTGACCCCCTGACAACAAAACGCCACCTTCACCCACTTGACGCTCTAAACCGGCTGAATCGTATTGGGTGAACGCGAGAACTCCGGCACGGGTCGCTGCATCCATAATATCGATATCATCCGCCAACGGCTGACCAAGGGTAATATTGTCACGAATCGAACCAAAAAAGAGGGTTGGTTCTTGAGGAACAAAACCGACATTACGACGCACATCAATGTAATGGAGCTGGGAAATGTCGGTGTCGTCAAAAGCCACGGATCCTGACGTGGGTTGATAAAGCCCTACCAACAAGCGTGCAATGGTCGTTTTCCCTGAGCCTACTCGGCCGATGATTGCGACTTTCTCTCCGGGATAAATGGTAAACGAGACACGACGCAGTGCTTGAGAGGTGGCATTGGGGTAATGGAAGTCAACGTTATCTAGCTCGACTTTACCGCGCATCATCGGACGATGAATGTAGCGTTTGCCCTCCACTTGCTCCGTGGGCAAGTCCATGAGCTGTTCGATAATATCTAAAGCAGATTTGGCTTGGTGATAGCGCGTTGAAAGTAAAGAAAGCTGAACCAAGGGCCCAACTGCGCGAGAGCTGAGCATGCTGGCCGCTATCAGTCCACCCATGGTCAAGGCGCCTTCCGCGATTTGATAGACACCAAACACTATCATACTGACCACGACAAACTGTTGGACAAAGCTCGCGGAGTTGTGGACGGAATCGGTCAAGCGTCGAGTTTTGATGCTCCAATTCGCCATATGCGCCACGGCTTCTTCCCAGCGGTATTGAAACTGGCTTTCGGCACCAAAAATCTTAATCGTTTCTAGGCCAACGAGGCTTTCAATTAGGTTGGCATTTTTTTGGGACGATAAACGCGTGCCTTCTTCAATTGTGCGCCGTAGCGGTTTTTGAATCAGCATGGCATGGATAATAAGCAAGGAGACGGCAATCAGGGGCACAATCACCAGAGGACCTGCGACCAGCCAAATGACGAAGAGAAAAATCAACGCAAAGGGGAGGTCGATGAGCGTTGAAATGGAGGCAGAGGTAAAGAATTCGCGGATAGACTCAAATTCTTGCATATGCCTTGCAAACGCGCCTACGGACGGCGGCCGTGCTTCCATCTTAATCCCAATCACTTTGGCGTAGATACGTGAAGAGATCAGCAAGTCAGTTTTCTTACCCGATATATCAATAAAGTAACTGCGCAGGAGTTTGAGCAAGAGGTCAAAAACGAAAATGACGAAAATGCCACTGGCCAGCACCCAGAGGGAATCAAACGCAAGATTTGGGACTATCTTGTCGTAAACCAACCGCGAAAATAGCGGCACACTGATGGCAAATACATTGATAAATAATGAGGCAATCAGGACATCGCGATAGATGTGGCGAGATTGCCAAAGTGTGCCCCAAAACCAATGGCCTTCATCTTTGACTTGCGCTTTGGGAGAGCGCTCATCATATCGAAATTGCTTTTTAAGTAAGAAAAGCCGTCCGACATAGGCGTCATTAAGGTCATCCAGCATGACCCACTGGGGCGTCATATCCGCGTGAGGCAGGACAATTTCTGCTTGGCCAGCTGCTAAATCTAATCCTAGCAAGACGCACGCATCGTTATCTTTCATCAACAAAATGGCAGGGCAAAGTAACGGCGAGACCTCTTTGATGGCCATGGTTTCTTCTTTGGCAACAATACCAGCGCGCTCGGCGGCGCGCGGAAGGAGAAAGGGCGATAGATAACCATCGGAAATGGGTAGGCCTGACACCAGTGCGTCCGGAGAGTTCGCGTTACCGAAATAACGCGACACATAGATGAGAGATTGTAGCAGCGGATCTTTAACCATTGCTGTCCTTAGATTTCTCAAAGATATAGCCTTGGAAGCCGTTCACGAATAACTCCGAGAGGCGAGCAAGCTGTGCTTCGGTTTCGACCCGTGTTGCGATGGTGGTGATATTGAGGTTATGGGCCGTACGACACACCGACGCCAACACATGTCCCTGAGCATCGTCATCGATATTATTGGTATAGGCAAAATCGATTTTCACGTAATCAGGCTTGAAGCGTTGCAAGTAATCGAGTGACTGGAAGTTACGCCCGTAGTTATCCACACCAAATTGGAAACCCGCCTGACGAATTTGATCCGTGAGCAGACTGGTGTGGTCGGCATGGCGGACAAACGCCACTTCCGGGATTTCAAACAACAGACGACCGGCAAGTCCTCTGTTTTGGTACATGGCGCTGCCTAACCAACGGATAAAGGATGCATTCGTGATACTGCTTAGGGTTAAGTTCACCGCGAGTGGGCCGGCACTCTTATCTTGAGCGAGGGTTTTCATAATGTGGGTGATCACATATTTATCTAAGGTCTCACCCAACTGAAGTTGCTCTACTGCCCCTAAGAAGTGGCCGGCGCCATAATACTCACCGTCTTTTTCAATCGCCGAGAAGACCTCTTGGTGGAGCAGTTTTGAGGTGCTGTCACTGACAGACTGAAACTTAAATACAAAGAGCTCTTTCGCCACCGCTTCATGAAGGAGTGCTTTCCATTGCTGTTTACCCATCGCCGCATCGCCCATCGACTGGTCAATCAGCACCACTGGATGATCGGGAGTATTCCGCGCTTGAGAAAGCGCATTATCGGCTTGCGAGAGCAAGATACTGGCATCACGATTCCCTCCACCATTCACGGCTAAACCGACAGCCACTTTCGGCGGCGTAAGCCCCATGGGATCGGCTTGCATATCGACTACCATTGCCAGCACACTTTCACCGAGTAGTCGCAGATCATCAGCGTCGGTATTGGGAGCTAAGATCACAAACTCGTCCTTGCTCAAACGGGCCGCTGTCATGCTGTCATCGGTAATAATGGTGTGGGTGAGATTATTGGCAAAACGTTCCACCAAGTTATCACCCGCTTCGAACCCTTGTTTTTTGTACGCTTCACTGATCAGATCAACCTTAATCAGTGCCATCCCGCCAACGCCCGATTCGGTGAGCCAAGATTTAAGTTGGCCGACGTAAAAGCTGCGGTTGCCGAGCCCAGAAACGGCATCGCGATAAGCGGTTTTGCGTAATCGGTCGGCTTCTTTGGCTTGTTGCTCAAAATAGCTTTTCAGCTGTTCGGTCATGACATTGATGGCCCTGACCACGGTTTTTAATTCAATGGTCGGGGGAAGCGGAATAGGGTCGCCAAATCGGTTTTTAGCAATCTCGCCTGCTTTTGCGGTGATACGGGCTAAGGGCTTGAGAGAGCGGCGCAATTGCCAGCCGATCACGACCGATGCGATCAGAAAAATGACCGCCATACTCGACCCCAATTGTACAAACGACTTCCACAATTGTTTGTAGGCATAGCCGGGATGGGCCACGACCTCTACTTCTGCCAATTGCATCCAGCCACTGGTAATGGTTTGCTTTTCCGTGATCACTGGGAAAATATCGAGGTTGATAAACCATTGCGGAACACCTTGGATTTTAACTGGATATTCGCGCACGATTTCACTGTTATCGGACAGCAGGGTGAGGTTGACTTCACGGTAAAAGCCACCGTCAAAAAACGCATTGATCACAGACTCGGCCGCCACCTTATCGTCTGATTCCAAGTAAGGGGCGAGGGCCAAGCCCATCGAGTTCACGGTATTGTTCACATCTGCGGTTTGCTGGTTGAGCAAAAAGTTGCGCGTGGTGTTGAGCTCGATACCGAACACAGACAACACCAAGAAGAAGAAAATGACCAGCATCCAGGTGAATATTTGGTTGAATAACGTCATAGGTCGTTACCTATCAAAAAGTTTAACGGGTTTTTGCATTTTTAACGTGTCGACGCGGTTACGTAAGTCATTCCATAGTCCGAGTCGTGAGGAGTTACCGGCCAGCTCCCCTTGGCCTCGCTCTTTCATCAGCCACAATCGGCTACCATTAAAGCTGTAGATAGGTAGCAAATCTCGCCGCAATGAAGCGCGCTTTATTTCTGGGTCGAGGTTATCGAGCAGCACAGGTTCCGATGACGGTGTCGGATAGTAAGCGACAACCATATGGAACTGATCCAACCGAATCGCTTTGACATACACCAACCGTAGCTTCTTATCATCGACACCGAGTTCTCGCAGTGAGAAATACTTGGCGATACTAAAATCCTCACAATCGCCTGCGCTGGTGCCGAGAAACTCAAGGGGCGTCGCCCAATAGTCTTTTTTTCCCCATAGCTCGATATCATCAACAAAATACAATTGGTTAAAAAAATCATTTACCTGGCGCAGCTTTTCTTGCTCCGACAGACTCTGTGTATTCGCGACCATATTGCGCCAGGCCAATACACGTTTGCCCGCACGCTCACCGTAAAACGCGGAAACCTGCTGGATCCAACGCGATTCAGTGGTGGTCAAGCCGCCGACACTCATCGACAGCAAAATGGCCAATATGGCGACGCCCCATCGCTTCATAGACATACGGCTCGCTGTACTACTGGGGCCGGCGAGTGAAGATTGTCCACGCTTTCTCTACATCTCCTTTAAAGTTCAACAGCTCTGCACTCACGCGCCGGTCTTGTGGCGCGTTAGGATCGGTGTGCGTGGCATTCGCTTCCCCCAGCGCATCAATCTCAATGCGGCTTGGAACAATGCCGGCGCTGACGAGCTCGGCCCTAACCGCACGTGCCCGCTCTCGCGATAAGCGTAAATTATACTCGGTCGAGCCAATGGCACTGGCATGACCGGTTAAACGTACTGACACGCCGGGGTACTGGGTAAGGAAGTCTGCCATAGCTGTTATATCAGTGACATAGTCGGGGCTGACTTTTGCGGTATCATTGGCAAATAGCACCCGCAACGATGTGGCTGGCGTCTCTGACGCTTGAACGGCGGAGTCAGGCTCCACATAACTGGGACACCCTTGATTATCGACTATGGCACCGATTGGCGTTTGTTCACAGCGGTCACGTGCATTGATCACGCCATCCTTATCCGCATCGGCAACGTCGTGTTCTTGCAGGGCCACCGGCGGTGCCATAATGGCATAACCACAGCCATTGAGGAGGCTGATACACACAGCGTAAAATAGGACTCGCATCATTTGTGGTCCTCCGCGTTGACTTGCCATTCGGCAGGTATTGTCACTCGCAGCGCATTCAACAGATTGCCGGTATTATTCAACAGTCGGTATTGCGCCAAGAGATGATCAAAATTCGCGTCAAGGTAAGCGCGACGTGCTTCGAACAACTCGTTTTCTGTGTTGAGTAAGTCCAATAAAGTGCGTCGGCCAATACGAAACTGTTTTTCATAGGCCAGCACTGTGTCTGACGCTGCATCTACTTGTTGTTGGAGAAACACTTTTTGTTGGGTGGTTAGCTGGTAAGCACTCCACGCTAAGCGCGTACTTTCTTCCAATTGCCGATAGGCATTGTCAAAGATGTCTCGTGCGCGATTCAGCTCGTATGCGCCTCTGCGAATGGTGGCCTGATCGCTCCCTCCATTAAAAAGGTTATAGCGAAAGCGCACCATCGCGCTAAATTCATCACTGGTATCGTTCACGCCACTGACTTGATCAGCCCACGTTTGACTGACTTCCAAACTAACATTAGGCAGATGATTGCCTTTAAACTGCTCGTATTGAGCGCGCGCTGCCTCAATGTCGTAGCGTGCCAGTTTTAACAATGGGCTGCGGCTGACGGCTTGCTCTAACGCTGTATCAATGGAGGGCGGTAAGGCAAGGTTATCGACAACGGGTTCAATTGGCTCGTTGGCTGGCTCCCCCACGACACGGAAAAACGCAGTAAAGGCGTCTTCGAGGTTGGTTTGTGCCGAGAGTAAATTTGCGTTGGCACGCGCGACACGTGCTTCGACTTGGGATAAGTCAGCCGTTGACCCAATTCCAGACTCCGCGCGGCGACGAATATCAGAGAGGATTTGTTCATGCACGGCCATATTGGCCTCAGAGAGATCTAACACTTGTTCTGCCTTAAGCACATCCAGATAGACCTCGGCGACTTGCAGGGCCTTGTCTTCCGCATCGGAGAGCAGTTGAAAGCGCTGACTGTTGGCTTCATAACGTGTGCGCCTCACATTGTGTGAGGTTTGCCCATCCCATAACAACTGGCGCAGGCTTAGTGTGGCATCTTTGCGATCAAAGTCGATATCACCTTGTGCGCGGGTGGAGTCGTTTTCGATACGCTCATAGCCAATACCTGCGTCTAAATCGATGTCGGGAAGGTAGTCGCCTTCACTGTTTTTCATTTGCTCATGCAAGCTCATCAGCTCGTGAAACCCGCCACGCAATTCAGGATCGGTGGCGAGTGTGAGCACCACTGCCTGTTCTAACGACTGGCTGTGGGCGGCGGGGAGCAAACTGAGTACCGCTATTACAGCCGCACTCATACGTGTCCAAACTGGCATCATATTTCAGTCATCCCTATTCCCGTAATGCCGTGTTTTGTGCCCTAACAATAGGATTAATCAGATAATCAAGGACGCTTCGCTTCCCGGTAATGATGTCAACAGACGCGGTCATCCCGGGAATAATCGGCAGTGTTTCTGCGTCACCGATATTGTTTTTCTCGGTGCGTACCTTAACCAAATAAAAACTGTTGCCTTCCTCGTCTTGAATGGTGTCTGCACTGATGGTTTCTAACTGACCGTTCAGGCCACCATACACGGTAAAATCGTAGGCGCTAAACTTCACCACCGCTTCCAACCCGGGGCGCAAAAAGGCAATGTCTTGTGGCGCGATTTTGGCCTCAATGAGCAGGTTGTCTTCCGAAGGAACAATTTCAATAATGTCCATCCCCGGCTGAATCACGCCACCGACGGTGTTGACATGTAACTTCTTCACGGTGCCGTCAACTGGGGAGGTCACCACGGTGCGTGCGACTCTGTCTTGTAGGCTCACTTTTCCCTCTGTCATCGATGCAATTTGCTGTTCGACTTGGTTAAGGGTTTCTTGTTGTTCTGTTCTGAACGTTAACGCGACATCTAAACGCTGGAATACCGCTTCTCGCATTGATGACACCACGGAAGGCAACGATAACTGTGCAGAGGATAGTTCACGTTGGGTATCGTTGAGTTGGCGCTGCAGTTTAATTAAGTCAATTTGAGGCACCACCCCTTCTTCGGCGAGAGGGCGAGTAATGTTGAGCTCTTCTTGTGCGAACGCCAAGCTTTGCTCGAGGTTGTCGATGCGTGACTCGAGCTCGATCAGTTCTTGCTCTTTTTGGCGAATTTTTTGTGCCGTCACGTACAGCTGGTTTTGAATGTTCGATAGCTGCTCTTGATAACTGGCTTGTGCTTGGTTCACGAGCCCCGGACGCGCTGCGGCCAAGTCGCTGGGGACTTGGAGCGGTTGACGATTGAGAATGATGCTGTCGCGCCACTCTTCCAGTGCAGCGGTGTCATTAATTTGTACTGACTCGAGCAATGCGCGAATGCGAATTTCATCGGCGCGCAAGCCATTGAGTTCCTGCTCACGCTCTCGAAAATCCGACCGGAACAGGGTATCGTCGATAAGGATTAAGCGTTGGCCGCGGACGACCGTATCGCCTTCTTTGACCAACAGCTCTTTAACCAGCCCGCCTTCAAGGTTTTGCACCACTTGCAGTTGCGAGGAGGGGATCACTTTTCCTTGCCCGACCGTCACTTTATCGAGTTGCGCTTGGGAGGCCCAGATGGCGGCTGCGATCAGAAACAAAGCGATTGTCCACAACAAGATACGCGCACTTTTTGGCGCGTTTAAGAGCAAAGCCGCTGTTTTATCATCGATGTAATCGAGATGCTCGTCTCTGGGCAATACTGCATGAGACTTATCGCGCCAAGCCATGTCTCTCCCCATGTTAGAAACCGCTCTTAAAAGTCTAGTCTATGCTGCTGATTTTTTACTTTATTTGTCGGTTTTTATGCGAAGCTATGTATCACTGCGCGACGATGATACGAAAGAACCGCTAATGTTGGCTACGTTTGAAATTTTCTTTATCTAACTGGTGTTTGCGCATTTTGTCGTAAAGGGTCTTTCTCGCGAGGCCCAATTCTTGTTGTACGTCTTTTAGTCGACCACCATGTCGTCGCAATGCATCGCTAAGGATCTCAAACTCAAATTGACTGACACGGTCCGTCAGTGTGGGCAATTTAGACTCTGTGGTCGCGGAAGGCGCTTCGTTGTCTAGCCTATCTTCGCCAAGTAGGACCAATCGCTCGGCATAAGCGCGAAGCTCTCGCACATTGCCCGGCCAGCTGTGTGCGCATAAACGTTGTTGTTGTGGTGAAGACAATGTTGGGGCTTCGATGCCATAGCGTGACGCAATGGTTCGAGTAAAGTTCTGAAATAGCGGGATAATGTCATCACAGCGGTCACGCAATGGCGGCATCAAAACGTGGCCAGTCAGGAAGTGTTGACATAATGCGGGATCGAATTGCTCACGTTGTACCCGCTCGGCCAAATCAAACCGTGATGTGACAATAAGGCGAACCTGACTGGTTTGGGGATGCTCAGGATTATCACGCAACTGAATATAGCGATATAACCGTTGCTGAAGAGGGATCGGTAGCGCCTCGATGCCGTCAATTAACAAACAGCCACCGTCTGCAGCATGCAATTTTCCAGCTTTGTTAGCCCAGTGAGGCAACTCGCCGCCAAATAACGTTTGCTCCAGCAAATGGGTAGGCAGCAAGCGGCATTTGAGGGTAATCAAGGGCGTGTTTTGCCATTTGCCATGGTCGTGAATAAAGCGAGCAGCCAGCTCTTTCCCGGTGCCTTTTTCTCCGACTAGTAACACGTCATCGTCTGTTTGCTGATAGTAGCCCAGCTGACGACGGGCGGATTTCACTTGCGGATGGTTGCCTAAAATGCGCGGCCCGGGGCCACTTTGCGCTGCAAGCTCCTTGCGAAGTTCGCGGTTTTCGAGCACCAGAGCACGCTTGTCATACGCGCGTTTTAACACGTCCAACAGATGATCGGTTGAAAAAGGTTTTTCGATAAAATCGTACGCTCCCAGCCGCATGGCTTCGACCGCGGTAGAAATATCACCGTGGCCGGTAAGCATGATCACTTGCATCTCACCATCGAGCGCTAATATCGCTTGCAATAGCTGCATACCGTCCATGACGGGCATATTAATATCGGCGATGATAACGCCTGAGAAGTCGGTGGTCAGGGCCGCTAATGCCTCTTGTGCGGTCGCAAACGCGTTGACCTGCCAGTCATCAAGGCGCAGTGTCTGCGTTATCGCATCGCGGACTGCAGGCTCATCATCGACCACAATCACTGTCGGCTCCATTATTCACTCTCCTTAGTCGGAACGGGCAGACGAATGATCATGATGGTTCCGCCTGTTGGGTTGGTGTTAGCGATAAGTTGACCATGTAGGCTCTCGATGATCCGCGTCGAAATCGTCAGCCCAAGCCCGAGTCCCGTTTCTTTAGTGGTAAAAAAGGGCGTAAAAACCTGTGCCAGTGCTTCACTATCCATGCCTTTACCATTGTCTATCACACGCAGTTCAAGGCGGCTTGCATCGTGTTGAGTCTCAAACCGAATGCAAGGGTCGGGAGTACTCGATACAGCATCAATCGCGTTGGTGAGCAAGTTGACTAATACTTGCTCAAGCAAAATGGCATCAGCGATAACATAAAGAGGGCTTGAGTGTGAGGGAAGCTGTACCGTGATGCCTTGACGAAGCCAGCGGCTTTTGGTCAACGAGACAGCGGCATGAAGTAATGGCACGACATCGAGGGTACCTGTTCGGGTTTGTGATTTTTTTGCGAAGATCTTAAAACGCGCCACAATGTCACTGATCATTTGAATCAATTCGAGCGTTTTCGCCAAATTAGCTTCCACGTCTTGATAGCGTGCTTTGGCCAGTAAGCGCTGACTGTTTTCTGTGTAGGTGCGCATGGCCGCAAGTGGTTGATTGATTTCATGGTTGATCCCTGCAGACATCTCTCCAAGGGTCGCCATTTTGGCGGCTTGTACCAATTCTGATTGTGTTTGTTTGAGCACTTGTTGCGTGCGCTCGTATTGATGAAGGGTGTCACGCAATTGCAGGTTGGACGCTTGCAAAGATTGTGTACGGCGTGCGACTTTACGTTCAAGATTCTGGTTTAATCGTGCAAGCTGGCGCTGAGCAGCAAGACGCTGCCACCATGCTAAGACAATCACAGTGACCAAGAAATAAAACGTGATGAATAGTACGACTGCCTGAAAAACATAAGGGTAAAGGGTGCTGATCGGCGTGAGTCCATAGAGCTGCCAATCTGCTTGGCTGATGGTGTGTGTGGTCATCAGCATTGGCAGACGTGCAGAGGCATCTAGCCCGAGGGAAACCACCGCGTTATCTCCTAACTGGCGAGGATGCTGAAACTGGCTCAGCGGGATAAGCGGGGTGTCGCCATAACGCCTCGAGCGTTGAATACTTTGCTTTTGAGGCGTGGGCAAGGTAGTGAGTGTTTGGTACACCCAGTCTGGGTTAGAGCTGTAAAAAATAACCCCTTGCGGATCGGTCAATAGGTAGTCAAAGGTTTGATATTTCCATACTTGTTCGATAATCGACAGGTCAACCTTGATGACGAGCACTCCCAGTAAACCCTGTTGATTTGAGTCACGGACGGGATAGGAAAAATAATAACCGCGCTTTCCTGAACGACTGCCCAAGGCATAATAAGCGCCTTTTCCCCCTTTTATCGCTTGTTGGTAATAGGGCCTGTACGCATAGTTTTGACCCACAAAAGAGGCTTGGCTCTGCCAATTACTGGCCGCCATCGTGGTCCCTTGTCTGTTCAACAGGTAGACGGTGTCGGCTTCAAGACGCGAGGCCCACCGAACTAATAAACGATTGATCTCTACAACTTGCTGTTTGGGCGCCGAATCAGCTAATAAGGCGACTAAGCGTGGATCGGTGGCGAGGACGGCGGGTAGCTCACTGTATCGAGCCAGCTCGGCAGACAGCTTATCTTCGAGTTGTCGAACATCCTCGCGCATTTGCGCAATTAACTGAAACTTGGTTTCGTTGAAGGTGACAATGCCAACGATCACGGATAAGACCGTGCCGAGTAGGGTCGCCGACAACACAAATTGCGACTTTTTCACCGTCTTGCTCCTTGGCCATTGATCGGAGTCGGTTTAATACCGTACCCGAGAATATCCTTGTCTATCTGGCGCAACCTGCGCAAAATAACGAAAAATGAATGAATTGGAGAATGCAATGGATCTGTCTGACATTCGAAGAGAATATACGCGAGGCGGTCTACGCCGCAATGATTTGCCTGATAGCCCACTACAATTATTTGAACATTGGCTCAAACAGGCCATAGAAACTCAAGTTCCTGACCCTACCGCGATGACGATCGCGACAGTGGATGAAAACGGTCAGCCTTTCCAACGTATTGTGCTGTTGAAAGACTACAGTGACGATGGGTTCGTGTTTTACACCAATCTAGGCAGTCGTAAAGCCTTGCATTTAAAGAACAATAGCCAAATTAGCCTACATTTCCCTTGGCACTTTATTGAGCGCCAAGTGCATATCACCGGCGACGCTGAGCCATTGACTAAAAAAGAGGTGTTTAAATACTTTACCTCCCGTCCCAAGGAAAGCCAGATCGCTGCATGGGCGAGTAAGCAAAGCGAGCGTCTGACAGCGCGCTCCGCCCTTGAAGGTAAATTTATGGAGCTCAAACAGCAATTCGCAAAAGGTGAAGTGCCAGTGCCCACATTCTGGGGTGGCTATCGTGTGAAACCAAAAAGCATTGAATTCTGGCAAGGCGGAGAGCATCGGCTGCACGACCGCTTCTTATACCAGCGCAACGATGACGATCAATGGGATGTTGAACGCCTTGCGCCCTAAGCCAATGTAAGCAATGAAAAGTGCTGCTTTGTGTAGCACTTTCTCTATTCTCAGTACGTTAATCTCGCAACACCACAGATACTTGCTTAGAGAGCAACCGCTCTGGGATCGCAGAGCCGAACCCCAACGCCAACGCGCGTTCAATTAAAGCTGCCTTGGACTCTACACCAAACTTTTCTCGCAGGTGTGCAAAGTGGTTTTCAATCGTCTTTACCGATACCCCTAAAGTTTGCGCAATTAATTGCGGCTTTTTGCCATATAGATGCAGGAATAGCACTTCAGACTCTCGCGCGGTTAAATGGATGTCGGGACGATGTGATGGTGCGTCGAGCGGATGATCCTCTGGATGTGTCACTGCGCGGCATATCCAGTGTCCGACTTCCAAGATCGCCGTGTCACTCAACTCTTGGCCACAAAAAACGACGCCACAGATATTCCCCGCTTCATCGTACCAGGGCGTTTTGGTAAAAAGATGGGCGTACCATCGGCCGTTTGCGTAAGGATGAATATCTAGCACCCGTAGACGTTTGCCTGTTTCCATCACTTGTTTGTCTTGCGCCTGAAATTGATCGGCACAGGCGATGGTTGGGCAGGGCATGTCGTGATCCGTTTTACCAATACACTCTTGAGGGTGCTTGAGCCCCACGAGCCGGCAGTATTCACTATTTGCGTAAACAAACACGGAGTTTTTATCTTTGCATCCCCAGCACCCTGGCAGCTGTTCAAGCATTGAGAGAGAGGGAGGCAGCATGGAAACCGGTTGCATCATAAGGCCTACACGATCGAATGTTATTATTATTGGACGCCATTGTCCGTTTGAACATAAAAAAACAGGCAGGCTTATTTGAGCACAAAAAAATGCCGGCATAAAGCCGGCAAAGACAAGAGTCGCCCTTTCGGGCTGTATCCTGTACGACGTGTAGAAGAGGTTGTCTAAATAACCGAACGAGTCATGAGGGTTGTTGACCGCCCTAGTTATCGTTGACTGCACCTAACAGTGTTAGGATTTACGTAAAAGCATTTATCGGGACAAATACTGTTTACGTTTGCCACTATATCCAGAAGCCTAGACGTTGGGTAGGGGGGATTTGACCCATTGACACAAGATAAAGTGACTTTACTTAAAGATTGTGGTTAAGATCAATCTATGCTGCAAAGTGTAAGTAACTGATAAACGCTTTCTTAACCAGTGTATTGTTCTGCTGTTGATTCGGCTGGGTTATGGACAGTCGTGGTACGTCGGCAAGTCGTACCGTGCGGATGATGCTTACCGATAAAGTAAGCAGAAAAAAAGCCGCTTGAGAAAGCGGCTTTAAGGGACTTAGATACTATCGCTTGTCAGACTAGATTTTTCTGATCACGCGGAAACCAAGGTAATTAGCACTCATGTTTTCGCCGACGTCCAAGCGCTCTGATGCGCGAGCACGTTGCGGTGAAAAGTTCCAAGCACCACCACGGGCAATTGGCTCTTCACTGCTTACCCATTCCCAGACATTTCCGGCTGTGTCATAGACACCAAAGGGGTTGGGCGGGAAGCTTTTAACCGGTGAGGTTCGTGTGTTTGACCATACGGTACCGCTCCAGCCTGTGTTGGCGTTGCCGACACCAATTTCGTTGCCCCACCAGAAATCGCTGTTTGTACCGCCACGGGCCGCCACTTCCCACTGCACATCGTTCGGCAGTGCGTAGTTATGGCCGGTCTGTTGGCTGAGCCATTTGGTATAAGCATTGGCATCTTTCTTGTTCACACAAACAACGGGTGAATCTGCGGCTTGGTCAAAACCAGGCTGACGCCAGTCGGATTCCAAGCTTTGGCTGATCTCACCATTAACCAACATATTACAACCATTACCTTGTTCTGCAGCGGTGACATAACCAGTCGCATTCACAAAAGCATCAAACTGCGCCACGGTGACAGGCGTCGAGCCAATCGCGAACGAGTGGCGTACCGCAACGTTTTCTCGTGCGTCTGGGCCGACTTTGTATTCACCTGCCCCAATAACCACCATTTGCGGGGCTTCAAGGTTATTAGATACAGGGTCAGTAAACTTTTTTCCCGGGCTAGGTGGACGGTTAGGTTGCTCTTCGAGCTTGGCCCAAACGACCTGATCTTTGCCCAGATAAACTTCGCGATTGTATGAGACAAACCCAGGTTTGCTCACCGTCAGTTCATGGGTGCCAACAGGAAGCATCAGTTCAACAGGTGTGCTGCCATAAGACACGTCGTTAATTTTAACGCTGTCGTCATAACGGTTAGAGCGAACAGTGACATTGACCCAGCGTTTTGCTTGTTGCTTATGCTTGGCTTGTTGCTGCGCTTGTGTGGTTTCAACACAGTAGCGATCTTCCAGATCTAACAAGCGACAGGCTGCTGTTTTACCCGGTCGACTGACAAGCTCCGCTTTAATGCGGGTGGTATAGTCGGTGCCACCGGTAAAGCCTGCATCAACCACTTCACTGTTAGTGACGTGAATGTTGAAAGCAACTTTATCGATGTTTTGCTTCACCGCCGCCGATTCGGTGACAAAGTCGGTGACTTGGCCACGGAATTCGCGAATGGCTTGTTGCATTGTCAAGGTCTTACCTTGATTCGCACAAGCGGCAAGCGTCATATTGGGCGCACAGGTGACACTATGGACAACCTCAATGGTGTCTTTTTGTGTCAACTCTTTACGCAAGCGTTCAGCCCGAGCTTCACGCATGGCCTCGTGCAGGTTTTCCAACGTAGTGGCTAATAAAGCCTGCTGGCGTTCTTGCTGCGCGAGCAACTTTTTCTGCTCGATAATCGCTGATTCGTTCGCAGCTTGTTCCTGTTGATGGTTATTAACCTTTTGCCAGGCTTGTTGGTACGCCTGCTGATAAGGACCAATGTCGGTACTTGGGTCAGCAATCAAGTCTTGAAACTTGGCGTCCAGCTGGGCTTTAGCCTCACTGCGCTCGCGTTGCAGTTGACTTAGCTCGTCATCTAACGTGGCGCGTTTAACTAAAAGGTCATCAAGCTTCGCCTGCTGCAGGGCCAGCTCATCGTTTTGAGACTCCAGCACATCTTCTTTTGCGCGAAGTTTCTCAACCAACTCACTGACCGGATCGATGTTATCCGCGGAAGACGCGTTTTCAGCGAACGCCAACTCGGTTAGCAGTAGGGGAGGGAGCGCTAAACATAGCGCCTTTATGTATTTCGTTGTCATAGTTCCCTTGCTTACGCATGTGTCGCAATAATAATACCTATGTCCAAAAAGTAGACTATCACGGAAACCAGTGTTGCCACGCAAACCGTGTTAATTATTTGACGGCAGTCAGCATTCTGCGACGTGATCGGTGCAACTGTGTTCATTGTTTTTAATATCCACGCGAGATTACCTTAAGCGCCGCCGCGCTTCAAATAAGATTGTGTGACGACGCGTGTGACGGAACCATGATCAAGGCCAAGATCGCCATTGATCGCCTCGAAACGATGATCAAGCAAAGAGGTTTTTCATCGCATCGCCTTTAACCGCTTTATAGACAGTAGCTTAGCAGCTGACACTGTCATTGTTTTGTTGTCTTTTTTGTTCTTCTACGCTGATCTATTAATCAAAAATGAGGGATCTTCCGCATTTTTTTAGTCCAAATGACATCGGCCGTAAAAATAGAGGTTCTTGATCATAGTTCCGAAAGATGATGATCGCGTGCTACTGATAATCGTGACAAAATAATGCGACATAGGTTAACGGTGATAGTGACGGTCAATGGTAAAGACGCCGAAAGTGTCTGAAGTGATAGCGTTACCCAGCCAGCAATTGCACCATAGCCATGATTACAAACAAGTGGTGATAGGGCTGCAAGGACAAACGGAATTTGATGTCGGTGGGCGAGGAAGCCTCGTTGGCCCGGGACAGGGGTGCTTGGTAACCGAATCCGAAGAGCACGCCTTTACCGGTGTGGGACGCAATGAAATACTGGTAATTAACTTACCGTATCAAGAATGGGTTGGGCATGCGTCGATGCATGACAATATCGCTCGCCTTTTTGAGCGTGATGCGTATTTTCAGCTCGACACTCAGGCTCAGACCTTAATTAAAGCGTTAACGGCAGAAATGATTGCCAATCCAACCGATTTATTGCTCAGTCGAGCGTGTGCCGACACCCTGATGTGTGTGTTGCACCGCCATTTTCGTGACCACATTTCACCACGACGAGACGGTCATCGGCTCAACATGGATATCATCGACCGCTATATTCACCAACATATGAGTCGCAAGATTACCGTCGCCCAGCTGGCTGGTAGTGTTTTTCTTGCAGAAAGCCAATTCCATCAACTGTTTAAAGAACAGGTCGGGATGACTCCCCACCAATATGTGTTGGAAAAGCGGTTCGCGTTGGCAAAGCAACTGATTAAAGAAAGTGATTTGACGATGGCACAAATCGCTGACAGCTGTGGCTTCTCCAGTCAAAGTGGATTTACCAATGCGTTTTCACGCTATTTTGGCGTCTCGCCCGCAAAGTTTAAGTTGACTCCTTAGCGTTTGTTCACAACGCGATCTCGTGCCTATTTTTATCGTCGCCATGCGTCCTATTTGTTATGGAGGCATGGCGATCGACAGCTTTATTTGTTAATTACCGGAGGATTTTGCAATAATGCCGGAGCTTTTTGTAAGACCCTGACGATAGACCCCGCATAGAATCGATCGCCAAGTAACAATGACGTAACATTTTCCTGCCCGAGTTGGGAAGGACGTGAGTGAGGATACCACTATGTTTAAAGCCATCGATGCTATGCAGCCATCGTTTATCGAGCGTCCGCTAGCGCAGATTTGGTCTGAAATATCGCCACTTTACTGTGTTGATGAAAGTGAATGGCTAACCCAATTGATCCCTCTTGCTGAGCCGTCAGAGACAGAGCGTGAACAAACACGCCACCAGGCGACCAAGCTCATTGAGCAAGTCCGTGCGGATAAGAAAGCCGTGCAAATGATTGATGCGTTGTTGCTGGAATACAGCTTGGACACACGCGAGGGCATTTTGCTGATGTGTCTAGCAGAAGCACTGATGCGCATTCCTGACGCGCATACCGCCGATGCACTCATCCGTGACAAACTTAGCGTTGCCGATTGGAAAGCACACTTGCGTCATTCTGACTCGCTATTCGTTAATGCCTCAACGTGGGGGCTGATGTTAACGGGCAAAGTGGTCACTTTGGATGAGAGCACCGAAGGAAAACCTGCGTCTGTGATCAATCGTTTAGTGAATAAGCTCTCTGAGCCTGTGATTCGTCAAGCGATGCATCAAGCGATGAAAATCATGGGTCACCAATTTGTGTTGGGCCGTGATATCGACGAGGCGTTAAAAAACGGTGAGACGCCGCGTAGCCAAGGCTTTACCTATTCCTTTGATATGTTGGGAGAAGCAGCCCTAACGGCCGACGATGCGCGCAAGTATCTCAATGATTATTTAGAGGCTATTGATGCAGTTGGCGCAGCAAAATCAAGCTACTCAGGACCGTCGCCGTCTGTCTCTATTAAGCTTTCTGCTCTGCATCCGCGTTATGAAGTTGCGAATCAAGATCGTGTGATGACAGAAATGTTTGAGACGGTATTGGTCTTGCTTAAACGTGCACGAGAAAAAGATGTCGCCATCACCATCGATGCAGAAGAAGCCGATCGTCTCGAGCTGTCTCTGGCCTTGTTTGAAAAACTTTATCGCGACGATGCCGTTAAAGGGTGGGGCAAGTTTGGTCTCGTCGTGCAAGCTTATTCTAAGCGTGCGTTACCTGTTATCACTTGGCTAGCGGCGCTCGCTAAAGAACAAGGTGATTTGATCCCAATGCGATTGGTGAAAGGTGCGTATTGGGACAGTGAAATCAAACTGTGTCAGCAAACCGGCCATCATGGCTATCCGGTATTTACCCGTAAAGAAGCCACCGATGTGTCCTATTTGGCGTGTGCGCGTTTCTTACTGAGCGATCATGTGCGTGGCCTCATCTATCCCCAGTTTGCCAGTCATAATGCGCATACTATCGCAGCGATTGCGGCGATGGCGACCCATCAGGATTTTGAATTCCAACGCCTGCATGGCATGGGCGACGCCTTGTATAACCATGCCAAAGGCCTATTTAATAGTGATGTACGTATTTATGCACCGGTGGGAAGCCACAAAGACTTGCTGCCCTATCTTGTCCGCCGTCTGCTAGAAAACGGTGCCAACAGCTCTTTCGTTCACCGTCTCGTTGATGCACGTTGCCCTATTGAGGATCTGATTGCCAGCCCTGTCGATATCTTGCGAGGGCATGCGACGCTGCACAATGATCGCATTCCGCTGCCGAGTGAGATTTTCGGAGCGACCCGTCAAAACTCCCAAGGCGTTGCGACGGATATTGCGTCTGAATGGCAACCATTCACCGATAGCGTTGCGCCCTTTATGGGAGATTACCAATGGCAAGCCGGTCCGATTGTGAATGGTGAACGACCATCAGGCGATAGCCACGCTGTGCATGCTCCTTATGATCGCAACGAAGTGGTAGGGCGTGTGGATTGGGCTACGGCTGAACAGGTTAACCAAGCGCTGGATAATGCGGCGAACGCTTTCCCTGAATGGCAAAAAACCGATGTAAGCGAGCGTGGTAAGTACTTACTAGACCTTGCTGATAAACTAGAAGCGAATTTAGGCGAGTTGGTGGCTATATGTCACCGAGAAGCAGGGAAGACTATTCACGACAGTATCGATGAAGTGCGCGAGGCGGTTGACTTCTTGCGTTACTACCCGCAGCAAGCGATGGAACTCCAGGCGGCTCCGTTTAGTTACCAAGGCTTTGATGGTACCCAACAATCGGTGAGTTATCACGGACGCGGTGTCTTCACCTGTATCAGCCCATGGAACTTCCCATTGGCGATTTTCTTGGGGCAAGTGAGTGCCGCTCTGGTTGCAGGAAATACAGTGGTTGCTAAGCCTGCAGAGCAAACCTCGATCATTGCTTACCGCGCTATCGAGTTGTTGCTTGAAACCGGGCTCCCTGCGGGCGTTATTCAACTCTTGCCGGGTAGTGGACCTGTGGTGGGTGCCCCCTTGACGCAAGATGCGCGTATCGCGGGTGTGGCCTTTACGGGCTCGACGCCAACGGCGCAGCGTATTACGCGTACCTTGGCAGAGCGAGATGCCGACCCTGTGCCTGTGGTGGCAGAAACCGGCGGTCAAAATGCCATGATCGTCGACAGCACCGCCTTACCCGAGCAAGTCGTTCGTGATGTATTGCGTTCAGCATTTGCGTCGGCGGGTCAGCGTTGTTCGGCACTTCGCGTGCTTTATATCCAAGAAGATATCGCCGATCGAGTGATTAGCTTGATCAAAGGCGCAATGGCTGAACTGTCTGTTGGACGCCCAGAATTGCTGTCGACGGATGTTGGTCCAGTCATAGATCAGACCGCGAAAGACAAGTTGTTCGCGCATATCGAACAAATGAAACGCAGTGGCAAGTTAGTCACGCAAGTTGCGCTCTCTCCTGAGTGTGACCAAGGAACCTTTGTGCCGCCAACGGCCTTTGAGATCCGGAGCATCGATCAGCTCAGTGAAGAGCACTTTGGTCCCATTCTTCACATTGTGCGCTATCGCGCTGAAGAGTTGGACAAGGTGATTGATGACATTAACCGTACGGGCTTTGGCCTGACGATGGGCGTACATAGCCGCAATGAAACCACCTGTGCGCATATTGAACACCGTGCACGTGTTGGCAACTGTTACGTCAACCGTGACCAAGTTGGAGCTGTGGTTGGTGTTCAGCCATTCGGCGGTCGTGGTTTATCAGGCACTGGCCCGAAAGCCGGTGGCCCGCATTACTTGTATCGCTTCACTCAAGCGACGGTGAATGCCCAATAAGTCGGTTGAAAGGATCAGGAGAGAAAAATGAACCAATTAAATAGCATCATTGAGCAATCTGAAGCGGTATGGGAAGACTGGAACGATCAAGGTGTCGCAGGCCGTATCGCGCTATTGCAGCGTTGGTCTGACACAGTGTCAGCACGAGGTGAAGCCTTTGCAGACGCAGCAAAAATGATTCGATTTCAGTGTGATAGTGCCGAGCGTTTGCTCGATAAAGTACACGAGTTACCTGGCCCAACCGGGGAAACCAACGAGCTGTATACCGTTGGTCGCGGGACGTTTGCTATCACAGGTGATGCGTCGTTGACGCATGTCGCACTGTGTGGGCAGTTAGCGGCTGCGTTGGTGGCAGGTAATTGTGTGGTGGTGAGTGTAGAGGGCACTCACACCGATATGGCGGATGCCGTGTTGGCCGATTTGGTCAAAGCAGGGTGTCCGGACAGGGTGGCCATTCGTGTTGACCTTGATACCAACGCGCCGCTCTTGGCGCATCCCAATATTGTGGGTTTAGCGACGACAGGCACGCTTACACACGTACGTGATGTCAATCGTCAGCTTGCACAACGACAGGGTGTGATTGCAGCACTGGTCGCAGAGTCCGATACCCAGCTGTATCCGGTTATCGGCGCGCCTGACTATGTGCTGCGCTTTGTGACCGAGCGCACCCGCACAATTAATATCACTGCTGTAGGTGGTAATGCCACGCTTCTGGAACTCGGCAGTGGTGAACATTAACTTTCCAGAGATGGCCCCGGAAGGGGCCATGTAATTGAGGGACAGATATGATAGACAATAGCTATGCCATCAGTGCCACGTTTCTTGCATATCTCATACTGATGCTTGTCATTGGTATATATGCGTATAAACGTACCTCCGACTCCGAGGATTATTTTCTCGGTGGCCGCTCATTAGGTCCTTGGCCTGCGGCACTGTCGGCCGGTGCGTCAGATATGAGTGGTTGGTTGCTGCTTGGCCTTCCTGGCTATGCCTATGCGGCTGGAATGGAATCACTTTGGTTAGCAGGCGGTTTGCTGTTGGGGACCTACCTCAACTGGCTGATTTGTGCCAAGCGCTTGCGTACGTACAGTATTGAAGTCGACAATGCATTGACATTGCCTGAGTTCTTCTCGCGTCGCTTTGAAGATAAGTCAAAGCTTCTGCAAACGATCTCGGCCTTCTTCATTTTGCTTTTCTTCCTTTTCTACACCAGTTCAGGCTTGGTGGCGGGTGGTAAACTCTTTACTACCGTCTTTGGCTTTGATTACACCACCGCGGTTGTGATTGGCACGATTTGCGTTGTGTCCTATACCTTGTTTGGTGGTTTCTTAGCCGTCTCTTGGACCGACTTGGTTCAGGGGCTATTAATGGCGGCAGCCCTACTGATTGTGCCCTTTGTTATTATGGATGGCAGTGTCTTCAAACTGGGCAATGATGTGGCCGCGATCAATCCTGAGCTGATGACACTCTGGCGCGATGTTAACGGTGAGCCGCTGACGTGGATTAGCATCATCTCATTAGCTGCTTGGGGCTTGGGTTACTTCGGTCAGCCTCATATCTTGGCCCGTTTCCAAGCGACGCGTTCAAACAAAGACATCACCACAGCGCGTCGTATCGCGGTGGGTTGGTCTGCGTTGTCGATGTTTGGTGCGGTGTTGATCGGTTTGGTTGGGATTTTGTACGTACAAAATGACATGACCGGTGATTTGAAAGACGGCGAGAAAATTTTCATGCTGTTGGTGAATGCTGCTTTCCATCCCGTCATTGCGGGTATTCTGTTAGCTGCTATTTTGGCTGCGATCATGAGTACCGCCGATTCACAGCTACTGGTTTCTTCATCGGCATTGGCAGAGGATTTCTATAAGCAAGTATTCCGTCCTGACGCGTCCACACAAGAAGTGGTGATGGTAGGTCGTGGTGCTGTGATCTTGCTTTCTGCGATTGCGCTGGGGCTTGCGATGGATCCAGAAAGTTCGGTACTCGGCTTGGTCTCATATGCGTGGGCAGGCTTTGGTGCTGCCTTCGGTCCGGCCTTGCTCCTGAGCCTTTTCTGGCGTGGAATGAACCGTAACGGTGCACTTGCTGCCATCTTGATTGGTGGTATCACCGTGGTTGTTTGGAAGCAGATGTCGGGTGGCATCTATGATTTGTATGAAATCGTCCCAGGTTTCTTCTTGGCTGGTCTAGGTGCGATCATCATCAGTAAACTGACCGGTGGTCCAAGCGAGTCTGTCTCTAAGCAATTTGAAGGATACGAGAAAAGCCTAGATACCATGGCGTAATCGTTGACGGCATGAGGCTGTAATGAACCATGAACAAGGGAGCGTCAAACGCTCCCTTTTTTGATCTCATCGCTCTACCGAGCAACCGGCTCACTCTTGCTTTGGCGGACACAATTGCGGCCATCGCGTTTCGCTTTATACAGCGCCTGATCGGCGCGTTTTAGACCATCGACATAGTCACTGGCTTGCTGATTACCCGCCATGCCAATGCTGACCGTAATCGAGAGCGTGGTGTCAATATCAGACAGGTCTAGCGCTGCGATTTGGCGACGCAGGTGGTCGAAATAGCTGAATCCGTCGGCAACGCTGCCAGCAAACAGCAGAGTAAACTCCTCGCCTCCCCAGCGTGCCACATGGCGTAAGTGTTTTTGTTCTTGATTTAAAAACGCACCAACACGTTGAATAATCAGATCGCCCACTAAGTGGGAGTAATGATCATTAATCCGTTTGAAGTGGTCAATGTCCAGAATAGCGACCTGCAATGGCTCGCCAGATTCACGTGCTTGGTCAAAGGCATGATGCCAATATTCATCAAACGCACGACGATTCGCCAGCCCGGTGAGAGGGTCTTCTTTGGATAACCGCTCAAAGTCATCGGCTTGCGCTTGAAGCGCCTGCGTTTTCTCTTTGACCAGGGCTTTCAGCTGCAATTGCTTTTGTTGTAAGCGTTGAATACGCCATAAAAAGATGCCGTACGCTGCGCTCACAAAAAGAAAAAAGCCAAGTGCGCGTATGTCCGAACGTTGCCACAACGAAGGCTCTAAGGTGAACTGGTAACGCAATACATCGTCACTCCATTCCCCATAAGGGTAGCGAGCACTTACTTTAAAGGTATAAATCCCCGGTGACAGGTTAGTGTATTCCGCATCATGACTCTCGTGCCGGTAGGCCCAATCAAGCTCAAACCCCTCCAACTGGGTACGGTATTGGATTTGTTCTGGCATCGAATAGCCGAGCGCAGCGTAAGAAAAGAGGACGCGATTGGTACCCGCTGGCGCAATATCATTGGCTTCGGGGTTAATATCTTTACCATCAAATTGGACTTGCTGCATCACAATAGGCAGTGGGCGACTGAGCAATCGCGCAATTCTATCCGGACTCACACTGGCCACGCCTTTGGCGGTTGCAAACAGTAAGGTGCCGTCTGGTGTTATCGTCGCTGCGGGTGACGAGCCGCCATTGGCTTGGTTATTCGCCATGCCATCGCTTTGATCATAATGCTCAAAATCGATGCGTTGGCGCGTACCGTCGGCCACTTGATGCGCTTGTTGATAGTTAATGCGCCAAATACCACGGTTACTCGACAACCAAAAATTATCGCTATCATCTTTGATGATTTGGAAAAATTTATCGATCGGTAAGCCCTGTGGACGACCAACAAGCGCAAGGCTTCCATCGGCTTGCGAGTAACGAATCACGCCCCGGTCGGTTGCCATCCAAACAAATCCCGGCTCAATATAAAAGCCAAAGACATACTGAGCTTGCTCTTGTTGTGAGAGATCAAGTGTGTGGAGTTGACCCGCTTCAATATAGCTAACCCCGCGTCCGGTTCCTACCCAGACTTTACCTTGTTCGTCGCTCGCCAATGCCATGACATAACTGCCGGGCATATCGCTATTCTGGCTATCATAAAGCTGGGCTAGGGTCCCCTGATTGAGCTTTGCCAATCCGCGAGGAGTACCAACCCATAAGGTGTTATCAGGCCTTTCTAAAATCGCTCGGACTTCATCATCGGGCAAGTGGCCATTGATGCCGCGCGGCGTATGCAGCGAGCCGTTTTGCCAAACCTGAAGTCCATGCTGATAGGTTCCCACCCAGAGTCCACCTTGACGGCGATGGGCAAGACTGAGCACCGACACATTATCTGTTAGTATTCGAGCACTACCATGCTGTGTATCTATCTGGCTAAGCCCCTCACTCGCGCCTACCCAAACGTGATGGTCTTGGCCTGCTAAGACGGTACGCACGTAATTTCCTGCCAACCCTTGGTCTGCGGTCAGGGTGACAAAGGGGGCATAGCGTAAACGCATGACCCCGCCGTTAGTGCCAATCCAAATACTGCCTTCGCTGTCTTCAAACCAAGATAAAATGCGATTGTTCGGCAGCCCTCGATGATTGTCGAGAAAGTCGAGTTCGCCATCGCTCAAGTGGGCAACACCACGGCTCAGCGTGCCAAACCAATAAGCCCCCTGACTGTCTTGTTCTACCAGAGTGACGGCTTGGTTAAGCAAGGCGCCATCGAGAGGTGTCCACCGCTGTTGTTGATAGCGCCAAGCGCCATGCTCAGAGCCGACGAGAAGAGCACCATCGTTAGCCGTGGCGACGTAGAATACTTTTTCGAACAGGTTATGATGAGAGATGGGCGTGGCACCCTGCTGCGCCGACAAGAGATAAACCCCTTTCTCTGTGGCGGCATAGATGTGCTTGTTGGGCGCTAACGCGAGACGATAACTACTGATTGTCTCGATAAAGTGTGTGGGTTGGGGAGTAGGCATTTGCAACTGTTCAGCCGAGTAATAGACAACGCCCATGCCTTCGATAGCGAGCCAGAGGCCGCCGTCAGCGTCACGCAGAATATCGTTCACTAAACTGGGTGCAGTCGGTAAAGCGTGCCATGAAAACCCTTGTCGCATCACCACACTGCCGCGTGCGCCACCCGCGTAGAGTTCATTTTTGGGACCAACCGCGAGTGCGCGGGTGCCGGAATCTTGCATTCGGGTTTTGGGACCGCGATCGAAAAGAACAAACTCTAGCCCGTTATAACGGGCAATACCTTCCCACGTTGCGAACCACAGGTAGCCATCTGTGGTTTGTTCAATCGCGTTAATGCTATTGTGAGGCAGGCCACTTGCAGAGGTCCACGTTTCGATAAAATAATCGGATAGCTGGTTATCATCGGCGTGACTTTGGGTCATCAAGCTGAGAGAAACGAATAGCCAACTACACACGAAAAGTGTGAATGTGTGGCATGGTCTAATCCTTGATAAAGCCTGCTTAATCCGTTGGCACATCTTTTGTTCTTGTTTGCAATTCCGAGTAGACTGGCGATTCTATCTTAACCTATGTCTAGTTCTGGCACCTTGAGGTCAGGTTTTAATAGGCAAGTTGAGAAAGATCACATAAGAAACGCAAACCTTGGCTAGGCGTATTAATTCAATGATGCAGTTTATGGCGATCCGCCAGCAACTCTTAGAGCAAATCAACAGTGGTCAACTTGACCCCGGGCAAAAGCTGCCTTCAGAGCGGCAGTTAGCGGAAGCCTTCCATACGACGCGCGTCACTTTGCGTGAAGCACTCGCGGTTTTAGAAGCAGAAGGGCGTATCTACCGGCTTGATCGGCGAGGTTGGTTTATTGCGCCGAATCCTTGGCGGTATAACCCCAGTGACTTGATAGACTGGACGACTGATTTCGCCGCACAAGGCGGACAGTTTGCGATTCAAAAAGAAACGACGACGCTAGCCAGTGCAGAAATGAGCCAACAGATGCACTTGCCACCCTTTAGTGCGATCTATCAAGCAGAAGGCGTTGTCTCGTCAGTGGGCGTACCTGTGGGGTATGTTCGCACTTACTTACAACCTGACTATTACCCACAATATCAGCAGCAGACGATGAGCGAGAAATTGTCTGCCAATGTAACCATTCATCAATGTCACTGGACCAGCCGTTGGGAAGCCTTAGAAGGGGCGCCGATGGCGGCACTCAATGTAGCGGTTGGTACACCCGCATTGAAATTGGAGCGGCATTGGTTGATTGAGCGCGCGGGTCAATTACAGGCCATTCGTGTCGACGAAGAATGGTGGCGCCAACATGCAATTGCGCTGAGCAGCCATTCACGGTGAGATCGCCACATACGCCTTTGAAAACAATTGCCTAAGCCCTTCGGCTGAATATTCACGATGCACCAATGGGTGGGTTGTGGTGAGTGCGTTTGGGTTAGCGTTAAAGTGTATGGTGCGCATGTTGGCGTTAATACCCGCTTGAATGCCGCGATTGGTATCATCAATAAAAATGCACTGTTGAGACGGGCATGCCATATTCATGGCAGCATAATGAAGCAAGTCCGGCGCAGGTTTCCAGCTGTTGGTATCAAAGGCGCTAAAGAGTCGGTTTTCAAAATAAGGCATTAAGCCGGTGAGGGTTAGTGCATGCGCCATCTTTTCGGTCGGCCCATTGGAGGCAACACACATCTCGATGCCTTGGGTGGCCAGCGTTTTTAGCACTTCTTCAATGCCTGCAGTGGGCTGTAAAGATTGTTCAAACAGCTGGTGGCATAAGGTACGGTACCTGGGTTCTAATTGGTCGATAGGGAGTTGCACGGCATAGCGCTCACAGGTTTGACGCAACACGTCGGTGAGTTTGCCACCCTCAAAATGATCCAATGATTCTTGCAAGTCAATTGCCACGCCGAAAGACGCAAATGTAGCAACTAAGGCTTGGTGAGACAGTTGCTCTGAATCAACCAAGGTGCCGTCGCAGTCAAAGATAATGCAGGCAATTGGTTCTTCTAAGGTAAAGTGCTCCATATTGGCTCCCTTGTGTGCCTTGCTTTATCGTTAGCGCTGAGTTGAAAATCAACAAGTCAGCGACCTTTGAAATGCTAACTCTGTCTTGCAATCTGTATTAATTCGTTATCAAAATTGGTCAGGGATCGACTTTTAATCGCCAAGGAACCACAAGGACATGGACTATCAACACCAATGGATAAACGGGAATGTGATCACACTCCCAGTCGGACAGGTTTATTGTGTCGGGCGAAATTACGCGGCGCATGCGGCGGAACTCAATAATCCGCTTCCAGAACAACCGGTGATTTTTATCAAGCCGCCAAACACGATCCAACCGCTCGGTCACGCTCTGACGTTGGCAGAGAAGTTTGCGCCGGTGCATTTTGAAACCGAGCTAGCAGTTCTGATCACCCAGCCGTTGTATGAGGCAACACCGTCGGAGGTACAATCAGGTCTGGGGGCGATGGCGTTGGGACTGGATTTAACACGACGTGACCAACAAAGTTACCTAAAAGCAAAGGGGTTGCCTTGGGAGAGGGCAAAGGCATTTGCGGGCAGCGCGCTGATAACCCCCTTTGTGGCAACCCCAAAGAACTGGGACGATGTTTTCTTTTCACTGGCGATTAATGGCGAAATTCGGCAGCAAGGCCATACGGCACACATGCTGACATCAGTGGTGCCACTTATTGCACATATAAGTGATACCTTCCCGCTACGTCCTGGGGATGTGGTGTTTACTGGCACCCCTGAAGGGGTTGGTCCCCTTGCTAATGGGGACGAGTTAACCTTGCGTTTAGGGGAGTGCGATTTGGGTGAAACGCACGTCGTTTATGCGTCTTCGTCAGTGGATAACCACGGAAACAACGCGGCTCGCTGAGAGGCAGTGAGTGCAGAGACACAGGCGATATTGCGCGCCGGAATCGTCTCTGGATCCTGACCGTAATGTGCAAGTGCTCGCGACATACTGTCTTCACGGATCAAGTGAAAGCACGGATAAGGCGCACGATTGGTGAGGTTCTCTGCATCATCAGGTTCACAACCATCAAAGCAATATTGCGGATGAAAGCTGGCGAGCTGGAAAGTCCCTCGCCAACCAAAATGGTCGATAAGATTCTCGGCCATCGACAGCACATCAAGATAATGTTCAAAATCATGGAGTGCGTTCGGGACGACGAGAACGGTCGTGTCTGTGATCGCCGGATCCGTCTGCGCCAAGTCGGTGAGTGCTTGGTATACGGCTTCAAGAATATCTGCATCGTCACATGCGGTGCAGATATCTATTTTGATTTGTTGATTTCGGCGCGGTTTGGCAGCAAAGGGACACAGGTTTAACCCGATAACCACTTCATCTAACCACGCCGCGATACGAGATTCTACCGTTTTCATCGCGAGCATCTTTAGTCTATTGGCCCGCTATGGTAGCCGCTTATTCAGTGAATTGTTAGCCTTTTTGAGGCGATAACTGATACGCCTTGGTTCCCCATAATGGGACGGTCGACAAGCTATGCTTAAAGCTGCCAGAGGTTTCTTTGGTGGAATAGGACAGGTACATCAAAGTTTGGTTTTTGGCATCGTAAATACGACGGATCTTCATAGACTTAAAGAAGATACTTTTTGATTTACGGAACACCACTTCACCGGAGTCGCTTTTATCAATTTGCGCGATCATCTCGGGCGTAATCTCACCGGTTTGTCGACAAGAGATCGCACTGTCGCTGGGATCAGCAAAGCTGAGGTCGGCTTCTACCGAGGCGACATGGCAGGTGACGCCGGTAACGATAGGATCAACCAAGTGATTGAGTTTGATATCTTTCATGGTGAACATGCCTAAACTCACATCGCCCACCTCGCTGTTATCACAGCCGGATAACATCACACTAAATGCCACGAGGCAAAGTACTTTTTTCATAACTGTTTTGTGTTTTGCCTGAATAAATGTTGGCAAACAGTCTAACACAGTCTGGTTTCTGTGTGTTTTTACGCCAAATGAATAAGGTGGGAAATGATGACTTACTCTCGAAATTGCGCGTCACCATCTTTACTGGATAGCGATTTGGGCTCAAAGGTGAGGAGCACATCTGCGGCGTCACAGTAGCTACCGGTTTCCGCAAAGGCCTCTCGTGCCGCCGCAATTTTGCGTTCAGCAATACGGCGGACTTTTTTGTCGTTGTCCTGATCGCTAAATGTCATCTGCTGATTGAACATCTCGCGACTAAAGGTGGTTTTACAAATAGACTCGTTTTTTTCGGTCACCACTTGGCCCGTGTTAGCTGGGGTGTCGGACTCGGGTTGGGCATACACACAAAACGATAACAACGCCAACAAGGCGAAAAACGACTTAGCCATATATGAGTTCCTTAATCTATTCGCTCTAATAATAGCATTAAGCCGGGATGTCGACTATCGCCGACATGTTCGTCTAGCTAGTTCATCAGTTTGGTGTTTGAGCAAACATAAAAAAAGCGACCCGTTGGCCGCTTACATTTTGTGTCGCTTATTCCGCTTAGGTTTATTGCGGTTACAGCGGGAGATCGTTCTCAGATACGGGGTGAGATAATTGCGTCTCGTCGATCGTTTGGGCGCGACGTGCTTCAAACCAATAGCCGAGTGCCGCGAGCCAAATCATGGCATACGCCATCAGCTCAGTGCTTTCTTCCGCAATGCTTTTCACATCACGCACGTAGTTGGCGCCCATTGCTTGCTCCCAAAGCTCGCCCATGCCAAACAAACGCGAGTAAACGAGTAACAGCGCTAAGGCGACCATCAGTACGGGAGCGAATTTAGATGTGACGATTCTTGCCAGACTCTCAGCCGTTTCACGCCAGTTTTTGGCTGCTGGCCAAAGAGCGAGTGCCGTGACGGTGAGCGCCGGGATTTTCCAAAAACCGTGGAAAACCATGTCTAATGTTGCATCAAGCTCACGGATCATCAGGACTAAGAAAAAGGCGCTCATTAGCGACGCTGCCGAGTTGTATGCGCAATGTACATGGGCGATTCGCCGAAAAGTAAATACGGACGCGGCGAGTAATATAAGCTGGGAAAGCTCAATCAGTGACGCCTCAGAGGCAACGTTATGGGCGGCGACGCTGTAATGAATAATGCCAGCGATAGCCGCAAAATAAAGCGCAATGGCTAGGAATTGCCCGGCACCATGAAACACGGTCCGAACGGGGGATGAAACCTGTGCCAATTTCATATCAACCTCAGATGCTCGAATACAAGTAGTCCGTCCGATGGGAAACGCTAGCGGCACAACTGTGACGTTAGTCTCATTAATTTGTCCGTCGCGACGGATATTACGGCGGGATTCATAAAATCGCAATAATTATGTGAGCAACGTCACTTTTTGTTCAGGGTCTAGACAGGTGATGAGCGTTATTTACAGTGTAAATAGTGTTATGTTGCCAAGGCTCACTTGCGAGAAAAGAGTAAGGAGGACATTAAATAATTGTTTTATATCAGCATTATCAGGAATAACGATCGCTTTGTTTCTAGTGTTTTTATACACTAGCGTTAAATTCGTTGGACAAGGATAAAGCTGATGAAAACGCTTAAAGCGAGTTGCCTGTGCGGAAAAATACACCTCTCTTTCCCGGATGAATTTCTTTATATGGGGAATTGCCATTGCTCTGAGTGCCGCAAATTTACTGGCGCTGATTATTCATCCGTGGGTGGCATTGAAAAGAGTAAAGTGGCTATTGTGTCGGGCGCGTCAGATATCCGCTATTACCCCAAAAGTGACGAAACCGAACTCGCCTTTTGCGCGCACTGCGGAGCCAGTTTGTTTTCACACAAAGTGAAGAAAGGGCTTTTCAATATTCGGCTTGGCATCCTCGATACGGCACCGCGCCATGCCCCGGACTTTCACATTCATATCGCGTCCAAAGCGCCTTGGCACTCGCCTAATGAAGCGTTGAAACAATTCGAACATGGCCCTGACTGATGGGAGAGACTATGCAACTGTTAGTGCGTCGACTGACGAGCCACGACCGAGAGGCGTTGCTCGCGTTTGAACAGGTTAATCGAACCTATTTTGAAACCTTCGTTGATAGTCGCGGTGACGCTTTTTATAGTCTTGACGGAGTTGCTGAGCATATTGAGTCACTGCTTATGCTTCACGCGCAAAACGAACACATTCCCATGCTGATTACTGATGCGAGCCAAGCCATTATTGGTCGCGTTAATATCAGCCAAATTGATGTGGTATCAGGGACAGGGTCGTTAGGCTATCGCATTGCTGAGAAGCAAACTGGGAAGGGCGTGGCCTCTCGTGCGGTCAAATATGCGTTAGATGTTGCACGTGAGTATGGGCTAAATACATTGCATGCGCTGGCTGCGACCACCAATATTGCTTCTCAAACCGTACTAACACGCAATGGCTTTATTGAATGTGGCACGGTATCGAATATCGCCCGTGTCGCTGGGCACAATATCGATGGTGTCTGTTACCAAAAAGCGCTGAGGTAGTATTAGACCTGACGGTGCGGATGACATGACGGTAAATATCATAATATGACTACAACTGGATACATTCGCACGCCACTCTCATCGGACCTCTAACAAGGTGATAACACGCATGTGGAACGGCTGGCTTGATTATGATGCATAGGTCATTAATTTAAAAAGGCAATTTTATTGGCGAATGTTTATATACTCATACTCTCTTTGAGATACTCATTTTTTTTACACCTCCTTTTACCAATAAACGAACTAGTTTTACCCTCACATTAGTAATGATATTTGTATTAATAATGTTAATGGGAGGGCTTGCCATGTTTAAGTCAAAGTTACTAAGAAAGGGTGAGGGTGCACTACAGCAAGTCCTCGATCAAGCCATCGATGCGATTGTGACGATTGACCACCACAATAACATCACCTACTACAATCCCGCCGCTGAGCGTTTGTGGGGATATCGTCCCGATGAGGTCCTCGGTAAAAATGTGAAAATGCTGGTGCCGAGAATGTATCAGGCGAATCACGACAGCTATGTGAATAACAACCGAAATACCGGTGAGGACAAGATTGTTGGCACATCGCGCGATGTTCAGGTTGAACGTAAAGATGGCAGTATCGCATGGTGTAACCTTTCGTTATCGAAAGTCCAAGTTGGCAAGCACATCCACTATACCGCGTTTGTAAAAGACATCAGCAAACAGAAAGAGTCGCAAGAAATCATTAATCAAACCCTCGAACAGTGTATTGATGCAGTCGTCACGATTAACAGCAAGAATGAAGTGATCTTTTTCAATAAAGCGGCTGAAGCATTGTGGGGATGTAAACGAGACGAGGTGTTAGGCAAAAATGTGAAAATGCTGGTGCCTGCTGAGATCCAATCTAGACATGATCAATTTGTGAACGCCAACAGGGAGACCGGCCAAGACAAAATCGTGGGCACGTCACGCGATATTGAATTACACACTTTTGACGGCCAAACGATATGGGCAAATCTATCTCTATCTCGGGTCAAACTCGACAGCGGTGATATTCTCTACACCGCGTTTGTGAAAGACATCGACGCGCAGAAAAAGCAGCAAGAAGAATTTAAGGTACTGTCACTGGTGGCTAACGGGACGGATAACTCAGTGATTATCACCGACCCCAATGGCTTGGTTGAGTATGTGAACCCTGGGTTTACCAACATGACGGGCTATACCTTGGAAGACATGGTTGGTAAAAAGCCTGGGCATGTATTGCAAGGCAAGAACACAAGCCCAGAAACCGTGGCGCGCATTCGGCATAATCTTGATAATAACCAGCCTTTTTACGAAGAAATACTCAACTATACCAAAGCGGGTGAACCTTACTGGATCTCGTTATCGATTAACCCAATTTTTGGTCATGATGGTCAAGTCGAGCGGTATATCTCGGTGCAGGCGAATGTTAATGCAACCAAATCTGAAGCGGTGGAGAATGATGCCCGTCTAAAAGCGATTTCCGAAAGTAACATCGTGATTGAGTGCGACTCGCAAGGACACTTTGAGTTGATCAATAGTCATGGCTTAAATGCCCTTGGGGAAAAGAGTCTGGACGCATGCCAACGCCGTTACCGCGACTTAAAAGGGTTAGTCGGCGATTATGATCTAAAACGTCTCCAATCTGGCCAAGTCATTCAGCAGCATTTTACCTGTGAACATGAGCACAAGCGTGTGACGGTAGAAGCTGTAATGTCACCTGTGTTAGATGACGAAGGAAAGCTTTCCAAAACTATCGTTTATGGCTCTGATGTGAGTGAACGGAACGCGGTGATCAGCGACACGCATGGATCGATGGTGCAAATTCTAGATAGCATTGGCACCATTACAGGGACGATTAACGGTATTTCTGACCAAACCAATTTACTGGCTCTTAATGCGGCGATTGAATCTGCTCGGGCTGGGGATGCGGGCCGAGGATTTGCTGTGGTAGCGGATGAGGTGCGTGCGCTGGCACAAAAAACCACCGCATCGGCGTCAGAAATCAGTGGCCTCATTGATGAAACCCGTACACTCGTCGAGCGGTTGTCGCAATTTAGTGCCAACAAAGCGAGTTGATGACTAGCATCAATACCGTCTTCAATGCCATCATTAGGGATAAACAATGACAGTAAACAGCGGCACACCCATGGCCGCTTTTTCAAAAAGGAAACATGATGGCTGATTTGAACGCACTAAGCTTGTATCACAAAGAACACTGCCCATTTTGTCATAAAGTTCGTGCGGTGATGGCGGAGTTAAAGCTCGATATCCCGCTGGTGGATATGAATGCGAATGCACAAGAGTGGCAGCGCCTGCAAACCGAAGGCGGCAAAGGCATGGTACCTTGTCTGCGTATCGACCAAGGCGGTGAGACGCACTGGATGTATGAGTCAGACGATATCATTGAGTACTTGCGCGACAACTTCGCGTAAGTTGCTGGCTTGATACTGAAAGGGACGTCGCTTGGGTGATGTCCCCTTCATTCGTTGTGCAATCACGCGATGCCAATGCCTCCACCTTCTTCAACCCCCTGTGTGATTTGTCAGCACCAACGCCCGCTGACCTTCCATCACCTGATCCCGAAAACCTGCCATAACAATAAGTGGTTTACCAAACGCTTTTCCCGCGCCTACATGCGCGAGCATGGTATCTGGGTATGCCGACGTTGCCACGCCTTTATCCATCGTCAATTCAGTGAAAAGCAGTTAGGCCGCTCCTACCACACGCTTGATCTGTTGCTCGCAGAACCTGTCATCCAAGATTATGTGACTTGGGCTCGAAAACAGCGATCTTGATGATTTCCTGACAATCTCCTCTAGTCGTTTGTCGACAATATAGTGTTTCTCGACAATACAATCTGGCTTCAATAATGCCGATTTAGATATGACAACCATGTTGACTCATCGTTAATCTGACCGTAAAGCAACTTCTTGCCTCGCCGAGCAAAAACTTGCTTGTGGCGTGCAAAAAATTGGTCAGTGAGAGAGTAAAGCACTGAATTTTAGGGCTAAAAAAGCTGGCATGCATTTCGCTATATGGGATAGCGAACAGAGGCACCGACTGGAAAGCCTCTTCCATTAATAAGAAAGGAGCGATTATGCCAACGCCATGTTATATCTCGATTGAAGGTGAAACTCAGGGTTTGATTACTGCCGGTGCCTGCACCGCGGATTCTATCGGTGATGCCTTTGTAGAAGGCCACGAAGACGAGATGCTGGTACAACAGTTTGACCACAACGTGACGGTACCGACTGACCCTCAGTCAGGTCAGCCATCAGGCCAACGTGTGCACAAGCCATTTAAATTCACTGTTGCGCTCAACAAAGCGGTGCCGTTGCTTTATAACGCACTGGCGTCAGGTGAGAAGATGTCAACGGTTGAGCTGAAGTGGTACCGCACGTCGATTGAAGGTAAACAAGAAAACTTCTTTACCACCAAGCTGGAAAGCGCCTCGATTGTGGACATTCACTGCGAGATGCCTCATTGCCAAGACCCGGCGAAGTCAGACTTTACGCAGAACCTGACGGTGTCGATGTCTTACCGCAAAATCACGTGGGACCACGTCAACGCAGGTACTTCAGGCTCAGACGACTGGCGCAAGCCTATCGAAGCCTAATCTTTCATGGCGACATGAAGACACAAACAGCCTGCCTTTACGGGCGGGCTGTGGTGCGTTGAGCCAGACGGCAGGGTCTGGCTGAACGTATCAGGGTAAACAAGCAGGGCGAAGGATACACAGATGGCGACATTGCAAATAGCGTTAACCGTGGCGGGGCTGGACCCGCAACCGTTCGTGGTGGTGGACTACCAAGGGGACGAGTGCCTCTCTCACCAAGCTGGCCTAAATGGCAACCCGGTGTATGGGTTCCAGTATGAGGTGGCCTTGGCGAGCCGCCATACCGACATCACGCCAGAGCAAGTGGTCGACAAACCGGTGCAGCTGACATTGTGGCGCAATGGTGAGCTGGTCAAACGGGTGCAGGGTATCGCTAGTGCCTTTAGCCAAGGTGACATTGGTCATCACTTTACCCGCTACCGCTTAACCTTGGTGCCCGCCCTGTATCGTCTGTCGCTTCGCCAAAACAGTCGTACCTTCCAGCACCAAACCGTGCCGACTATTCTAGAAACTCTGCTCACGGAAATGGGGGTGACGGAGGTTAGCTTCTCGCTAACCCGTGACTATGCCGAGCGCGAATACTGTGTGCAGTACCGTGAAAGTGACTTAGCGTTCTTCCACCGCTTAGCGGCAGAAGAAGGCTTGGTGTATCACCATGAGCACGATGCCAACACCCATACCCTGATAGTGACTGATGCGCCCGACAGCTTGCCCCAGCTTGACAGTCCTGTGCCCTATAATGCTGTCAGCGGCGGTCGCACTGATACCCCGTATATCTATGGCCTGACACGCCACACCGCGGCACGCCCTAGTCACACGGCCTTAAAGGACTACAGCTTTAAAAAGCCAAGCTACAGCTTCCAACAAGCGGCGCAAGCCGATGGCATTGATTACCAGCGTACCGACAGCTACGAGCACTTTGACTTCCCGGGCCGTTTTAAAGACGACGCCACTGGACAGGCGTTTAACCAAACCCGCTTAGAGTTCTTACGCCGTGAGGCTGAACACGCCAACGGGCAAAGCAATGAACCCGCATTACGGGCTGGCTATCGCGTTACCATCAGCGACCATCTGGATGAGAGCGTGAACCAAGCGTGGCAAGTGGTGCGGGTGCATCACCAAGGCAGCCAACCGCAAGCACTGGAAGAAGAGGGCGGCCAAGGCGCCACCACCTACAACAACCAGTTTATGCTTATTCCTGCCACCACCCCGTGGCGCGCCACCCCCACGCCCAAACCTCAAGTGGATGGTCCCATGATAGGCACCGTGGTGGGACCGGATGGCGAAGAAATCTTTTGTGATGAACACGGGCGAGTGAAAGTCCACTTCCCGTGGGACCGTTATTCCAACGGCGATGACAAAAGCAGCTGCTGGATACGGGTGGCGCAAGGCTGGGCAGGCAGCCAATACGGCATGATGGCGATTCCCCGCATTGGCCATGAAGTGATTGTGTCCTTCTTACACGGTGACCCGGACCAACCGATTATCACCGGGCGCACGTATCATGCGACCAATGTGCCGCCTTATACCTTACCGGCACACAAAACCAAGACGGTTTGGCGCAGCGAGAGCCACCAAGGTGAGGGCTACAACGAGCTCACGTTCGAAGACCAATCGGGCAGTGAGCAAGTGTATTTACACGCCCAAAAAGACTGGCACACCGAGGTAGAAAACGACCGCGTGACCGAGATAGGTCATGACAATCATCATCAGGTACACAACGATCAATTTCATCGTGTGATGGGCAATGCGCATCATACCGTGGAGGGAGAGAGTCGCCAGTACACCCAACAAGACCAAACCCTGATTGTCGACGGCTCGCTGCATGTTAAAGCTGGCCAAGTGTGGGTGAATGACGCCAGCAATGAAATTCATATCAAAGCCGGTCAAAAAGCGGTGATTGAGGCAGGGAGTAGTATCACGGTCAAAGCCGGCGGCAGTTTTGTCAGCATTAATGGCGGCGGTGTCCACCTTGTGGGCCCAGCGATTAACCTCAACTCAGGCGGCAGCCCCGGTGCAGGCAGTGGCTATGCGGGTAAAGTCGCCGCCCTCCCGTTTGGGGTGGAGTCGCCAGAGAGTCCGGATCCTTTACCCCTGCAGCTTTCGCCTGCGACCTTAAAAGTGGCATCGGTGGCAAACCTTCCTGTGCTGAAATTGTGTCAACGACAATTCGATGGTTCATGTCCTCGCCAAGATTGTCCTTGTTTGCGAGAAGAGGGATAAGTGTATGGCAACGCATTATTGGCTTCTCGTTGATGCAGTAAGGATCAGTGATGCCGCGCAACTGATTCAAGAACACTTTAGTGTCGTGCAAATACTGCCCTTATATGCAGGGACTCCCTTTGATTATCTGCTTGAGCAAAGCCCTTATTTGGTGAATATGGGACCGGATATCGCTAACGTCGAGACATGGCGCACACTGCCTTATTTTGATACCAGCTCGGTAATATTTGCAGTGGATGACAAAATCTGTGCAGATGACTTTATTGTGCACTTACAAGCGATGTTGAAGATAGAAGTTGCCGGTCAAGTTTTATGTTTGCGTTTTCAAAGCCAACGACTTTGGGATGCCGTTTTAGCACAAGCCAATACGGACGATATCGCGCAATGCTTGGGGCCTAGCAAAGGGGTGTTTTGGTTTAACTCAGACGATGTGCCTGTGTGCCTATACAAGCCAAATCCATTTACGCCCGTGGAGGGCGAACAACAAGATTCCGTTTTTAAGCAGTGGGTGTGACATGAAAGAATATAAAATAACGAAAGGTGACTGCTTAAGTCTGATTGCTGAAAAGTTTGGTGTTTCTATCGAGGACCTTCTCAAGCTGAACAGCACGCAAATCAAAGATCCCGATTTTATCTATGCTGGAGATACGCTAAAGATAGAGCTACCGGAACCTGCCAATACGGATACGTCTCGTACACCACTTACACCGCCCCCCACGCAGCCGGCAACGGAAGAAGAGTGCCAGATCGCCGATTTTGTCGATGTTTTATACGTCCCCGCTCATCCTGAAACGGGTGAGAGATGCTGGTATGCCATCACACAAGAAGCCAAGGACCTTATCGAAGAAGAAAGCGGTCTGATGCGAGATGCGGTTGTTGAAGGTGACAATGAGGCAACACTGGCAAACATCAACAAGCTCGGTATCTTGTCCAAGTTTGCTACACGTCCTCATGAAGCGTTTATGGCTGAGGACGAACGGGAAGACTATAAGAGACTGCTTTATTTACGTTTAGTGGTAGAGCGTGATGTTTACAAACGTACTGATGATCCTAAGATGTTTTTAGTGGATGCGGCTAAAGATTTAGGGCTCAATCCGGACATACTAACTATGCGTGCTGACCGGCATAGTCACAGTTATTACGGCAGTGAATATCATGCAGCCGCGTCGATGGCGAGCAATCACCACACCACACTCTCTAACGCTATTATGGCGCGCCTAAAGGCTGCTGTACTAAATGCGATTGATGAGCGTGCAAAAGAGCTCGAGGGCGCGGCAGAGAAGCGGGCGGGTAAAGTAAATACTGATGATGGCACGCGATTTGTCTATCGACACGATCTTAAGTATTTCACGTCGAGACGAGAAGAAACAATAGAGCGTTATATTAGTGACTACCAATATTCGTTGACACGGCAAGATCTCTACCAATCCCCACCTAGTCGAGCGAGCTATGTCTTACAGAGCGTCAGCGAAGATCCGAGTAAAGACAACCGTATTAACGCTGGTTTATCGTGGACGATTAAACAACTGAATAATCATGGCTTTGCCTGTAAAGAACAATGCTTAACCCAGCAACAGCTTGTGGGTGAAGACGGTGATATTTCAGCAGGGCCGCAAGTATTGTGTCGTCAGGGAGAGTCATGGCGGACGTCGCCTGAGCCGATATCAATCGATCAAATCGATATCATTAACAAACTCTACGAAGAGATCACTGGCTCTGCTGTCCTCAACAATAGCCTTGATGAAGAAAGCCTCGCTAACGATATTACCAAAGCGGCATGGGCGTATTATCCCGCTAAAGCCGTTATCCACCTTATGGATATTACCCTAGAGTCGCACAAAAACGCACTTAACCAAATTCTAGGACAAAGCGCAGGCACGCCTCTGGATGAGTTATTTAACAAGCTTCTCACTATCAAATCTGTGGCTAAAGCACGAATTGCGCTATTAAGAAAGCTAGCACTGGCGAACGTTAACCAAGGGCCGAGTGCATTGCCTTTCTTTTTTGCTGACAAGAAGAGTGAGGCGCTGCCTCCCACTTTGACGATGGTGTGGGACGATGATAAATATCGCCCCAAAAACAAGAGTACTAGCGCGTTTGCTAACGATGCCGGTTACAACGATATACAGCCAGTAGAATGTAGCCTTCTCTCCACAGGTAAGGTTTTTTATCTGCGTGGTCCTGAGTGGTATATGCCTAAGGATGAACAAGATGACTTCTACGCCAAGGCATGTAGGCATGTGGAGCCCATCACTCGTCACATCACCTTCATCTCTCAACAAACCGAAAGCTCGAATATTATCGAGGCGAATAGCTTAGATGACGTGCTCGACGGCATAAAAAATAAAAAATTTACGATTAACCTCCTCCCCCTAAAAGCCGAATCTAAATTTGATACTGTCTTTTGGCAAGACAGTTATCATATACAGGGCGGCCAAGTGGAGGGGATAAACGAGCCCGCCTATTCTGCCGACGCCGGCGCACAATTTTTACGTTTTACATCTGCGGCCCAAGGCGATGTTGCTCTAAATCAGCCCTTAGCAAGCTACAAAGGGCAGCTTGAAAACCCGCAAAAAATGGGGGCGTCAGGCAATATCTCTGCATCGCTAGGCGTGTTGCAAGGTCAAGTGAGTGTTTGTCTTTGGTTGCCCCAAAACGATAACAACAAAGCACTCGACGAAAAATCGACAGCTTCCGAAGTGACAGGGCATCCTGTGATTTTAGATTATGTCGATGAGAGTGGACGCACATTCCACTATGATGCTGGGAAACTAATGGCTCGCATCAGTGGTGCGCTATATGGGCTTGTCGGGGTGACATGCCAACTGGGGACCAGCATTACCGTAGGGCCAGCGGACTATGGAAAAGGCTTTGGCATTCGTGGCAGTGTTATCAAGCATGACGATCCTAATATCTACCGAAACGCCACCGAAAATCTGACCGAAAAAACGGAGAAAAAGCTCCAAAGTAGCCTAGTGGCGACTCAGGCCGAGGCAACAGTTGACGCCTTTATGGGCGTAGAAGTTGGCGGATCGCTCGGTTCGGATATCTATTGGATCCCTCCTAAGCAGAAAAAAGCCAAGCCGTTAGGTAAAATTAACGGGCAACTGTCTGCGGCTTATGGGCTTGGCGCGCACCGCGACTTCAGCATCGTCTTTCAAGGTGGTGTGCTGATACTAAAAGCGTCTGGCGGTATTGTAATGGGACCAGGCTGCCGAGGCACCTTTGCCATCGAGGTTCATTCTGCCAATGCCGATGATTTTATTGACTGTTTGCTGGGCGTACTTAAGCGTAGTAACTTCCGCCGCTTATCTGTGTTTGGTGAGGTGGATGAAAACGGTGTGAATGACACCTTTAATATACTAAATGATCTGGCAACTCTCGCAGTGGGTTTAGGGTTATCGTTTTCCAAGGTATTATTGTTGCCTCCCAACTTAATTGAGGCATATAAGAAGGATGTTACAAGTAAAGAGTACGCGCCAATTTTGGCAAAAAGATTGACAGAAGATGAATATATATCGCAGTCAAGAAGTTGGGTGATAAAACTACCTACTAATACACTGAGTAATTTATTAAAAACATTGATAAAAAGCCAAACAAAAGATACTTCAGAAGGAAGTACTAAGTCTATAAATCAACGCCAAGCACAGGCAATCTTAAACATCATGAGCTGGTTAAGTCACGATAAAACGAACCAAGATGAGCATGGCCCTTTTGCCAGTCAGCGGCAGTGGAAAGAAGCCTTGATTGAGATGGCTGATCTACACGCAGGAGCGGATAAACCTCAACAGTGGGAAGCATTCAGAGAGAGCTGGTACAAAATAGCAATATTCGTAGTCAGAGCAACAGCTGGCGGACGAAGTGTAAGCATGATGCGTAATAGCTTTGATGAATCCTCCAAAGCTTTGTGTAATACGATGGTGCTAACCAATTACACCAAAACAGACAATACAAGACGGCTAGGTCCGGTTACCAACACGAAGTATCGAGCCTATGCGCGTTCAGTGGTGGCCAATGCTAGTAACCGAGGTAAAGAAATTAAGCTTAAAAATGATGAAGATAATAATTACATTAAATTAGTACCCGAAGAAAATGAAAAGATCATCGATTGGAGCCTGAAAGATGTCGGTTTATAAAAATATTAGAAAAATCGCTTTTTTGCTATTTGTAGTGATAGCTATTAGTGCTTGTAAGGAAAAAGAAAAGGCGATCAACCCTGAAGATGACATTCCTTTATTCAAAGACTTCATTGAGGAGAACATTAATAAAGTTGCCGATGATCCCTATATATCAAGCACGCTCAGGCCTGATGATGAAATGTATGAGGTTCTCCTTGATTTACAGCGTGGAATTCCGTGGGATGACAAAATACAGCAGCGTTTTTCTAAGCTTATGTCTAAAGGTAATGAACATGCCATGATCATCAAGGCTCGGTCTGGATTATTAAATATCGAGAAACGCAGCTATTGGGCATCAGTACTAACAGACTTGATGGAGAAGGGAAACCCCTATGCAGCCTACTGGTTGTCAAGCAAGAGTAATATTTGTCATATGTATCTTGGCTCTCGTAATTTAGGGAATAAAGTGGCGAAAGATCTTGGCTTAGATACCTCTTACGAAAATAAATATTGCACCGAAGAAATCTATCAAAAAGCGGTCGAGGGGTTTAAAAAACTAGCAGCACAAGGCGATCTGCGCGCTCAGTACTTTTTATTAAAAGATAAAGGCCTCGATACATCAGTAGAAAAACGTGAAGAATACATTAGGGAAGTAATTAGATTTGCAGAACTTCACTATTATAGGCCTCTAATAGATTACTACTTTAATATAACTAAAGTAGAAGATGGAAAGACAGTTTTTTATTCGCCTAGATCAGAGGCTCAGGTGAAAAAATTGCTAAAAATAGCAGCTAATAATAACTACATTCCGGCTTTTGTTTTTTTGATTGATAAAAACACTCCGAAAGATGATTTTCTTTATAATAGATTAAAAATGCTTGGGGCATGGCATTATTTTTGGTCTAGACCTTATTATAAGGAAAAATCTTTGAGTCCAAAGGAACAATATTGTGATGCCAAACTATACAAGTCTATTTTCGGTGATCGATTTTTTGGTGGGAGTTATGAAGGGAAAATAGATATGAGTAATCTAACCTGTAATATTAGTGAACAATTGAATAGCATCGAACCAATGATTTACATTGACTACTTTACTAAAAGTGATGACTGGAGTAGAGGCTACTAATATACTAGAGTCGTCTTTTTATTATTTTCATACTACTTGTATATCCCGCCCAGCGAGTGATACAACACTCGCTGGGCGGTAGCATTCCTTTGCTTTGAAACGTTATGCTGTCTCTTGGCCAAAACATCACTATCTGTTGGGCATAGCACTATGATAAGTCATAAAACGATTATCCAAGTTATACTATTAAGCTTATCGATAAGTATTCTTACCGGTTGCAAAGAAAAGGCGATCAACCCTGAAGATGACATCCCTTTATTCAAAGACTTTATTGAAAGAAACATCGATAAAGTAGCCGATGATCCTTATATATCCAGCACAGTTCGTCCTGAAAGTGAAATGTATGAAGTTCTCCTTGATTTACAGCGTGGAATTCCGTGTGATGACAAAATACAGCAGCGTTTTTCTAAGCTTATGTCTAAAGGTAATGAACATGCCATGATCATCAAGGCTCGGTCTGGATTATTAAATATCGAGAAGCGCAGCTATTGGGCATCAGTACTAACAGACTTGATGGAGAAGGGAAACCCCTATGCAGCCTACTGGTTGTCAAGCAAGAGTAATATTTGTCATATGTATCTTGGCTCTCGTAATTTAGGGAATAAAGTGGCGAAAGATCTTGGCTTAGATACCTCTTATGAAAATAAATATTGCACCGAGGCAATCTATCAAAAAGCGGTCGAAGGATTTAAAAAACTGGCAGCGGAAGGCGATTTACGCGCTCAGTATTTTCTGTTGAAAGATAAAGGCCTTGATAAATCAGTAGAAAAGCGTGAAGAATACATTAAAGAGGTTATTCGATTCGCGGAGTCGCATTGTTATAAGCCATTGATGGACTATACATCTTCATTAAGGAAACAAACAAAAGAAGGAAGAGTGTTTAGTACAGAAAAACTAAAAATTTTATCACTTGATCTCTTCAGAGTAGCAAGCAACAACTACTATATACCTGCGATGAGTAAGTTAGTATATTATGAAAGAGATAATACTGTTCTTTTTGATAGATTAAAAAAATCAGGAGGAAGAAACTATTTTTGGGCTATGGCATTTGATAGAAGTAATGAGTTAACAACCAGAGATAAGTACTGCCATGCTTTGTTATACGAGAAGATATATAGAGATGTTGACTTCTATAGTTTTGACAGTGATTGGCCTAAAAAAGATGATTTCGATGAAGAAATCTGCGAAATAGATAAAGAAATCGATGAGATGAAGCCAATGATTTATATTGATTACTTCACTAAAAGCGATAATTGGGGACAAGGCTGATTTTATGTTCGGTTAAAGTTAGCACTTTCTTAAACTGAAAGGCCTCTCGTATTGATTTGATGTCCTAAATATTTACCGCCCAGTGAGTGATACAACACTTGCTGGGCGGTAGCGTTGCTTAGCTTTAAAACGTTATGCTGTCTCTTGGCCAAAACATCACTATCTGTTGGAAACAGCCCTATGATGCGTCATAAAACGATTATCCAAGTTATACTTTTAAGCTTATCGATGGGTATCCTCACCGGTTGCAAAGAAAAGGCGATCAACCCTGAAGATGACATTCCTTTATTTAAAGGCTTCATTGAGGAGAACATTGATAAAGTTGCCGATGATCCTTATATATCAAGCACGCTCAGGCCTGATGATGAAATGTATGAAGTTCTCCTTGATTTACAGCGTGGAATTCCGTGGGATGACAAAATACAGCAGCGTTTTTCTAAGCTAATGTCTAAAGGTAATGAACATGCCATGATCATCAAGGCTCGGTCTGGATTATTAAATATCGAGAAACGCAGCTATTGGGCATCAGTACTAACAGACTTGATGGAGAAGGGAAACCCCTATGCAGCCTACTGGTTGTCAAGCAAGAGTAATATTTGTCATATGTATCTTGGCTCTCGTAATTTAGGGAATAAAGTGGCGAAAGATCTTGGCTTAGACACCTCTTACGAAAATAAATATTGCACCGAGGCAATCTATCAAAAAGCGGTCGAGGGCTTTAAAAATTTAGCAGCACAAGGCGATCTGCGCGCTCAGTACTTTTTATTGAAAGATAAAGGCCTTGATAAATCAGTAGAAAAACGTGAAGAATACATTAAAGAAATTATTCGATTTGCAGAGAGTCACTATTATAAACCATTGATGGACTATCTGCATACATTAAAGAAACCAAGTCGTAGAGGACTAGAGTTTCGCACTAAAGAATTTAGAGAGCTCGGCCTAGATCTGTATAGAGTTGCGAGTAATAATTACTATACACCTGCAATGAGTATATTGATGGCTTATGAAACAGATAATCATACTCTTTATAATAGAATGAAGCAGTCCGGTGGCCGTTATTACTTCTGGGCAATGGCTATAGACAGAAGTGACGAGTTGACCGAGAAAGAGAAATATTGTCATGCAGTATTATTCGAGAAGATATATAAAGATATTGACTTCTATGGTTTTGATAGTGGTTGGCCTGAGAAAGGCGATTACGATGAAAGCATCTGTAATATAGATAAGGAAATCGCTGAGATGAAGCCAATGATTTATATTGACTACTTCACCAAAAGCGATAATTGGGGACAAGGCTGATTTTATGTTCGGCTGATACTGGAGTGTTCCGAACTCAAAGTTTTCTCCCCGTTTTGATTTGACATCCTAAATATCCCGCCCAGCGAGTGATACAACACTCGCTGGGCGGTAGCATTCCTTTGCTTTGAAACGTTATGCTGTCTCTCGGCCAAAACATCACTATCTGTTGGACACAGCCCTATGATGCGTCATAAAACGATTATCCAAGTTATACTTTTAAGCATATCGATGAGTTTCCTCTCCGGTTGCAAAGAAAAGGCGATCAACCCTGAAGATGACATTCCTTTATTTAAAGACTTCATTGAGGAGAACATTGATAAAGTTGCCGATGATCCTTACATATCAAGCACGCTCAGGCCTGATGATGAAATGTATGAAGTGATGTTAAAGTTACAACGGGGTATACCTTGGAGTGATAGCCGAGAAGAAGAATTCAATCGCCTTATCGAAAAAGGTAATACTCAGGCGACAATTTTACATGCTAGGATGGCGATCATAAACATATTGGAACGCAGCTTGGCAATATCACGACTGGCTAAGGCAATGAGCGAAGGTAATCCTTATGCAGCGTATTGGCTATCAAATAAAAGTAGTATATGCCTTTCATACATAGGCTCAAAAAATTTGGGCAATAAAGTAGCGAAAGATCTTGGCTTAGACACCTCTTACGAAAATAAATACTGTACCGAAGAAATATACCAAAAGGCTGTTGAGGGGTTTAAAAAACTCGCAGCACAAGGCGATCTGCGTGCTCAGTATTTTTTGTTAAAAGACCAAGGCCTTGATAAGTCCGTAGAAAAGCGTGAAGAGTATATTAAAGAGGTGATCCGATTCGCGGAGTCTCATTATTATCAGCCATTGATGGACTATACATCTTCATTAAGGAAACAAACAAAAGAAGGAAGAGTGTTTAGTACAGAAAAACTAAAAATTTTATCACTTGATCTCTTCAGAGTAGCAAGCAACAACTACTATATACCTGCGATGAGTAAGTTAGTATATTATGAAAGAGATAATACTGTTCTTTTTGATAGGTTGAAAAAATCAGGTGGCCGGAATTATTTTTGGGCTATGGCATTTGATAGAAGCAATGAGTTAACAAACAGAGATAAATACTGCCATGCTGTGTTATTCGAGAAGATATATAAAGATATGGACTTTTATGGTTTTGACAGTGATTGGCCTAAGAAAGGTGATTACGATGAAAGTATCTGCGAGACAGATAAGGAAATCGCTGAGATGAAGCCAATGATTTATATTGATTACTTCACTAAAAGCGATAATTGGGGACAAGGCTGATTTTATGTTCGGCTGATACTGGAGTGTTCCGAACTCAAAGTTTTCTCCCCGTTTTGATTTGACATCCTAAATATCCCGCCCAGTGAGTGGTACAACACTCGCTGGGCGGTAGCATTCCTTTGCTTTGAAACGTTATGCTGTCTCTCGGCCAAAACATCACTATCTGTTGGACACAGCCCTATGATGCGTCATAAAACGATTATCCAAGTTATACTATTAAGCTTATCGATAAGTATCCTTACCGGTTGCAAAGAGAATGAGCCTCTCCCAGGAAAACCTTGGCGTGTATCTGTGGTAATGCCTTCATTCTATCCCATTAAAATCACACAAGCCTATGGCGTGAATGAAGAGCAAGATTGGACAATGCCGCTCCATGGTCTGGCTCAATCGATGAGTACAAGTAAGTTAGAATATGTCCGTACTGTGTTTCCTGATTATGATGGTTTTGGCTTCCCTATATCGCCTCTGACTGCTCTAGGTGGGCGCCAATTAGGTTCATCAAATAAACACTTACCGGATAGTATTTATATATATTGGACATCACTCATTAATATGCGTTTTTTTGTGACAAAATATGACCTTTCTCCAAAGTTGAAGGAGTTAATGGCAACAGAGTTAAGCTATACGAGACGTGATGGCACTATTGATGCGTCTTGTTATAGAACTGAATTTTTCTTTGGTATGTTACCTAATGGAAAAGCCAAAGTATGGCTGTGGGGTTGTGGGAAATTTATCTATTTGGCAGAGCTGGATCCTGTACGAGAGAAAGATCGTGACCAAAATGGTACGACTGCCGACGAGTATAGACAAGGTTCCACACCGCAAAGAGTTAGGCAGCGTGGAATAGATGCAGGTGTATCGACTGTCCCAATCCCATGGGAGAAAGTGGGTAAAGTTTATAGCAAAAATACAGTCGAGTTGCTCAGTGAGCAGTAAAAGTGGATAACTCGAAGCAACTTCTTGCCTCGCCGAGCAAAAACTTGCTTGTGGCGTGCAAAAAATTGGTCAGTGAGAGAGTAAAGTACTGAATTATAGAGATAAAAAAGCTGGCATGCATTTCGCTATATGGGATGGCGTACAGAGGCACCGACTGGAAAGCCTCTTCCATTAATAAGAAAGGAGCGATTATGCCAACGCCATGTTATATCTCGATTGAAGGTGAAACTCAGGGTTTGATTACAGCCGGTGCCTGCACCGCGGATTCTATCGGTGATGCCTTTGTAGAAGGCCACGAAGACGAGATGCTGGTACAACAGTTTGACCACAACGTGACGGTACCGACTGACCCTCAGTCAGGTCAGCCATCAGGCCAACGTGTGCACAAGCCATTTAAATTCACTGTTGCGCTCAACAAAGCGGTGCCGTTGCTTTATAACGCACTGGCGTCAGGCGAGAAGATGTCAACGGTTGAGCTGAAGTGGTACCGCACATCGATTGAAGGTAAACAAGAAAACTTCTTTACCACCAAGCTGGAAAGCGCCTCGATTGTGGACATTCACTGCGAGATGCCTCATTGCCAAGACCCGGCGAAGTCAGACTTTACGCAGAACCTGACGGTGTCGATGTCTTACCGCAAAATCACGTGGGACCACGTCAACGCAGGTACTTCAGGCTCAGACGACTGGCGTAAGCCTATCGAAGCCTAAGGGCATAGAGTTGAAGCGCTGGCTTGGAGCTGGCGCTTTATCACTTGTGTAGCACGCTTTCACTGGTCAAGGATTGCTACACAAGTGTTCACTTTGGTTGAAACAAGATTTAGGAGACATCATGGCTAGGTTGCGGTTTGAATTTAACGTTGAGGGGCTCGATCCTGAAACGTTCGTCGTAAGAGAATTTCAAGGCCATGAGTCCCTCTCTAGTGCCGAGTTCGACCAACAAACCTGTAACGGTTTTCGTTATAATATTGCTTTAGCAAGCCGTGACTCCTCCCTAACGCCGGAACAATTGGTAGATTGTAAAGGCACCTTGCTGTTGTACCGCAATGGGGTTTGTGAACGCAAAATTTGCGGTGTGATCAACCAGTTTTCACAAGGCGATATCGGCCATCATCACACATACTATGATGTGCAGATGGTGCCCGAGTTGGCACGCCTTTCTTTGCGTCAAAACAGTCGTATTTTTCAACACCAAACGGTGCCGCAAATTATATCCATCTTGCTCCAAGAAATGGATATCTCGGATGTTGGCTTTGGATTAACAAAAGACTACGCAGAGCGTGAGTTCTGTGTGCAATATCGCGAGACCGATCTCGCCTTTTTAGAGCGTATCGCGGCAGAGGAAGGCTTAATCTATTGCTTTGTTTGGCAGGACGATAAACAGCACTTGTATATCACAGATGCACCTTCTGCACTGCCCTCGCTAGAAACGCCTATCGCCCATAATGCACTCTCGGGGGCGGTGATTGATGCGCCATTTATCAGTCATATGGAAAAGCACACGCGCGTTGTTCCTTCCTCGTCCGTGATGAAGGACTATAGCTTCAAAAAGCCGGCTTATAGTTTCCTGCAGCATAACGCGGTATCGGGAATAGACTATCAGCGCCAAGATTATGAGGTGTACGACTTCCCCGGACGTTTTAAAGACGATGCGCAAGGGCAGCACTTAAGTCAGGTCCGCAAAGAGTTTTTGGTTCGCGAACAAGTGACAGCGATAGGTAAAAGTAACCATATGCACTTGCAAGCGGGCTATGGGTTTGAGCTGCAGGATCATCTTAATCGCGAGATGAATCAATGGTGGCAAGTGGTGCGTATTCAGCACCGTGGTACGCAGCCACAAGCCCTTGAAGAAGAGGGTGGACAGGGTGCGACCACCTATGCGAACCAGTTTATGGTTATTCCGGCCACCACCCCTTGGCGGGCGACCCCGCAGCCCAAGCCTCAGGTGGATGGCCCCCTTATTGGTATGATTGTGGGCCCAGAAGGCGAAGAAATCTTCTGTGATGAACACGGTCGGGTGAAAGTCCACTTTCCATGGGATCGCTATTCCAACGGCGATGATAAAAGCAGTTGCTGGATTCGTGTTGCTCAGGGCTGGGCGGGTAGCCAATACGGCATGATGGCCATTCCCCGCATTGGCCATGAAGTGATTGTGTCTTTCTTACACGGTGACCCGGATCAACCGATTATCACCGGCCGCACCTATCATGCGACCAATGTGCCGCCTTATACCTTACCGGCACACAAAACCAAGACGGTTTGGCGCAGTGAGAGCCACCAAGGCGAGGGCTACAACGAGCTCACGTTCGAAGACCAATCAGGCAGTGAGCAAGTGTATTTACACGCTCAGAAAGATTGGGAAACACGGGTTGAGAATGATGCGATCACACAGGTGCGCCACGATCAGCACAAAAAAATTGATAATGATGCGTTCTCAAAAGTGGCTGGCGATAGCCATTTGACCGTCGAGAAACAGCACCGCTCGCGCATCAAAAAAGATGCGACCCTAGAAGTTGGTGGCAGTATTCATGAAAAAATTAACAATCGCTTTGCCGCAGCGGCAGGACGTGAGGTTCATCTCAAAGCAGGGACAAACGTCGTGCTTGATGCCGGTACTGAGATTACCGTATCCGCCGGTGGTAGTGTGATGAAAGTCGACGCAGCGGGCGTCCACCTGATTGGTCCAGCAATCAACTTAAATGCTGGAGGCAGTGCAGGGAGCGGCTCAGGCTATCAAGGTAAGTCGCCAACATCGCCTCGCCCCGCGTATAAGCCAGAATAGTTAACGAAAGAAAGAGTTGAGGATTCGTATGCCAAAAGCTGCACTTGTCGGTCATATTGGGACAGCCCATGATGGTTTCCCGCCGACACCGATTACCGCAGGATCATCGACAGTTAAAATCGATGGTATTCCCGCGGTGCGTAAAGGTGATCCGTTGGCCCCTCACAGTAAACCCAAACACCCGCCACATGGGCGTGCCGTGAATGGGGGATCCGGTAGTGTCATGATTGACGGCAAGCCGGCCGCTCGTATTGGCGATGCGGTAAGTTGTGGTGGGGTGATTGCAGGAGGTTCAAGTGTCAATATTGGTTAATAAATCAACACTTAGAGCGAGTCTGCTGGGCTGCTTTCTGGCGGTTAGTAGTCATAGCTGGGCTGAACAGGTTGAAGTAGAAGCGACGCCTTTTGCCACCATCGAACCGGTTGAGAAAATCGCTGACGATTATGACATTGAGGCTATGACGCCGCAGGCGCTGTTTGAACATGGACGCTTATCGCGTGCGCAATTTCATTACCAGCGTGCGGAAAAATATCTTAAAGCCGCAGCGGATGAGGGGATTGCCCCTGCCGCGTATTTATATGCTGTGTTGCTGAGTGATGATGCGCAAAAGCTTGAGTATTCTCAGGAAGCACAGGACTACCTGACTCAAGCGGCGAAAGCGAATTACATTCCAGCCATGAAGTTACTGGTCGAAGAAGGAACTTGGTTGTCGGCCACTCACCGGATTATTTGGCGGCACAAGTACGAAGAAGTCTTGCACGCTTGGTATGAAGAGGCGCCAGAAGAAGCCGCTTTTAGTCTGTATGAATATTTACATCCTACCGATAAAGACAAAGCAGAAGCCTATTTAGATGAAGCGATCGCCGCGAATGATGTCGACGCTTTGCTTCACAAAGCGTCGCAAATCGAGCTGGGGCAACGAGGCTTTTTCCTGTTTCCAAGCTCTCGACTGGATGCTGCCGCTGAAGTGAAAAAGCAGATTGCCAATGCGGGCGGCATTCCTGGTACCAAAAGCTTATATCGTGATTTTATCCGTCGCGGTGAGAGCCCCAAAGCGGTTGAATGGAGAAAAAAAGCCATCGAGCAAGGTGACTTGATGTCGTTGGCGGCGCTGGGGCGTTATTACACCACCTACTATGAGCCCGCTGACGAGGAATACATCGAGGGTTTGGTCTATTTATCTGCGTATCTTGATGTTGTCGGGCAAGGTAAATTTAAAGAGCTCCGTCAGCAAGCCATGGACCAGTTTGAGTTGGCATCTTCTCGCGTGTCGGCAGAGCAAATCCAAGATATTGAGGAAAAAGCAGCGGCGCTGAGAAAGGCAAACACGTTTTACCATTATGACCGTTACTGGCAGAGAACTGCTGCTAACGTTGTAGCGGATAAGCCTGCAAGCTAATCGATAAGGGACTACATGGTTGGGATCGGATCACGCCTGCTCGATTCGGTTCCGGCCATTTCTCTTTGCTTTATAAAGTGCGGTATCCGCGCGTTGAATGATCGTATCTTGTGTATCGTGTGACACAAAATGGGTGTAACCGATACTGATGGTGCAACGTATCGTTTGCCCATCCACATGGATGACTTCGGCGTGAACGCGCTCGACGAGACGTTGGAGTACCACTTTCGCGCCGTCTATATCGGTCTCCGGTAGCACACATAAAAACTCTTCCCCGCCCCAGCGACCATATATGTCGTTGGTTCGCGATTCTTCCCTGACAATATTTCCAAAGCGCTGTAGCGCGATATCACCAGCTCGGTGACCATAGGTGTCATTGAGATTCTTGAAATGGTCAAAGTCGACGACTGCCAGTGTCAGTGGGTTTTTGTAACGTTCACATCGTGCCAGCTCCTTGGTCAGTGCATTAGTCAGATAGTGGCGATTGTAGAGCTGGGTGAGCGAGTCAGTATTGGCTTGGATCTCAAGCAGTTGCTGTGCATGTTCTAACGCTTCCCAGTCACGTAGTCGCGCCAGCTCATGACCCACCCACTCAGCAAATAGTCTCAACAGTTCGAAATCTTGTGGAATAAAGGGTCGAGTGGGCTCTGGGCTAGAAAAATTCAGGGTGCCATAGCGCTCCCCATCAATAAAAATGGGGGCGCCAATATAAGCTTCTAAACCAAAATGTTGGTAACAGGGATGTGAGCGGATGTCACTGGCGCCAACATGATGAAAGCCTTTGACCTCATTGGCTTGATAGACATGACTACAATAGGTGGTTTGTAAATCAAATACCTGACCGGCTTGGAGCACACATTCGGGATGAATGGCTTGTTGGACGGTATAGCGTTGACCGACGATTTGGCTAAGAATGCCAATGGGTAGCCCGAAGTGTTTGCAGCCCAGCGATAAAATGCGCTCCACACGTTTGCTAAAGTCGAGATTACGCGCTGACGTAATGGAATGCAGTTGGCTGAGAGCTGATTCTACTTCAACACGTGTGCTGATATCTTGGATAAAGGCCACGTACATAATAACGTCTTGGTTATCATCGCACACTGGACCACCGTGAGTTTCTCCCAGAAATACATGACCATCGGCGGTTTTGTATCTTACTACATAGGCATTGTGATAATAGGGCTCCGCCTCGGGATTAAAGCGTTCACGCCCCTTAGCATCGAAGTCTTCTTGCTCGGCGTATAGCACTCGCGTGCTGGTATTTTTCACACTTTCCAGTGTACAACCAAACAGGGCTTCTGCTTCGGGATTTAAAAACTGGATGCGCCGTTGCGTGTCGGCTATTACAACGGCGGTATCTAGATTACGAAACAGCGAGGGCAGTATCGTCTCAACGTCTTTATGATGTTCAATTGCCTTGCTCACAACTGGGCTCTATACGTCTGCCGGAAATAGCTTAAGCGTAGTACAAAACCCAGTGCTTGTTCGTGTTATTGATGGATTTGTTACTTGGTGTTGATCTCAATACGTTCTGCCATCGACATGGCGATGTTATTGTCGTAATACGCGGCTTCATTAATGAAATGTGGGTACGCTACATAGTCGCCTTGCCATGTTTGCTCACTGCCATCAAACAAGATAAAGAGTGGATCCCCCGGATTCACCGGAACAAAGTCTTTGTCTTGCACATGTTGATGCACCATACCAATACGTTCTCCAGATGCATCCTGAGGCAAGTGCAGTGTTTCTGTGTAACGGAATCCAGTGATCTTTTCCGGCAACTCAGGCACTTGGTCAATGTTAAATAAATGAACAAAGTCAAGAATATGCGTGGTCATTTCATGCATCGACTCCATCACATCATGGCGCAGCACCGATTGAGGTTGGGGGCCAATTTCAACGATCACACCTTGTTTGGCTACCGAGCACAAGAAGGCTTGCTGAATGGGCTCTATATGATCTTCGACTAAGATAACCGCATCGGGCATGCGTTCGCTGACATAGGCAGCAAGCTGAGTATTAAAGGTATCTAGGGTCAATAAAATTAGCGTCGGGCCCATATTGCTGGTGGTATTGTGCAAATCAATAATTAAATCTACTCGCGGATCGCCTTTGGGGCCGAGTTGCTGGTTGAGTACCTTGGCTCTGCTCTGCTCATAGTTAGCAAGTGATTGATCAGCGAGTAACTTGGGATCAAATTGCCGATTAAGGTCACAATCGAGATAGCGCTTGTTGGCTTGATATGCGCAGGGATTTGCGAAAAATAACTCAGTAGAAAAACTGCTTCGTGTGACCGTCTCGCTATTCTGCTGCCACTGTTTAAGTGCGTAGATGCCACTGAATTCATTGCCATGGGTGCCACCAACAATCGCGACCTGACTAAAAATGCTCATTGATACTCCTTGTGGGCTGATCAAACGGTATCCGTTGTATATCACTTAAGCGTATCACTGCCAGCGAAATAAGTTAACAGAATAAATTGTCTTTTATTTTGCGTTTTTATTCACTCTGGCATGGCTGTTTCCAGCAACTATATTAACTATCAATTAATCTTGGATTCAGTTCACACTTCAGCAGTGTTGAACGGGGTAGGCTAGCGACGAAGACGGATAAGAGGTGATACATGAGTAAATTTCCTGAGAACTTCCTTTGGGGTGGCGCTGTGGCTGCGCATCAAGTGGAAGGCGGTTGGAACGCCGATGGCAAGGGGATAAGCATTGTCGATGTGTTGACCAAAGGTGAGCACGGTGTTCCCAGAAAGATGACCGATAACATTGAGGATGGCGAGGTGTATCCGAATCATCAAGCGGTTGACTTTTACCACCGATATCCGCAAGACATCGCTCTGTTCGCAGAAATGGGGTTTAAGTGTTTCCGAACCTCGATTGCATGGTCGCGGATCTTCCCTAACGGTGACGAATCCACTCCGAATGAAGCCGGATTAGCGTTTTATGACCGCTTGATTGATAACTTGTTATCACAGGGAATCGAGCCGGTGATAACTCTGTCGCATTTTGAAATGCCTTATCACCTTGTGAAAGCGTATGGGGGCTGGGCCAACCGCAAAGTGGTGGACTGCTTTGTCCGTTTTTGTGAAACGGTATTCACGCGTTATCGCGATAAAGTCACCTACTGGATTACCTTTAACGAGATTAACAATCAGCTGAATTGGGACTATCCGCTGTTTGGCTATTGTAATTCAGGGGTCATTTTTTCCGAACACGATCACCCCGAGCAGATGCTTTATCAGGTGCTGCACCATCAATTCGTGGCGAGTGCCAAAGTGGTCGCGCTGGGCCACGTCATTAACCCAGATTTTCAAATTGGCAGCATGATCCATATGATGCCGCTGTACCCGGCAACGTGCCATCCTGATGATCTACTGACATCTCAACGTGCGATGCGAGATAAATATTTATGCAGCGACGTGCAGGTTAGGGGTCACTATCCTCATTACATCTGGCCACAATGGGCTGCAAAAGGGATTCAGGTCGCAATGGACGACGATGACGTGCAAATTCTAGAAAATGGCCGCGCGGATTTTCTGGCGATCAGTTACTACATGACCAACATTGTCGATGCTAACCCACCCGAGGAAGATGAAAATGCATTGTTCAGCGCCAGTCGTTTGAATCCGCACTTACCGGCTTCGGATTGGGGCTGGCAGATTGACCCTAAGGGTTTGCGCTACGCGCTGTCGGAGCTTTACGAACGTTACGAGAAACCGATTTTTGTGGTGGAAAATGGTTTAGGTGCGCTGGATACGATGGAGGCATCGGGCGAGATTAATGATGATTATCGTATTAGCTATTTATCACAACACATCGAGGCGTTGGGAGAGGCAATTTCGCAAGATGGGGTGGATGTAATTGGTTATACCCCGTGGGGCTGTATTGATTGTGTTTCGTTTACCACTGGAGAGTATCGCAAGCGTTATGGGTTTATTTATGTTGACCGTCATGACGATGGCAGTGGTGACTTTTCACGTCATCGCAAAAAGAGCTTTTACTGGTATCAAAGCGTGATTGCCAATAATGGCCGGACAAAATAGTAGCGACGGCAAAGGGACGCTGTGGCGTCCCTTTTTACCGTACGCAAGGGGGAATGGTTCACCCGTGCCATTAATAGCCAAACGATGCGCACTCATCAAAACTACTGCCTGCCTGTTGGCTATTGAGTAGAAAAAACCGCAGGGGGTGCCTGCGGATTCAATGTATTTGCTTTTAAACCGTTACCACTGATACTTCCAACCTATTTGAGCAAGGTGGAATGTTTGGCGGTTGTCGGAATCACTGGTTAACCCCGCAGACTTAGGCTCTGACCATTTGGTTTCTTCGTAAGCCATACCAGCCCATAACGTTGATTTAGGGCTCAGTTTATAGTCGACATTCAAACCTAAACGCAGCCCATCGTCTGTTTCATTGATAACGCTATAGTTGTTAGAGGCATCATAAATCTTTTCGTTAATGAAGTAGCGGAAGTAAGGCATGACGCTCCAGTGGTCATTGATTTTTGTTGGGAAGTAACCGCGAATCTGGTTTTGTTCCCAGTTCTTGTTGCGGTCGTTATCCCAAGTCCAATCAGTGTATAGGTAGATTTTTGCCGTGAAGTCGTCGCTGTATCGGTAAGAAAAACCGTGCTCCGCTTCCCATTCGTAATCGTTTTGCCCCACAAAACGATCATAATAGTAAAATGCATCCCAGTAAGAGAACGAGAGTTTTTCGGTTATCTTGAACTCGCCACTTGGCATCACCCAGTAGAGGTTGTGGCTACCTCGTGCATCTGTGTCCGGCGCAGAATCGTTAGATTCCTTTCGGTAGGTCGCATTCAGATTAAAAACCACATCATCATTGCGAATCAGATTTCGAGTTGCCCCGAACTGAGTGCGGTTCCGTTGAAAGGAGTTTTCCGTATTGTTGAGATCTTCAGTGATTGAGCGGCGCGCCACTTTATGTTCAACAAAATAACTCCATTTTGAATTGGGGTTGTTAATGAATAGCTGCACGACAGGGGTCAGCTTGTCTATCACGGCATTACCATCTGGGTCTCTATGCCCTTCAAACTTTTCTAACTCCATGTAAATATTCGACGTTAGGTTCCACTCTGAGGTAAAGCTTTGGTCTTGCTCGTTGGTTTCAGAATCAACGACGTTGTCTTCTGTCGCAAAAACAAAATTGGGTAGAAGCACGGCTAATAGGATAAGTTTTGATTTATTGTTCAACATTTTATTATTCCTATAATTAATTATTAGTAGTTGACTGAATGACCCAATGGATAAATAACGTCACCGTTTTCATTTTTAATATTTACAGGTAGCGTCCCTGTTGGTGCGTTCAAAGGAAGCCCTGTTTCAGGATTCATAAACAAAGTACGAATACCAGAACGAATATTGGCTTCAAGTGAATTGCGGTCGTTGTTAGTCACGTCGAAACCAGTAATACCGTAAATCGCAATGTTTGCTTTTACACCATTGACATGGGCAATGTCGTAAGGGTTACGAGTGGAAATCATTACCAGCTTTTTGCCTTCCACATTCGCGATGTCTACGATTTTCTGGGCATTTGCTGCATGGGTAGTAAGGTTATACGTCGCCATGATAATTAAATCGGATTTTGCCACTGTTCGCTGAAGCGCTTGAGTATTGAGGTTGTCTTCCGCCAACACTGTTTTTAGTTTGCTAATGAACAGTGGATGATTACCGGTTTCTTGCTTCACGACGTTTAGATATTTGCTCACAAGTGCATTGCGGCTATCTTCGTCTGAAATGACGAGGATATTGGTTACTTCACGTGGGTCGATCGGCAGTACATGATTTTGGTTTTCGATAAGCGTGATTGATGCATCAGCGATTTTTCTTTCTTCATCTTTGTGTGCTTCTGAGCCCACAGTGTCGATGGCAAATTTTTTGTTTGTGTCTTGGTAGACTAGGCCCATTTGGAGCTTTTTCTTGACGACGCGCGTTGCGGCTTCCGTTATGCGCTTAAGAAACGCTGGATTGGTCTCCATTTTGTCTTCCAGATAGACAAATAGACTTTCCAATTGTTTGATTTGGTCTCGATGGGTAATTTGAAGCGGCATCAAAGCAATATCAGCACCGGCGACAAGTGCCGCATGAGCCGCATAGCTACGATCAAAGTTATCAGCGATAGCCCCCATATCTAGCGCATCAGTAACAATCAGACCGTCAAAGCCAACCTGGTCACGTAAAATACCTGTCAAAATAGGCTTAGAGAAGGTCGCAGGGACCAACATTTCTTTATCGCTTAAGGTCGCTTGAATCATGGTGTCATCCACACTTGGTAGCGTAACGTGCGCTGACATAATGGAATCGGCACCCTGCTCAATGGCATATTTAAAGGGAGCAAGGTCGATCGCTTCCCACTCTTCACGTGAGTAGCTCACTTCTGGTAAGTCGTAGTGAGAATCGACGCTCACGTTGCCATGCCCGGGGAAATGCTTCAATGCGCTGATCACGCCAGACTCATGGATACCCGCCATATAGGCGCTAGACATCGCATTGACCACATCTATATTGCTACTGTACGAGCGAACGCCAATGATTGGGTTTTTCTGATTCACATTCACGTCAACCACGGGGCCGAAGTTATAGTTAATGCCCAACGCGGATAGCTCAGCGCCATGCACTTTGCCGGCAATATAGGCATTGTTAGCATCGCCAGTTGCGGCTAACGCCATATTGCCCGGCATTTCAGTCCCCGTTTGCAATCGCGTGACGTAACCGCCTTCTTGGTCGGTTGCAATTAAAAGAGGCAAGTTACTACTCGCTTGCTGAAGCGCGTCTGTGAATTCGATAATTTGCGAAGCGTTCACTAAATTTTGGCGGAACAGAATCACACCACCGATATGATAATTGGTGATTATCGAGCTAATGTCGTCATTAATGCGAGTCACTGGGATGTCTTCATCCGTGTAAGAATCTTTTCCCCATGAGCGGAAATCCATCATCAGTGTTTGACCAATTATTTCTCTTTTATTCATCGTACTTACGATGAATTCAGCGTATTTCTCTGGTTGCTGATGGTACTGTTCTAGCTCTTGGTTGCTAAGTTTATTGATGCCACTAGAACAGCCGACAACAGACAATATCGCTGTACTCAAAATGATCTTATTCAATTTCATTACTGTATTTTCCTACGCAAAATCAAAGCGTTGTAATCAAACCCGTAGGTCACTAGAAAACCGATGACATACGAAATAAGCAGGTCAACGACAAATACCGCCATACCTGCAGGATGCTGCTTTAGGGTGTTATGAATGAAGTCGCCGTGCGCGGCATCGCTCCCACCGCTAGTGCCAGTTTTTGATCTGCTTGATAGATGACGCTGAGCATCTGGAAGATGGATAGGGTATCAACCTCTGTACTGACAGAGTCGGGGTGTTCAACAATCAACCGCCTCAAACAAACTTTCATGACGGACACTTCTCAAGAATGGGTTTTGAATTGATCGCGATTCTATGGAATAAAATATTCATTCATAGTGGCAAAAGTCACATTTAAGAGTATTCTTTAGACGGGTGAATACTGGAATAACGCGGCTAAACGCAGGGTAAGAGTGACTAGGAATAATCAAAAAGCTTATTTTATTAGTGCTTTGCTGGTTTCATTTTTATTTTCTGTTTGGAATAATTTATTCGTAATTTTTGTTCTTTGTTGATGTCGGTTATCAATAAGAAAGCAGCAATCTAGTATCAGTTGTCTATACGCCGTGTGAATCGTCAGTGGCAGTGTTATTCAATCTCAATTCGCGCATAGAGACATCTGATGAGGGGGACAAGTTCAGGGACGGCATGTGCTCGCTTGTTGAAGTCTGTAACAAACAAGGCATGTCGAGTGTATCTGCTCTTACGGAAATCGTTCTCAAGCAGTTACCCTTTGCATGCCTTACTCTGACTTTTTTGACCTGTAATCTGCGAAATTAGGAGACTACGGGTCAACGCTTACACGGTATGGGTGCGCTCCTGAGCGCGGAGGGTTATTGACTGGGCTGATAATCAAATTCGATAATTTCGCCGTATTCAATGCCTTGCTCACGATACCCCACAATCGCTTCTATCACATTAAAGTGAGCGACAACGGCGATGGTTGAGTAGGTTTGATAGCTATCGAGCACGGCACTGACGCGGCGGTGCAACGAGGTTGCCGATTCATAGCCAGCGTTGGTGACTTCGTTGCCATTGGCAAACAGCTCGCGATACTCAAGCCAGCGTCTATCACGCTCTGAAAGGGGAATATAGCTGCCTTTGACATCCGCTTGCCACTCGCGTAGGTCATGTTCCACAAACAACGGGTTTTGTAGCTGACGATTAAGGATTTCAGCGGTTTGTAATGCACGCGTGTAGGGCGAAGACAGAATAATCTCTGCTTGCTGTAAGCTAGGATGACTGGCCAAGACCTGAATGTCAGGGATACACGCACGCTGCAAGGGGGCATAGTCTTTTTCCAACTGGCTCATTTGGCGCGCGTCTGCCAGTGAGTAATCGGTTTTTCCATGACGGATAAAAACGACTTTCATAGGGCTTCCTTTTCTTGAGTCGATAACAATTTATTATTATGTTGCGCGGATGCGCTTATCGATGGGCATTGCAAAGGCAGCTGCCACACCATGATGTTGGCGTTGTAGCATACCGTCATCGTCCTGTCATGAATGTCGATGGCTAGTCGTAAACGGTCGTGAGCTGGCTCGCTATTTTTTCTCTCGCTGGTCGAGAATGTTAATGCAATCGCGGCCGTCGTCTTTGGCTTGATAGAGTTGCTGATCGGCGGCCTCTAACAGATAGGAGTCTGATATATCATCACCCGGTATCGTGATGATCCCGCCGATACTGACAGTGACATAATCGCCATCAGGGTTTTTCTCATGCGCCATCGCTAATTCAGCAATATCATCGCGAATCGCATTGGCTAAGTCGTCGAGCTGTGCGCCATGCTTAGGGGGCAGTGTGATGGCAAATTCTTCTCCCCCAAATCGTGCAACCGTGCCTTCATACTCCTGGGTGCGGGTGAGTAGAACACGCGCGATTTGAGTGAGTACGTCATCGCCTTGTAAGTGCCCATACTCATCGTTGTAGGCTTTAAAATGGTCGACATCGATCATCATGACCGCGACAGGGTGGTTTTTTTTGATGCCTTCGTAAATATGATTGCTGAGTTCACGTTTGAACGGGCGACGGTTCATGAGTCGGGTTAAATCGTCGGTTTCTGCTTGTACTTTGAGGCGCTCATTGGCAATGATCAATTCTTCTTGCAACTGCTCCATGGCAACATGATTGCGCTCGCGGATCATGACCTCACTGATTGCAGTCGCAAAGCGTTTGAGCAACAGTGTTTTATTGTTATCCCAAATAAAGGGTAAGTGACGGTTCGCCACCGTGATCATGCCAAAGCTTTTTCGGCCGTCAGTCAGCGGAAATGCGGCAATAGAGAGAATGCCGCGATGGCGTAACCAAGTTCGTTCGTTGATGGCGTCTTCACCCAACTGCCCGACATGGGGAACCACAAGCGCTTCTGTGTCCGCAAGCCAACGCTTTATCATGTGCATTTCACTTAGGTCGACCACATCTGGGGCGAAGGTAATGTCCTGTGGCCAATAGCAACGGCGCTCAGCGCGATAGGCATCGAAGGCATACCAGCTAATTGCTTCTACTCCTAAAAGCTTTGCCATGCTGGGGAGCACTTGTTCAACATCTTCCGTGATGTTGTGGGAGTCAGAGCTTAAAAACTGGATGGAAATATCTGCGAGCAAAGAGCTTGCGTTTGATTGCCAATTGAGTGCTTTGGTGCGCTGTTCGACCTGCTCTTCCAGTAAGGTTTGGTGTTGTCGTAGCTCTCGCTCGGTTATGCGCTTTTGCAGAAAGTCATCGCGGATACGCGATTGCATGGCATTGATAGAACGTGCCACCTTACCTATCTCATCGCTGCGTTGGATCAAACTTACCGGTACGCACGTTTGATTGGCTTTGTCTGCTTGATACCTATCCAGCGCATCGGTCAATTGTTTTAATGGACGAGAACACAGACGGGTGACCACCCAAAGCACAATCACTGTCATGATGAGCGCTTCGGTGAAGTGCACGAGTGCGAGGGGAGTTGCGCTATCTAGGGCCTCACGTTTTACCTCGTAGCGGTTAACGACCATGTTGAGTGTTCCGATGTTGTTCCCTTGCACGCTAAGAAGAACCTGATGATTGGCGTCACAATGACTACTAGTACTATTGACTTCACTTATTTGGGTTCCGTCAAAGCCTTTTACCTCAACGCGGCAAACGGTTGGGATCATCGACAGCCCTTTAACACTGCGACGCACGAGCTCTAAATCAACCACCCAGAGTGCATGACTAATCACTCTTGCGGCGTCCGTGCTGCGATTTTCTATCAGCGTGGTCGAGGTGGCTACCGCACGTTGGTAGTTGATATACATCTGAGACAAGGTGCTTCCGATAGAAAACAGCAGACTGAGTGCGAGTACCACAAAAGCGATACGGGCTTGAAGACCTTTTAAATTAATATCGAGTTTGGTCACTGGATGTTCCGTTCTGTTTTATCAGCACCGCAGTGCGAGCGTGGCTGGCGTGCCATTTTTTTGAAAGGGATACGATGCCAACTGTCAGCCTGTAAAAAAGAAAAATAGGATGTGTTGGGTTCTATCAACTGGAACAACTGGTCGGCGCATAATAACGGTAATGGGAGGCCTTTAGCATGGGCATAAATGCGCGTTAACGCTAAGCCTCCTGCAGAGAAATGTCCGCCTCCTAGTGCTGATACCGTTCCCTGCTCTCTGAGGGCGAGTACTTGTGCCGAGGTATTGATTGTGGCGAAAAAAATATCTTCACCCGGCTTTTTCCCCATTTCTTGCGCCGCTTTGATGGCGCCAAATGCCATATGATCATTCGCGGTCCAAACGTATCTCAACGCTGGGTAACGTTGCAGCAATGTGCCCATTTGTTCATAGCTGATTGCTTCATCCCATTGCCCATGAACGACCTGCATTAATTCAATTTGCTTATGGCTTTTGAAATAGTCGCGTGCGCCAGCTTCGCGGGCCACCGAGGCGGGGGTGGTGAGATCGCCCGATATCATCACCGCTTCGCCGGGTTGTTGGTGACCGGCTTTTACCATGGCGTCAGCAGTTTTTTCACCAATATAACGATTATCTGGGATCACGCTGGGTAACAAATATTGTTGCCAATGAGGATCGTTCAACAGTTTTGCGCGCACGTCTGCATCGATGTCATTTAAGATGACCTGAACGTAAATCGGGTGTTGACGTAAAATCGGAAAAAGGTGATTGGCTGCTAGCTTTTCATTCACAATGATTACGTAATTGGGGAGCGGGCGTTTATTCAGTCTTGCCGAGAGTATCTGACGCATCGCAAAGTGATTACGGGAGGCGTGGCGGATGTCTAACTCGATCCCAAGTGCGTCCGCTGCGGCTATGCTGTACTGATCGACTTCCTGCCAGAAGCTTTCTGATGCATGCCCAGGATTGATGAATAATACTCGGATTGGCTGCTCTGAGTATGCAGATGCACTCAGCATAATGCTGACAAGACTGATAAACATCCCCAGACAACGGATTATTCTATTTCTCATCCTCTCTCGCGGCCTCGTTGATGAAAATCTCCCAGTACAAATAATAGTTTAGCTAGATATTATAAGAATGAGGGTGTGGTTCAGTATTTTCACGACAAAACTATGATCATTGCTTTGCACTAAGCAAGGTTGCGAGGCTATTCATAATTTACATGTTTAATTGCTAGACGTTTGGGCATTGTCGCGTAAATTTGATTAGGCAAGCGTTGGACGATAGGGCATGATAATGCAGTAATTATGGCGATGATTGTCATTGATAGTGACGAAAAAAACGACAATTGAACAATGAAAACCTATAACGATAAAAAGAGAATAAAGCGTCATTTCCCAATGGATTTTTACGGTGACGGTGAAGGTTGGCGCTTTGCAGTACGGGCAGAAACGCCCCAACAAGTGCTGGCGGCAAAATGTTGGGTAGCGCTTTTAAGTGCGCGTCGTCGCGAGTTTCGGATTGTGGATTTAGCGATTGAGTGTTTCACCTACGTGGGTAGCGTGGATGAGGGCGCTGGACACATTGGGGCTGACTATGGCACGCGTGTTAGTGTAAAACGCCAAGGGCAAGTGATCACCGTGGATGCGCTGACACAACGCTACGGCGCCATCATGACGGTAAAATCCCGCACCCTTTCATCCATGTGCACTCAACCTGTAAGCGGCGTCGCACTCTCTTAAGCCTTCACTCTCACCCTTAGCCAACCAGTGGCATAATAGAGAAAAAGGCAGGAAACATGGCATTTATTCTTCTTCTCGTGCTGACCATAATCGGTGGTGTGTTGGCGGGTGATCACTTCCATTCTTATCTTCTTGGGCTGGGCGTCGCTAGTACAGCGGTGGGTGCTTGCTATTGGATCACGTTTCGTAGCAGCCATTACCCCCAGTTTGCGTTGTTTTTGTTGTTGCTCGGGGTGGTCGCTAAGATTGCAGTGACGGCGGCGGGTGTCCTGCTCGGGTTAAAACATGCGCTGATCACCTCACCTTTGATATTTTCGCTTTCGTATTTGTTTTTCTTGTTTGCCTCGACCTATTGCTATTTTCGCTATCGTGAATATTGGCTTACGCGCTTGCGCCACAAAGATTTACAGTAGCAGGCTCGATGGTGTGCAGCCTTGTATCTAGAGAGGAGTGGTATTGGCAATGTACTCGACGGAGCGACTGACGCTACGCGCATGGCAAGCGTCCGATTTGCCCCCTTTTGCCGCACTCAATAAAGACTCAGACGTCATGCGGTATTTTCCCAGTGTGCTCTCACGCGCCCAAAGTGATGCGATGGCGGCACATATTCAATCCAAACTGGCGGATAACGGGTTTGGATTTTGGGCGGTAGAACTGACGGAGACTCGGGAATTCATTGGCTTTGTGGGGTTAAACCGGCCCACCTTCGACCTCGGCCATCAGCCGTTTGTTGAAATTGGTTGGCGTTTAGCGTCGCCACATTGGGGAAAAGGCTATGCCACTGAAGCGGCACAAAAAGCACTTGCTATCGGCTTTGAGGACGCTGAGCTTCCGGCGATTTATGCGTTTACCACCGAGAGTAACCTGCCCTCACAAGCGGTGATGAAAAAACTCGGGATGACACCGGCTGCTCCCTCTACCTTTTCGCATCCTCATTTGGCGGCAGATCATCCGCTCGCCACGCATGTTTTATACGCGATATCGAAACCCACTTGGCAGGCAGACCATGCTGATTAATCGCCAGTACGATACCCCGTATGGGCAGTATTTAAAGCGACATATTCAGTTTTCAACGCGGCGGTCTTGGGTTCGCCATGATGAACATTATCACGTTGATTTTGCTGTGCCTTGCCAATAAGGGCAGAATAAAAACAAAAAAGACTGGGAGACAGTGTGCACAAACTAGCGGATGACTTACACCAAAAACTATTTAATGAAGAAGATGCGCGTGCCTGTAAAGACATTGATGGCAGTGCGTGTCGTGAGGTTCCGGGCAACTTTTTCCGCATCATCGTTAGCCAAGGACTCACCAAAATTGGCGACGCGGTATCTAACCCGAAAATTGTCTTGCCAGCGCTTCTCACCGCGGTTGGCGCTCCCTTGGCGCTAATTGGCTTATTGGTGCCAATACGAGAGGCGGGGTCGTTAGTGCCTCAGTTAGGTATCGCCGGTTATGTCCGCCAATTTGCGGTACGTAAGTGGGCATGGGTGGCAGGCTCTGTTATTCAAGGAGCGTGTATCCTAGCAATGGCGATCGCAGCGTTGCTTTTAACCGGTCAAGTAGCCGGCTGGAGCATTGTTGGCTTGCTGGTGGTATTTAGTCTGGCGCGAGGCTTGTGCTCGGTCGCTTCGAAAGATGTGTTAGGGAAAACCATTCCTAAGCCGCAACGAGGACGCTTGAATGGATGGTCGTCAAGCTTGGCGGGGGCGGTGACTATTGCCGCTGGTGTCGGATTATTCAGCGTCTCGGAACAACAGCATGTGTGGGTCTATTGCGCGCTATTGGCGTTCGGCGCAGTGCTTTGGTGGATTGCCGCGGCGGTTTACAGCCAAGTGGATGAATACGAAGGGGCCACTGAAGGTGGTGCCAATGCGCTGACGCATGCACTGTCTAAACTGCGCTTATTGGTGGATGATAGACGCCTACGCCACTTTGTGATCACCCGTTCACTGTTACTCTGTTCGGCCCTATCCGCGCCCTATTATGTGCTGTTAGCCAGTCAGCATAGCCAAGCGCTGGCGATCACCACCGCAAGCTTTGTCGCAATTAGCGGCATCGCAAGTTTGTTGTCGGCCCCTTTTTGGGGACTGTTTGCCGATCGATCTAGTCGCCAAGTGATGATAATGGCTGCCGTGGTGACGGCGTTATTGGGGCTGGTGGTGGTGAGTATCAGTTACTGGTATCCCGCGTTATTTTCTTCGCCATGGGTACTGCCTGCCGTCTATTTTGTTCTGACCATTGCTCACGAGGGTGTGCGCCTTGGGCGTAAAACCTATATCGTGAATATGGCCGAAGGCAATCAGCGCACCGATTATGTCTCGGTTAGCAATACGTTGATTGGCTTTGTGCTCTTATTTATGGGCGGCGTCACGGCATGGTTGAGCCAGTGGGGATTAATGGTGGTCATTGCGGTGTTATCGGCGTTGGGCCTGCTGGGTGCATTGATGGCGCGCGCGCTGCCCGAAGTAGAAAGATAAGCCGGCGGGCGGAGTAGAAAAAGGCGCTGGTGATCAGCGCCTTTTTGGTTTGGTGTTGCCGGTTAGACTTTAAACTGGCTGACCAGACGTTTGAGCTCTTCGCCTGTCTGGTTCAAGTCAGTCGCCGCTTGTGCCGAGTCATTACTGGCGTTGAGTAGCTGGCTAACAATGTCGCGAATCGATACCAGATTACGGTGAATGTCTTCGGTCACTGTGGTTTGCTCCGAGGCAGCCGAGGCAATGTAGCTGGTCATGTCATTGATTTGGGTAATGGCGTTACTCACCGAATCAATGCCGCTACCAATTTCATTGGATGCTTCCGAGGTTTGTTGGCAGGTATCGTTACTTTGCTTCATTCCCTCTACAGCCTGATTGACGTACGACTGTAGCTCATCCAGCATTTCGCGAATTTCGTGAGTGCTTTTTTGCGTACGGCTTGCGAGGGTTCTCACTTCATCAGCGACCACCGCAAAGCCGCGACCCTGTTCGCCTGCACGTGCGGCCTCAATGGCAGCGTTTAGCGCCAGCAAGTTGGTTTGTTCAGCAATATCGCCAATCACAGAAAGCACGCCAGTAATTTTATGAGACTGCTCATTCAGCGAATCCACATGTGTACTCGAGGTATTCATTTGCTCGACCAGCGCTTGCATCGAGGTGATCGAGAATTGCACTTTCTCTTGGGCGTGACGCGCATCGTCAGTAGCTGCACTGGTGGCATCAGCTACTTGGGTGGCGTTCTGTGACACCTCTTGCGCAGCCGAGCTCATCTGGGTAACAGCGGTGACCACTTGCTCAGTCTCGTTATCGTGAGTCTGTAACTGCGTGGCAACCATCTGGGTTTGTTCGTCAATCGTACGTGCGGTGTGACTCACTTTTTCTGTGACATCCACCACGCTACGTATGGTGGTTTGTAGCTTATCGATAAAGCGGTTAAACGCATCCCCAAGCAGCGCAATCTCGTCACTGCCTTTAATTTTCAGGCGCTGAGTCAGGTCGCCATCACCGTCGGCAATATCATTGAGGTTGTCCAGCATGTCTTTCACCGGCGTTGACATCCGTTGGGCAACAAAGGCAACCGCGACAAAGGTAACAATCAAAATAAGAATGCCTGCAATGACCATTCGCGCAGTTTGTGCTGCTAAAGCCTCTTCTGCATTTTCACGGAAATCGGTAACACGTGCCTCAATGTCGTCAATGTACGCCCCCGTTCCCAACATCCATTGGCCGTTGTTGACCATATCGGCATAGCCAATCTTTTCGATCAGTTCATCGGTACCCGGCTTTTGATAGAGGTAGGTGAAGGTGCCATCACCGTTTTGCGCCGCTTCGAGCAGACCCACAATAATTTTGTTGCCTTTGGGATCAGTAAGGTTAATTAACGATTGTCCTTCGACTTCAGGTTTCAGCGCGTGAAAGATATTGGTTCCCTGACGATCGTAAATATAAAAGTAGCCCGCCTTACCAAAAGTCACTTCGCGAAGTGCGTCTTTGACATTTTGCGTAGCATCGCCCCCCGCTTGCTGTGCGTTTTTTACCACAGTCGCGGCAATTTCTGTGGCTTCGCGAAGCTGCATTTTTCGCTCATCAATTAATTTGGTTCGAAAAGTGGCAATGTTCTCGTCGACCAGCTCCCGCTCGTAGTAGGTAGTGATAAACAACGTAACGAGAATGGATAATACCAAGGGTACGATGGCGAGCACTAAGAGCTTTCCGCGCAGCATTAACTTCAACATACCGGATACCTTGTGTTAATTATGGTTTCGATTTCGCTAAAGTATGGAAGACATTTTTTCCGTTTGCCGCGCAAAAAGCCCTTTTATTTGATGTGGATTGGGAAACATCTTGCAATCTTTTACATCTGTCTAACTCGTTATGCACAAGAGATTGCGATAACTATCTGATTCATCACTGGTAAGTAAATATAAGCCATTTTTCACTCACTCCTCTTACCTCTTTATCCCACAAGCAGGCCCAACGCACGCTTAACATTCTGGCATGTTTGGTCTGTCTGTATACGCGCCTTTTTCTGCCCACATTTTAGGACATCATACAAGTAATCAGGGGCGTTCATGAGTGCTTTTCGCCGTTCTCGAATGGGTGATATCAGGGAGATCAAGCTATCGGTCAGCACGTTTTTCACTGTCATATCCCCCAGACCGCCGCGCTGATAATGGGCTTTGAGTTCGGCGACGTGTTGAGCGTCAGGGTGGAAAGCATCCAAGTAGGTAAAAACGACATTGCCCTCGACTTGGCCGGGATCTGAGACGCGCAGGTGTTGAGGGTCTGTGTACATGGATCGTACCGCGTCACGTATGGTGTCATTTTCATCGCTAAGATAGATAGCGTTACCCAAAGATTTTGACATTTTACTTTTACCATCAACACCCGGCAAGCGCGATGCTTTGCTGGTGAGTGCACGACATTCGCGTAATACAGGCTCGCCGACAACGTGATTAAATTTGCGCACAATGTCGTTGGTTTGCTCGATCATAGGAAGTTGATCATCGCCCACTGGCACGAGGTTAGCGCCAAATGCGGTGATGTCGGCAGCTTGACTGATTGGGTAGGTTAAAAAACCGACGGGAACTTGCTGTCCAAACTGCTTGTCGTTGATTTCGTGTTTTACTGTGGGGTTGCGGACCAGTCGTGCGTAACTCACTAAATTACTGTAAAACATGGTGAGTTCTGCGAGCGCAGGAAGTTGGGATTGCTGACAAATTGTGACCTTATCAGGGTCAAGCCCGACCGCGAGATAGTCCGCGACCAAGCCTAAAATATGCGTGGCGACGTGACTCGGTTGATGGCCATTGTCGGTTAATCCCTGCATATCTGCGACCAGAATGGTTTGAGCACATTGTCCTTGTAAGGCAAGTCGTTGGCTAAGTGAGCCACTGTAATGACCAAGATGTAAGCGGCCAGTGGCGCGATCGCCGGTCAGAATAACGTCGTTTTTATCGATAGCGTAGGGGGTGTGCATTGTTGTCTCCTTGAGGATAAAGGCCGACGGAGACAGGGAAGTTGAAAACGATTCATTGACTGCCTACCGGCGGCCAATGAATACCCAGACTCAATGGCACGCTAAAGCGCGCGCCACCACTGGGTGCGAAAAATCAATAGAGTGTGTGTATCAAATACCGTTTTCATAGTGGTTTAAACTATCAGTCTTATGAGTACGACACAAGACTCACATCCTTACTATTTTGTTGGTTTATCCGCGGGTTAAAAAGCCGTAAGGTAAAGCAAAGTCAGTGAAATCGAGGGAGTGATGAAACTAAACGCAGACATGGGTGAAAGCTTTGGTGCGTGGACAATGGGAATGGATAGCGCGCTGATGCCGTGGATTGATATGGCCAATATTGCGTGTGGCTTTCATGCCTCTGATCCTGATGTAATGGCGGCCACGGTAGCACTCGCAGTGAAGCACAATGTGAGTATTGGTGCTCATCCTGGCTACGCCGATAAGCAGGGCTTTGGCCGCCGTCATATTGATCATACCCCGGCACAAATTAGTCACCTCGTTCGCTATCAAATCGGCGCGTTACAAGGGATCTGTGCACGCTTTAATGCGAGCCTTGATTATGTGAAGCCTCATGGTGCGCTGTATAACACCATGATGGTGGACAATGATTGCTTTGAAGCGGTGTTGGCTGCGGTGGCTGATACGCTACCAAATACGCCATTAATGGTGTTGGCATTGCCTGATAACCGTCAGCATCGCCAGCTTGCCCAACGAGCTGGTGTGCCGCTGATTTTTGAGGCCTTTGCTGATAGAGCTTATCTGGCGTCAGGGCAATTGGCGCCGCGCGATCAACCGGGCGCGGTGTTAGATGACGCCAACGCGATGATTGCACAGGTGTTGCAGTTATCCCAACATGGCACGGTGACAACCCTCGAGGGACAAACGCTCTCTCTTTCGCCGGATACGGTGTGTGTGCATGGAGATAACCTACAATCGGTCGAGGCGATAAAACAACTCAGAAAGGCCTTAACACCATGACACTCAAGGTTGAGCAGGTCAGTGAAACGACGGTAATGATCCGGTTGGGCAATGAGATCGATCTTGCCTTAGTCCCACAGTTATCCGCGCTGTGTGAGCGAATCCAGCAACACTTTGGCCGTGGTGTGGTTGAGTTAATTCCCGCCTACACCAGTGTTCTGGTGGAAGTGAATGTTCGCTTACTCTCGCCAGAAACGTTGAAAACCTGGGTGATGAATCAAGGCGACTCACTGCGAGTCACCCGTGACGCTGGGAGCGGAAAACACGTGTCGTTGCCGGTGTATTATCACCCCTCGGTCGGACCCGATCTGGCTGCGGTCGCCGAGTTTGCCGGCGTAAGTGAACACGAGGTGATTGCGCGACACAGCCAACAAACTTACACGGTTTGTGCGATTGGTTTCGCGCCCGGCTTTGCCTTCCTTGCGTCGGTGGATGAGACCATAGCCATGCCACGTCATACCACGCCTCGTCATCAGATCCCCGCTGGTAGTGTGGGCATTGCACAACAGCAAACTGCGGTGTATCCGGCGGCTTCGCCCGCAGGCTGGCAAATTATTGGCAACTGCCCCAAAGTGCTATTTAATCCCCGTCAATCGCCCATGATGCCGTTTGATGTAGGTGATACCGTCTGTTTTGAGCCGATGTCAGAGTCTGATTACCGCGCGGCAGGAGGTCAATGGTGGCAGGATTAACGGTGCTCGACCCCGGCGTATTGAGCTTGGTGCAAGACACAGGGCGCTACGGGGTGGGCCAGCTTGGCTTAAGCCAAGGCGGGCCGGTCGATTGCCACGCATTTGCTTGGGCGAATTATTTACTCGATAACCCCGCGAATACACCGCTTGTCGAGATAACCATGGGTCAAGCACGTTTTCGTGCTGACCACGCGATGTCGATCGCTATCACCGGTGCAGACATGCAACCTTGTATCAATGGTCAGCGCGTGGGTATATGGCAGACGTTGACGCTAAATGCGGGTGATGAATTGCGTTTACGCTACGCGCGCCGTGGTTTGCGGGCCTATCTCGCGGTGCGTGGCGGCTGGACGGTCGATGGTGCATTTGGCAGTGCCGCGACGGTGATGCGCAATCAACTCGGCGGCCTGTATTCCGGATTAGGTGAACAGGCGGGAGGCATGGCGCTCACCAAAGGAGATGTGTTGCCTTGCCGACCGCATGCGCTGTTGCCGAGGGTGCGCGGTGTACCGACACGTTTTATTCCTGACTACAATGCCCTGACTCCACTGGCGCTTGTGCCGGGGTATCAGTTTGATAACTTCAGCGCCGAGGCGCTAACGGCATTTTTTGATGGTGAATACACGGTCGATCAGCACAGTGATCGTATGGGTGTGCGGCTCAATGGACCGAGCGTCGTAAGCAAGCAACCGGGTATTGTCTCCGAAGGCATTGCGCTCGGGGCCGTGCAAGTGCCCCCTGACGGTCAGCCAATTGTACTACTCAATGATCGGCAAACACTCGGTGGCTATCCTAAGCTTGGCTGTTTAACCCGTGCCAGCTTGAGCATGTTGGCGCAAACGCGACCCGGCCAGACCGTGCGTTTTTATCCGGCGCGGCTGGCGGATGCATCAGTGCAATGGCAGACGTTTGTGCAGTTTTTTGACTGGCTGTAGTCCGAAGAAAAACGGAAAGATGAGCCTCTGGAAAACAGAGGCTCGTGAAGGGTAATCACGCGCAAACAACGGACTAGCGGAAACGGCTAATTTGCTCGAGGGCTTTTTCCATTTGCGCAAAGTCAGGTGACGCGTTTTCTATCGGTCGGTTGGTGTTATCCATGTATTGATATTGCCCCCCCGCACCCACTTCTAAAATGGTGTCGTCGGTGACCAATGCATAGCCGCTGTAGTTTGACGACAACACCCAATCTTGCCCAGGGTTTGGTGCAAGTAAGTCATGACCAATCGCGTAGCTGGCCGGATCGGACGTTACGCCTAAGTAATGCTTCATCAGGGTGGGCGCAACATCTTGGTGGCTGGTTAGCTGCTTGCCGGTATCGATCTGCTTTGCATCGATGCCGGGGCCTATCATCGCGAAAGGCACATGAATTTGTGGGTCAGTAAAGTTACTGTTGTGCCCCCAAAAATTCAGTTGGTTGTCGTTCATTTCTTGGCCGTGATCGCCGGTAACAACAATCAAGGTATTATCGAACTCTCCGCTTTGTTTTAGCTCCTCAATGACCTTGGCCACCAAGCTATCCACGTAGCGCACGCTGGTCTTATAGCGATTGAAAAACGGTGTCGGATCTGTCTCGTTATTTAATTTGAGATAGTTAATTTCGTCCAACATTGGTTGATACTTGGGGGTAAAGTCCGCAGGAAAATCATAGCCATGTGGCGCATCGTAAAACAAAAACGAGAAGGTGGGACGATTGGGGTCACGCTTTTGGTGCCAACGGATCCAATCTTGGGTCAGATCTGCGTCTAGCTCGGCGGGAGAGTCGCCTTCAGAACCGTTACGTAAATCGGATACCTTGGCAAACACGGTTTGGTTAAATTCCGGCTTTTCCAATTGCGCGGCGGTAAAAATACCCAGTTGATAATCGAGTGCCTGTAGACGATCCATCAATACCGGTGATTGTTGATTGGCAAGAAAGCTGTGCCAATAGGTGCCAGGCATGCCATAAAACAGGCCAAAAATGCCGGTACGGGTGGCGTTCCCCGTTGCAAGATGATGTGAATAGGTACGACCATTTTGTGCCAGTGCCCAAAGATTGGGCGTGTTGTCAGCATTGAAGGTGTCCGCGCGCCATGAGTCAACCACCAAAAACATGATATTTACCGGTTGTTCAACTTGGATGGTTTCTAATGGTGAAAGCGGGTAGTTCAGGTCGGCTTCGCGATCTACATCCATGGCTTTTTGGCGCGCGAGAGCTTGTTCATCAATCCAGCCGTTTTTGCGCATCATGCTGTTGGCCGTGGCTGGATAGAAAAGTGGCAAATAACGTTTCACCGTTGTCACGGGTTGGTACGCGTAGGCCGCAGCCCAAATATGAATCCCGTGGGTGGCGAGTAAGGTCAGAAACGTGAGCAGCGCAAATTTTTTGCCGACTTTGTGCTGGGAAGAAAACCGTGTCCGTGATAATGCAGCCAGAAGTGCCCATTGCGCAGCGAGGCAGGCAATCACGCCACCTATCACCATCAGCCAAGTGATCAGCGGGAAACTGACAATCTGCCCGGCGAGAATCAGATCCAGCACCATGGCGTTGATATGGAACCGGTACTGGGCAAACACGATGGTATCGATGAAAAGGGTGATCACACCCACCGAGGCTATCAAGGCGAGCAATGGTTGGCGTACCTTGGTTGGCAGTAGTAACAGCGGGAGTGTTAGCAGGCCAACAATGGCGGCAAGCAAGGCCATCTGGCTAAAGGTGCTGACCACGATAAAGGTAATGCCAAGTGGCTCAGTGGGAAAACTCGGTAGAAATGCAAAGTAGCGGCTGGCTATTGCCATCAACACAAGGGCGTTAATGGCAATAAACCAGCTATGGGTTTGAAGTCGCGATTTAAAAGACATGGTTTCTCATCACAGTTGAGTTAATCAATTGGCAACGTAACGGGCGCGTTGCCGGGTTGTATGTCGACGTGTGTTATTGAATAAGTGGGACACTAAAGTGATGCCATAAAATGGTAAGCCAGACCACACCCGCCAAAAGCAAACTGACAAATACCGCCGCAGAGCCGATGTCCTTTGCTCTGCCACTGAGCTCATGACGTTCTTCTCCCACTCGGTCGACCACGGCTTCAATGGCGGAGTTAAGCAGTTCGACAATAATCACTAACACAATGACGCCGAACATCATCAAAGATTCCATCACAGGCAATTGTAGCCAGAGTAATACGGCTAACGTCGTTGCCAATAATACAACTTCTTGACGGATCGCGGCTTCATGGTGATATGCCGCTTTTAATCCAGCCCAAGAATAGCCAGTGGCTTTAATGATACGTATCAGCCCTCGTGGCTTTTCTGAGGGGGATGTATTAGCGCCCATAAATACATTCTCGTAACAATTTGATCGATAGGCTGGCATTTTACATTTTACCGAGCCAACTGCATAATCGGCGCGATAACTTAATTGGAATTTGTTATGCCTCTGTTTACTCACGCCCCACGCTCCCTGTGTTTTTTACGCCTATCTGCGATTGGCGATGTTTGTCATGCGGTCGCGGCGATTCAAGCCGTGCAGCGCCATTGGCCTCAGACGCAGATCACTTGGGTGGTTGGTAAAGTTGAAGCACAGCTTTTAGCTGGGCTTGATGGGGTGGAGCTAGTGGTGTTTGATAAAAAAGCGGGCTTAGCAGGCATGCGTCACGTCTGGCGGCAGCTGAAAGGGCGCCGGTTTGATGCGTTAGTGCATATGCAGCTTGCTTTGCGCGCGAGCTTATTGACTGTGGGGATCGGCGCGCGCTATCGCGTGGGGTTTCACCGCCACCGGGCGAAAGAGGGACAGTGGCTGTTTACCAATAAACGGATCCCTGATACCCAATCTTGCCATGTGTTAGATAGCTTTTTCGCCTTCACTCAATATTTGGGCGTGCCGGTTACGCCGCCGCAGTGGCAACTACCACTTTCTGAAGACGATCATGCCTTTGCCAAAGCGCAACTGGGTGACAAGCCCACTGTCGTGATCAGTCCTGCCGCGAGTAAAGATGAGCGTAACTGGTTGCCAGAGCGCTACGCCCAATTTGCCGACTACGCGGTCGGTAAAGGTTATCAAGTGGTACTCTGTGGTTCACCGGCGGCGCGTGAAAAAACGCTGGCCGCTCGCATTATTGCCGCTGCTAACGCGCCACTGGTTAACTTGGTGGGACAAACCAGCCTTAAGCAATTAGCTGCGGTGCTCGCACGCGCCGATGCGGTGCTGGCCCCCGATTCCGGCCCCGCGCACATGGCAACCACGCAAGGCACGCCCGTCTTAGGTCTTTACGGGCATAGCAATCCGAAGCGGACCGGCCCTTATAACAACCTCGCGGATGTGGTCAGTGTTTATGAAACCTTTGCTGATCAGCAACATGGCAAGCCCGTTGAGCAATTGGCATGGAGCACGCGGGTGAAAGGCGATCATGTGATGGCTGCCATTGATACACAGCAGGTGATCGACGCGTTTGAAACCATGATGGCGAAGCAATAAAAAAGGCCCCGCGGGGCCTTTGTGGTAGCGGTGCGAGTACTAGCTGGCGAGTTGGCGCAGCACGTAGTGGAGAATACCGCCATGGCGGTAGTAATCCCATTCAACTGCAGTGTCGATACGGACGTTGACGTCAAACTCGATGGTTTTATCATCCCGAACTGCACGCACCTTGAGGATCGAGGGCTCGCCGTTGATCTCCTCAAAGTCGAACACTTCTGTGCCGTCCAATCCAAGTGATTCAACGGAATCACCCTCTTTAAATTGCAGTGGCAACACGCCGAAGCCCACTAAGTTAGAGCGGTGAATACGCTCGAAGCTTTCAGCAATGACGGCTTTGATACCCAGCAAGTTGGTACCCTTGGCAGCCCAGTCACGGCTCGACCCTGTTCCGTATTCTTTACCCGCAAGCACAACTAATGGCGTGCCGTCCGCTTGATAACGTTGCGCAGCATCGTAAATACTCATTTGTTCATTGGTTGGCAGGTAGGTAGTCATACCGCCCTCGGTGCCCGGCGCCATCTGGTTTTTCAAGCGCACGTTGGCAAAGGTGCCACGTACCATCACCTCGTGGTTGCCTCGGCGTGAGCCGTAGCTGTTGAAATCTTTTGGCTCAACGCCTTTAGATTTCAAATACTCGCCCGCAGGGCTATCTGGTTTTATCGCCCCCGCAGGTGAAATATGGTCGGTCGTGATCGAATCACCGACTTTCACCACACAGCGCGCGCCTTTGATTGGTTTCATCTCAGGCAGTGCCATGGTCATGCCGTCAAAGTACGTTGGCTTTTTAACGTAGGTGGAGTCAGGCCACGAGTAAATCTCATCTTCAGGCACGGGCAGCTGACGCCAAGCGTCTGTACCGGCAAACACGTCCGCGTATTTGTCTTGGTACAGCCCGTCGGTCATTGCTGTCTGAATGGTTTGCGCGACTTCCTGTGGCGTTGGCCAAATGTCGTTGAGGTAGACTGGCTTACCGTTTTTATCCTGTCCGAGTGACTCATTCAGAACATCCACGTTCATATTACCCGCCAGTGCGTAGGCCACCACAAGCGGTGGCGAGGCTAAATAGTTGGCTTTTACATCTTGGTGAATACGGCCTTCAAAATTACGGTTGCCGGACAGCACGCTAGTCACCAATAAGTCGCCAGCGCGAATGGCTTCAGTGATAGGCTCTGGTAGAGGCCCTGAGTTACCAATACAGGTAGTACAGCCAAAGCCGACGATGTTAAAGCCAAGCTCAGCCAGAGGTTCGAGTAAACCCACATTCTCTAAATAGGCAGGGACAACCTGTGATCCGGGAGCAAGCGAGGTTTTCACCCACGGTTTTGTTTTTAAGCCAAGCTCGCGTGCTTTCTTAGCGACCAGCCCAGCAGCAACAAGCACGGCAGGGTTCGAGGTGTTGGTGCAGGACGTGATTGCTGCGATGACGACGGCCCCGTTCTCAAGCGTAAATGTTTCTCCCTTATACTTGACTTGAGTATCACCTTGTTCGCGTACACTGGGGTTATCGACCGCAGTTTGCCCGCCTTCACTGGCAAAACTGGCGATCAGGTTATTTGCTGCCGCTTGCTCTTTTTCCAACAGCTGATCGAATTGGGTTTTGGCATCGGTTAATGCAATTCTATCCTGCGGGCGTTTGGGGCCGGCAAGGCTTGGAACCACATCACCGAGGTCGAGATGGAGTGTGTCACTATAATCAGCCACCGGTGCATCGTCATCTCGCCACAAGCCTTGTGCTTTGGCATAGGTTTCGACCAGCGTGATTTGATCGTCGGTGCGTCCTGTTAGGCGCATGTAGCTTAGCGTTTCTTCATCAATCGGGAAGATGCCACAGGTTGCACCGTATTCGGGCGCCATATTGGCAATGGTTGCGCGATCAGCCAACGGGAGTTTAGCGAGACCCGGGCCATAAAATTCAACAAACTTACCCACCACGCCGCGCTCGCGTAGCATTTGAGTGACGGTGAGTACCAAGTCAGTTGCAGTGGCAGATGCAGGTAGCTCGCCTTTAAGCTCAAAGCCGACCACTTCAGGAATGAGCATGGTGATAGGCTGGCCGAGCATCGCCGCTTCCGCTTCGATGCCACCCACGCCCCAGCCAAGCACACCTAAGCCATTGATCATGGTGGTATGTGAGTCAGTGCCCACTAGCGTGTCTGGCATGGCTAGCTTATTGCCGCCTTGCGCTTCCACTAATACACCGGGTGCTAAATACTCGAGGTTCACTTGGTGTACGATCCCCGTGCCGGGGGGGACGACGCGGAAATTCGAAAAGGCTTGCTGACCCCAACGTAAAAATTGGTAGCGTTCGCTGTTGCGCTCGAACTCAATCTCGGTATTTTTTTGCAGGGAGTCAGGATTGCCGTAGTCATCCACCATGACTGAGTGGTCGATAACAAGATCAACCGCACCAAGCGGGTTAATTTTGGCTGGATCGCCTTTTAAATCGCGCATGGCGGCACGCATGGCTGCGAGATCCACCACGGCAGGTACGCCAGTGAAATCTTGAAGCACGACACGTGCAGGGGTGAAGTTTACTTGATCTTTACCGGCATCATCAGCTTGCCACTGGCAAAGGGTTTTAATGTCCTCTGCTGATACATTCTTACCGTCTTCTTTGCGCAGCAAGTTTTCAAGCAGCACTTTTAGGCAGTAGGGCAAGCGGCTGATATTAAATTGATCAGACAGTGCATCGAGACGGAAGTAATCGTAGGTTTCACCATTGACGTGTAGGGTACGTCGCGTGTTGAAACTGTCTTGGCTATTGGAATGAGATGTGTTGCTCACGGGTGCCTCCCCAAGTCCGTTATTGTGAGTAGAAGCGAGGTAGATAAGGACACCTCGCTCGGGGGATTGCTTGTTTTTACAGCGCTATTGTAAATGCGAGATTGATTTAGTTAAAGCTTAGTTACTATCGTGTGGCCGATAATTGCCATCGATGAAACCTTTCTATTCAGGGTGAGGCTGTTTGTCGGGTTTGGCGATCATCGCGTCTTGTGGGTAGTAAACAACGCCACGTGGCTGACCTTGGCGATCGAAGAAAGCGTTGGGACGATGGTGACCGAGTAAACGTGCCCAGCCAATGCGGAGGGCAGTTCTGATCACTAAGCTAAGCGGAAAGCGAGGGTGGACATTTTTTTCTGGGATGGATGAACGTGCGTCTTGTCCTTGCACGTACCAACGGACAGGGCCAATTTCTTCTTCGTTATCGCCTTCGATGTGATAACAACTGCTAATAATGCCGATAAAAGGGATAGCTGCACTAATTGTATTTGCTATCGGTGTATGGCAACAGCTCGTGTACCAGCGATAAAGCCCTTTTTCGGATAATCTCGCGCAGGAAAGCTTGTCTCTCCCTCGGTACACGCGTAACTGGGCAGGTGTGATTTGTAGGATTTCTGTGCCGCCCCCGGGCCTAAGCTCGGTATGGTAACCCAGTTTTTCAGCGAAGGCTTGGCAGTCTTTGCAGTAACAAACGCAACGCTGACTGCGTTGTGCATCAATAATTTCTCCCGTCACTTGGCCACAAGCACACTGGATATTCAACCTTGTCATTCTATCCTCTCCCGCGCATCAAAGCGTGTCTTAATAGTGTAGAGGATGAGCAAAAAAACCGATGCAGAGTGTTTGATTTATAACGCTATCTGAACATGAAATTCCTCTGAATTACGCAGAATGGCAACTTTTCGTGACATTTTTGTCCCATTTCCACCTTCTAAAATAGGGCAATAGACCAACTATGCAGTGATTAATTCTTTTGTTTAATAATTGTTAATCTTTGTGGTGGAGCCTTTCAACGGCTTAGCGAAATTTTTTAGACAAAAAAACTGAACGAGTGGTTTATGATCGATAAATATAGTGCTCGATCTGGAAATAACAGTGTATATGGTTGATGATTGGATGTATCATGTTTGTTAAATAAATGTATTTCAAACGTATTGGTTTGAATGCGCGGCACAGTCGCGAAACAGGAGGAAGCCATGAATACGTCAACATTACTCATGCAGCTTAATCAACTGGACGATAATCATATCAAACAATTACAGCCTTCGTTTGATAACCTTCCGGGTACATCTCACGCAGACGGCGGTTATCGCTTGCGTCGTTATTCAATCGTGCATGCTTTCGATGGGGGCATCGAGAAGTTACCGACTCGCCCATTTATGCAAACATCTGACATCAATGAATTCCAAGGGGATGTGGCCAGAACCTTTGAGGATATCGAGCCCCAGACTATTCAGGCACCGGGCTTCCATGCCATGTGTCGGACATTCCGCGACCTTTACCAGCTTAGCGATGACAACGACATTGAAATCCACCAAATTCGTATTCAGGCGGATAATCAATCCGTGCAGGTTGCCCCAGAAGGGGTTCATCAAGATGGCTTTGATCATATCGCTATTGTGAGCATTGGCCGCGATAATATTGAGGGAGGAGATTTCCAAGTGTTCCGTCACAAAACGAGTGCACCATTGTTTAGCTTACCGCTGGAACCGGGGCAAATGGCGGCACTTGATGATCGTACGTTGTGGCATTACGCTGAGCCGATTACGCCCGTTGATAATCAGAAGCCGGGCACAATGGATGTATTTGTACTCACAGCAACAAGGAAGTAACGATGACATCGGCAGGTTTTTCACCCCATGCTGTTCGGGGCCACTTTCCCGCGCTCTCCCAAATTATTGAAGGCCAACCCGTCGCATTTTTTGATGGCCCAGGGGGCGCGCAAGTGCCCCGCGCAGTGCTTGACGCTATGGTGGATTATTTAGGGCACTACAACGCCAATCTGGGCGGCCAGTTCTTTTCTGGTCGTTACACGACCGAGCTTATGCAGCGCGCGCGGGATGTAGCGGCCACCTTTGTGAATGCCTCATCGTCAGAAAGCATGGTATTCGGCCCCAATATGACCACCTTGACCTTCTCGTTGAGCCGCGCCATCAGTCGAGACTGGCAGGCGGGGGATGAGGTGATTGTCTCCGCGCTAGACCACTATTCAAACGTGTCCAGCTGGCAGCAAGCGGCCCACGACAAGGGTGCGGTTGTGAAACAGGTACGTGTTGATGAATCGACGTATTCTATCGATATGGCACATCTGGCCAGCCTAATGACCGATAAAACCAAGTTGGTTGCGGTGACGTTAGCCTCAAATACCACAGGCAGTCTGGTCGATGTGGCAAAAGTGGTGGAGATGGCGAAACAAGTGGGCGCCAAAGTGTATGTGGATGCGGTGCATTACGCGCCTCATCACTTGGTGGATGTGCAAGCACTCGGGTGCGACTTCCTTGCCTGCTCAGCATATAAGTTTTTTGGGCCTCATGTTGGTTTTGCCTATGTCGCGCCTGAGTGGGTACAGACGTTAAAACCGTACAAAGTAGAACCTGCGACTAATCAAGGTCCCGGCCGATTTGAAACGGGCACCCAAAGCTTTGAAGCGATAGCGGGCTTTATTGCTGCGGTCGACTATCTTGCGCAATGGGGCGATCCGACGTCTTCACTGCGAGAAAGACTAGCGGCAAGCTATGCGCAGTATCAAGCGCATGAGCAAGCATTGTCAGCACACTTTATCCAGTTGATGCGCGCTTATCCTAAAGTACGTATTTATGGTATTACCGACGATAATCAGCTCGACAAACGCACTCCAACGTTTGCTATACGCATAGAGGGAACAGAGCCGGCAGAGGTTGCTCAAGCACTTGGCGAGCAAAATTTGTGTGTCTGGAATGGACACTTCTATGCGCAAGGCCTGTGTGAGCAGCTTGATATCTTAGACAAAGGCGGTGTGATCCGCATCGGTATGATGCATTACAACACCATTGATGAAATTGACCGACTACACCAAGCCTTATTGCCATTTATTAGCGATTAAGGTTAATCAATCTCTCAAGCGGCCAAAAAGGCCGCTTTTTTTTGATCAAAATTGGCTTCAGTTGATGTTTAAGTGTGAATTTATTCACAATGCAATCTAGAAACGTTAGCTAGCGCATAGGCGAATGTGCGGCTGCACGTTATGATCAACATCGTTACTGCTGTCCAAGAACCTGTTCAGAAAGAAATCATTTAAAAAACGAAACCAATAATAATCAAGGCGAGACCCATGACTGAAGAACAAAACGCCTTTTGGCACCGATATCTAGCGACCCTTCCCGCGGACCAACGGCCAACTGATGATCAAGTGGTGGTGGACACCTTAAGTCATCACACGGTGAGAGCGAACGAAGTTGCGACATTGGTTAGTTTGAATAAAAAGAAAGCCCACTGCCGATTGCGCAGCTCTTTGGAAGAGAAAAGTGCGGTGATCCCGCAAAAAGGACATTATAAGATTGTTCTTAATGGTCACCAGCGACCCGTGTGTATCGTCAAAACCACTCAGGTGAGCTATTGCCCGTTCAACCAAGTCAGTGCGGAATTTGCGGCACGTGAAGGAGAGGGAGATGGCTCTTACCAGTGTTGGCACGAAGCGCATTGGGGGTACTTCTCCCAGTACGCCAAAACACACGGCCTACATTTTGATGAGCACTCGGATGTGGTGCTTGAAGAGTTTGAGAAAGTCTATCCACTCTAAAAATCAAAGCCGCGCTGAGCGGCTTTTTTAATGGTGATTCATCTTCATGTAAGTGCGAGGTGACTCTCCCAGCATGGTTCTGAAAAATGTGATAAATGCACTGTCACTGGCAAAGTGTAATCGATGGGCGATATCACCTTGCTTTTTTCCCGCGGCGAGTAGCTCTATCGCTTTAATGATCCGCCATTGTTGTCGCCATTGCTGATAGCTCATCCCCGTTTCTTTCTTAAACAAGCGCGTGATCGTTTTTTCAGAGGCGGCGCATCGTGTTGCTGCTTCTTTTAACGGTGGGAGTACATCCATTTCGAGGAGAGGCGATAAACGATAATCCGTCGGCAAAGGCAACGTCATTGTTTCTTCTTTAGCGCTTGTCAGCTCATCGATACATACAGCGAGAAGGTTGGCTGGGGCGCCACATTGCCAATTCGTCGTAAACGGAGAAAGAGCAATACGCTCCATAACTGCTGTCAGTAATGGTGTCGTCGTCAGGATCCTTAACTGAGTAGGTAATTGGGTGATTACCCTTTGGTCAAAATAGATCGAGCGGTAGCCTACTGTGTGTTGCATCTCAACCCTATGCTCGCAGTGTCCCGGAATCCAGGCAACTCTAGTGGGAGGCAAGATACTGACTGAGTTCGCGAGGGTTATCCGCATACAGCCATGCTGACTAAAGAGTAATTGGCCTTTTTGGTGATAGTGAAAGCCTGAGTCGTGCGAGGTTAAGTCAGCACCGATCCCCAGCACCGAGTTATCGAGCATATCAGGATCAAAGTTATCGTCGCTGTTGAGCCATGCCATTACAAATTGTCTTATTTTATAAACTTATTGTCTTTTATATTATAATAGACAAAGTGCTGATGTTGGTAGCCTAAGACCTCATTGTTTTCTCCAGAGGTCATTATGCAAACACGGACTTTCAGCCTGACTTTAGCTATGGCTTTAATGATGTTTCCGCAAATTGCAGAAACGATTTACAGCCCGGCGCTCCCCGAACTTGCTTTACACTTTTCGGTTACTCCCGATATCGCTTCGCAAACCTTATCTAGCTACTTTGTTGCTTTTGCATTTGGCGTTGTTTTTTGGGGGAGAGCTTGTGATGTTATAGGTCGTCGGCTGAGTATGCTCGCTGGTTTGGGGGTCTATGCGATGGCATGCTTGTTTGCCGTGTTTAGTTCTGATTTTAGCCTTGTTTTGATAGCCAGAGTCATGGCGGCTTTTGGTGCCGCGGTTGGGTCAGTTGGTACGCAAACGATGATTAGAGATTGCTATAGTCGTACCCAATTGGCGCGAATGTTCGCAGTGATGGGGATTGCCATTGCACTGAGCCCTGCTATTGGCGTGTTGGCTGGAGCGTTATTGGTAGGTTTTCTTGGTTATCAAGGGGTATTTATTGGGCTGGCTATTACGTCTGTAGGGCTTTTCCTCTACGCCTATCAGTGTTTACCTGAGACCCTAAAGGCTAATAACTCTCTTCCTCCGATAGCGCCGGTTTTACGGCGCTTAATGATGGATGGTGATGTCTGGTTCAGTGCAGTCTTGGTGGCTGCATTTAATATTAATTTATTTGCTTACTATCAGCTTGCGCCTTTCTATTTTAGCGCTTTGCGTATCCCGCCCTCATGGTATGGCTACTCAGGTTGCATCTTAGCACTAGGGATTGGTATGGGAGCCATCGTGAATAAGAAGCTTTTAGCAAGAGGCTGGGTGTATAAGCCGTTACTTTTATTGTCTGGCCTCGTCTCTATCGTAGGAAGTATTGTGGTTTGGAGACTAGAAAACAGTCCTTGGTTTGTGCTGCCTATGATATTCGTTGTGATGGCGTATGGGATTGCGATCCCTAACATCCTCGCATACGCGCTTCGCCACTACGCTGATTGTGCCGGTACGGCTGGTGCCCTATTCGGTATGCTCTATTACGGGTTAATTGGTATTGGATTAGCAAGCGTAGGAACAGAGCAAGCTCTGGGGATAAGCTTAACTGTCAGTAGTATAGTCGCGATGTGCATTGGGTGGTGGCAGACAAAATCGGTCTGAACTGCGTTTTTAGGCGGGCACTGTCGCGACTAAGCCAATCAAGGTTTACTCACCGATATCCAAATTAATCTCATCGGCCCATGGCATGTCTGGCAAGGTGTCTAAGTTAGCTTCATAGCGGGACAGGGTAAACTGCCCGTTGTGATTGCTAACATCATAGATCTCAACCATTAACGCACAGGCAATGTACTCGATAGCTTCGTCGCGTGAATAGCCGGTCATACGCAGGCGCATCAAGGTTTCTGCTACCTTTTTAGGATCTTGGTCGGCGATCTGGTTCTCAACCACTTCAATCAAGTTAGCGATACTGGTACTGGTTTCATCTTGCATGGTATTGCTCGTTATGGGTGAAAGTGACGTCATACTAGGGGATGCAAGCCTGAGAGGCACGAATTTTTTGTCAGCCTATGACGTCACTAACTTCATTTAGTGAACTCAATATGTTAATGATAACCATTATCGAAATGGTGTGGCGAATGAAAAGGATATAATCATGGCGAAAACACGTATCGAAAAAGACAGTATGGGTAATGTTGAGGTACCCGCGGATGCGCTGTATCAAGCACAAACACAGCGAGCCGTGAATAACTTTGCGGTCAGTGACCAGACAATGCCTGAGGATTTTATTCGCGCGTTAGCCATGGTGAAGCATGCAGCGGCAACGGCTAACGAAGAGCTGGGCTTACTGGATGGCAATATCGCACATGCGATTCGCCAAAGTGCCGAAGCCATCATGGATGGTGAGCATTTAGTGCAGTTTCCCGTTGATGTATTTCAGACCGGCTCAGGCACGAGCTCAAACATGAATATGAATGAAGTGCTGGCAACGTTGGCCTCTGAAAAGTGTGGTGAAACGGTCAGTCCTAATGATCATGTTAACATGAGTCAAAGTAGTAACGATTCTGTTCCTACGGCTATCCAGATCAGTGCCACATTAGGCTGTGAAAAAGCCTTACTTCCCGCGTTAGCGCATTTACGTGACGCGTTACAGGAAAAGAAACGCACAGTCGGTCATATCGTGAAAACGGGTCGCACCCACTTGATGGATGCGATGCCTGTGACTCTTGGCCAAGAGCTAGATGCTTGGACTCAACAGCTCGAACACGCGATGGTACAAATTACCCAAAGCCTATCATCGGTGCGCGCACTGGCTCAGGGTGGCACGGCAGTAGGGACGGGAATCAATGCTCATCCATTATTTGCCGAACGTTTTGCCAACGCAGTCTGTGCGTGTAGCCACTCCTCATTCACGGCGAGCGAGAATCCCTTTTTTGCGATTGGTAGCCAAGATGCGCTGGTGGCATTGCACGGCCAGTTAAAGACAACCGCGGTTGCGGTCATGAAACTGAGCAATGATTTACGTTGGATGAACTCGGGCCCACTCGCCGGGCTCGGAGAAATTGAGCTAGAGGGGTTACAGCCGGGATCGTCTATTATGCCGGGGAAAGTGAATCCTGTTATTCCAGAGTCCGCTGCAATGGTTGCAGCGCAAGTGATGGGCAACGACACTACCATCACGGTGGCGGGGCAGTCGGGGAATTTTGAGCTGAACGTGATGTTGCCTGTGATTGCTGCTAACTTACTGCAAAGTATTCGTCTATTGGCGAATGCAGCTCATCTGCTAGCAGATAAAGCGGTGGCGACCTTTAAAGTGCGAGAAGATAACTTACAGTCAGCGTTAGCCCGTAACCCTATTTTAGTGACGGCGCTTAACCCAGTTGTGGGTTACCTTAAAGCCGCTGAAATTGCGAAGAAGGCGTATCAACAGGGCCGGCCTATCTTGGATGTCGCGGAGGAAGAAACGGATCTCGGCCGCGAGCATTTGTCCCAATTGCTTGACCCAGCCAAGCTCACCGAAGGCGGTATCGCTGAATAGATATTAGGGTGGGGGCGCCACAACAACACGGTTGCGCCCCGTCTTTTTGGCCTGATATAAGCAATCATCGGCTCGGTCAAAAACACGCTCTGGGTGAATATCGTCCGTATGGTTTTCAGCCAAACCGCAGCTGACGGTATAGGCCAGTGACTGGTCATCAATGTGAGAAACACTAGCGGCGATACGTTCTCGGATCCGTTCTGCCACATGAGTGGCATCGCTTGCGCGCGTGTTGCGAAAGATGACCACGAACTCCTCACCGCCATAGCGAGCAACTAAATCGTTCTGGCGCACTGTGTCTGTGATGATGCCAGCGACATCTTTCAATACTTGATCGCCAGCAAGGTGGCCATAGTTGTCATTGATCTGTTTAAAGTGGTCAATATCGATAACCGCTACTGTGTAAAAGTAACGTGCGCGTTTAGCGAACTCATGCTCGATGGCTAATTCGGGTAGTAGGCCGTAGCGGTTCACGGTGCCGGTTAATGGATCAAGGCTAGCTTTTCTTTGCCAATTATCTCGAGCTGCCACAGCGTTTCTTAGTTCTGAGGCATGGATAGATATACTGATACTAACGAGCACTGTCGTGAATACGTAAATTAATAAAGCCAGAATTCCATCATCAAGATCTGGAATCGCAAAAGCGCCTAGACTGTGCGGGACCATCACTAAGATCGAAGTAATCAGGATCACAAGCGAAACGAGCAGTGTTCGCCAATACCCAGAAGATGCAATATAAACTAGTAGTGCGAGGATAATAAAAATAGCACCGGGGAAATAGGAAAAGCCCGCGATTGCGAGCATCAGAGCGCTTAATGTCATGCCCGTATTTTTTTTGTTTATCTTATCTAATTGAAACCCACCTCGTCGCCATGTCGTGTAAAGACTCACCCAGATCAATAGAGACGTTGTATAGGTCATTGAGAATTCGATATATAGAAACTTTAATCTTCCTGGGATGAGCTGGTTATCTATATAGAGAGGCACCGATACGAGCAAAATCATTGCGACTGAAGGAATGAAGCAAGCGATAAGAATAAAGCGAAACAAGACACTCACGTTATCTAAGCATTGCTGACACCGCGATATCCATAACCTTGCGGAGATAAACGCGATAACAGTAAGTAGGGCGCCAAATAAGAGCGACACTGCGACGTGCAAATCATCAATCCGAGCGGTGGCGGCGAGAGAGTGGCCAAGCGCACTAGTGATTAAAAATGGCACGAATAGCTGTCGACCGTAGTGATAAAACAAAACGACCGCGAGACCACTCGCAATATTAGTCAGTGTCGAGGTATGCACATCCACTAATACAGCAATATATCGCATATCAACCCAGATAAGGGCGCCGTAAACTGCGACCCAGAGCGCTAAATAGGAGAATGAAAGAGTGGATGCCATATGTCTCCTACAAGGTGTCGCCGATGATGAGCATTTTCAGTGCTTGATATAAAACCACTTGATGGTGATGGAGTAAATATAGCAGAGCCAGCATGCACCGGCTCGGCAACCTGAGGAGAGATGGGTTAATCTAGTTTCTTTAACGCGACGGCGTTCATACAAAAACGTAATCCAGTCGGAGGGGGACCATCGGGAAACACATGTCCCAGATGAGCATCACAGCTGGCACAGGTGGTTTCAATGCGCGTCATCCCGTGACTGGTATCTTTATGGTATGCGATAGCGCTATCTTCGGCTGGTTGAGTGAATGAAGGCCAGCCGGTGCCAGAGTCAAACTTCTCATTCGCATCAAACAACAGTGTGCCGCAACAAACGCAGCCGTATAGGCCTGGCTCAAACAAGGTACACATGCCCGAGCTAAAAGCACGTTCAGTGCCCTTTTGACGCGTAACGCGATATTGCTCGTCGCTGAGCTGTGACTGCCATTGTTGATCTGATTTTTCCACCCGCTGGCGCGGCGCCACATTACCTTGTTCGCTTCGTGTGACGATCTCTTGCCATGTCAGCATGATGTCGATCCTCTTGTGTGGCGGGCAACTGCCCGTGCTACAAAAACGCGTAGTGTTATGAATCTGAGTGCGCGATGCAAGTAGTACGGTGATGATTCGCTTTTAAGATCAAAGTTAAAGTGTGCCGATACCCCATCGTAATTCATCGTCTTGATCGTCTCGCACTTGATCTAAATAGCCCTCTAAGTGTTGCTCAATCAGTTCGTCAGATTGCGAGAAAAAAGCAATATGAAAGACCGCATCCCCTTCATTGACAACAGGGAGGGTTTGTTGGCCAATCAAAATACCGCTTTGCGAGGCTTTGATTTCCACTTCATTGCTGCCAGCTGGGTCGCTGATGATACCGAGTATTTGTCCCTTATTAACTCGTTCACCCAGCGCAATATGACTACGAAAAATCCCATCAGCTTCAGCGCGCACCCATCGCGTAGCCCGGGCTGTAACCGGTTGATAGGGTAAGGTACGCCGAGATTGACGTAACATCCCCAAATGACGCATCACTCGAATGACACCCCGCACGCCTGCATTAATAGCGTAAGGTTCAAATCGCAGCGCTTCCCCTGCTTCGTAGGTGATGACCGGAATACCGATCGCTTCTGCTTCGGCACGGAGAGACCCATCACGTAAGGCGGCATCAACCATAACGGGAGCTGCAAAGGCTTTCGCCATCTCGGCCGCTCCTTCATTATCAAGATTGGCGCGTATTTGAGGCAGATTGGTGCGATGAATCGCTGCGGTATGAAGATCAATGACGTGCGTACACTGACTGATCACTTCATTAAATAATTGATATGCCATACGCCCGGCAATGGAGCCACGCTCGGAGCCGGGGAAAGAGCGGTTTAAGTCCCGTCGATCGGGTAGATAGCGGGACTTGTGAATAAAGCCAAAGACATTGACGACGGGAATAGCAATCAAGGTGCCACGAAGCTTTTCGGTATCGACTTTGGCTAATATTTGACGAACAATTTCAATCCCATTGAGCTCGTCGCCATGAATGGCGGCGCAAACAAGCAGAATAGGACCCTCTAACTTGCCGTTTAACACCTCAATGCTGACATTTAATGGTGCGTGAGTGTATAGGCGCGCCATTTCCAGTTCCAAGCTGGCATGCTCGCCAGCTTGGATTGTTTCGCCACCGATGTCGATGGCATTGTTTTTTTTAGCCCTTGCCACGTGTGCGTGTCCTTTGGGGTTTAGCCGTCTTTTCAATATACTCGACGATCATGCCCGCGACATCTTTTCCTGTTGCTTTTTCAATGCCTTCTAGCCCAGGAGAAGAGTTGACTTCCATCACAAGGGGCCCGCGCTCGGAGCGAAGAAGATCAACCCCTGCCACGTTAAGTCCCATGGCTTTCGCGGCCGCGATCGCGGTTCGACGCTCGGCTGGCGTAATACGGACAAGGCTTGCCGTCCCGCCGCGGTGCAGGTTAGAGCGAAACTCGCCCGGTTGCGCTTGACGTTTCATCGCGGCAATCACCTTATCACCAATCACAAAGCAGCGAATGTCGGCACCGCTAGACTCTTTAATGTATTCTTGCACCAAAATATCCGCTTTTAAGCCCATAAAGGCTTCAATCACACTTTCTGCGGCTTTTTTCGTTTCAGCGAGCACGACGCCAATACCTTGGGTACCTTCCAAGAGTTTGACCACCACGGGTGTTCCCCCCACCATGGTCAGCAAGTCAGCAATATCACCGGGCTTACTGGCAAATCCAGTATGAGGCATGCCGATCCCTTTACGTGACAACAATTGCATTGAGCGTAATTTATCGCGAGAACGACTGATGGCAACCGACTCATTGACGGGGAATACGCCCATCATTTCGAATTGGCGTAGTACCGCGCAGCCATAAAAAGTAACGGATGCACCAATCCGCGGTACGATAGCGTCGAATCCTGACAGCTCCTCACCGGCTAAATGAATCATCGGCTGCGTTGAGTTGATACTCATGTAGCAGCGCAGCGCATCAATGATTTTATATTCGTGACCGCGTTGTTCGCAGGCTTCTATCAGGCGACGCGTAGAATAAAGATTTTTGTTACGCGACAGAATGCCTATTTTCATGGTTTAACCGCTCCTACTTACCGAGCAAAAAAGAGTGCATGGGATCGACGGTCATTTGTCCCGCCATAGCTGTGCGGCCGAGTAGCATGCGAAAACGCATGTTGTCTCTTGCCGTTAGTGTCATTTCTATCGGGTAGCGTAATGTACCTGCTTGAAGTGTGGTTTGTATGACATACCTAAGCTGTTCATGACCGCCCGAGTCGCGAACAACGCGTCTGGCTACCACTTTGGCTTCTGCTTGGACGTGTGTTTCATCGTCACCTTGGTGAGGGTGAACCCAAAAGCGAACCCAAGCTTCTCCGTTTTGGTCGAATTCTTCGATCTTAAACGTATGCAGGCAAGAAGTCCGTGCTCCGGTATCAATTTTGGCTTTCACCCGAGCAATACCTAGGTCGGGGAGGGCGACCCACTCTCGCCAGCCGACGCTGACTTTAGGTGTTTTGTGTTGCACAGTGTTCATTTTGATCCGCTATAACAAAGTCCCTTACTCTACCGTAGAAGGGATTACGATTACTCGTGGTAAGAATCTGAAAAATAAGCGATGATGTGTGATAACCATCGCATACATTTACTACGCATTGACGCAGATCTTATCGTAGTGTCAGCAGTATGAGGTGCACGCGGATGCGCGCACTTACCGCTTTGCGGCAATACGAGAGAGTCTGGGATTCGTCGTGGCAACGTCATGGCATCTCTGGGCAGGGCGACGAAATAATAGTCGCTAAATACGCCGTGATGGCGTCAGAGAGCACACGAAAAGTTTCATGAAGGAAATACCATGCAAAACAGTGATAGACAAGAAGTAATTGAGGATTTGCTCTCAAAAGTTGATGAGGGAACGCCCGAAGTGGCACAAGAGATCGAGCAAGCCCACAGTCTTGATGACCTCGCTCTATTACTTGAGTCTTTACCCGTTACTGATCGTGTGAGTTTTTGGGAGCAATTATCGCCTGCAATACAGCTGCCGGTGTTGGCGGAAATGCGTGCTGATGCGAGTGAAGCGATTATTCGCGCAGTGGATGAGATTCGCCTGCATGACTTGTTTGCGGAACTGGATGCCGACACCTTGCTGGAGCTGCAAGATGTGCTCACCGAACCTTTGCTGGAAGAAGCATTGGGGCGCATGGATACGGAGCAAAAGCAACGTTATGCCTCTGCTCAGCAATATGCAGATAGCGAAGTGGGGCACTGGTGTGATCATCAACCATTAGTGGTACCCGCCAAAACAAAAGTGAATGTCGTGTTGCGTTTATTGCGCCGTGTGATGCCGAAATACTGTGATCATGTGTTCGTGGTTGATAGCCGTGGCGTATGGGTCGGTGCGGTGCCGATTCACAAACTCTTTGGGGCCGATGGCGTATTAAAAATCAGTGAGTTGGTGCGCGAACAATTCCCGAGTCTCAATGCTCGCGAGGATATTTATGTGAGTGCCGATAAGGTTGCTAGCAGTGAGGAAGTTGCCTTACCGGTGCTAGATGATGGTGGGATGTTGATTGGCCGGCTTGATCTCGGTACCGCGTATGAAATGCAAGCCGAGCGAGCTGAAGCACAAATTATGGCGACGGCGGGTTTGGATGAAGATGAAGATTTATTCTCCCCAGTGATGAAAAGCGCGCGCAATCGTGCACTATGGCTTGGCATTAATCTAATGACGGCTTTTCTTGCTTCTTGGTTTATTGGTTTGTTTGAAGCGACACTGCAACAAGTGGTCGCGCTGGCGGTATTAATGCCCGTGGTGGCGTCAATGGGTGGGATCGCCGGAAGCCAGACGCTAACTCTGATTGTGCGAGGCTTAGCATTAGGACAAATATCTAAAAGTAACTTAAGGCCGCTATTGAACAAAGAGCTGCAAGTGGGGTTACTAAATGGTGTGCTTTGGGCGATAGTGATTGGTTTGATCGCCGGTTACTGGTTTAACAGCTGGGGACTAGGTATGGTGATTGGTGCTGCTATTGTCGCCAATATTATCAGTGCCGCCTTGGCGGGTATCTTTCTTCCGGTCATTCTCGATAAGCTTAAAATTGATCCGGCGCTTTCAGGATCGGTCATTCTAACCACGGTGACGGATATTGTTGGTTTTGTTGCCTTCCTTGGGTTAGGAACCTTGTTTTTGCTGTAAACCTTTACCAAGAAAGCAGGGATTGAAAAGCGCTCGCCGTAACGACGAGCGCTTTTTGTTATGAGTTTGCTGGTGGCGCGGGAGTATCTGAGGCAGCAGCGTCGGCGCTCTCTGGCCGTTTTCCGTCAGCGGCAGGGAGCAGTTTTTCGCAATAAAGCGTCATAATGTCTTCCCGTATTAATTGTTCGAGTTCGGCGGCGCGTTCGGTCGGACAGAACAGGCGGACGTGAACATGCTGCTCGCCAGTATCGGTATGAGACAAATAGACGTGTGGCTCAGGCCCTGGTAAATCCACCCCCGCATGACGCTCAATCACATGGTTATAACGTCGAGCGACATCGAGAAAATCTTCGCTATGATCGTCAATGCGTGCCAGCAGCGCGGGAATATGAGGGTATAAATTAATATCGCCACGGATTACCAAAAAAAAATGGTGATAGACATAGCGCTTCATAAAATTAAGGTTTTTTACCGTGGTGGTAAAAAACAAGCTGTTGGGCAGCGTCGCGGTCTTTCCGGTGTAACAATAGTGCCCATGATGGGTATCAATTTCTTGAATTTTGGTCGCCATCAAATTGTGCTCGATCACTTCGCCGCGTGAGTTACCCACTTCAATCCAATCCCCGATACGAAATGATCGAGAACTAGCGCGTTGAATGGAGCCGGTAAAGCACAAGATAATTTCTTTCGATGCCACCACGACAGCCACTGCAATGGCAGTCAGCGAGAGGGCAAACTCGCTAATTTCCGTGTTCCAGAATAAAAATAAAAACAGTAACAGTAAGCTAAATGCCCCATTTTTCGTACGAGATATCCACTTACGTTGATCTTCACTGAGAAAGTTACTGTCTCCGCGAATATGACGCAGGATCAGGCGGCGAATAACGCTCACAACGACAACGACGCCGATGGTGGTCAATAGCTTGTTATCGACCAACAGTTGGGCAATATTTTTTAACTCAGATAACAAAGTTGCTCCCTATTGTTTATTTCCCGAGCTTTGGCGCTATTCTGCCCCTTTGGCGAGAAAAATAAAACGTAAAGTTGCCGATACCTCAGGGCGAGGTATCGGCGTGTGAGGTGGGTGCTAATCTGTCATCAATTTGCTTTGTTGGATCATGGCATCAATCACTGAAGCGCTGAGCTCCTGGCTACTCAGGCCACTAATATCAATCTCGTAGGCTGCCGCCATATCTGCCACGCTGAGGTTCTCGAACACCACGTGCTGGTCGATTTGATTATCGCCCGCAGAGGCAATGTATAAGGTGGCTTCACCTTGATCGTTGTCCTCAAGGGTTAGATAGTCTTCAAGGCTTGCACCGGCTTGGTCTTCATCAATCAGCAGCTCGGAGAGATCGAGAGTGTCTTTTTGTACATCAAAATCCGTAATGCGATCGACCGCTTCTGCGCCGACAGAGCCTTGGTCACCGTTTAAAAATGCGAAGGTGTCTGACCCAAGCCCACCAGTCAGCGTATCGTCACCTTTACCGCCAACCAGCAAATCATCGCCAAGGCCGCCATCAAGCGTGTCATCGCCGAGATTACCAAGAAGGCTATCATCTCCCGCATTACCAATTAGGGTATCGTCGCCTGTACCGGCGGCGAGAATTTCACTTTGATAGCTGCCTTCTAGTGTTTGGTCATCAATGGCAATAATATCGACCAGTGCACTGTCCACATAACTGCCGTTAGAGGTGGTGTATTCAAATTGATGCTCAGGCTCTGGCAACACCGCGTTTGAGCTATCCAAAGTAAGATAAATCTCGTAGTCCTCAGTCGTATTTAATGTATTGTTGGAAACGATCTCAAAGTAATAAGTGCCTTGTTGACCGGCGGTAAAGCTATTGCTGCCAGTATCTGGATTGAGAGTATCCAGCAGCTGTTGGTTTTGGTCATAAACCCTAACGCTGAGGTCATTCCACCACCGATCATCATCAAAAAGTAAGGTCTCGTTTTGGTAGAGATCCATTTTTGTCATATCACTGTCGGTGCCGTTTTGGACCGTACCTGTCAGAGCTGCGTTGGCACCGAAGTTACCGACATCAATGTGCGCCCATACCTCCTGTGTCATGGTCCCGAACTTACCACGGTCTAGGCTCTGTGCCTGTGCAAACGAGTTGGAGAAATCACCCAATTCGGATTCTGCAATAAACTCGGAATCGTTACCGATTGGATCAAGGAAGGTTTGCGGACTCATTGCACTATCGGGCGTGAAGATGACGTCATCCGTGCCTGCTACCGACCCTTGTACCGCGTTACTGGTGGCTGTAATTGTGCTACCCATCGATGGAATATCGTTATGGGTTAAGGCCAAACCTGGAATGACGATCGGACTACCATCGTGAATATTGGTGATCACTATATCGTGATTGGCATCTAGCCGTGCCTCGTAGTAGAGGTTAATGGCGACATTGACGTTACTGGTATCGCCGTCGTTGTCGGTAAGCGTTAGTGCGATTTGCTCTTGCTCGTTGAGAATATCTCTGTCGACCGCCACGCGATAGTCGTATTCGCCGGTATCAAAGTTGATGGTGAGGATACCACCTTTTTCGGTTTCAAAGGTCTGCTGTGCGCTGTCAGTCGCCGGATCATAGTTGTACGTTTGTCCATCTAGGGTGAGCGCGGAGATATAACCACCGTCAGCCCCGAATAAGGAAACAGTATTGCCGTCATCATCCATCAGCACGAGGCCGCCTGACACTTGTCCACTTTCAATGGTTTGTAGCAGCGAGTAGGCGAGTTCATTTTCATCGGTGACCAGCAATACGTTGTCACTGGTACTTCCCGAACTACTTGCCGCGATGGGAGTTAGTGGCGATGTTGTAATACCGTCTCCAACCCCGACACTGAAGGACTCGTCAATACCTTGCGTACTCACATAGTTTTGCCATGCGTTTTGCAGGTTGCTGTTGTTTTCAAAGTCATCATTGGGCATCCCATCCGAGATAAAATAAGAGATGGTTTTATCCGCAGTCAGCCCTGAGGTATCGACAGTATTGATGATCTCGTTAAGCGCGTTATCGTATCGGGTTGCGCCGCCAGCATATAGGCCTTCAATAGCATCCAACGCGCTGCCGACGTCATTCAGAATCCAGCCCGAAGAGCTCGCCGTATCCGAAAACGAGACAACTTGGATGTTGATATCGCCGAGCTTGTCGTACTCCTCTACCATGGATTTTAGTGCGGCTTTGGTCACTTCCATCCGAGTCGGTGAATCCGGATCGCTCGGATCAACCGGATCGGCCATACTGCCCGAAAGGTCAACAGTAAGAATCAGGTTAAAGGTCGAACTACTCTCTGCCGTGGCGTATAAGGCACTTTCGATGTTGTCTGATGTCGGCGTGTCATCTTGTACATTGACGGTTAATGTCGATGAGCGATACGCGGTAGACGCCGTCGGATCATAGGTGGTGTAGGTGAAGGCTTCGCTCACGTTATCGCCACTGGTGGCATTATTGAGCGTATAGGTATAGTCACCCGCACGATACCCTTGGCTGTTGTTTTCGTTATAAATGGTCAGGGTGCCGCTAGCTGTGGTGAGGGTTAATACACCGTCAATGCCGAAACTCTGCCCATTAACTTGATAGAGGCTAACATTGACGCCAATCCCCGTATCATTATCCAACAGGTTACCTTGGGTAGTGTGACTATTATCGTCGCTCACCAACCCTTGCTCGCTGACTGAAGCGATATCGGCGTTTAACTGGGTGTTGTTGTCATGACCGAGTGTGAGCTGCGCCTGACTAGTATCACCATCGCTGTCGGTGAGGGTATAGGTGAATACCTCATCATCCAAGGTGCTGGCATCGGTCGTCGATGGCACGGATGATTGATACAGGTAGCTGCCGTCAGGTTGGATGGTTAATTGCCCTTGCGATGTGGCAATCACAGTACTGCCGCTAACTGCATAGGTGGTGCCATTAAAGCTAACCGCGGTCACCGTGGCGGTATCCGCCCCAAGGGTATCAGCGCCAGTGCCAGCAGTAATAACGTTACCGCCTGTCGAGGCACCAGAGGCCACACTATCGCTATCATCATGGGCAACAGGTGCAGAGTCACTGACATCAAAGGTCACGGTTGTCCACTCGCTATTCTCGCTACTTTGGTAGGAGAAGCTGTCATAGACTTGACCGCCGCCTGCATGATTCACCGCCGGTGCAGTATAGGTAAAACTGCCATCGGCATTGACGGTCACACTGCCGCCCAATGCGGTAGTGATAGTGGCAGGGCCGATTACAATTTCACTGTTACCATTTTCTCCTTGGCTAGCATTGGTGGCAACACGGGTGACAGTGGCCTGTGTGTCTGTATCGTTGCTAATCAATCCGTCGACACTGGCAATGCTGCTGGTTTGCCCTTCGGTCAGCGCAAAGCTGTCATTTTCTAAATTCAACGTCACGGTGGTTGATGCCTGATCCGTGCCGTCGGTACTGATAGCGGTAATCGATAGCGTAATGCCAGTAATATCGGCAGGAGAGGCAAGATTAAGGCCACTCAGTTGCGCGTCCGTGAGCAGCCAATCGCCGCTGCTTGCCTCTTTTGTTCCTGCTGATAATACTGCATCATCCGGTAAGCCGCCGATTCGATAGGTGAGTGTTTCACCCGTTTCATTAGATGTGCCGGAGATTGTTAAGGGCGAAAGAATGGCTCGAGACCCGCCCGCTCCGGGATCAGTGGCGGAGATTTGTCCAGCGCTGTCGATATAAGTCAGTGATTGATCGCCACGGCTGACTGTGAGGGTAGGCGCAGTAGCGACCCCTTCGATGTTGAAGATGACATCATGGGTCAGGCTCGCATTTTGGGTATCGGTGGCACGAAAGCTCACCGTCTCTGTACCACTCCAATCAGCGACCGATGAAATGGTTGCGATACCATTCGCATCAATAGAAACAGAGACCCCACTAGGTACATTCGCTACATCAAAGCTTAACGTGTCATTGCTGTCGACGTCCGAAAATACTGTATTTAGATCAATGGTATAGCTAACAAAATCCTCTTGCAGAGTTTGTGTTGAAACGGCTTGAGTCAATATGGGGGCGTCATTGGTACCGGTAATGGTGATCGTGATCGCTTGCTCGACACCATTAGATACAGCTACGGTGATTACATCTGTTATCGATTGTCCATTATCGAGATGTTGTACCGCAGCCTGGTCTAGCGTATAGGTCCATGTATTGTCACCATTGAGCACCAGTTGGCCGTAATCGCCATCATCAACCACACTCAGAAAGTTACTATTACCCGCATTGTTGACTTGAATAGTCCCAGTGGCTGTAACGGGAGAATCGCCAACATCGCCTTCAGTGACAGAGCCTGTAAAGGTACCGGTTATTGAGGGGTGTGCCTCTGCTGTGCCTGTAATCGTAATTGTAATTGTTTGTTGAGAATTATCACTGGCTGTGACTGTAATCTCGTCTGTGACGACTTCAGCGGCAGCAAGGCTTTGAACCGTTGTTTGATCCAGCGTATACGTCCACTGCCCATTCACCAACTCAAGTTCACCGTAATCCCCGGATATCACAGTATCTGGGAAGGATGGAGTATCACTACCATCAGCATCCGTAATGGTTAGCGAGCCAGATGCGGTGACTGGATCATCACCGACATCGCCCTCTACGACAGATCCTGTAAAGTCACCAACAATCACCGGTGCATCCTCACTACCGGTAATGGTGATGACAATAGCTTGCTCAGTGCCATCAGAGGCCGTCAGGGTAATAGTGTCGGTGACCTGATCGCCAGCATCTAAATTCTGCACCGCAGACTGATCGAGGGTGTAGGTCCATTTCTCACCGACCAGTTCCAGCGAACCGTAAGTGCCGGTCTCTATGGTATCGGTAAAGGCCGGGGTATCGTCGCCGTCGATATCACTGATCGCAAGGGTACCGCTTGCAGTTACTGCCGTGTCACCAACGTTACCTTCGGTCACCGAACCAATAAACTCACCGGTGACTTCAGGTAGGTCCTCGCTACCGGTAATGGTGATAACAATATCTTGCGGTGTACCATCAGAGGCCGTCAGGGTAATGGTGTCGGTGACCTGATCGCCAGCATCCAAGTTCTGCACGCTGGCTTGATCGAGGGTGTAAGTCCAATTGCCGTTGACCAATTCCAACGAACCATAGGTACCTGTCTCAGTGGTATCCGCAAAGGTTGGACTATCGCCGCCGTCGACATCGCTGATCGCAAGGGTACCGCTTGCAGTTACCGCCGTGTCACCAACGTTACCTTCGGTGACCGAACCCACAAACTCACCACTGACTACAGGGTCGTCATCTGTCCCGGTAATGGTGATGACAATGGCTTGCTGGGTGCCATCAGAGGCGGTGAGGGTAATGGTGTCGGTAACCTGATCGCCAGCATCCAAGTTCTGCACGCTGGCTTGATCGAGGGTGTAAGTCCAATTGCCGTTGACCAATTCCAACGAACCATAGGTACCTGTCTCAGTGGTATCCGCAAAGGTTGGACTATCGCCGCCGTCGACATCGCTGATCGCAAGGGTACCGCTTGCAGTTACCGCCGTGTCACCAACGTTACCTTCGGTCACGGAACCGACAAACTCACCGGTGACTTCAGGTAGGTCCTCGCTACCGGTAATGGTGATAACAATATCTTGCGGTGTACCATCAGAGGCGGTGAGGGTAATGGTGTCGGTAACCTGATCGCCGGCATCCAAGTTCTGCACCGCAGACTGATCGAGGGTGTAAGTCCAATTGCCGTTGACCAATTCCAACGAACCATAGGTGCCTGTCTCAGTGGTGTCCGCAAAGGTCGGTACATCGTCACCGTCGACATCGCTGATCGCCATGGTGCCCGTTGCGGTGACAGGCGCATCGCCTTCATTACCTTCGGTCACGGAACCCACAAACTCACCACTGACTACAGGGTCGTCATCCGTCCCGGTAATGGTGATGACAATATCTTGTTGCGTGTTATCGCTTGCTGTGAGGGTAATGGTGTCGGTGACCTGATCGCCGGCATCTAAATTCTGCACCGCAGACTGATCAAGCGTATAGGTCCAATTGCCGTTGACCAATTCCAACGAACCATAGGTGCCCGCTTCAGTGGTGTCCGCAAAGGTTGGACTATCGTCGCCGTCGACATCGCTGATCGCAATGGTGCCTGTGGCAGTGACAGGTGCATCGCCTTCATTGCCCTCAGTGACGGAACCCACAAACTCACCACTGACTTCAGGCGCATCTTCGCTACCAGTAATGGTGATCACAATGGCTTGCTGGGTGCCATCAGAGGCAGTCAAAGTGATGGTATCGGTAACCTGATCGCCGGCATCCAAGTTTTGAACGCTGGCTTGATTAAGTGTGTAAGTCCAATTGCCATCGACCAGCTCTAGCGAACCATAAGTGCCGGACGCAGTGGTATTGGCAAAGGTTGGATTATCGTCGCCATCGACATCATTGATCGCAATGGTGCCCGTGGCAGTGACAGGCGCATCGCCTTCGTTACCTTCGGTGACAGAACCCACAAACTCACCGGTGACTTCGGGCGCATCATTGCTACCGGTAATAGTGATGACAATATCTTGCAGGGTGCCATCAGAGGCGGTGAGGGTGATGGTATCGGTAACTTGATCGCCGGCGTCTAAATTCTGTACCGCAGACTGATCGAGGGTGTAGGTCCAATTGCCGTTGACCAATTCCAACGAACCATAGGTACCTGTCTCAGTGGTATCCGCAAAGGTTGGACTATCGCCGCCGTCGACATCACTGATCGCAAGGGTACCGGTGGCAGTGACAGGGGCATCACCGACATTACCTTCGGTCACGGAACCGACAAACTCACCGGTGACTTCAGGTAGGTCCTCGCTACCGGTAATGGTGATCACAATATCTTGCAGGGTGCCATCAGAGGCGGTGAGGGTGATGGTATCGGTAACCTGATCGCCGGCATCCAAATTCTGCACCGCAGACTGATCGAGGGTGTAAGTCCAATTGCCGTTCACCAATTCCAGCAAACCATAGGTGCCTGTCTCAGTGGTGTCCGCAAAGGTCGGTGCATCGTCGCCATCTACATCACTGATCGCAATGGTGCCGGTGGCAGTGACAGGCGCATCACCTACGTTACCTTCGGTGACCGAACCCACAAACTCACCACTGACTTCAGGCGCATCCTCGCTACCAGTAATGGTGATCACAATGGTTTGTTGGGTGTTATCGCTTGCTGTGAGGGTAATGGTATCCGTCACTTGATTGCCAGCGTCCAAGTTCTGCACGCTGGCTTGATCGAGGGTGTAGGTCCAGCTGCCATCGACCAATTCCAGCGAACCATAGGTGCCAGACGCTGTGGTATCGGCAAAGGTGGGCGTATCGTCGCCATCCACATCACTGATCGCAATGGTGCCGGTGGCAGTGACAGGGGCATCACCGACATTACCTTCGGTGATGGAACCGATAAACTCACCGGTGACTTCAGGTAGGTCCTCGCTACCGGTAATGGTAATGACAATATCTTGTTGCGTGTTATCGCTTGCAGTCAGGGTAATGGTATCGGTGACTTGATCGCCAGCGTCCAAGTTCTGCACCGCAGACTGATCGAGCGTATACGTCCAATCACCATCGACCAGCTCGAGTGAACCATAAGTGCCAGACGCTATAGTATTGGCGAAGGTTGGATTATCGCCATCGTCGACATCACTGATCGCAATGGTGCCTGTGGCAGTCACGGCCGCATCACCTACGTTACCTTCGGTCACGGAACCGACAAACTCACCACTGACTTCTGGGGCATCCTCGCTACCAGTAATCGTGATAACAATAGCTTGTTCAGTGCCATCAGAGGCAGTGAGGGTAATGGTGTCGGTAACCTGATCGCCGGCATCTAAATTCTGCACCGCAGACTGATCGAGCGTATACGTCCAATCACCATCGACCAGCTCGAGTGAACCATAAGTGCCAGACGCTGTAGTATTGGCGAAGGTTGGATTATCGTCACTATCGATATCACTGATCGCAATGGTGCCGGTGGCGGTGACAGGGGCATCGCCTTCATTGCCTTCGGTCACGGAACCAACAAACTCACCGGTGACTTCAGGGTCGTCATCCGTCCCGGTAATGGTGATGACAATATCTTGCGGTGTACCATCAGAGGCGGTGAGGGTGATGGTATCGGTAACCTGATCGCCAGCATCTAAATCCTGCATGCTGGTTTGGTTGAGGGTGTAAGTCCAGTTGCCGTTCACCAGCTCTAACGAACCATAGGTACCGGTTACTGTGGTATTGGCAAAGGTGGGTGCATCGTCGCCATCAACATCACTGATCGCAATGTTGCCCGTCGCGGTGACAGGCGCATCGCCTACGTTACCTTCGGTGACCGAACCAATAAACTCACCACTGACTACAGGGTCGTCATCCGTCCCGGTAATGGTGATGACAATATCTTGTTGCGTGTTATCGCTTGCTGTGAGGGTAATGGTGTCGGTGACCTGATCGCCGGCATCTAAATTCTGCACCGCAGACTGATCGAGCGTATACGTCCAGCTGCCATCGACCAGCTCGAGTGAACCATAAGTGCCAGACGCTGTAGTATTGGCAAAGGCCGGGGTATCGTCCCCGTCGACATCATTGATCGCAAGGGTGCCACTTGCAGTGACCGCAGCATCGCCCACATTGCCTTCGGTCACAGAACCGACAAACTCACCGGTGACTACAGGGTCGTCATCCGTCCCGGTAATGGTGATGACAATATCTTGTTGCGTGTTATCGCTTGCTGTGAGGGTAATGGTGTCGGTGACCTGATCGCCAGCATCCAAATTCTGCACGCTGGCTTGATCGAGGGTGTAAGTCCAATTGCCGTTCACCAGTGCGAGCGAACCATAGGTGCCTGTCTCAGTGGTGTCCGCAAAGGTGGGTGTATCGTCGCCGTCGACATCACTGATCGTAATGGTGCCGGTGGCAGTGACAGGCGCATCGCCTTCATTACCTTCGGTCACGGAACCCACAAACTCACCGGTGACTACAGGCGCATCCTCGCTACCAGTAATAGTGATAACAATAGCTTGCTGTGTGCCATCAGAGGCAGTCAGAGTGATGGTATCGGTGACCTGATCGCCAGCATCTAAATGCTGCACCGCAGATTGATCAAGCGTATACGTCCAGTTGCCATCGACCAGCTCGAGCGAACCATAAGTGCCGGTTGCTGTGGTATCCGCAAAGGTGGGTGTATCGTCGCCATCAACATCACTGATCGCAATCGTGCCCGTGGCAGTCACGGGCGCATCACCTTCATTACCTTCGGTCACAGAACCCACAAACTCACCGGCAACTTCAGGGTCGTCATCCGTCCCGGTAATGGTGATAACAATAGCTTGTTCGGTGCCATCAGAGGCAGTGAGGGTGATAGTATCGGTAACCTGATCGCCAGCATCTAAATTCTGCACGCTGGCTTGATTAAGCGTATACGTCCAGCTGCCATCGACCAGCTCTAGCGAACCATAAGTGCCTGTTTCTGTGGTATTGGCGAAGGTGGGCGTATCGTCGCCATCCACATCACTGATCGCTAGGGTGCCCGTGGCAGTCACGGCCGCATCACCTACGTCACCTTCGGTCACGGAACCGACAAAGCTACCGGTCACTTCTGGGGCATCCTCGCTACCAGTAATAGTGATGACAATGGCTTGCTCTGTGCCATCAGAGGCAGTCAGAGTGATGGTATCGGTGACCTGATCGCCAGCATCTAAATTCTGCACCGCAGATTGATCGAGCGTATACGTCCAATCACCGTCTACTAGCTCGAGCGAACCATAGGTGCCGGACGCAGTGGTATTGGCGAAGGTTGGATTATCGCCATCGTCGACATCACTGATCGCAATGGTGCCCGTGGCAGTCACGGGCGCATCACCAACGTTACCTTCGGTCACGGAACCGACAAACTCACCGGTGACTTCAGGCGCATCTTCGCTACCAGTAATAGTGATCACAATGGTTTGTTGGGTGTTATCGCTTGCTGTGAGGGTAATGGTATCCGTCACTTGATTGCCAGCGTCCAAGTTCTGCACCGCAGACTGATCAAGCGTATAGGTCCAGCTGCCATTCACCAGCTCCAGCGAACCATAAGTACCAGTTTCAGTGGTATTGGCGAAGGTGGGCGTATCGTCGCCATCCACATCACTGATCGCTAGGGTGCCCGTGGCAGTCACGGCCGCATCACCTACGTCACCTTCGGTCACTGAACCCACAAAGCTACCGGTGACTTCAGGGGCATCACCAGTACCGGTAATGGTGATGACAATATCTTGTTGGGTGTCATCAGAGGCAGTCAGGGTAATGGTGTCGGTGACCTGATCGCCAGCATCCAAATTCTGCACGCTGGCTTGATCGAGGGTGTAAGTCCAATTGCCGTTCACCAGTTCGAGCGAACCATAAGTGCCAGACGCTGTGGTATTGGCAAAGCTCGGAGCATCGTCACCATCAACATCACTGATCGCAATGGTGCCGGTGGCAGTGACGGGCGCATCACCAACGTTACCTTCGGTCACGGAACCGACAAACTCACCGGTGACTTCAGGCGCATCCTCGCTACCGGTAATCGTGATAACAATAGCTTGCTCGGTGCCATCAGAGGCGGTGAGGGTGATGGTATCGGTGATCTGATCGCCGGCATCCAAATTCTGCACGCTGGCTTGATCGAGGGTGTAGGTCCAATTGCCGTTCACCAGCTCGAGCGAGCCATAAGTGCCAGACGCTGTGGTATTGGCAAAGCTCGGAGCATCGTCACCATCAACATCAACATCACTGATCGCAATGGTGCCCGTTGCGGTGACAGGCGCATCGCCTTCATTGCCCTCTGTGACGGAACCCACAAACTCACCACTGACTTCAGGCGCATCCTCGCTACCGGTAATGGTGATAACAATAGCTTGTTCGGTGCCATCAGAGGCAGTGAGGGTGATGGTGTCGGTAACCTGATCGCCAGCGTCTAAATCCTGCACGCTGTTCTGATCAAGGGTGTAAGTCCAATCGCCATCGACCAATTCCAGCGAACCATAGGTACCTGTCTCAGTGGTGTCCGCAAAGGTGGGTGTATCGTCGCCATCAACATCACTGATCGCAATCGTGCCCGTGGCAGTCACGGGCGCATCACCTTCATTACCTTCGGTGACCGAACCAACAAACTCACCGGTTACTTCCGGCGTATCCTCGCTACCGGTAATCGTGATGACAATATCTTGTTGGGTGTTATCGCTTGCGGTGAGGGTGATGGTATCCGTCACTTGATCGCCAGCGTCCAAGTTCTGCACCGCAGACTGATCCAGCGTATACGTCCAATCACCATCGACCAGCTCGAGCGAACCATAAGTGCCAGACGCTGTGGTATCGGCAAAGGTCGGACTATCGCCGCCGTCGATATCACTGATCGCAATGGTGCCCGTGGCAGTCACGGCCGCATCGCCCACGTTACCTTCGGTCACGGAACCAACAAACTCACCGGTGACTTCTGGCGCATCCTCGCTACCAGTAATGGTGATCACAATGGTTTGTTGGGTGTTATCGCTTGCGGTCAGGGTAATGGTATCCGTCACTTGATCGCCGGCATCCAAATTCTGCACCGCAGACTGATCGAGGGTGTAGGTCCAGCTGCCATCGACCAGCTCGAGTGAACCATAAGTGCCAGACGCTGTGGTATTGGCAAAGCTCGGAGCATCGTCACCATCAACATCACTGATCGCAATGGTGCCGGTGGCAGTGACGGGCGCATCACCAACGTTACCTTCGGTCACGGAACCGACAAACTCACCGGTGACTTCAGGCGCATCCTCGCTACCGGTAATCGTGATAACAATAGCTTGCTCGGTGCCATCAGAGGCGGTGAGGGTGATGGTATCGGTGATCTGATCACCGGCATCCAAATTCTGCACGGCAGACTGATCGAGGGTATAGGTCCAGTTCTCACCGACCAGTTCCAGCGAACCATAAGTGCCGGACGCTGTGGTATCGGTAAAGGTTGGATTATCGCCATCGTCGACATCACTGATCGCAATCGTGCCCGTGGCAGTGATGGGCGCATCGCCCACGTTACCTTCGGTCACTGAACCCACAAAGCTACCGGTGACTTCAGGGGCATCACCAGTACCGGTAATGGTGATGACAATATCTTGTTGGGTGTCATCAGAGGCAGTCAGGGTAATGGTGTCGGTGACCTGAGCGCCGGCATCTAAATTCTGCACGCTGGCTTGATCGAGGGTGTAGGTCCAATTGCCGTTCACCAGCTCGAGCGAGCCATAAGTGCCAGACGCTGTGGTATTGGCAAAGCTCGGAGCATCGTCACCATCAACATCACTGATCGCAATGGTGCCCGTTGCGGTGACAGGCGCATCGCCTTCATTGCCCTCTGTGACGGAACCCACAAACTCACCACTGACTTCAGGCGCATCCTCGCTACCGGTAATGGTGATAACAATATCTTGTTGGGTGTCATCAGAGGCAGTCAGGGTAATGGTGTCGGTGACCTGATCGCCGGCATCCAAGCCTTGGATAACGTTACTGTTATTGTCTAGCGTATAAGTCCAGGTGCCATTCACTAGTGATAACTCACCATACTGACCCGACACATTGCCATCGGAAAAGCTTGGCGCATTGTTGCCATCTGCATCCGAAATACTGAGAGATCCTGTCGCTTCTAAAATGCTGTCTTCGACCACATCGCCAAGGGTTTGGCCGCTAATTACAGGATCATCATTTGTACCTGTGATAGTTATCGCGATCACTTGGCTGCTGCCGTCTGATGCGGTCACAGTGAAGTTATCCGAAACCGCATCACCCTCGCTAAGATATTGCACTGCATCGCTGTCTGCGGTGTAGGTCCAGTTGCCATCGGTGAAGACGAGCTCACCATACTGGCCGGATTGCGTGCTATCGATCCATGTTGGGTTATCGTCGGAGTCGGAAATTGACAAGGTTCCGGAAACCGAGTCTCTGGCTATCAAACTTCCGTCAGAGCCATCGATTTCTCCCTCCGAGAGGGTGCCTGAGGTATCACCTGTGATGGATGCGGGATCGTCAATACGTTCCACTGCTGAGGTGAAGGTTTGAGAGGTGCTCGTTTCGCCGTCTGAGGCGGTGATTGTGAATGTCAGCGAGGCGATATCTAGCGCATCGTTATTGATTGCATCTACGCCTGCCTGAGTGAGAACGACATTATTGCCCTGTAATTTGACATAGTTTTGTCCGCCATCAGTCAACGACAAAGTGAGGGCATCACCTTCTATATCCGTCGCCGTCACGGTGCCGACGCTATCGCCAGCCGCGACCGCATCCTCGGTGACCGTCGTCGCTGAAAATTGCAGTGTGGGCGCATCGTTGACGGGATTCACGGTGACCGTGATATCGGACGGCGTTTCTGCTTGGCCATCAGAAACAATGACGGTGAGATCAAGGTCACCATTGAAATTGGGCGGTGGTGTGATAACGATATTGCCAGACGCATCTTCGTCGATTTCGACATCTGGATTACCACTGGTGATGGAAACAATAGTGAGAGTGTCACCATCTGGATCGTTGATTTGCTGCAGTATTTGATTGGGCGTCAGCACTAATGGCTGATCTTCATCGGTGCTAAAGGTCAGCGACTCGGCACTCGGCGCTTCATTGGCCTCTGCGGCGGGGAATACTGCATCTGCGCTTGCCAATCTTAACGCCGTTAAAGCAAATAGCTGTTCGTCGGTTATGCCTCCATCGGGGCTGGTAATGCCCTCAGTTTGGAAACCCGCAATGATTTCACCAATACGGCCGTTCGCTTCAATAATCGCCATAGCCGTGATGGCAGACCCTGAGGCCGCTGCACCGGCTGCGGTCGCAGCATCCTCAATCGCATTGGGATCTTCACCCCGTTGGATGGCCTCGATGATTTCAAGCACATCCTCAGGTAAATCTTGTACCAGTGTATCGTCTTCACCTTCGCCGACAAGTAAGGCAGATAAGGCGAGGTTGGCATCGACACCATTCTCAAGGCGCACAGAGGCGGGCTCGTTGCCTACCGCGGTGACGAGCTCTCCCGTCGAAACCGTTTGATTGGCCTCAATTTGACGCACTTGGCCGTCAGGCTGAACGGCAGCAACCGTTCCTTGTGTCTCGGTGACTTGTGTCTCTGTCGCCATGCTGTCGGCTCCTTCGGTAACTGCATTCTGCCAACGTGTTGTTTTTGAATGAGTTACATTCTTTTATCAACCTGTTAGGTGCAGTTTGGCGCATTATCGATACATATACCCTCTGTAAATATAGTTGATAGTTTGCAGATAAGTGCAAAATTTGCGTGTCTGTCATCGTCGCGCAAAGTAAAAAGCCCTTGTCAGGACAAGGGCTGAATAGCGTTGTTTAAATCGCGCCAGTACGGATATTTCGTGGCGGGGCTGTTAGGTCCCGATCACGCCACCATCGTCTTTGGTGATCATGATGACTGAAGAGCGAGGAATGGCATCACCACCAGTGGGGAAGTGAGCGCCTGGATGTTGCACGCCCACAAACATAGTGCGTGAGTCAGGGGTAAAGGTTAGTCCCGTGATCTCACACGATGTTGGCCCGGTGAGGAAGCGGCGAATTTCCCCTGTTTGCGTGTCGGCACACAGCATTTGGTTATTGCCCATACCCGCAAAGTCTCCTTCGTTGGAGTAATCACCGTCGGTTTGGATCCAAAGGCGACCGGCACGATCAAAGCCGATACCATCCGGGCTGTTAAACATGTTGTCTTTGTTGATGTTATCGGTACCCGCCATTAACCCAGATTGCTTCTCAGGGTGGCCGGCCATCACGAAGATATCCCACTCAAAGGTAGGCTGAGTATGATCGCCTTGGGTCGGTGCCCAACGAATAATATGGCCATACGGGTTTTTGGTACGTGGATTGGCCGCGTTTAATGGTTGGCTGTCTTTCACGCCACGGTACTTATTATTGGTGAGGGTGCAAAAAACATGCTTGTTGTCGGCGTGCACGGCGACCCACTCAGGACGATCCATGGTGGTTGCACCCACTTGCGTCGCGGCTTCGCGGGCAAAAATGAGCACACTGGCTTGGTCGGGAAAGCCATTTTCTGGGGTTAGGCCATTTTTACCAAAGGTGAGCTCTAACCATTCTCCTTGACCTTTTAGCTCATCGTCGCTGCCAGTAAATTTCGCGACATATAAGGTGCCGTTTTCGAGCAAATCGCGATTAGCGCTACCTTTACTCGGATCGTATTTTCCGTCAGAGACAAATTTATACAGGTGCTCGCCACGTTCATCATCGCCCATATATACCACGACATGGCCATCATCATTGACCGTGAGAGCGGCATTTTCGTGCTTAAAGCGGCCCAGTGCACTGCGCTTTTTCGGGGTTGAGTTGGGATCCATAGGATCAATTTCGACCACCCAGCCAAAACGATGGGGCTCATTGGGGTGTTTGGCGACATCAAAGCGCTCGTCGTGTTTGTACCAGTCGTATCCCCAATCGGTATCGCTGATGCCATAGCGCTGATAGGTTTTACCCAAGGTCACGGTTTTTTCGCTGGCAAAATAGCCGTTAAAGTTTTCCTCGCAGGTGAGATAGGTTCCCCAAGGCGTTTCTCCGTTGGCACAATTATTAAAGGTGCCGAGGATCTTTTTACCCGAGGGATCAGCCGCGGTTTTAAGCAGCGAATGACCGGCGGCTGGGCCTGTCATTGCCATCTCCGTATACGCGGTAATACGACGGTTTAAGCGCCCTTGCGGGTTCACCGTCCAGCGGCCATCAACTTTTTTTAGCTCAACCAAAGAGACGCCGTGTGCTGCTTGTGATTTACGCGAATCATCGGCTGAGATGTTTTTACCACCGTGCGTAAACAGAAACTCATCGTTGATGTACTCGTTATTGACGGCGAGTAAGGCGCGATCATTGGCGAGAGGGAAAAATGTCATGCCATCATTATTGTCACCAAACTGTTGTGCTTGGGTGCTGGCATCGTTTTGCTGCGAAAAGGCGGGGGCATTGGCAAAGATAGGATCGCCCCATGATACCAGTACCTCCGCTTTGTATCCTTCGGGCACAGTGACGGTGTCAGCCGTCGAGGTTGGGATGGCTTTAAAACCGAGTAATTCACTTTTACTCAAGCTGCCAGCCACAGCCTTTGCAACCGGGTTAGCGGCGAAAAAAGCTACGGTACTTGCCGCGCCTGCGCCTTGTAAAAAGCGGCGACGGCTCACGGCGGCGTCAATAAAACGGTTGAATTCGGGTTCTGCATCCAGCGGACGCTGATCAATATGCTTGCTCACGACATGACTTCCTTTCTGTTCGTTATCGTATTTATGGGTTTAGTGATAGCGAGGCTCTGCACCACCGGGCGCAAAGTTGGTCGAGAGTCTGGCGAGTCAATATGAAACCGCGGTGACTGTTGGGTGACAGTCTTGGGACACGAAAGTGGGCCGTTAACTCGATCACAGATTGGTTTGGATAAACGGTATTTAGTGACGGCGTCACGTTTTGACTATCATGAAACGATCAGTGTTGGTCAAAATAGTCTTTGCGTCGGATATATTTGTCCATGTAGTGATAAGCAATCGGACGGGTTAGCCAGCTGAACAAGACGCGTAGTACACGAACGACGGAAGGTGTGTCGGTGTAGATCTTGTTCTCATGTAGCCAAAGTAGCCGTCCGACATGCCAATACAGCATGGGAATACCGGGTAAAAATGTAATGATGTCGACATCACAACAAATACGGTAGGTTTTGGTGTGAAAAGGATAATATCGCTTAAAACGCCACATACCGGCAGCCGGTTGGCCAAAAGTGACAATGCGCTTGATTGCCCGTCCCATTGAGGGATAAAGCATTGCGGCGGCAATGACGGCCATTGCGCCTCCTGATGAATGGCCAATAAAGGAGACCTTTTTGTTGGCTTTGAGCAGTGGCGTGAGTGCTGCCTCTAGCTTATCCAGCACTGTGTTTCCTGCCAGTGAGCAGGTGTCGGCCGCTTGCGCTACATCCGCATACTGGCTTGTGGTCATGGATTGATAGCGGCGCTTGTGCTGTTGCCAGGGTAAGCTTTTTTGAGTAAGGAGATAATGAAATCCCCAGTGCACAAAGCACCTAACATTACCTATTCGTATTTGCTTAGGTCCACACGCGCAATTAACCAGCCAGTCCCACGCGGTTTGTGAGCCGCGAAATACCACCACCACATCGTCATCATCGCGCCAGAGCACGCGAATAATGCACCGTCCCCAGCGATCATAGATATCCCGTCGTCCGTTTGGGCTAAATCCATAATGGGTATGATCAAAATAGCTCGGATAGGACGCGCGGCATAAAATGGCATAACGCTCGTATTGATATCGCTTTAATCGTTTCACAGTCGCCCAATTAATTGCCTGTTTGGAACGAGGTTACGCAACTAAGGTGACGAAAAAACGAAACTATCGTAACGAATGAGTGTGAGAGCGTCAGCGTGAACACACTGACGCAAGACGCCGAGTCTAACTAGTCGTAGCTCGCGAGAAATGGCTCTAAATGGGTGTCGTAGGTCAGAGCTTGAATGGGGCCTCGATGCGTGAGGATCCACTCCGCGTTGGTGCAATTGCCAATACCGATAACCACTTGCACGAGTAAACGCAGGTCTTTTAGCCAACGCTGGGTTTGCTCGTGGCTCCAATCGTCACGGTAGTGAGCCATGTGATACTCCACCCACCAGTAAGCGCCTCGAATAAAGGCCTTCATGACGGATTCTGCTGCCAAGATCTGCTCCGCACTGCCCGAAAAATCAAAATCCGGAGAGATAGGGTGGCCTTGTGTAAATGCGACATAGTTGCGGCAGTGCCGAAACAATGCCAATTGTAAGCCTGCCGCAGAATCATAATGGGTTAAAGGCAAGGTTGTTACTGGAAGGTGTTTGACGGATTTACGGAATAGGGCGACAGTACGTTTCCCTGGCATCAAATGCTCAATCGCGTAAAACAGGTCCAGACTAATCAGTTGGTTACTCAAGGGGCTCCTTCGCGATATCTATCCATGTTGTTGGGCACAGTCAGAAAGCTGGTCGCTGTAACAACCAGCATCTTGAAGGATTACGAGTATACAACACCCGAGCGCGAAATGAAGTGGGAATACAGATGGATGGCGATAAACTCGTTACTCGAGTCCGTAGCGGGCTTTTAATGCCTCGACATCCTCTTTGTTATCAACTAAAAACCGATTGAATTCGGCGATCACTTCGGGATACTTGATGGTTGAAAGGTGGCGGGTGCCCTTGCTGTGTGGCAGGGTATCGTCAAACCGTACCGAGCCTTTTTGAAATCCCATTTGCTCTAAGTAAAATTGCGCAACGGCAACGTTTGCGTATCCGCCATCAACGCGACCGCTCACCACTTTCATCAACAGTGAGTCGTATTTGTAACTCTCATCAACCTGAATTTGACCGGCGCTGATCCGAGACTGGTAGGGATAAGGCGTAAACCCTGCCACAACACCTAAATATTTAAGCCGATTAAGAGACTTGCCATAGTTGTCATCAATGACCATGACGCCATCAATATAGTTGACGACAGGCTCGCTGTAGAAAATTTTTGACTTACGCTTGATTTCTGGGCTCCACTTTGGATTATCGGGATATTTAAAATCGACAGCCCCGTCGACAAAGCGGTGATATAAGCGCTTTAAAGGGAGAGGTTTATAGATAAAACGGTAATTTTGGGTTTTGGCAAACATATCGAGCAACTCCCGATTGAAGCCAGAGTAATTACGGTTTGCATAGGAGGAATACGGATAATACTGCGAGAAATTTTGCACGCCAATCACGTAGGTGGGATTCGCACCCACAGGAAGTGTAGCGAGTATTGTCAGTAGTAAACACCATTGCCATTTCATTCGAACGTCACCGACTCATTGCACTATTACTATTGTAGACCTTGGCCCCAGAAGTGTCTGTGGACGGCATCGTATTCGCGTGTATATCAACTTGTTAAATCTGATCAGCAGTCTTAACAATCGATGTGTCGCCACCCAATGCAGATACCATTGCTGTTGTTTAATGCGATCACCGCTCCTTTCCTCATTCTGAAAGTCTTTCCTGTCATCCTGTTATTTAACTACAGGTTAGCTCTGTTGGTGATCAATGTGTGTCATTCCTCTCGCTAATCCGCCTTTTATCTGAGTGTTATGCGTAATGTGTCACCGAATAATGATCGTCTAGAAACGGGCTCGGAGGCTGTTTTTGATCACCTAACTGACTGATCTGTCCTTAATGCCATAACTTTCAACTACTTCCAAATTGCCCACCAAGATCTGTTGAAAAAACATTCGGTTATTGGTCACATTTTATGCAAATAAAATTGAATGAACATTCGGTATGTTTTATTTTTTCAACTAGTCTTTCATTTTTTGATCAAATCACGATGAATAAGAACGAAATTGCTTCTCAGGCGATGCGGCAAAGAATTCTCTCGACGACCTTAGAAATTGTTGGAAATGAGGGGCTTGCAGCATTAACTGCAACAAAGTTAGGTAAGAAGGCGGGGATCAGCAAAGGGGCGCTTTATCATCATTTTGACAATCTAGATGCGGTAAAACACGCTGCGGTAGATGAGCTGATTTCAATGTTTCTCGCGGTGGCAGAGCCCGCGAATTTTGATGATTTTGAGAGTTATCTCGAAGTGACGGGTGATACCTTGTATCTCACCATGAAATGCGAACCTTATGCGATGAAAGCCATGTACAGTTTCACCGCGCAAGCGTTATTTGACGATCAGTTCAGAGCGTCAATACAGCGCTTTTCTCAGCATGGACTTGCAGAGTACACTCGGGCGATAGATTACTTCTATCAAGGCAAAATTCCTCAGCACCAAATTGATACCGCAATCCGTGTTGTAGATGCCTTTTTTCTAGGGGTTGGCTTGCAAAGCTATTTATTGCAGGGGGAAGATAAGTTCCGGCAAAACTGGGCGTTGTTCTCTCAAATGCTGCTCAAGCAACTTGGTGAGAAATAAGGCGCCTTTTCAAAGGCGCCTTGAGTGAACGGCTTAAACGAGCTCAGCATTGTGATAAACGTTTTGTACGTCATCACAGTCGTTTAGCATATCGAGGAACTTTTCAAAACGTTCAACATCTTCGCCACTGACTTCTGTATTGGTCTGAGGAACAAAGGTAATCTCTTCCAAGTCCAGAGGCGTATCACCAAGGTGATCGCTGAGTGCGTTTTTCACTTTGAAAAACTCTGTATGCGGCGCAAATACGGTGATCACACCATCTTCTGCTTCAATATCGGTCACGTCGACATCTGCCATTACTAGCGCTTCGAGAACGCCTTCTTCATCGTCGCCCGCAAACTGAAATACCGCTTGATGCTCAAACATGTGTGACACGGCGCCCGGTGAGCCAATCTTGGCATCATTCTTTACAAAGCATTGGCGCACGTCCATATAGGTGCGATTGTTGTTATCAGTCAGACAATCGACGATAACGGCACAATTGCCAGGACCAAACCCTTCGTAGCGAGCTACTTCATAGTTTTCGCCGCCACCACCATTGGCTTTATCAATGGCTTTATCGATCACATGGCCAGGTACTTGGTCTTTTTTCGCTTTTTCAATCAAACGGCGTAGTGAAAGGTTGCTGTCTGGGTCACTACCGCCATTTTTGGCGCACACGTAAATCTCTTTACCGTACTTTGAATACACTTTGATTTTTGCGCCCTGGGTTTTGGCCATCGACGCTTTACGAACTTCAAAACTACGTCCCATTCGGAATCTCTCTTGTTACGCTTACGCAGAAATGCGGTGATTCTATCAAGATAGCCATTCTATGTGCTAGCGAATGTTGAGAGTTTGCGCGAGGTCAGGCGATTGTGTGGGAGAAGATAGGTGCTCGGCACATAAGGTGCCGAGCGTGAGCGTTAGGCAAGCTTGCCTTGGCAATGAAATTTACTGGTATGGCCTTTGAGCACTTGGGAAAGGGCACTTAAGTCTTGTGTTGCTTGCGTGATCTGGTCCATGGCTTGACGGTTTTCACCTGTCATGGTGTTAATTTCCTCGAGGTTTTGATTGATCTCTGTCGCGACCAAGGATTGCTCTTCAGAGGCGCTCGCCATCTGCAGTGACATATCGGCGATCTCTTCGACGGCCATCACCGCTTGTTTTAGCGATGCAATACTCGACTCTGCCCGTTCCGAGACATTGCCTGCAGCGTCCGCACTGTCGACCATTGCTTGCGTTGTGTCGCTGGAATCGCGTTGCAAGTTTTCAATCAATTGGGCAATTTCACCCGTCGCGTCTTGTGTACTTTGCGCGAGGGTTCTCACTTCGTCGGCAACCACCGCAAATCCGCGTCCTTGCTCACCCGCACGTGCCGCTTCAATGGCCGCATTAAGCGCGAGTAGGTTCGTTTGATCGGCAATTTGTCCAATGGTTTGTAAAATGCCTGAAATGTCTTCCGCACTGCGGACTAACGAGTCAGATTTGGTGCGCGCACTTTGTAATCGCGCGACTAAGTCACGCATTGAATCGACGGCGAGTGAGACCTGACTGTCACCATCGTGGATCATCTCACGCGCTTTCTCCGCGGCATCGGCCGTGGAAGAGGTACTGGATGAGATTTGATTGGCGGTCGCGGTCATCTGCTCCATCGCTGCCGCAACCTGTTCAGTACGTGCATTTTGCGCTTCGAAGTTGGTCAAGGTTTCAACGGTTGACGCTGACAGTTGTTCGGCCGCTGCGGCTTGTTGGCTGGTAGCGCCGATAATATCACACACCATTGCGGTGAGGTTTTTGGTCATTTCTCGCATTGAGCGATAAACACCAGTCGCGTTCGGATCTTGATTAAAGGAGACGGTGAGATCGCCATCGGCAATGGTTTGCACAATTTTTTCCATTTCTTCAGGTTCACCGCCAATCGGACGAGTAATTTTGCGGGCAAAGATAATGGCGGTTGCAACGATACCCATCACGGCAATCACAAAAATGACCGCGACAGAAAGTTCGAGCGCGTTTAAAGCAGCAAAGGCTTCTTTAACGTCCATTTCTGCAATGATCGCCCAGGTTAGCCCTCCAGCGGTCACCGGTGCATAAGCAGACAAAACGGGATTACCGTTATAATCGCTAATGATATCAATGCCTTTTTCTCCGTTAATTGCACGTTGAACGGCTTGCGTGTTGACGGCACCTTCGGCGGGGTTCATAAACGAAGCAAAGACGGTGCGATGTTCTGGGTCTAAAAATGAGTTGGACCGCATTAATCCGTCGCTACCCACCAAATAGGTTTCACCGGTTTGGCCTAAGCCATCACGCTCGGTCATGATTTCGCTCAATCGGTCAATGGGGAATTGGTACGCTAACACCCCTAGTAACTGATTGTTGCGGTAGACAGGTGACGCCATAAAACCAGCGGGAGCATTGGCGGAAGCAGAATAGGGCGAAAAATCGATAATCACGGCATCGCCATTGCTAAGTTGACGGCCTTGTTTAAAAGCCTCGGCAAGCCCTGAGCGTTGAAAAGGCCCGGTGAGTATCGAGGTGCCAAAGTCGACCTCTTTGGAGACCGAGTAAACCACCGTGCCCCGCTGCGCTTCAATGAGAAAAATGTCGTAATAGCCAAATTTCGCTTGGACGTCTCTTAAAAAGGGGTGGATAGCTTGATGAGCGCGATCGTAAGCGGGCAATTGGCGACTGGTTTGATAATTCCCTTTTTCGCCGACGGGACTGGGGTTATTCACCAAATACGCGTTTTGCAGGGCAATAGTTTGTGGCGAAAGCTGCGAGACAATTTCTTGTGCGTTCGGTAAGGTTGTGTTGCCAGTCGCTTGTAACTTACTGGTTAGGTTCTGCTGATAATAGCGGACTAACGATGATGACGCGGCCGTATCTGAAGAGGCCAAGTTGGTAAAGGCTTGGCTCATGGAAGCCATCGCATCAGCGATAGAAGGGATTTCCGCTGTGGTAATGATTTGCCCTTCTGCGGTTTTAAAGTAGCGCTCCACTGCAGATTTTTTCACCTCTCGCAGTGCTTCTAACTGGTTAAACGTTTGAGTTTCGAGCGAGGATGATGCCGTATTAAGCGACAGCAATGTGATCACCAACGCAGGCACGATGCCCACGCCAAGCAAGCTGACGAGCATTCTATGTTTGAGCTTCATGGCCTTTCACCTCAATGATTAATTAGCCGACTGGATAGGTAAGCCAAATTGGTTGCTTTTTAATCAATGGTAGTTAGTGATTGGAAGGTGTGTCGTAAAAATTAGGCGTTTGTTGTGCTTCTTTTTGTTCACAATGTGAGCAAGGCCAATAAATAGAAGTGATTTGCCCCGCAATTGACGGGGCAAAAGCCTTTACTCCTGACTCAGGTGATTGGCATACAGTTTTGGTCGACGGTGCTTGAGGTTGGTGACTGAACCTCGCTCGTGCAGCATTTTAAGTTTGTCTAAATCGACATCCGCAAAGATCATCATTTCTGTATTGGCATTCGCTTCGGCGAGTGTTGCATCGTGGGGGAAATACACATCAGACGGCGAGAATACTGCTGACTCAGCATACTGAATGTCGACGTTATCTACTCGAGGGAGGTTGCCCACGCTGCCTCCAATGGCGACATAGCATTCGTTCTCAATCGCGCGCGCTTGAGCGCAGAGACGAACGCGTAGATAGCCGTTTTTGGTATCGGTCCAGAAGGGGACAAAGAGGATCTGAACATCTTGTTCCGCGAGGATGCGTCCCAGTTCAGGGAATTCGACATCATAACAGATGAGGATCCCCACACGCCCTGCATCGGTTTCAATGACTTTGACGGTTTCGCCGCCATCAATCACCCAGTCTCGCTGTTCATGCGGCGTGATATGTATTTTGTACTGTTCATCGATGCTGCCGTCTCGATGCATCAGGTATGACACGTTGTACAACTTTTCATCTTCTAGTACCGGCATACTGCCTGCAATGATATTGATGTTGTAAGTAACGGCAAGTTGCGAGAAGCGTTGCTTAATTGTCTGCGTGAATTCACTTAAAAAGCGGATCGCTTCTACAGAGCCTTTTTCTGGGGCAAGTCCCATCAAGGGCGCACAGAAAAACTCAGGGAATAGGGCAAAGTCCGATTGATAATTGGATAGCGATGAGACAAAAAACTCCGCCTGATTCAGCAGATCATCGACGGAGAGCACGTGACGCATTTGCCATTGAACCACCCCAATACGAACAATGGTTTTCTCTATATCGTGGACGGATGAGGCATCTTCTTCATAAAAGAAATTATCCCACTCTAACAGAGTGGCATAACCTGCGGATTTACCATCCTCTGGGAGATAGCGGTTCATCAAACGTTTCACATCAAAGTCATTTGACAGCTGAAACGACAAAATCGGATCGTGGATTTCTTTACGACGCACTTTGTTGATGTATTCAGTGACCGTCAGGTCATTATGCTTGTGATAACCGGGAATCCGCCCACCAGCAAGAATAGCTTTGAGGTTAAGCGCTTGGCAGAGATCTTTACGCGCTTCGTAAAGCCGACGTCCCAAGCGGTGACCACGATAATCAGGGTGAACAAAGACATCGAGGCCGTAGAGCGCATCCCCTTTGGCATCATGAAATACCACCCCATCATCGGTGATGATATCCGCGTAAGTATGAGGAAGAGAAAAGCGGTTATAAGCCACTTTTAGCGTGAGTGCCGCGGCGACAATCTTACCATTGTCTTCAATACAGATTTGTCCATCCGGAAACGCGGTCACCAATTGCATGATAGTACTCTTGGGCCACGCGCCCCCAACATCGGGAAAAACGAGATCCATCAGTTCTGCAACTGGCTGGTAATCACCTACCTCTATCACACGCAAGTTCAGCAGCGTGTCGGCATTTTCGTCCATTACATGATCTCCTTAGGATGTCTGACTCCCCATTATGTCAAAGATTGTCGTGTGAGATAACGTTTAGGAAGATCTGTGTTCGACTCTTCGCAAGGAATAGAGGTTGTGGCTCGCATGGGGGCGACACTTGACGGCGCGGCTTGATGCTCGGTGAGGGCAAATTCGATCCGATTCCGGCCACGTGCTTTTGCCTCATAAAGCGCGCCATCGGCACATTCGAATAGCTGATTTATTGTCACAGGCTGATGGCGGCGATGGATAGCGACACCCACACTGACGGTAAAGCGAATGATATGTCCTTGTTCTGTCCTGACTTGGCAGGCTTCAATTTGTCGGCGAAGCTGCAATGCGATGTGCTGAACGCGTTTAACTGAATCCCCACTCAATAACAGGATAAATTCTTCTCCGCCCGTTCTCGCGCACAAGGCGCCTTCTTGTTGAGCGATATGCTGTAAATGCTGGCTAAAAGCGATCAGGACTTGGTCACCGGCGAGATGGCCATACACGTCGTTAATACTTTTAAAGTTATCCAAGTCAGCCAATAACAAGGCGTGAACGGTATCGTCTTCAAGACGTTGAGTGGTTTGGGTCACAAAGGCACGACGATTGGGGAGTTGAGTGAGCGTGTCTTGCAAAGCCAGTTGGCACAAGGTGTATTCGAGCCGCTCAAAGCAAAGATAAATAAAGGTCACAAATTTGACGAACTCGGCCATCAAAATCATGTAGTAGACGAAGATATAGCGATGGGACAGCGTGGTTTCGTTGAATGGCGTATCAAACGCAAACTGGATGCGCAGGCCATACAGAACCAACAAGATAGAAGCGATACCAGCATATAAGCGATAGCCAGTGCGTGCGCGATACGGGCTTTTGAGCAGTATACGAAGCACCATCAGGTGTATAACTGCATAGAATAGGCAATAAAAACTGATGCGTATGGCAAGGGGCGCATCATTGACAAGGAACAATGAGTATATCCCGACAGCCAGTGTAAAGAGCAACCCGCCGACACGCCACCAAGGTGGCTGTTTTTCGAGTGATTGGGTCCCCCACCAGACGAAAACTTGGGCGCTTATGGCTGCTACGACACCGAGCCAAACAAGCGCTGATATCTCTGTACTATTTCCGAGGTTATACACGGACGTGCCTGCTGAGATCAACAAGCACGCTATGCCCCACAGCTTTATATCTCTGTGTTGATTAAACTGCCAACCAATCAATAACACGGCGACCGTCAGTAACCAAAATATACTGATGCAGGCTAGTGTGAGTGTGGGTAAATGAAGGTCAAACACGTACTCGAATCCATCCGATACAACTGTCTAAGCGCCTAATGTTAGGCAATAAAAGCCTATTAATAACGTGCTTGCGCACAATATACCAGACAAGGATGAGACCTTTTATCGCACCACAAGGTTTTGTTGATTTTTGGTGTCTGGTCGTTCAAAACTTAGACGCCATTCTGCTGTAAAAACAGCCAAATAGCCAGAATTGCAAAGACGATCGCCATCAATTTATGCTGGTATTTCTGAACGCTAGGACGTGTGAATAAAGCGTTACCTAGACGACCAACTATCACAACAAGCAAGACATTAAACGCCAATCCGAGAATATTGAGCAATAGGCCAAGACTCAAAAGCTGCATGCCTGAGGATGCTTGGATTTGTTGCGAGATGAACTGAGGTAAAAAGAGAACAAAAAAGAGTAGAGCCTTGGGGTTGAGTAAGTTGGTCATCACCGCGCGTTTATAAAGGTGTCGGCCCATCTTTTGACGAGGAGCAAGCGCTTCACTATCCGTTGGCGAAGCTCGCCATGTGTCGATGCTCATTTTTAGCAGATAAGCGGCGCCTACGTACTTTAAAACAGTGAGCGCCATAGGCGACATGGCGATCATCGCTGATACGCCCGTGGCAGCCAAGAGGGTCAGAATCAATCCGGATGTCGCATTCCCTAAACTTGCTGCTAACCCGACTCGCTTTCCATAACTAAGACTTGCACTAATGATAAGTAGCATGTCGGGACCGGGGATAAGAAGCAGCGCCACAACGGCCGTTAAATAAACAGGGAGCAAGGTTGGATCAATCATGGAATGCGCGTATCACTGACAAAATAAAACGCGGCATTTTACCCGCTTAGGTAAAAGGATCAACGGAACTTCGCTATTATGATAATCATTAGTACTAAAATTAGTGTAAACAGGCGTGGAAACTTAATGTGATAAGCATAAAAAAACGCCTCTCGAAAGAGGCGTTTAATGGTAGAAAAATTAACTGAGCAATTAACTGCTTAGCGCTGCGGTTATGCGGCTTTGATGGTCGGCTTTGGGGCCGGTTTCTCAATAAAGCATGCGTGTAGTGCGCAAATCGCCGCGTGATAGAATTTATCCAGTACCACGTACTGTACATCCACGTCGCGCATCGAGGAGTGTGCGGCTTTTGGATTAATTTCTGCGTCCAGTAGCGCGAGCATACCTCGGCTCATGGTCTGGTTGGAGTCAATCCGGCTACCAATGACCGAAATCAACGCAACCATCTCGCCAGTGATCTTCGCTTTAGGATACAGCTTCTCTACGCGATTAATCACTTTGTCTTGGCTGGCGGTCTTACCATCCAAATAGTAAGTGATCGAGTTGGCGTTCATTTCTTTACTGATTAGCTGAACGTTTTCCTCACGAATAATTTCCATCACGTCGTAGCTGACGCGATCGACATGGCCAACCATTGATTGATCAAAGATATGCAGCGCTAGCACTTTATCACGACCTGCAATGATCTCGATTTCATTGTCTTTCGGACGATATTTGTGGGAAATCACCGTACCTGGATGATCGGGTTCGAAGGTATTTTTCACCACAAGTTCGATGCCGACCGCGCGCATCCCTGATGCGGCATTCGGGTGAATTGCTTCCATCCCCAAGTTGGCAAGCTGATCAGCTACATCGTAGTTGCTCAAGCCCATCGGCTGAACGCGTTCTGGACCGACGATACGCGGATCAGCACTGCTTAAATGATACTCTTTATGGATCACCGCGCTGCTTGCTTTGGTCAATACCGCAATACGACTGAACGTCATTTCGCTATAGCCGCGATCGTATGTTTTCATCAAACCTTCATCGCAGTATACGTAGCCGGTAACGATGGGCAGCTCATTGCTGAGATCGATATCTTCCATGGCACGCGCAATCACGGTGTTTAAATCACCCTGTGCTTCGTCGGGGTTGTCCCAGCCAGAAAGGTCAACAAACCGTGAGTTAATTCCCACGCTCTCAAGCAAAAGAGAAGAGTTGTGCGCACTGTGAGCTTCTCCAATTGACGAGAGGAACTCGCGCACTTGGGGCAAATAGCTTTCTAGAGAAAACTGCCCATAGTTACAGGTTTCGAGAATACCTTCGATGCAGCTGTGCGCTTTCTCCATACGTTGACGAATGAAGTTGTCTGCACGCTCGCGGTAAACAGGGTCTGGGAACATGTTGCTGTTAATGAGCAGCATACGTTGTTCCAACTCTTCCATGGCATCGCGCCACTTCGGATTGTTGGCGGCGAGTAGGCGATAGATACCCGGCTTGCCAGACCGCTTACACTCCAGCAATGCATCCGTGATGCCAGCATAAGCAGAAACCACAAAAATTCGGTTATAAGGGTTAGACGGGTACAAAAAGATATTATCCATGACAGCGTCGAACGCTGACATTGATGTACCGCCGATCTTTTCAACGGTATGATTCATGTGAGCTCCTTGTGGGCTTTTATGAATTGAAGTCGTCGATTGGGTTTACAGGGGCAGCATCCCGCTGCCCCAAGACGGTTAATCGACCAGAGGGTAAACACCGTTTTCGTCATGTGTCTCTTGCCCAGTAATCGGTGGGTTAAAGACACAGGCCATGACCATATCAACACCCTTATTAGCGCGAAGCTGGTGCTCGTCATGTTTGTCAAGAATGTACAGTGTGCCAGGTTTGATTGGATACACTTTACCGTCGTCGGTCGTTTCAATCTCACCTTCACCTGACATGCAATACACAGACTCTAAGTGATTCTGGTAATGGATATGTGTGTCAGTATTGGCGTAAATAGTAGTAATGTGGAATGAGAAGCCCATGTTGTCATCGCGCAACAACATACGGACACTTTCCCAATTTTCAGCCACTACGCGGCGTTCACTGTTTTGGCATTCTTCTAATGTGCGAACAATCATGTCAATCCTTTATACGTCTGTTTGTTAGTGGGTGAGAGCTTTGAATTAAGACGCTTTTTTCAATTTGTCTTTTTTGTATTGCTCAACCGACTTAACAAAAATCTGCAGGCCTTTCTCCATTTCAGCTTCGCTGACTGTCAATGGTGAGAAGAATTTGATCACTTCATCATCAGGGCCAGCTGTTTCGATGATCATACCGTGCTCGAAACAAAGGCTTGTGATGGCATCTGAGATATCACCATTCTTACATGCGATACCCTGCATCAGGCCACGACCTTTGATGGTGTCGAACAGATCACCATTTTTCGCTAAAACGTCTTTCAACACTTTATTGAGTTGATCAGCACGCGCTTGGATATGGGTTTGGAACTGATCATCTAGCCAGTAAGTTTCAATCGCTTCTGCGGCTGTCACAAATGCATGGCTGTTACCACGGAATGTACCGTTATGTTCGCCAGGTGCCCATTGATCCAGCTCAGGTTTCAGTAGAACCAGTGCCATTGGTAGGCCATAACCACCAATCGACTTCGACAAGGTCACGATATCTGGGTTGATACCTGATGGCTCGAAGCTAAAGAAAGTACCAGTACGGCCACAGCCAGCTTGAATATCATCGACGATCATCAATATGCCATGTTCTTTACAGATGCTCTCTAGGCGTTGCAGCCACTCATTAGAAGCCGCATTGAGACCGCCTTCACCTTGAACGACTTCAAGTAAGACAGCGGCGGGTTTATCTCCACCTGTTAGACCGCTTGAGGCATCGTTTAGCATGGTTTCGAACAGTGTGAGACCGTCAACATCGGCATAGCCGTCATACGGAATACGTGTTACCGCGTTATTCACTGGCATACCGCCGCCACCGCGATGATGATGATTACCGGTCACAGCGAGTGCGCCGTAGGTACAGCCGTGGAAGCCGTTCGTAAATGAAACGATGTTTGGGCGACCTGTCACTTTTCGTGCCAGCTTCATCGCCGCTTCAACAGCATTTGTACCGGTTGGACCCGTGAACTGGAATTTATAGTCCAAGTTACGTGGTGCCAAGATGTGCTCTTTAAATACCTCGAGAAAGCGTGCTTTTGCACCGGTGTGCATATCCAAGCCGTGGGTAATCCCATCTTTCTCGATGTACTCAATCAGCGCTTTTTTCAGCGTCGGATTATTGTGTCCGTAGTTAAGCGAACCGGCGCCAGCAAGAAAATCGAGGTAGCGCTTGCCGTCAACGCCAGTGATCCAACAGCCCTTCGCGCTTTCAAACACGACGGGGAAGTTGTTGGCGTAACATTGAACATTTGACTCCTGCGATTTAAAGATATCCATAACTCATCCTGTTATTTTTTGAGTGGAATTCGGAAAAGGTATTCGGTGTCATGTTCACCGTTAAAGTGCTCTTGTTCATCAAGGAACACTGAGCGCTGACCACCTGTACCGTAGAGGCGGTCTACCTTTTTGAACAGCGCCCAAGATCCGGCGTTGTCTTCTGTGATCGTGGTTTCAATGAATCGAATGTCTTGTGACACTTTGCGCGCCAGTAACGCTTCGACCATTGAAAGGGCAAGCCCTTCTCCACGTGCTTTGGGCGATACGGCTACCTGCCACACAAAAAATGTGTCTGGTTGCTCTGGACGAATGTAGCCAGAGACGAAGCCGTGAATGTCGCCGTCACGCTCTGCCACAACACAGGTCTCTTTGAAGTGCGTTGCCTGTAAAAAGTTGCAGTAGGCGGAGTTCACATCCAACGGAGGGCACTGGGTGATTAATCGATAGATGTCGCCACCATCACGAATCGATGGCTTACGAAACACAAACCGCGTGCTCGGTTTTATCTGTTTACGGTCAAGGACTTCGTTTTCAAGAACTGCCGTATCTGTCGTTTTTGATCGCCACATAATTGTTTTGTGCTCTAACGAATTCGTTATATATAATAGGCGCTGAATTTTGTTTATCAACCCCGGATTTCGCTAATCGGTTTATCACTACTCAGTAAGTAACTGATATTAGTAAAATTTGTTAATGTTAAAATTTTTATTAACCATAATACTTTGATGCGTAACATTTACTGGCCTAAATGTATTGACGATTCTCAATCTGGTGTGACTCATGCCACAAAGATGGGGGAGCGGCTTGGACTTCGTCTCAGTTGAAGTTGAATGAGGTGAAAAGAGTGGCTTTAAAAATAGACGTAAAAGAGATTTTACTAGACAAAAAGCCTAGTCACCTTTGATGCTTGTGAATCTAATAGGGTGACTAGGCGGATTGAGGCGACTGGCTAAGGAATTCGCGATATTGTCTGTCTTCTTTGACGACGTGGTGCACCCACCAGTAACGCAAAAACTTGAAAAAGACTGAAGGGTACAGTTCAGGATCCGCCTGGCATTGCAGTAACACATAATGTGCTTGCCGTGATAAACGTTCATGGATGGCTGCATGTTCTTTGTATTTGGGGTAGGCGAGATCGTGAAGAATGTCTTCTTCTAGCTGGAAGTGGGACACAATGTAGTCTCGAAACCGCTGGGCGAGATCATCAAAATCTCCTTTTTCACCATCTGCATGGTGATACGCGATAGCCTCATAGGTGTCATTGATGATAGCCAGTAATTGCTTGTTACTGGCATCGAGATCTGGGTGCCCCACAGAATATTTATCCTGCCAACGAATGAACTTTCTGTCTTTGCTCTCTGCTGTTGGATGTTCAGGAGTTACTGGGGGGGCTGTTACGCCAACGGTTGGACTCGCCTCTGTAATTCTTTCGATTTTCTCCTGTTCTTCTTCAGTGAAGACAACGGCACCATTGTGCTCAAAATCGGTCGATTTGGCCGGATCGGCCTGATACATCTCAAAGTAGTACTTAGGTGGCTTTTTGGATTTTGTATCTCTGGCTAGTTGTTGAATGCGATTTTCGAGGTCTTGTTTTCTAACGGGTTTGACCATGAATGCGTCAACATCATAGCGGATGCATTCGCTTATCACTGATTGGGAGGCATTAGCGGTGAGAATGATGATCGGGACATCGTGCTGTAGGTGGTAGCGACCACTACGGATAAGCCTAAGCATCTCCAAGCCATCGATAGGCTCCATCTGTAGGTCAGTGATAATTAAACTAGGTTGTTCGTGAAAGGCCCTTGATATAGCTTCAGCACCATCAGCCGCCGTGATAACGGATTTGATCCCTAGCGCTTGTGCCATCAAACCTATGGTATCTCGAATCATCTCATGATCATCTACCACTAAACAACGAGATAGCATACTCCCTCCTGCTAAAGCGCTAACCGTCTTAAAAGCGTAGTAAATGGCGAGTTTTGCTGCAGAGTGATTTGTAGAATTTTTTATACGTTTTTGCGGGGAGTGAGAGATTACGCATACAAAAAAAGGCGCCTAAACAGGCGCCTTTTCTTCTTAAATCTGGTTTAGCTTACAGGCGAGTTACGTTCGCTGCCTGTGGGCCTTTTTGACCTTGCTCGATATCGAACTCAACCTGTTGGCCTTCTGCTAGAGTGCGGAAGCCTTCACCAACGATGGCGCGGAAGTGAACGAATACGTCTGGACCGTTCTCTTGCTGGATAAAACCGAAACCTTTTTCTTCGTTAAACCACTTAACGGTACCATTAGCTTTAGACATGATGTCTCCTGAATATATTAACTAGGTGTAGCAGTGACGCGAGTGCCATTAATCGTTCTATGGGCAAATGTAGCGAATATCTTCAGGACAACTAACTTTCCAGCCAAACGGTAGGGTGTTTCGATGTTTCTATATTCAATTGCTGCATAAATTTCCGATTAGCGAAGCCGCTTAACAGCTCCAAGAGGACTACGCGTAATTTGCGCGTCAGTTTACTGTTGGCTGTGACGATGGTCGCCTTTCAGCTTTCAGTAACGTCAACCAACACGGTTGAACAGTAGCGAGAATACACGCAAAAGAATGTGAGGTAAATCTCTTTTCGCACTTTATATCCGGTTTATTTTGAGTGAATGATTGAAAGTGAGATCAAGCGCCGAGATTTTTGTCAGGATTAAGCAAATCAATGGCGAAAACCGCGTCCTGTATTGGGATGGATGTCAAAGATGCTATCGGACGCTGTCTTTTTTCATCGACATTGACGTACTCTTAATGCTTTCTACGAGTAGCAGCGCGTTGCTGTTTGTCGATCCTCTACTGATAGGAACCCTAATGAACGAAATGGTCTCTCTTACTAGCGCGTTTAGCGTTTGGATTGTACTCGCAATCCTAGTGATTGTTTTCTTGCGTGGCTCGGTAAAGTTTGTTCCGCAAAACACCGCCTATGTGATTGAGCGTTTTGGTAAATATTACAAAACGATGGAAGCGGGCTTGAACTTTATTGTGCCTTTTATCGACCGTCTAGCCTATGAACGTACGCTAAAAGAGCAAGCGTTCGATGTGCCGAGTCAGTCGGCCATTACCCGAGACAACATCTCTCTAGTCGTAGATGGTGTGCTTTATATCAAAGTGCTGGATCCTTACAAAGCTTGCTACGGCGTCGATGACTATATCTACTCCGTGACTCAACTGGCGCAAACCACAATGCGTAGTGAAGTGGGTAAGATGGAATTGGATAAGACCTTCGAGGAGCGTGAAAGCCTCAACACGGCAATCGTCTCGGCGATTAACGAAGCCGCTCAGCCTTGGGGCGTACAAGTCCTCCGCTATGAAATTAAGGATATTGATCCGCCGCGTTCAGTATTGGATGCGATGGAGCGTCAAATGAAAGCCGAACGTGAAAAACGTGCGGTGATCCTTGAGTCAGAAGGGGCACGTCAGTCGGATATCAACGTTGCAGAAGGGCAAAAACAAGCACGCGTGCTTGCCGCGGAAGCGGAAAAGTCTGAGCAGATCTTGAAAGCGGAAGGTGAAGCGAAAGCGATTATCGCGGTCGCGGAAGCACAAGCTGAAGCGCTTGAAATTGTCGGTTCACGAGCGATCACGGAAGAAGGTCAGAAAGCTATCCAATTAGACTTGGCAGAAAAAGCCATCAGTGCGAAAGAAGCGATCGCGAAAGAGTCTTCTGTCGTATTGCTTCCAGAGTCGGGGACTGGCGCGGCGAGTACGGTTGCTGAAGCGATGACCATTATTCAAACACTGAACAAAGTGAAAGGCTAATATGCACAACTGGTTTACCACCCATCTAGCTGAGATGACGATGATTATCGGGCTGTTACTGCTCGTGGTCGAAGTGTGGTTGCTGGGCTTATCGACCATCGTATTACTGGCGACCGGAGTTGCTGCGGTACTGGCGGGACTGTTAGCGATGCTTGGAGTGCTGCCGGAGACTGTGACCGTGATGTTCAGCGCAACCGGGATCGGGGCTGGGCTGTTAACCGCCGCGCTGTGGCAGCCGTTAAAGCGGCTACAACGTGGTGCACGTAGTCCCGACAATACGCACAGTGACTTTATTGGCTTGACGCTGACATTGACTGAGCCGTTAACGTCCGCACATCCAGCGACAATTAAGTATTCGGGTGTGACGTGGCAGTTGGTGCTCAGTGGCAGCTGTCATGATGCGAGCTTGCAAGCAGGCGACAAAGTGCGGGTGATCGGTGTTGATGTCGGTCGCTTTACGGTAGAACCGGCCGGTGAAGCGGAGTCGAGTCACTAGGCGTTGTTTGCCATTCTGGTTTAATTGAGCCAAATAAAAAGCTCGGGCATCATGTCCCGAGCTTTTTTGCGTGATACGCGCTATGCCTAGCTAACCGAGAGCCTCGATAAGTGGAGGCGCTGTATTTAGGCTTTTTTCAGCTGTTTTTTCAGCTTTTTCAGTTTGCTTTCTTGTTTAGCAACTTTTGCTTTGGTCTTTTTGATCGATTTTTTCAGATCTTTCTTTGATGCTTTAGCCATCGGTTTTCTCCTTTCTATGTCATTGCCGGTGTTTTCGCCACCGCAATACGGCTTCAATGCCGTGGACAGGTGCCGGCAAGTTGCACCTAAAACTGTGATTATGAGCTCTTTTTTTCTTCGTGTTCTTTTAAAAATTGTTTGATAAATCGACGGATCTCTCTAGCGGCTGATGTGTCGAGATCCTCGCATTTTGACAAGAAGGCATCGCGTTGCTCACTATTAATGCGAATGAGTAACTGACTGTCTTTTTTGCTTTTTTCTTTTTTTGTCATCTGCATTTGCCTATCGTTTGGATATACAATGTATATACACTTTCTTCGCTTTTCCACCTAGTGTGCTTAATTTGTGATCTGTTTAGTGATCTAAACAGTTATTTGCATACAATTCGACATTGTAGCCGCGGGGCTTCGTCATCCATGCCATAAATAACAAGGAGACGAGTGGTTGATTCTGTTGAAATAGATGGCTAAATGTCTTTACTGCTAAAGAAATAATGCTTAGGGTAAGGTATCCATGGAGCAAATATTTGGGTAAGGAATTATGGAAAAAAAATACCTGAGCACGCAATTGATTCACGCGGGGCGCGACAAACGTTATACCCAACAAGGTGTGAACCCTGTGATCCAACGTGCTTCCTCCATTGTTTTTGACACGCTCGCCGACAAAAAACATGCGATTGCGCATCGACACCAGCGCACCTTGTTTTATGGCCGCCGTGGCACCCAGACGCATTTTGCCCTGCAAGATGCGATGACAGAGCTCGAACAAGGTGAAGGGTGTGCGTTGTTTCCGTGTGGCGCCGCAGCCATTGCCAACAGTATTTTGGCATTTGTGAAAACGGGCGACCATATTCTGGTGACTGGCTCGGCTTACGAGCCCACACAAGACTTTTGCCAAACTATCCTTGCCGATATGCAGATTGAGACTGAGTTTTTCGATCCGCTTGAAGGAGCCCAAATCGTTGAGCGTATCCGGCCTAATACTCGGATTGTGTTTCTCGAGTCGCCTGGGTCGTACACCATGGAAGTCCATGATACGCCTGCCATGGTGCAAGCGATTCGCGCCAAAGCGCCAGACGCGATCATTATGATGGATAACACCTGGGCTGCTGGCGTTTTATATCAGCCTTTAACACATGGGGTCGATATTTCGATCCAATCGGGCACCAAGTACATTATTGGCCACTCCGATCATATGCTCGGTACTGCTGTAGCGAATCGTCGCTGTTGGCCGCAGCTACGAGAACGTGCTTATTTGATGGGGCAAACCATTGATGCCGAGACGGCATATCAAGCGGCAAGAGGGTTGCGTACCCTGGGCGTGCGTTTAAAGCAACACCAACAAAGTGCTCTACAAATTGCGCAATGGCTAAAAGAGCAGCCAGAAGTCGCGCATGTCCTGCACCCTGCGTTTTCTGATTGCCCCGGACATGTCTTTTTTGAGCGAGACTTTTCTGGGAGTAATGGCTTGTTTTCGTTTGTTTTTGACCAAAGACTTACCGATGCACAGCTGGAAGCGTTCTGTGATCATTTACAGCATTTCAGCATGGCGTACTCATGGGGTGGATTTGAGTCGTTACTGTTGACCAATCAACCTGAACAACTCAACCGTATTCGTCCTGCCGGTAAGGTAAGTTTCAGTGGCACCTTAGTCCGTGTGCACATTGGTTTGGAAGCGGTAGAGGATTTGATCACTGACTTAGCAGCAGGCTTTGAACGCATTAAAACGGCCCAGTAAAAGTGGATAAGCCACCTTAAGTTGATGAAGGTGGCTTTTTGATGTCGGTTTAAGTCTGGAACTGGTCGGTCAGCGTGGTGAGTGCACTCGATTGATGACTCAGTTGGCCACTGACGTCGCTGGTGGTATTGATGGCTTCAGTGAGTGACTGGCTGCCTTGCTTAAGCGCACGACGGCCGGCGGTGAGATGTTCTATCTCCTTATGCTGTGAGGCCAGGGCGGCTTCTACCTCGGCACTCAACTGTTCCAAGCCTTGGAATGTGGAATGCATATCACTGAGAAAGCCTTGAAGACGAATGCTGGCTTGCTGGTTGGAGGCACTGGCCGTTTGTGTTTCTGTGAGCAGTGAACTGGCGGTATCAACTTGTCCTAAGAGATCGTTAATCCAATTGCGAATATCACCGGTCGATTGCGCCGTGCGCTGTGACAGGCCTCGGACCTCATCGGCAACGACCGCAAACCCTCGGCCATGCTCGCCGGCACGCGCGGCTTCAATGGCTGCATTTAATGCCAGTAGGTTAGTTTGCTCCGCAATCCCCTCAATCACATCCATGACCCCTGCAATTTGTTCACTGGTTTGTTTCAGTGTTGCCATGGTCGACGATACCTTCTCCACGATACCCACACTGTGTGCGATAGCGGCGTCGGTAGTTCGCATTTGTTGCTGGATCTCGTCGTTATCGTGAGACACTTTGCTAATGTACTCGCGCGTATCATGAATGGCACTGGCAATTTCTGTGGTGGCACTTTCCATGACGCTGAGAGATTGGGCGACGTTGTCGACTTGACGACGGGTCTGCTGGTTAATCTTTGCGACTTGTTTGCTTTGGGTATCGAGCGTGTCAGATTGACCATCTAACTCGGCGGTTCGTGATTGAATGTCAGTGACAAAATGCGAAAACTTGTCGAGTAAGTTATTGGAGGCCCGCGCCACTGCACTGACCTCATCACTGTATCGATCGGTGAGGCGGGTGCTCAGATCGGAGCGCTGGTCAATATCTGTTAAGGCATTAGCAATATGATCCAAGCGAACCACCACAGTTTTGCGCAACCATGTCATCAATACCAATGCCAAGAGTAAGGTGGCGCCACAACCAATATACACGGTATGTGCTTGTTGGTTTAGAAAGGTGATCAGCCCGCTTGCAGAGTGTTTCGCATGAGCTTGTCTTTCGGTCAGCTTCTCGTTGAGAGCGAGCAGCATAGGATCAACGGCCGGATACATATCAAAGTCGACCAATCTCCCCGCATCATAGAAGCTTTTGGCCGCGATGGTTTTTTCTAGCTGGGCGAGATAGTCATCGAATGCCTGTTTATCGGCTTGATGCTTCGCGCGCCAGGTTGCGAGCGACGGAGAGTGAGAGAGTGCTTGCCAGCTTTGCTGATAGTCTTGATGAAGTTGTTCAAACTGCGGCTGAATTTCATTCCAGAACAGCAACTGTGCTTTGATTTTTTGCGATAAGTTGACCAAGTTGCGGTGATCGCGTTCCAGCGCGAGCAACGCCCAGACTTCAGGCAGCTGTTGATTGACATACTCCGAAGAGGCTTGCGCAGAGCGGGATGAAATCCACAGCGATAAGCTTCCTAACCCAATCGTGGATGCAATAAAGAGGGAAAATGCGATTAACAGTCGCTGTCGTACACTCATGTTGTTTCCTACCAACTACTCATGTTCGGATGAGGGGCAGGTTAGGCAGCGACTGTTGCAGGGGAATGACACCTGTCTCAATAGTGTGATTTGCGACTGATATCACTGTTTAGTTTAATGAACACAGCGGCTAACCCAATAGCCGCTGTCACCGGTTAACTCGCAATCGCGGGCGAGTCAGGATCCTTTGTGGAAGCGGCTTTCTCGCTGAGAATCGTGGCAACCGTTTGGCGCGAAAGGTGGCCAATCAACTCCCCTTCTTTATCAAAAACAGGAAGCGGCCATTTCGATGCCAGCGTGTCTGGGATCACTTGTTCAAGCAAGGAGTCTTGGTCGATAGCAGGCACATCTTCAATCATGCTGGCATCAATTTGTGTACTGGGATCAGCTTTGCTGAGCGCTTTTTCGCTCAGTGTACCCTGATAGCCATCCTCGGTGACATAATAGCCATAGCTGGCTTTCTGTTGACGCATTTGCGTGATGGCATCGCCAATGGTATTGGCGCTTATGCGACAAATTTGCGGCTGCATCACCGTCTCTACCGTAAGCGCGCGAGCGCGATTCACATCTTTGACAAAGGCTTCCACATAGTCATCTGCTGGACGCAATAGAATATCGACGGGTTCACCAACCTGTACGAGTTTACCATCGCGCAAAATCGCAATGCGATCGCCCAAGCGTAAGGCTTCATCCAGATCATGCGTAATAAACACAATGGTCTTATGGAGCTTCTCTTGTAACTCAATCAATTGATCTTGCATCTCGCTGCGAATAAGCGGGTCCAGCGCAGAGAAGGCTTCGTCCATGAGCAATATATCGGCATCGGTACATAAAGCACGCGCGAGTCCTACTCGTTGCTGTTGGCCCCCTGACAATTGCGCAGGGTATTGGTCCGCGTAACCCTCCAAACCAACGGTTGATAACCACTGTTGGGCTGTGGCATCACGATCCTTTTTGGCCACGCCTTGAATGTGTAATCCAAACGCGACATTTTCTTTAACGGTCCGGTGCGGTAATAAGCCAAATCGTTGAAAGACCATCGACATTTTATGACGGCGGAATTGCTGCAACTCTTGTTGAGAGAATTGCATAATATCCGTGCCCTCAATGCGAATCGCGCCCTCGGTAGGATCAATCAGACGGTTAAAGTGACGGATAAGGGTCGACTTCCCTGATCCCGATAGGCCCATGATCACGAAGACTTCACCGCGTCGAATCGAGAGGTTGATATCACTTAACCCAATGGTATGCCCAGTTTGCTGAAGCAAGTCATCTTTGCTTTTTCCGTCTTTCACACTGGCCATCACTTTGTGAGGGTGTTTACCAAACACCTTGTACAGGCCTTCAATTTCAATCAGCGTGTCATGGGTTGGCTCAGTCATGCTCACTTCCTTTTAAATGCTGCTGCGCACGTTTGGCGTAGCTTTGTGAAACGCGGTCAAAAATGATGGCGAGCGCGACAATGGCTAAACCGTTCAGAAGACCTAGGGTAAAGTATTGATTAGTAATAGATTTGAGAACGGGTTGTCCCAAGCCTGCCACACCAATCATGGATGCGATAACAACCATGGCCAAGGCCATCATGATGGTTTGGTTAATACCGGCCATAATGGTGGGCATTGCCAAGGGGAGCTGAACTTGAAAAAGCCGCTGCATGCCGCTGGCACCGTAGGCGGTAGCGGCTTCGAGAACATCTTTATCGACCAATCGGATGCCTAAATTGGTCAATCGGATCACCGGCGGAATGGCATAAATCACCACGGCAATGACGCCGGGAATTTTCCCGATCCCAAGCAACATGACTACTGGAATTAGATAGACGAATGCCGGCATGGTTTGCATCACATCCAAAAGTGGCGTGACAATCGCTTGGGTACGGTCTGACTTCGACATGGCTATCCCAATCGGTACACCGACACCAATAGCGAGCAGGGTACAGACGAGAATAATACTCATGGTGCTCATGGTATCTTCCCACATCCCTAAATACCCGATGGCAGTGAATGCGACCACCACGGCCAGAGGCAGCTTCCAAGAGCGGCTGGCGAGATAGGCAATGCCGGCCAGAATTGCGATCACCAACCACCACGGTGTCGACAGTAACAAATCTTCGAACCAAACCAGAAAGTTAAGTAAGGGGTCGAAAAAAGACTCGATAGATTCGCCGTATTCACTGGAGAAGCTACGATAGGCACCGTCGAGGGTTTTACGTATTTCAAGCAGATCTCGTCTGCTCATTTCAGGCACATCAGTTAGCCATGAATTTGCCATTTTCAGGGGGTTCCTTTACTGCAGGGAAAGCGCAGCGCAGCCAAAGACTGCGCTGAGTGAGGTTAAAGTGCATTGTTGATTTTATCGGCGACATCGTCGGACACCCATGATGTCCAGATCTCAGGGTGCTCAATTAAAAAGTGTGTCATGGCATATTCGCCATCGGCCTGGTTTTCTTCCATCCAGGCAAGCAGTGTATTCATTTGATCGTTAGTAAAGCCTCGTGTTTCTAGATAAGCCACGGCGTCTGGTGCACGCTTTGCGAATCGTTCGGTGATCACGGTATCAACATCAGCTGCGGGATACATAGTGACCCTTGGGTTGAGACAGTCATTTGTGGTCACACATTGTTTGTAGTGATCAATATCGGTGCCGGATTCAAAGTCTATTTTGACCATATCATATTTGCCGAGCACGGCCGTGGGCGCCCAGTAATACCCGAACCAAGGTTCTTGGCGTTCATAAGCTTTGGCGATCGAACCCGCTAAGCCAGCGCCAGAGCCCGGGTCAACCATTTCAAAGCCGCTATCGGCAAGGTTGAGGGCGCGAAAGAGGTTGGTTGACGTGATCTGGCAATTCCAACCGGCGGGGCAGCCATAGAATGCAGATTTAGAGGGGTCTTCAGGGTGAGTAAATAGTTCGGCATTAGCCTTCACCCCCGAAATGGTTTTCAGCTCAGGGTAGTCATCGACGAGATATTGCGGCACCCAGAATCCTTCTTCACCGCCGTCAATCAAGGCTTTGCCTGCATAGCGAATCCGACCCTCGTCGATGCCACGTTGCAGCCCTTCACGCATTGAGTTGCTCCAAAATTCCGGCGCAATATCGGGCTCTCCTTTTTCGACCATCGAGGTACCGGTCGGCATGGTGTCACCCGGCACCAGCTCTGCATCACATCCGTAACCATGCTCGAGAATAAAACGGTCGATATTGGCAATTAAGCTTGCAGAGTTCCAGTTCATATCGGCAATGGTCACTTTGCCACAGGTGTGATCATCCGCATTCACAGGTAGCGCGCCTACCGCTAACAGGCTGGCGGCAATGATTCGCTTGTACATAGTGCTTCCCTTCTTCTTTTACACGCATTCCCAATAATATTAGACCACTAACCAAATTGTTAGTGCATGTCACGTCAGATGGATCACGATGTGCCGCGAGCTCGGTCGAAATTACCACAAGCATCGGTCAAAGAAGTAGAAGGCTTCGCATGGCGCTGACCTGCGCTTATTTGATCAACGATAAAAAGCGTTTGAAGTCGTCGCCACCGGCTTGTTGTTGCCACTCGAATAATAAAGACTCAACCACGGTTATCCATGCACCATGTTGTTGCATCATGCTCAGGCCTGCTTGATGGTGGTTGGCATGGCACGAAGACGTCGCGTCGACTGCCACGTGAACATGATAATGAGCACGTAAGAGGTCGCAAGCGGTTTGGTAGACACAAATGTGCGTTTCGATGCCACATAAAATCACTTGTTTACGGTTGAGCGTTGTTAGTTGTTGCTGCACATCGGGATGGGCGTAAGCGCTGAAGGTTTGCTTCGCAATCGGAGTGTTATCAGGCAATAGCGCGGAGAGCGATGGAGAAGTTGGGCCGAGTTTATCTGGCAGTTGCTCCATCCAAATAACGGGCACATCAAAATGCTGACAGGCGCGAAGCAGTTGCGCGGTCTTTTGGTGTAGCGCATCGCTATTTACCACTTTTTGCGCCAGTTTTCCTTGTACGTCAATCAGAATGACGACAGCATTTTCTGTATTAATCATCACACTATCCTTTTGTTTTCACGAAGTAATAAGCGTAGCAGGACGGATTTTTTCTCGCCGAGGTCCATCGCACAAGTTATTATCATCACATAAAGATACTTGATATAAATCAATTGGAGCACTAATATATCTTCACATTAAGATAAGTGAGGGCAAGGTATGCATTATTTGATTGCGGTGTTGGCACCGATTTTTTGGGGGAGCACCTACTCCGCTGTGGCACTGTTCTTGGCAGATCTGTCTCCCTATTGGATGGCAGTATGGCGCGCGTTGCCAGCAGGCCTGCTGATGCTATTGATTAGTCGTCGAGGCTTACCGTTGAGCGTGCCGCGCATGCTCGCGGTGAGCTTTTTTAATATCGCCGCGTTCTTTTTGTTGTTATTTGTGGCCGCCTATCGTTTACCGGGTGCAGTCGCTGGGACGTTAGGAGCGACCTTACCGCTCGTATTGATGTTGTTGCAGTGGTTAACGGAAGGGAAACGCCCTCAGTTAAAGATGTTGATGTTGGCACTGCTCGGTTTGGCTGGGGTGGGGCTACTCCTTAACCCTTCTACCGACATTGATTGGGTTGGTGCAGGGGCGATGTTAGCCGCCACCGTTTTTGTCGCGCAGTCGACCTTGTGGATGAAGCGCTGGGAGGCCAAAGATATCTTTGGTTTAACCGCGTGGCAGTTAGTCATTGGTGGCGTGATGTTGATCCCGTTTGCGTGGTTGCTGGCAGGACCGCCACAGGCAATCAGCCTTCAAGCCGTTCCGGGTTTGATCTGGGTAATTGTGTTGAATACTGCGGTAGGTTACTGGGCTTATATACGCTCGATTACCGTGTTAGGTCCTAATCGTCAGTCGATCATTATGTTTTTGAACCCACTGACTGCTGTCACCCTTGGGGTCTTGTGGGTTAATGAGACACTTCAGCCCATGCAGTGGGTCGGTATTGGATTGATCCTTGCTTCTTTGGTATGGATGAAATGGTCTGATCGAGGCGCACGACCTGTGGTGAAACAAGCCGTAGAGCCTCTGCCAGTTAACCGTTAATAACGATAGTGGACTGTCCATGACACATAGCTGTAGGTGTCGTCAGTTGCTTGTTGATAGTCTTTACTGTGCAGCGCAACGCTCACGTCAGTGCCCCAGCGCGGTTGGTAATAAGCGAAACCGGCCGCGGCACTGGCTTGCCAATGGGTCATATCAATATCTGCGTTTTCAGGGGGCTTATCGCCATTAATGGTGATGTCATTGGCGCGATATCGACCTTGCACAGCGGTGTAAAAAAATGCGCCTTGGGTGCTGGCATCAAACATTCGGCTGTCAAGGTGGCGACCGGGCTCAAAACTGATCCCACCATAGGAATTCGCTAAGTCTAGCCCGATGCGATAGCTGAGCCCGGCGGATACTTCACTGCGAAAGTTACCAATATCTGCGCGACCAGATACGCCCCACTCTTGATATTCGCTCCGATGAAGAAGCTGGTGGCGTTCATAGGCAAACTGTGCCACCGGCGTATTTCGCACCTGATAGTCCCATCCTTTGGGGTCCGGTGAGTCGATAAGCTTGTGCACATAAGATTGCCCTTGTTCGGTCAAAGAGGCAGGCCCCACGATGCCAAACAATACTGACCATTTATCGACGCGTTCAGGCGTTTGCTGATACATACTTGGCTCGATAAAAATCAGCCCCGCGTAGGGACGCTCGTTAGGTTGCGGTGTGGTGAAGGTGATGTCATTCGGTGTCCACATCATCTGGCCGATGTCTAGACTCCAAGCTTGACGGGCCTCTGGGTTTAAAGGCAGTTGCTCTGCAAACCAACGTATTGGCGCCACCGATGTGGTGTTGACATCGTCAGACCAATCGCTGTGCCAATGGGCATATACGCCACTGGTATATTGATTATCTTCGCCGAGTGGGCTGTCATTTTCGATCGTTACGCCAAACCCTGCTGCATGGCCGAGTGTGGGAAGCACGAGCAGGGCTAAAGCGGTTCGACGAATTAGGGGCAGCGATGTCATTAACGTCCTCATTGGCTTGCATCTTGATGGCGACAGAATCAGTATGAAGAAAAACTGAGTGTTACTCTATGTCACGCTCGTCAGTATCGAGTGAAATATGAGTAAGGCCTCCATCAATAATGAAAAGGGATCGTCAAGATGTCAGTGTTTGTCAGTGCGCAGTGGTTAACGTCGCGATTAGAGTCGGTTGTCCCCGTAGATGCTAGTTGGTTTATGCCCGACGTGGCGCGCGATAGCTATCAGGAGTGGCAGCAGCGCCGTTTACCCGGTGCCATATTCTTTGATTTTGATGGCGCTATTAAAGATACCCAATCGACGTTACCTCATATGTTACCCAGTGCTGAGGAATTTGCGAGACACATGGGCAAACTCGGCATCGCGCCACAAGATACTTTGGTGATCTACGATACCCAAGGCCTGTTTTCTGCCGCCCGTGTGTGGTGGATGTGTAAAGTCATGGGTCATGAAAATGTCTTTATTTTGGATGGTGGACTGCCGGCTTGGTTGGCACAAAATGGACCTTTGGATGAGTCGGCCGCGAAACCCCGTGTCGAAGCAACATATGTGTCGAGCTTCAAACCTTATCGCTACATAGATGGAGAAACACTGGCGGCAAAACTGGCGGCTGTGAATGTGATTGATGTCCGTCCAGCGGCACGGTTTAACGGGACGGTGCCAGAGCCAAGAGACGGTGTGCGTGCAGGGCATATGCCGGGCGCAAAGAACTTGCCGTTTGCTAGCCTTACTGACCAACAAGGCTTTGTGATTGATCAAACAGAAGCCAGACGCGTCGTGCTTCCGTTACTCAGTGATACACGTCTTAATGTTGCAAGCTGTGGGTCTGGCGTGACGGCTTGCATTCTCGCCGCAGTGGCCGAGCATTACTTTGGCTACCCGATTGCTGTCTACGATGGGTCATGGACAGAGTGGGGTAGCCATAAAACATGGCCGGTGACTAAGGAAGCCAGTACGGCCTAATTGCCCGCTCAGGGCGTTGTCAGTGCCATGTGTGGCGACTGACTCGCGACGTAGCCGGCATTGGCAAACGCTTGCTGGCCTTGCTCAGACAGCAAGTAATCATAAAAGCCGTTAGCGGCGGATGACAGTGGCGCGGTTTTGCGCAATATCACAAAAGGGCGCGCCAACTTATAGCGCCCATCAGCGATGGCGGCCAAGGTTGGTGCTTGACCATCCACCGATAGCGGTTTGATGCCTGCATCGACCGAGCCCAGCGAGACATAGCCGATAGCGTGAGGGTTCTTGGCGACTAGGGTTTTCACCATGCTATTGCTATTCACCACCATTAAGCGTGGACTCACTCCCGATACTGTCTCACCTTTCACGACCTTGGTCAGGTCGAGTAAGGTTTCAAACGAAAAGCGCGATCCCGAGGCTGACTCACGGGACACCGCGGCGATTTCACGATCCGCTCCCCCGAGTGCTTGCCAGTTTTTAATCTCTCCCAAATAGATCTTCCGAATTTGCGCTTGGGTCAGGGCCGTGACGGGATTGCTGGGATGAACCACCAAGGCAATGCCATCATAGGCCAGAATATCGGTGGTGAGATCGGGAGCCATTTCTTCTTGCTTTAAGTACCGCGAACTCATGCCCATGGGTGCAATCCCTTGTTTGACTGCAGCAATGCCCGCGGCCGAACCCGTTCCTTGTACCTGAATGACCACATCATGGTCGCGCTGATAGCGCTCGGCAATCACTTCCATCACATGGCTCACAGACGTTGAACCCGTGATAGTGACTGGTGGCGCGGCGATCGCGAGTTGGCTGATGCAAAGGAAGAGGAAAGAAAAAAGTGTGTGTTTAAACATGGGTTAACGTCCTGTTGCGATAAAGAGGCAACGGATTCTATGACAATGATGTGTCATTCCAGTGACAACGTGAGCCAAAACCATGCTGAGTTAACAAGATCAATGCGTTCCTGATGCTTTAACCATCAGCTTCTTCGAGCGACTACACAATATTGACTTTAAGGTGATCTGTGTCACTATTTGATATCTCCATCAATGATATATCCATACATTACTTAAAATTTACTTACACATTAGTTTATTTATTGTGCGCTTGTTCAGCGTGTTGATGGCAGCCTTGGATGGGCTTGCCATGCTTTATGTAGAAGCAGGAAGCCGCCTTATCACCGCGAGAGGCCGCTCAGACTGAAACCAAATCAGAATGCGGGAGTGTCACTTGTCTCAAAACCTCGCCACCGTCAGCCGCCGTGCGCTATTGCCTGAGCGCATTTCTCAACTTATTGATGCCCTGTCCAGTGGCGTCTATGAACGTGAACATACGATCAAAATGTGTTTGCTCGCCGCGCTTGCTGGCGAAAGTGTGTTCTTGTTGGGGCCACCGGGCATCGCCAAGAGTTTTATTGCCAAACGTCTAATCGATGCGTTTGAAAACAGCCAGTTCTTTGAGTATCTAATGACCCGCTTCTCCACCCCTGAAGAAGTTTTTGGGCCGTTATCCATTCAAGCGCTAAAGGATGAAGGTAAATATGTTCGTCTCACCGAGGGCTATCTGCCCAACGCCGATGTGGTGTTCCTCGATGAGATTTGGAAAGCTGGTCCGGCGATCCTCAACACGCTATTAACTGTGGTCAATGAGCGTACGTTTCGTAATGGCGAGCATGTTTATCCGGTTCCCATGCGGCTTCTCGTCACGGCCTCGAACGAGCTTCCTGAGCCTGATAGTGGGCTAGATGCTTTGTATGACCGAATGCTTCTGCGGGTATTTGTTAACCGTATTCAAGAGAAGAAGAATTTTAAACTGATGCTCACTGAGCCGAGCCAAGATGAAACCTCGGTGCCGGATAAAATTAAAATTGGTCATGAGGAGTATCAGCAATGGCAAAGCATTATTCCTAGCCTTTCTTTGCCCGATGCGATTTTTGACAAGCTCTATACCTTAAAGCAGAGGCTCGAGCAGGCGGGCGAAGACAGTCCAAACTTCAATCCAGCCGAATTATACGTGTCGGATCGCCGCTGGAAAAAAGCGGTTCGCCTCTTAAAGGCGGCGGCGTTCTTTAACGGACGTGATGAAGTCGGACCGCTCGACTTACTGCTACTCGAAGACTGTCTCTGGCACAGCCCTGAATCGCGCGACGTGGTACAGGATGTGATGCGTCGGTTTGCGGCTGAGATTTTGTTCGATCAGCAAGAAGCTTTAGCGTTAATGGATGATGTGAAAGTGGCTTTGCGTGACATAGAGCAAAGCACGGTCGAGGCGCTCGCTTACCAGCAAGACAGCGCAAGTTCGAGCTTACGAAAACCCACCATTGATATCAGCAAAGCCCCGCGTTTTAGCGTCAATCAAAGTCGCGACCTCGTCCGCTGTGTGCTGCTCACTGCCAACCCGTCGGTCTCGGAGCAAGAAAAGGGCGATAGTCGCTGGATATACCTCGATGCGGCTGATGTGGAGAAGAAGCTTAAGCCCGGCAGCACGGATCTTTATGGCTACGTCAACAAAAACACCCATTTGTGTCGCCTCACGTTAGAGTGGGACGCACAGGGCATGCTGGTGGTCAAAGACATTGCCAATCGTGCTGTGCCGGTTGCACTGGCGGGGGTGAATAACCCAGACGCCGAACAGCTTGACACCTGGCACGCGCAAACCGACCAAGCGCTTGAACAATTAAATCAGGCGCAGTTTCTTATTCGTCGCGCCCGTAGTCAGCTAAATGCAGGCCTACCGCATCTTTTTGCCCAGCCAGAGTTACTGGAAGTCGCATCTGCGAGCTTGGTGGATGCCGAGCGGGATGTAAAAGCTCACATGGCCACGCTAGAACAGCAAGCGCGCCGTTTACGTCGTCTCGATACGTTTTTTACTGGAGCGGACGATGCTTAGCGCGGAAAGCTTAAGCATGGGCTTGATGTTGGCGGAATCCGGCTTGCTTGATGCGGCAATGACCGAGTTGATGTCGCACCCCCAGTTACTGCTTCTCACTGAGCGCAGCCCGGCGATCAAACGTGCGGTACAAAAACAGCTCGATAAATGGCGAGGCCACACCAAGCGCAAACTCATGCAGCAAGGGTTGTCATCGGCCCTGAAGCAAGAAATTCAGTTGTATGAGCAAGCGACAGAGAAGTCGGCACGCGCCTTTGAGTCGGATATTCAAACACTCCTTGCTGATTTGGAGCCGGTCTCCTCGTTTCACGCGCAAGCGTCATCATTGGCGGCACAACAGGCCGAACATCCTGACCCAATGTTTCAATCGTATTTTTGCAATAAATGGCATGCGCATTTGAAGGCAGAAATCCACGCGTTACAGTCGAAAAATTTGGAAGCGCAAAAAGAGAAGCTTTTAGACGATCTTTACCGTCGTATTGCAACCTATCAAACGATGGATGGCGTCGATCAATCCGGTGATATCAGTAAAGTGGGCCGGTTGTGGGATATGGCCGCGAGCCATTTGTCTCAACATGACGTGACCTTACTGAAACGTTTTGTCACTTTCTTAGAGAAAAATCCTGATCTTCAAGCGATTGCGGAGCAATTAGGACGGATGGCGAATCAAGTCAGTGCCAGTGGCCCCAGCCAGCAACCGACTGAAACCTTAAAAACAGTGCCAGAGCGACAAGTTGACGTTCCTGATGATATTACGGGTATTTGTCAAAGCGACCGTGTTGATCGCTTACTTCCTAATGAAGCGGTGCTGCTCTCAGATCCCGCTCTCGAAGTGGTGTTTTACAAGCAATTGGTGGATAAACAGCTACTGAACTATCAATTGTCGGGGAAGGCGCATCGTCGCCAAAAGGTAGAAACCAATGCACCGAGTCAGTCTAAGCCTGAGCAGATAAAAGGCCCATTTATTATTGCGGTCGATGCCTCTGGCTCCATGAGTGGCTTTCCGGAACAATGTGCAAAAGCCTTGGCGTATGTATTAATGCGTATCGCCGCCACCGAGCATCGTGACTGCTACGTGATGCTGTTTTCCACTGACCATATTAGCTATGAGCTGACTGGCGAACAGGGGCTACAAGAAGCGATGAGCTTTCTTTCATACCGTTTTCATGGTGGTACCGATATGGCGCCAGTGATTGATAAAGCGCTCGACTTAATGGCAGGTGACCGTTACCAAAATGCTGATCTGGTGGTGGTGTCTGATTTTATCGCGCCCAAACAATCGGATGCGATGATCGAAAAAGTGAACGCACTGAAAGCGCAGCAAAATCGATTTCACGCCGTGAGCCTGTCTAAATACGGTAATCCAGAGCTGATGGCGATGTTTGATCACTGTTGGCGCTATCAGCCATCCTTAGCCGGGCGCTTAGTTAACCAATGGTGGCCGGGTAAACGCGATCACTGAGCGGACGCAGACGGGGCTTTTTTCGCCGATGTTTTTCTTGCCTGCTTAAGATAACGCCACAGTCTCGCGCCAAGTACGGAAATGGTTAGCCCAACCACGATCAATCCTGCCCCCACCCATTCGATGGGTGATAATCGCTCCCCCAGACCTATCGAGGCGGCACTCATTCCCACAATAGGGATTAACAACGCGAACGGTGTGACCGACGCTGAGGTATGTTGATTTAATAGCCAGCCCCACAAAGCAAAGGCCACCAAAGTAGAAATGTAGCCGACGTAAGCGATGGATAACCAGCCAGATAGCGGTGTAGCTTGCAGCAATTGGAGCGGATGTTGGCTCTCCAGTAAATAGGATAGGGCGAAGAGTGGCAGGGGAGGGATCAAGCTCACCCATACCATAAAATGCATGAGATTCACGCCTGGCATCTGTTTCATCACCAGATTGGCAATGGCCCAGAAAAACGCCGCGGCGACGATCATCGTCACACCTGTGAGGGTGGCGCTACCTGTGGTGGTAAGAAAGAAAAGTGCAAACCCAGACAGGGCAATGAACAGCCCCAGTCCTTGCGCGCGAGTGACGACTTCGCGCAGTAACACCGCACTCAGTAAGATGGTAAAGATCACCTGCGCTTGCAACAGCAAAGACGCAATCCCTGCCGATGCGTCGGCGTCCATCGCGACAAAGAGCAGGCTGAACTTAATCACGCCAAGACTGAGCCCGACGGTCAATAACTGCCACAGTGGGACGCGAGGACGTGGGACAAACAATACCGCTGGGATAGCAACAATTAAAAACCGCAACCCAGAGAAAAGAATTGGCGGCAGTGTGTGTAAGCCTACCTTGATAACAGAGAAATTCACGCCCCAAATAACGACCACGGTAAGGGCGAGTGCGATACTTTTTGCGTTCATACCTAATTCCTTGGCAATACTGGCGTTAGGCTAGCATGGAAATGTCATAACCCCTAATTGTTAGACAGCTATGCCAATAAATTAGATCTGTTGATGGGGCCATCACGAAAAAAGACGCCTAGAGGGCGCCTTATGGTTTAGTAGGTGTGGGTTAGCTGAGGAGCAAACTGTCGTCTGCCAGTGTCTCGCCGCGCACTTTATTGAACATCTCAAGCAGATGTGGCACATCCATGTTTTTGCGCTCATCGCCATGCACATCAAGCACTATGTTACCTTGGTGTAGCATCACGGTACGGTCGCCGCAGGCAAGGGCATCTTTCATAGAGTGGGTGACCATCATGGCAGTCAGATTAAATTCGTTGACGATTTTTTTCGTTAAATCAATCACGAATGCAGCCATGCGAGGGTCGAGCGCGGCAGTGTGCTCATCCAGTAACAAGAGTTTGCTTTCCGACAAGGTCGCCATGACCAAACTGACCGCTTGGCGTTGGCCGCCGGAGAGCAAACCAATACTGTCGCTCAACCTGTCTTCAAGGCCTAAACCTAAAATCGCGATCCTTTCTTGAAAGAGCTTGCGGCGCTTGTCACCGAGCGCACGTGTCCAGCCACGTCCTTTACCGCGACGATAAGCCAGTGCAAGGTTTTCTTCAATGGTAAGCGAGGCGCAGGTGCCTGCCAGCGGATCCTGAAACACACGGGCTGCGAGAGTGGCGCGTTCATGAACGGCTTTCTTAGTCACGTCGACGCCATCAATATTGACGCTTCCGCCGATCATTGGCGTCTCGCCGGTCACCGCTCCGAGCAGTGTTGATTTGCCTGCGCCATTAGAGCCGATAATGGTGACAAACTCTTTTTCTGGAATCGTCAGACTTACGCCACGTAAGGCGCGGTTTTCAAGCACAGTACCGGGGTTAAAGGTCACTTGAATATTGGTTAATGAAATCATTCCGACACCTCTGCCTGCTTGGCGCGTTTTGATTTTTGATACTGCTGACGCATTTTAGGCGCGATAAGCGCGACGGCGACCAGTACTGCGGTAACCAGATTGAGGTCCGAGGCCTGCAAGCCAAACATACCACTAGATAGCGCAAAGGCGACGGCAAGACGGTAGAGAATCGAACCAACAATAACAGCAACCACCGCCACCCACACTTTGCGGCCCGGTATCAGTGTTTGGCCTAGAATCACAGCCGCAAGGCCAACCACAATGGTGCCGACCCCCGAAGTAACATCGGCAAAACTATTGGTTTGTGCAAATAGCGCCCCAGCAAAGCCGACAAAGGCGTTGGATAGGGCTAAGCCAAAATACGTGTACATGGCGGTACTGCCGCCCTGCGCCTTAACCATGCGAGGGTTTACCCCAGTGGCGCGTAGGCCGAGACCAAAATCACTGGCGAGTAAGCGGATCACCAACAAACCACTGATAATCACCAAAACACCGACCACGAGGGGACGCAGATAGACAGGTGCAATACCCAGCTGTTCGAATGGGGTAAGAATTGTTTCCTCACCCAACAAGGCGATATTCGGCCGGCCCATAATACGAATATTGATCGAAAAGGCGGCAATCATTGTCAAAATGCTCGAGAGCAGATTGAGGATGCCACACTTCACCGTCAAAAACGCCGTCACCAAGCCGGTGATTCCACCGGCCAGAATAGCGACTGCGGTAGCAAACCAAGGGTTGTAGCCTGCGACGATAAGGGTGGCCGCCACCGCAGCGCCCATCGGGAAGCTGCCATCAACGGTAAGATCGGGAAAATCTAGCACCCGGAACGTCAGATAAACCCCTAAGGCGACCAAGCCATAGATAAGGCCTACTTCCAAGGTGCCAAAAAAAGCAATGGCAGTCATTCACTACTCCTAAGACTGATACTGACTAGTCTTGAATACGCGCGGCACGATCCAAAATTGTGTCGGGAACCGTGATGCCAAGTCGATTGGCTGCTGCCCGATTAACGGCTAAGTCAGAGCCGAGCGCGACTTTGGCCGGCAGTGAAGACACGGGTTTCCCTTCCAGTACCGCAGCAACATAATCGGACGTTTGCACACCAACGGAGTAGTAATCAAAGCCGAGCGCCACCACGGCGCCGTTAGGGATATACGATGTCGATCCGCCAATTACTGGGGTATCAGCAGAATTAGCCGCTGCGATAAGACCATCGATGGCGCTGGCAACGGTATTATCGGTTGGCGCATAAATCACATCCGCTTGGGTGGCCACAACTTGCGCAGCAGATTGAACATCGGCACTTTTTAGCGCTGTTCCTTCCACAACCTTAATGCCTTGAGCATTTGCGGCTTCACGGAGTAATTCGACTAAGGTGACGGCATTAGCTTCCCCTGGATTGTAAACCACCCCAATAGTGGTGAGTTCGGGGAGTAACTCTTTGGCCAATGCAACGTGTTGCGCGACAGGTGAGAGGTCAGACAGACCCGTTACGTTGCCACTGGGAGCGTCCATATTCTTGACCAGTTTCGCCCCCACAGGATCGGTAACGGCGGTAAAAATAACGGGGATATCTTTGGTAGCGGCTGCCAGTGCTTGCGCGGAAGGCGTCGCGATGCCAACCAGCACATCAGGTTGTTCTCCAACATATTGACGTGCGATTTGAACGGCAATAGCCGGGTTACCTTGCGCTGTTTGATATTTAAAATCTAGATTTTCACCCGGCGTATATCCTTTGGCTTTCAACCCATCGAGTAGACCGTTTCGCGCGGCATCAAGCGCAGGGTGCTCGACAATTTGGGAAACCGCAACCGTCGCGGTTTCTGCCAGTGCCGTCACAGAGGCGCCAACAGACAGCGCGGCAGCGCAGGCCAATGTGGCGAGTTTAGGTGCTTTCATAGTGACTCCCTTCTTCTCATCATGCATGCCATGGGTGGTGATCAAGCAAGGATGTTAGATTGCGATGTTGTTTGTTAGTTAAAATATGGGTTTTGTTTTTATAGCAATTGAATTTATTTGCTTTTTATTCAAACTTAGTCGTTTTTTGCTGACGATGACAGCGTATGTCGACTAGTAAGTTGATATTATTAAGCTTGACAGTAAGCAATGTCATCTCTTTTTTGCCGATTCACCTCGCTTAAAGATAGACGTTCACGCCACATTTGTTAATATTATGTTTGCTTTTGTGCTGCTGCGCGGCAAATGAGCAAAATAAACGATTATGAAAACCCGTTGAGTGCAAAAGCGTGCGCTGTTTGAGGTCTTTTTCGAGGCTGCGAATCGTGTCACGACAGGGCGCTGACAGGTATTTATCCCCTATCGATATAGGGTTTTAGACGACACGGCCGACTAGGCCGGTTTTTTATGCAATGTAGAAAAGTTAGGTAATCAATACTTGGAGGCTCAAGGATGAAGCGTTTGGTTGCGGCACTGGCGGTAGTTTCGCCGAGTGCATTTGCCGCTACGACAGGACAAGGACTGGATTTAACCCAGAACTGGGTAGGCTATGCCTCTTTAGCCATTTTTGCCGTGGCTTACAGCTTGGTGATGCTAGAAGAAAAGCTTCATCTGCGTAAGTCAAAGCCCGTGTTACTGGCGGCGGGGTTAATCTGGTTGCTAATTGGATATGCGTATTCTCAATGGGGAGATATGGCCCCCGCGCATGCGGCGCTTGAGCACAACCTCCTTGAGTATGCAGAGCTACTGCTATTTTTGCTGGTGGCGATGACCTATATTTCTGCGATGGAAGAAAGGCGTCTATTTGATGGCTTAAAAGCGTGGATTCTAAGCAAAGGTTATGACTTACGTACCTTGTTTTGGATCACTGGGGTACTTTCCTTCTTTATCTCTCCCATTGCGGATAACCTCACAACGGCACTATTGATGTGTACGATTGTGCTAAAAATCGGCGGTGACAACCCTCGCTTTGTGAACCTCGCGTGTATCAACATTGTGGTTGCCGCGAACGCAGGGGGCGCCTTCAGTCCCTTTGGTGATATCACCACACTGATGGTTTGGCAGGCGGGCAAAGTGACCTTTGCTGAGTTCGGAGCTTTGTTCATTCCATCTGTGGTCAACTATGTGATCCCCGCTTTTATTATGTCACTGTTTATCCCACGGACGCAGCCGGATGTGATGCAAGAGCACGTCGAGCTTAAGCGTGGCGCGCGTCGTATTATGGTGTTGTTTTTACTCACCATTGCCACCGCGGTTGCGTTCCATGGCTTTATTCACTTCCCACCGGTGATGGGGATGATGATGGGCCTGGCGTATCTACAGTTCTTTGGCTTTTATTTGCGTCGCACCCTACCGCGCTCATTGGCACGTAAACGTGCGATTGCGGAGGCGAAGAATGATGAAGCGGCGTTGCGTCGCTTGGGCTCAGTGGTGCCTTTTGATGTGTTTCGTCGCATCTCGCATGCGGAGTGGGACACCTTGCTTTTCTTCTATGGGGTCGTGATGTGTGTCGGTGGACTTAGCTTGATTGGTTACCTCACCATGGTCTCAAACGTTATGTATCTTCAGTGGGATCCTATCTGGGCGAATAGCTTGGTTGGGGTTTTATCCGCGGTGGTCGATAATATTCCTGTGATGTTCGCCGTATTAACGATGAGCCCAGAAATGTCGCACGGAAACTGGTTGTTGGTGACATTAACGGCCGGTGTTGGCGGCAGCTTGCTCTCTTTGGGGTCAGCCGCAGGGGTGGCATTGATGGGGCAAGCGCACGGCAAATACACCTTCTTTGGTCATTTAAAGTGGGCACCTGTCATTATGCTGGGGTATATCGCCTCTATCGCTGTACATTTAGTGCTTAATAGCCACTACTTTCATATTCAATAGCTGATAAGTTGGCATCATAGAAAAACGCCGCTATTCAATAGCGGCGTTTTTCTGTTTAGCGTAAGGGATTGTGTTGTGCAGTGAAGCAAAGCCATTATAGCGTTAGACGACCATCGTAGGGCAGTGGGCGCGTCCAGCCACGCGATGAGACACACTGCCAAGGAACATGCCGTCTTTATCTGAATGTGTCCCGTGAGCCCCCATCACAATCAAATCTACCTCTTTGCTTTTGGCAAACTTAATGATGGTTTTAGAGGGGCGACCGCCTTTTACAAAACCACGTACATTTTCGCCACCATTTTCAAGCGCATGTTGTTTGGCTTGCTCGACGATGTTACGCGCGTATTCGCTTAAGGTTTGATCTGGGATTTGTAATCGATCAGGGCGCACCATCGATAGCGACGCCTCAAACAAACTGTGATGCTTAAACACACACAAAAGATACAACTCTGCACCGGTGAGTTGTTGAATTTCTATCGCTTTATCCAATGCGTTCAAGGCTGAAAAAGAGCCATCAACCGCAACGAGTATTCGTTTAAACATCCAGTTACTCCTGTTGTTAGGTTATCCAAACGCGATATCACGCAGGAATAACGCAATCTGAGGGAACATCACCAGCAGTGCGGCAGAGAGAAGCAGCATCGCAATAAAAGGGCCTGTCCCACGGATAACTTCCCAATAGGGTTTTTTGAAAATCGCAATCGCGGTAAAAATATCGCAGCCAAAGGGTGGTGTTGCTGAACCAATCGCGACTTGCAAGGTGATCACTATCCCCACATGTACAGGATCAAGACTAGTGGCTTCTATCGCAGGTGCAAATATAGGCGTTAACACCAAGATAACCACAATGGGGTCTACAAACATGCAGGCGACGAAGAAAGCGATAGAAATTGAGGCAAGGACACCCATAGGGCCCATTTGACTAATCCCGACAGCTTCTAGAATGGTTTGCGGGATTTGTGCGAATGAGATAATCCAAGAGAATCCATTACCGACCCCCACCAAAATGAAAACCACCGCAGTGATAAGACCGGTTGAGCGCGCGATGGTAAAGACATCCCGACTGCTTAATGATCGGAATACCCCAAACTCCAAAATCATCGCATAAAGTACACACACGGCAGCCGCTTCGGTGGGACTGAACACACCGCCATAAATCCCTCCCACAATAATTAATGGGAACATCAGTGGCCAGAGCGCTTTCCGCGTGGCCTGCATACGCTCTTTCCATGTGGCCTTTGGCTCAGTCGGCACTTTATTGACCGTCGCGTAATAGAGGCAGTACAAAGAGAAAAAGCACAGAATCATCAAACCTGGGCCGATCCCAGCGATAAATAGCTCGGCAATCGAGGTTTCAGAGATCACCCCGTAAATGATCATCCCGATACTCGGTGGGATCAAAAAGGCGATATCACTCGAGTTGATAATCAGCGCGAGTGAGAACGAATCGCTGTATCCGGCGCGCAATAATTTAGGACGTAAAGCAGAACCCACTGCGACCACTGTCGCTTGGGTTGAACCTGAAACGGCGCCGAACAGCGTGCAAGACGTTGCAGTACTGATGGCTAAGCCGCCACGAATATGGCCGATAAACGTCATGACCATATCTATCAAGCGTGAGGCTGATTGACCACGGGTCATAATATCTGCAGCAAGGATAAACATGGGCACAGCAATCAAGGACGCTGGGCGGATGCCGCCTAACACTTGTTGGATAAAGGTATCCATTTGACCGACGCCACCAAACATCATGTAAAAACCGGTTAAGGCGGCAGCCGTAAGGGGAATCATCATCGGAAAGCCAAGCACGAGCAAGACAATCATGATGAACATTAAAGTCAGGGCCATAAGAGTGCCTATTTAAACTTCACTTTCAGTCTCAGCGTAACCGTCAAGCACGCCGGCGGAGAGATAAACATCGGGAGCGGTTAGGTTTTTATATACAGTTAGTCCGTATTGGATCCCTGTGATGACAAACCCAAGAGGAACCCAAATATAGATCCACCAGATTTCAAAGCCGAGGGCGGGCAAAATACGGCCTCGGTCGTATACCGAAACGATGTATTGATAAGAAAAATATGCGAGAACCAGCATAATCAAGCCAGTTACCAGCGCGATAGTGATCATTAGGATCTTACGTCCCTTAAACGGCAGGGTGTCGTAAAGGGCGGACATACGAATATGTCGGCCATGGCGAGCGGCATAGCCAATCCCCGCGAACGTGATCAGAATGATCAGAATGCGGTTTATCTCACCGGAAAAGAACAGCCCTTGACCAAAGCCAAAACGCGCCACAACGTTCACGCAGGTATTGAGCGCCATTAACAGCACGCCTGCGGCGAGCATAAACGACTCGATTTTGCAGATCAGGGTGTCCAATTTACCAAGAAGGCCGGGAAGCTCTGAGTGATAAGTGAGAGAGTCGGAATCGGTCATTACGTATTCCTCAAAATAAACAGGCACCGCAAGGCGCGGTGCCTGAACAACTGACAACTAGTTAGTAACGGCTTCGAGATCTTTCTTAAATTGATTAAGAAGGGCTTTGCCGCTTTCGCCGGTCATTTCATAGAAGGTTTCTTCAACCTGAGGTGCACGTGCTTTGAACTTAGCGATTTGCTCATCCGTCAGGCGTGTGACAGTCACGTCGTCGCTCGAAGCTTGAATTTTCTCCAATGACTTCTCAGCAAGGCCACGGATATGTTTCACCGTTTCGTTGAAGGCATAATCAGCCGCGTCACGGATCATTGCTTGATCGTCTTTCGACAATCCGTCAAAGAAGTCTTTGTTTGCCATGGAGGCAGTGGTAAACCAACCGTGGTGCGTGAAGATCAGGTTCGGCGATACTTCGTACAAACCACCTGATTCAATCCAGAAAATCGGATTTTCTTGGCCTTGGATCATATTGGTTTGGAGTGCGCCATATACTTCACCCCATGGTAATGGCGTTGGCGTTGCACCAAAGGCTTCATAGGTTGATGAAAGCAGTGGGTTAGTCATGACGCGGATCTTCTTGCCTTTCAGATCGGCCGGCTCAGTCACAGGCTCGTCGGCAGTCATGACCATTTCGCCCTCAGGATACATCTTGAGAAGCTCAAGGCCTTGCTCTTCATACAGTTTCGGGAAATCTTCATTCACTGCCTTGCTCTGACGGAAGAACTCGATCACGGTTTCCATGTTGGTTGGCATCAGATAAGGGATGAAGAAGATTTGTGCCTCTGGGATCAATGAGCCAGTAAAGCCCGGCGATTGGTTAACAAATTGAAGAATACCGGCTTGGGTTTGCTCCATGATGTCATCAGACTCACCCAGCTCGCCGAAGCGATAGATTTGCAAAGAGTGTTCAGATTTATCTTCGATGTATTCCTTAAACTTGTGTGCATACACGTCTTGTACGTCACCTTCATACTCTTCGTGCGCATAGCGCCAAGTATCGGCGCTGGCTAGGGCTGAAAAGCCAAGCGCAGCAGCAACGCATGAAACCGCAGTCAATTGCTTAAGATGGCTATAAATGGACATCGTGTCCCTCCGATATGTGGTTTAGCTTTCACTCGTGGTTAACGAGAGTGTGATTAAGATCTTTTTCTCACTTGACGAGTTGGCACTTTGTGCCTGTCTCTCCTATACCCGTGGAAGCATCTGCCGATGTTTTTGGCCACCAGACAGACTATCCCAACAGCTTAAACATCAGAGCTGTAATTATTAAAGCCAGATGAATTTTGGCGTGTTTGCACTGTGACTGAGATCTTGTTTTTGCATCAAAAGAGAAAATCTCAGCGCAAAATAACGGCAAGATACTGAATAAGACTAGATTTATTCAGCGTTTTGTAGTGGTTTAACGATAAAGCGGATATTGGTGAAGTGGCTTTTAAAAGAAAAATATAGATACAATGCAAAAAGAAAAATCGACGATAAGACGATTTATCGAACAGTATTGGTTTTAACACTAAATAATGTGTGCTGGTTTTTTAGCCTGTTTGGGTAAGGGATATTAAGCCATGTTACGACGTAACAGGAGCCATGTTTGCTAAGCAACAAGTCGTGCATCATATGCGAGATCCACAGCAATCAACTTGAACATTTCAGTGTGGCAGAGCGTCATGGATTGAAGGCAATCCTCGATATCTATCCCATCACCGAAGGTCATGTTCTGATTCTGAGCCGCAGTCACGCCTCACACCTTGAGCAACTCTCTGCGCAAGAACATACCGAGTTATTTCAATTTGCACATCAAATCGGCAAGCGGATGTTTGACGTGATGGATGATGTGAGCGATTACACCTTAGTAGTGAATAATGGTCGCGATGCTGGGCAACATATTCCCCATGTTCATATTCACCTGATCCCGCGACGCAAAGGAGACAGTCTGCGTTTTTACTGGCGACTCATGACACGATTTATCAACCCATTGGGTGGTAAGAAACGTGTCCAGCAGTTAGTGGAGTGGCAACGAAGGTGGCGAATGCACGGTAATTATACGGACGGCGCAGAGAGATAAAATTCAGTCCCCTTTAATGACTGGATTCGTTATAATCGCGGGCTTTTGTGGCAAGTAGGGTAGCATCATGGCCAAGAAAGCAGCGGCTTTGCACATACTGGTGAAAGATAAAACGCAAGCGACAACAATTCTCGCTCAGCTCAAACAAGGTGCGAATTTTCAGGCGTTGGCGAAAAAATACTCGCAATGCCCATCGGGAAAACGCGGTGGGGATCTGGGCGAATTTCGTCGCGGTGATATGGCTCCCTCTTTCGACAAAGCGGTATTCAATGGCGAATTATTGCGTCCTCTTGGGCCAATAAAAACCAAATTTGGTTGGCATATTATTAAAGTGTTATATCGCAACTAACCCTTGTGCGTTACGCCTTGCGATAAGCACAAGGTGACTGAAACTGTCACAAAAATTAACGCATAGAAATTGATATCGCGCACATCGATTACCCCAAGCTGCCACTGAGAAAGTGGTACAGTAAAATTACGCCTTGAATAATGTCCACCTTATGTTTGAACTTGATGCGCCTACATTACTGATAACGCTTACGGCAACCCAATGGTTGCTTGCTGCATTTTTGTTGGTGCAAAACCGTAAAGAGCCCGGTATTAATGGATGGGCGTTGTCTCTGTTTATCCATGGGTTTAGCAATCTTTTCTTATTTGCCCGTCCGTACCTTCATCCTTATCTCGGGATCGTCTTTTACAATGCGTGTGTGATGGTAGCATTTTCTTTGAGCCATTGGGCACTGGGGCAAGTCTTTGCCCGCGATATACCGCGCTGGCAGTTGGCGCTGCCCGTCGTGCTCTCGGTAGTATTGATGGCATCACACCTCGATGATATCGGGAGCCGCGTAGTTTACGCCAGTTTGATTGTCAGTATGCAGCTTGCGTTGATGACGCGAACCATTGTGAGGAGCACAAACACCGGCGGTCAGCGTTTAAAGCGTTGGCTAATGATGGTGATGGGTGGATTTAGTGTGGCATACATAGGCAGGGCGACGTTCGCACATTTTTATCCTGATCTGTTTACGCAGCTGCTTGGCACGTCACTGTTGCAAGCGGGACTGATTTTATCGGGCATCGCTTACAGCGTGATCAATACCCTGATTATCTTCTTGTATAAATTAGAGCGCGTTCACGAGAAACTTCATCGTGAAGCGACCCGAGACAGTTTAACGGGGCTATTAAATCGTCGTGCCTTTTTGGCCAAAGCGAAACGGCGCGTTGAGACTGCTGCTTTCCCTCTCAGTGTACTGATGATCGACTTGGATGACTTTAAAACTATTAATGACTCATTTGGCCATTCTGTTGGTGATAAAGTATTGATTCATTGTGCTGACGTTTTCGAACAAGTGGTTGATGACGATGGCATTGTCGGCCGCTTAGGAGGAGAAGAGTTTGCGGTCGTGCTCCCTTACAGCGACGGTGCTCGTGCACAGCAAATATCGGCTGGTTTGCTCCGCGCCGTTCAAAACAGTCGCGCTGAACTTGAAATAAGCTTGTCTGCCAGCATAGGAGTAACGACGACCTCCGAGGCGATGGATATCGACGGTTTGTTAGCCCAAGCCGATGATGCGCTTTATCAGGCGAAGCATGATGGAAAAAATACCTTTAAAGTGTACGTCTCGGCACTGGAAAGCGTCCCTCATGACGCCGAGCATATACCTAATATCGCTTGATGTATGCATATCTAGATTTCATGTACAAAATTGACTTCACCGATGAGGTTCATTATTCTCCGACGCTCATGTTGATATTTCGACTCTCTATTATGGCTTATATTCTATTTAAGAACTTCGTAAGAAGGCTGGGCTTCGCGCAAATACACGATGAAGTGTTGCTCGGAGCTTAACATCACATCTTCATCAGATATTGTCATACGCCATCCGCGTAGGGCTCTCAGTATCTGATGTAAAGACGCGATAGAGAGTGAGGCCGGTGATGCTCCATCACCGGCCTTTTGCATTCTACTCACAGCAGAATGCATTCAGTTTAATGATGACGAAAGGCCGGTACTTGTTACCGGCCTTTTTTTATGGGAAAGAAACATGAGTTTATTAGTGATTGAAAACCTCCGTTTTCAAATTGAGGAAAAAGTGTTGTACCAAGGTGCGAGCGTGGTGCTACATCATGGTGAACATGTTGGCGTGACGGGTGCGAACGGTGTGGGGAAAAGTACCCTGTTGAAAATGCTGCAAGGGGAGCTGCTGCCGGATAGTGGCGAGATTGTTTGGCAACCGAATATCCAAGTCGGTTATTTAGACCAGCATTTAACGATCGACCCAACACTGTCTATCTATGACTTTATGGCGTTGGCATATCGCGATCTTGTTGAGGTTGAGCGAGCGTTAAATGCTATCTACGCATCGATGTCGGCGGACACGTCAGACGCGGTGCTTGCCAAAGCGGCACGACTGCAAAGCCAATTAGAGGCACAAGATTTTACCGTATCTCTCATCGTATTGAACAGGTCTCGGCTGGGCTGGGTATCGCGCCGTTGGGCATGCAAACCGCAATGGGCCAGTTAAGTGGCGGTCAACGGCATAAAGTGATGTTGGCAAAGTTACTGCTTGAACAAGCCGAAGTGATGTTACTCGACGAGCCGACGAACTTCCTCGATGCTGAGCACGTTGCTTGGTTGGCGGAGTTTCTTAATCACTATACGGGTACCTTTATGGTGGTGTCGCATGATGAGGCGTTCCTTGAGTCGATCACGACAGCGATTGTTGATATCGACCAGAGCAAGATACGCAAATACAAAGGATCGTATCAGCAAGCAATGGCACAAAAGGCGCAGCAGAGTGAAACACGGCACAAGCAATACCTCGCACAGCAGAAAAAAATGGATAAGTTGGCCACCTATATTCGCAAGAACGGCGCAGGTGTGAATGCGCGTATTGCCAAGGGGCGCAAGAAACAGCTTGCGAAAATGGTGTCGATTGAAAAAAACCAGACGCGTGAGCCGGTAAGCTTTGCGTTCCAATACAAACCATTACGGTCGCAACATGTATTGGCCGCCAAGGGGTTGCAGATTGGCTATCGAACGCCGCTTTTGCCGCCGTTATCACTTCAGATTCAACGGGGCGAAAAAGTCGCGATTATTGGCTTCAATGGCTTGGGAAAATCGACACTGTTAAAAACCTTATTGGGAGAAATCCCTGCACTACGGGGCCACATTGACACGGCAAACGGTATACAGTGGGGATATTTTGAGCAAGGCTTACACTGGCGCTTTCCGGAAAGCTCTCCGGTTCAGGCCGTGTGTGGGGTAGGCCAGCTCACAGATAAAACCGCGCGCCAGAAGCTGGCTGAATGTGGTCTCAGTGGTAGAAAGGCGGTGCGGCCATTGCATACATTGAGCGGGGGGGGAGCAAACCAAAGTAAAGCTTTGTTGTTTAGCCGTGATGGCAACCAATGTACTGGTGTTAGATGAGCCCACCACACATCTTGATGTCGATGCAAAAATGGCGTTGCAGCACGCCCTTAAAGCGTATGCAGGCACCGTAATTGTGGTTTCTCACGAGCCACAATTTATTGAGCACTGGCCGGATAAGGTGATCGATATGACCCAGCTTTAGTAGCTAATGCGTTGGTAATAGTCACGTCAGTAACAGCGAGGTCGCATGATGCGGCCTCGCTTATATTTTTGCTATTTATGGGTAAATTTGTATTTTTTGCTAAAAAAGGCTAAATTTGGCGGAGTTGGTTAACAGGGACGAATAATGGCGACAGAAAGCGAGGCACCCATTGCGGTGATCAGTGGCGATCTGGTGGATTCGACCGCCTTAAATCGAGATGAGTATGAGCGAGTACTGGCGCAAATCAAAACCATACAAGCCCATATTTCACAAGCGCATCGCGCTAATCAGCACAGCATTATACGCGGTGATGAGTTTCAATCTGTGATCCATGATGTGGCGAACGCGCTTCATTATGTCGTGATGTATCGTGTTGCGATCAAAGCACTAGGAAAACCGTTTGATTGTCGCATCAGCTTTGCGATTGCTGAGCAAGCGGATTTGCGTAAGACGGTGGCAGAGTCGATGGGACAAGCGTTTGTGCTATCTGGTCGCGGCTTAAAAGCAATGAAAAACCAGCGTCTGGCTTTTTTCTGCGCCAATACCGATCTTGAAGACAGATTTGCATTGCTGATCCGTTACCTTGACCGGCAACTCAGCGATGCGACGTCTCGTCAATGCGAAATGATGTTGCCTTTATTACAGCGTGATCAACCACTTGCGTACGGCGAGTTAGCGGCCGCACTTGGGGTCGCGAATGCAACCGTGAGTAAGTCCCTTAAAGCGGCGGGCTGGGGGCTTATCGAGGCATTGTTGGCTGAGTTTCAGCAAGCCGTGGGAGCACACGTATGATGGCCTTCCTTTCTTTGCTAGTTCCCTTGTTACTGACTCATCTTATTTATGATTTCTATCTACAGCCTACGAATTGGTGGACGAAATCGACACCACGCGCGCGAATAATGGATTGGGCGGTAGGACCGCTCCTCTACGGTTTATGTTTACTGGTACCTGCGGTGTTTTGGACTCAAAACATCTCGCCGCTGTTGGGCGTATTGGCGGTTGGCATGATCACCAAGCGCGTAGTGGCCGTGCTTGATCGTCAACTTGTCGCGCAGTCATCACTGGCCCGTTTTACGTTGAGCCAAGGCATACACCTTTTGATACTAGGGCTCATTGCCCTCAGTTTTGTGGCGCAGCCACCTTGGGTTGGGCTGACCGAGATGCCTCTGTTTAGCGAGATCGTCGTGATTGGCACGGGCTATTTATTGATCTTAAAGCCGACATCAGTATTGATTGGTCATGTGTTACAGCGCTTTACGTTCACGTTGGACTCACCCTCTGATCATCAACACGACTATCATGGCCTCGTGGCGGCGGGGGCGTTGATTGGCTATTTAGAGCGTATCTTGATCCTGACCTTTACCTTACTTGGCAGCTATACGGCGGTCGGTTTTGTGCTGGCAGCTAAGTCGATTTTCCGCTTTGGTGAGCTGACGAGGTCTGCGGATCGTAGCCTGACCGAATACGTTTTAATTGGTTCGTTATTGTCGGTAGTGATCACGACATTAGTGGGCGTTGTGATCACACAAAGCCTCACTTTGCTTTAATTAACCTTTTATGGCTAAAATAAAAGAATTAGCCGTTTTAAGCTTAAAGCGCGGGCTGGTATTAAAAAACGATGCGTCAGTCAGTCGTTTGGCGAACGATAAAAAGAACACTGTTTATTGGAACTTGCTTGATGCCCTCAGGTCAGTAAAGAGATGCTTGTTTGTTAAATTACTGTTATGGCTAAATAAACCTGAAGGAAAAGTATGTCCCGACACATTTTACTCACCGGAGCACTGGCGGTGTCTTTGCTCTCAGGGTGCAGTTTTCAAGGAGAGTCACACGTGAAAGCTTCCAGCCCAGGCGAACTGAGTGCGCCTGTCGCGAAAAAAATCCCTCATGAAATGACCATTCACGGCGACACGCGCGTGGATAACTACTATTGGATGCGTGACGATGCACGCCAAGATCCCGATGTGATCGCCCATCTTAATCAAGAAAACGCTTATGCCGACCAGGTGCTCGCGCACACTGAGCCAATGCAGGCCAAACTATTCGATGAAATCAAAGGGCGTATCGTCAAAGACGACGCCTCGGTTCCCGTCAAAAAAGGCAGTTATTTCTATTCCAGTGAGGTGGAAGGCGATAATGAATATCGCACTTACGTGCGTGCGAAAGACTTTGCCGGCACCGACAAAACGGTAATTTTGGATGTCAACGCGCTCGCGAAAGGGCATGAGTTTTACAGCATTGGTCAACTCAGCGTTAGTCCAAACGAAAACCTATTGGCCTATGGGGAAGATACCCTTAGCCGCCGCGTTTACACCATTCAAGTTAAAGACCTCACCACCGGTGAGTACCTCGATGATAAAATTGAAGGCGCCTCGAGCAGTATTGTGTGGCAGAACGACAACCAAGCCTTCTACTACATCAAAAAAGATCCGCAAACCTTGCTGGGATATCAGGTGTATCGCCACCGTTTGGGCACCCCACAATCCGCTGATACGTTAATTTACGAAGAAACGGATACCAGCTACTACACCGGCTTGAGTAAAAGCAAAGACGGTGAGCAGATCTTTATTTGGCACTCTAGCACTGAAACCAGCGGCGTATCGCTCGTGGATGCCAATGACCCGAATGCCACCGCCCAAGTGTTTTATCCGCGAGAAACTGGCATCGAATATGAAGTGGCGAAGCGTGGCGAGTGGTATTACATCTATACCAACTACCAAGCAGTCAACTTCCGCTTGATGAAGGTTCATCAAAGTGAGCGTAACGATCGCAGCCAATGGCAAGATGTGATCGCACCAAATGATAAGGTGCAGTTGGTTGATTTTACGCTATTTGATAACCACTTGGTCTACGAGCAGCGCGAGAATGGCTTGCCGCGTACCACAGTGCGTAACCTCACCACTGGGGAGGAATATCAGCTCACGTTTAACGACTCGGCTTATGCGTCCTACCTGACCGGCAATGCGGAAATGGACAACTCTGCGGTGCGCGTGTATTACACCAGCTTGACCACGCCGGGCACCTATTACGAGTTTGACTTGGCGTCGGGCGAGCGTGAAATGCTCAAACAAAACCAAGTGCTGGGCGATTTCAACCCGGACAACTACCAATCCGAGCGGGTGATGATCACCGCACGTGATGGCGCGCAAGTGCCTGTATCTTTAGTGTACCGTAAAGACCGCTTCAAAAAAGACGGCACCAATCCTCTCTATCAATACGGCTATGGCTCCTATGGCGCGACCATGGATCCCATGTTCTCTACCACGCGTTTAAGCCTATTAGATCGTGGCTTTGTCTTTGCTATTGCTCATATTCGCGGCTCTGAAATGCTGGGACGCCCTTGGTATGACGATGGCAAAAAACTCAACAAAAAGAATACCTTTAACGACTTTATTGATGTGACGAAAGCGCTGACCGCGCAGGGCTATGGTGATAAAGACAAGGTGTTTGCCGTTGGTGGTTCAGCCGGTGGCTTGTTAATGGGAGCGATCATCAACCAAGCGCCTGAGTTGTATTTAGGCGTGGCGGCGCATGTGCCGTTTGTGGATATTGTCACCACCATGTTGGATGAGTCGATTCCACTGACCACCAACGAGTATGACGAGTGGGGCAACCCGAATGACAAAACCTACTACGAGTACATGCTTAGCTATTCACCGTACGACAATGTCACCGCGCAAGATTACCCCAACTTGTTGGTCACCACAGGCTTACATGACTCACAAGTGCAGTACTTTGAGCCAATGAAATGGGTCGCAAAACTGCGTGAACTCAAAACCGATAACCATACATTGGTGTTTAAAACTGATATGGAAGCCGGCCACGGCGGCGCATCGGGGCGCTTTAAGCGGATTAAAGAAGATGCATTGGAATATGCCTTCTTCTTAGACTTGCTCGACAAGCAGGGTAAGTAATCAAAGGGTAACCTTCTGAAAAGAGAAAAGCGCCGTTGTCGGCGCTTTTTTTATGCGGATAGAGACGCGATAAGCACGCTCAATGTCGATAAAAACGAGTTGCTCAGGCTTACTGATTGTTCTCCGCATCTTCGCGCTTGATCACCTTGTGGCCTTCTTCGGTCACGCCATTTTTCCAATAGCTGCTGATGTAGATAAACTCGCGCTCAACATCACGATCGTTACGGAAGTATTGGCGCAGTGCGCGCATGCTTTCAAACTCACAGGCACACCACACGGACACTTGCCCGGCTAACCAAGGCTGAGCTTTTACCGTCTCGGCCAACGTCGGGGTGGTCAGCCAAATAATCTCCATCCCCGCGGGGGCGTCGAGTGGTTGGGCATCCTCTGCGGTATCGAGCTGGATCACTGCATAACCTTTGGCATCGTGAGGCAAGGTCTTGATCTTGGCCGATAGTGCCGGCAACGCGGTCATATCGGCCGCCATAAAGAACCAATCCGCATCGCGATTAATCGGCGCAATCGTCCCAGGGCCGGCAATATTAATGGTATCGCCCACTTGGGCATTCAGAGCCCAGCGCGCGGCAAAACCACAGTCGGCTTGCTCGATTTGGTGGCGAACCATATCCACTTCAATTTGTTGCTGGCTAGGCATAAAGCGGCGAATGGTGTAGGTACGCATTACGGGACGCTCGCCTTCTGCTAATCCGCTCAGATCGGTGCTTCCCGCTTTATCAAACAGTAACTTGATATAGCCGCCTTCACACTCTGCAGGGAACGCCGCGAAAGCGTCGCTTTGTAAGGTCAAGCGTTGCATATTAGGTGTGACGGTTTGGGTATCAATAACGTGAGTGAGGTGATAGTTCGGCTGTTTCATGTTTTCTAACTTAAAATCATTATCATTTACAATTAATCATACCATTCGGATGCGGGATGTGTAAGTGCTTTACATTGTTTTACGCTTCTATACTAGGCAATACCCTGAGAAGTGAGTAAGATACATACGCATTATTATTACTAAAAAACAATCACATGGAGCAAAAATGAAGAAAGTCATACTCACGGGCGCGATGGCGGTGCTGCTGTCGTTGAACGTCTCGGCCTCTGAGCTCAAGCCGATCATGAAAGAAATGAAAATGACCTTTAAAGAGGCGGCGAGCGCACAAAGTATCGAAGCCATGCAAGCCCCGGTTGCGAAATTAGAAACCCTGATTGCGCAAGCTAAAGCGGGTAGCTATCCACCGGAAAAAGCAGAGACCTTCATGGAAGGGTTCGATAAGCTGGCGGTGACAGTAGAGGAAATTGATGCCGCGCTGAGCGAAGGCGACCTTGATAAGGCGCAACAAGGTTTGCGCCAAATTGATGCCTTGCGTGAAGAGTACCACGACAAACGCAACCCAAGCATTTGGCAGCGCTTATTCGGTTAATCGCGCAATCAGTGAACGTGACGATAGCGAGGGTATGATGGCGACTCAAAAAACGATTCTGCGTTATCCCTCGCTGTCGGTAGCATCTGCATTTGAGAAAGAACAGGCGTTGATCCACCGAGTAGAGCAGGGTGAACTCAACGAGGCATTACTGCTTTGGCAGCCAGATGCGCAAACCTTGGTGCTGCCAGCAGGCCAAAAATGGCCCCAAACGCCTGAATTGCGTCTCGCCCTATCAGCGTTAGGTTGGCAAATACAGAGCCGCCGAACAGGCGGGGCGCCGGTGCCGCAACTACCCGGCGTGATTAACGTGTCTTACCTGACGGTGTGGCCGAATAACACCCCTTATCATATCCAAACGGCTTACAAATATTTTTGCACCATTTTGCAGTCTTTTTTCCATCAGTTAGGCATTACGACCACGGTGGGTGACACGCCCGGATCGTATTGTGATGGTGACTACAACCTCAATATTGCCGGCAAAAAAGTGGTGGGCACCGCTCAGCGTATTCTGCATTTAGGCACGGGAGCAGGTTCAGCCAAACAAACCGTAATGCTGGCACAAGCGTGTCTGCTGATTGATGCCGATTGCCAACATATTGTTGCCCCTGTATCGCTGTGTAATCAGCTTTGTGGTCACCCCGATCGCATTGAGGCCGAGGTACATACCCCATTATCGGCGCACCTAGATGAACTGCCGACAACCGAACAGCTGTTTCAGTTGTTGACTCAAGCGTTTATAGCGAGGCCACCACTTGTGGTGGGCAAGGCTTGAGGCCGCGGCTCAATATAGTATGCTTTAGCACAATCGTGCCTAAAACAAATCCCAAGGAGAGAGGAATGCGCGTCCATCTTGTTATTCACGAGGCGTTTGAAGGCCCAGGAGCCATTTTAGATTGGTGTGACGAGCGTGCCTATCATGTGACCACCAGTCATTTGTATCGGGGCGAGCCGTTGCCAGAAAGCGGTGAAGGCATTGACCTGCTGGTGGTACTCGGCGGGCCGCAGAGTCCAGATACGCCACAGTCTGAGTGTCCGCATTTCGATAGCCAACGCGAGCAAGCGCTGATTAGGCAGTGTATCGAACAAGGCAGCGCGGTGTTAGGGATTTGCCTCGGCGCGCAACTGATTGGTGAAGCCTTGGGCGCGCCGTATCAGAAAAGCCCTGAGCCCGAGATTGGCTATTTCCCCATCCAATTAAGCGAAGATGGCCACATCGACGAGCACATTCCGCACTTCGCACCGCAAGAAATTGTGGGCCATTGGCACAATGATATGCCGGGGCTGACACCCAATAGCCGTGTATTGGCTAGCAGCGAAGGCTGTCCGCGCCAGATCGTGAAGTACGGACCAAGGGTGTATGGCTTTCAATGCCATCTTGAGTTGACGCCTCTGGCGGTTGAAGGTTTACTGCAAGCCGCCTATCCAGAGGGCGAGGCCGCTAACAAGCGCTTTATTCAAGACCCTGCCTCCATTCGTGCCTTTGATACGGCTCCGATGAATGCGCACTTGTTTGCCTTTCTCGATAGTGTGCTGACTGACAACGATCTCGTCACTGAGTGGCTGTTTTAAGCAATTAGGTTAGGAGCACGGTAACCGCCACTGTGCTCCGCTGCTAGGCGTCATTGTTTGAGCGTCATCGTCTGAGCGCCATCTACCGCGTCTTAGTGCAACATGCCTTCACACACGGCGGTGACATCATCATCCAATAAACTCAACTCGACGGCTATCTTCATCGCTGCCACCACATCACTTACCGGCATGCTCGGGGCGCGGTGTTTGCACGCTTGTGCTGGGCTGTAGGGAATATGAATAAAGCCGGCGCGTACCTCGGTGTGATGAGCCAGCGCATGCATCAAGCCATAAAACACGTGGTTACACACAAAGGTGCCCGCGGTGTAAGAAACACTGGCAGGATGATGCGCTTCGTTTAATGCGTTCACTAAACGATTGAGGGGCAAGGTAGAGAAATACGCAGTGGGTCCAGATGGCACCACCGGCGTACCATGCGGCTGCTTACCGGCGTTGTCGGGAATGGGCGCGTCCTGATAATTGATCGCGACCTTCTCTAAGCTTATCTCTGCGCGACCACCGGCTTGGCCAAGGGCGATCACCATTACCGGACTGAGCGATTCTAGCGCGCTGTGTAACGTCGGTAAGCTGTCTGCAAAGGTGCAGGGCAGGCGCACGGCTTTAACAATGCACTCCTCATTAGGCTGCCAGCCTTCTAATGCTTTTGCCACTTGCCAAGACGGGTTATCGCTCTCGCCGCCGAACGGTTCAAATCCAGTAATTAAGATGGTGTGCATGCCATGTCCCTATTGATGTGATATGCCTGAGATAAAAGGACTTTACCGCAAACACTGACAGGGGTCACCTTTGTGTTTGTTATGAATACTGATTAAAAAATAGGCGCATTTGCAAAGGTCTCGCTACGCTTACTGAGTATTGTTCACAGTGAGGGTAAACAATGAAACACTTACTTTTAGCACTGATACTTGTCGCGGTACCGGCGACTGCTGATACCTTTAGAGCCCATTGTCGTGATCGTGCGCCTGAGTTGATCCCTACCGAAACGGGATGTGATGGGCCAGTGGCTGAAATCATTACTGTCGCGCTTGAGAAAATGGGCCATACCGTCGATTGGTCAACGGTACCTTGGGCAAGAACGATCAACGTGGCCGAAGTTGGGGAAGTTGATATTATTCCGCGTCATTCGATGAACAATGAGCGTGAGGCCTTTTTGAATGCCGTTCCGTATGGTTACAGCGTCCGTGAAGTGTTTTATATCATCGGTCCAAACGTTAACCAGCAAATCAACAGTTTTGAAGAGCTAAAGCAGTATCGGATCGGCGCACTGCGTGATAGCTTCTACTCCGATTTATTTAACAATACTGACGATCTTAAGCGTCGCTATTACAACGACACGGAACAAATTATCAAGGTGCTGGAAAACGGGCGCATTGATGTGGCAGTGACATCTTCCAGTCATGATATTGATAAGTTCACTGCGGTGAGTGCGTTCACTCAAGCTAATTTTGTTGACCGTTTTTATAATGGACGCTATGTCAGCATCCCGAAAAAATCACCGGTGGCGAATTATTTCCCTGAGTTTGAGCGGACTATTCAGCAAATGGTTACCTCAGGCGAAGTCAGTGCCATTTTTGAAAAATACGGTCAAACGCCGCCTGAACAAAAACCGGCGAACTGATTGTTTAATCATTCACATATAAAAAACGCCCCAGTGAGAACTCGCTGGGGCGTTTTCGTGTCGGCGTTAACTTTATTGGCTCTCAAACAGATAGAGATAATCCTCATAACCGGCATCGGCCATTTTATCGACGGGCACAAAGCGCATCGCGGCTGAGTTCATGCAATAGCGCAAGCCGGTGGGGGCGGGACCATCCTCAAATACATGGCCAAGGTGCGAATCGGCGACCTTGCTGCGGACCTCGGTGCGCGTGTAGAACAGGGAGTTATCCGGCTTGGTAACCACATACTGCTCATTAATGGGCTGCGTGAAGCTTGGCCAGCCCGTACCGGATTTGTATTTATGAGTAGAGGAGAACAGCGGCTCGCCCGATACGATATCCACATAAATCCCCGCTTGCTTGTTGTCCCAATATCGATTGCGGAACGCGGGTTCAGTGCCGTCTTCTTGAGTGACTTCGTATTCAATGTCTGACAACATCGCGCGGATTTTTTCATCCGAGGGGCGCGAGTAGCGGGTGTTCGTTGATGTCATCTCTTCCGCTTTTTGCGCATCAATCATCTCACGCAAGGTGACCGGGTTGTCTTTGCGATCATCACCAAAAATCTCGTCCAGATACTGGTCACGCCCTGATGCATAGCGATAGTAGCTATAGCGAATACTGTGGTTTTTGTAGTAATCCTGATGATAACTTTCTGCGGGCCAGAATTTCTCAAACGGGATCAACTCGGTTTTCAGCGGCTTTTTAAACACGCCTAACGCTTCAATCTCCGCCATAAACTTCGCGGCAATTTGCTTTTGTGTTTCAGAGCGATAAAAGATCGCGGGACGATATTGCGGGCCACGGTCAACGAACGAGCCTTGGTCATCGGTGGGGTCGATATGACGGAAAAACTGATCCAGCACCTGTTCATAATTCACGACGTTAGGATCATAGGTGACATCAATCACCTCAATGTGTCCACTGGTGCCGGACGAAACCTCTTTATAGGTGGGATTTTCCAGCTCACCGCCTGAGTAGCCAGACACCACATCAATCACACCGTTGAGCTTTTCAAGATCAGATTCTGTACACCAAAAGCAGCCGCCCGCAAGGGTCGCTTTTTGGTAACCTTGGTCTGTGGTGGCGGTATCTTTCACCGCCGCATAACTTGCTATCGATAGCAAACTGAACGCTGTAAACGCGATAACGCGCCACATTGATTTGTGCTGTTTCATGATCGCCTCGTTATTGGGGTTGGTGAGGATAAAGACCTGCGCGCCAAGCAGAAACTTTCATCCTCTCCCACTTTTCTGTTGTTACAGATAACGTAGCGCAGAAAAGCCCTTAGCGATCACCTACCAAAGCAGCTGACCCAACACAGGGGCAAGCAACACAGTGACCATGCCAGCAATCATCATCACCACACTCGACACCACCCCTTCGGCATGGCCTATTTGATAAGCTTTAGCGGTGCCTGCTCCGTGTGCTGATGCTCCCAAACTTGCGCCGCGTCCTAAGCGTGAGCGAATTGCAATCACGGTCAGAATACTTTCACCAATCGCCATGCCAATCACCCCAGTGAGAACCACAAACAGCGCAGTGAGATCGCTTTGCCCGCCAATCGCTTTGGTGGCTTCTACGGCAAAAGGGGTGGTGATTGAGCGCATCGCCAAACTGCGTTGCAGCAATTCAGACAGCTCAAACACCCGTGCTAGCACCACAGTACTGGTAATCGCGACCAGCACCGACACGGTGACACCGATTGACAGGGATAACCAATGGCGGCGGATGAGCGCGCGGTTATCATACACAGGGATCGCAAACGCTACAGTCGCCGGACCCAGCAGCCACAGCAGCCAGTATGATTGCGCCATGTAGTCTTGATACGGAATATTAAACCCGACTACCACCGCGACAATTAGCAAGGGCGCGAGCAACAATGGCATCACCAGAATGGAGGGATGACGGCGATACAGCCATTTACTCATGTAATAAAAGCCAAGGGTCATTAAAAAGCAGGTAACGCTTAATAACGAGGCGTGAAGCCAAGCAGGTAACGCAGACATCATGGCTTAGCACTCCGGTTTTAGATCAGGGTGGTGCGTGTGGTGATGGTTACTGCGGCGGCGCGCCATTTTAACCTCAAAACGATACACTTTATCGACCACCCAAGCGGTTGACGCAATCACCATTGCGGTACTGAGAATCAGTACAACCATGATCTTACCGCCTTCTTGCAGCAATAAATCTTGGTAGTTGACCACCGCCACCACCGCCGGCACAAAAAACAGCAACATCTCGGCTAACAGCCACGCCGCCCCGCGGCGCAACCAATCGGCACGGACAATTTTCAACATCAATGCGCCTAACAACAGCAACATACCGGTGAGGTTGGCCGGTAGTGGAATAGCAAAGGTTGTGACCAACCAATCAGACAAAAACCAAATGCCTGCTAAGACAAAGACTTGCAGTAAGGTAAGTAAGGCGTTTTTAATCAATTGCATCGAAGGCGTGCCAAGAATCTGTGAGATGGCTCATAGTTTACGTCTTGGCAGAGAGTGAATAAAGTGACTTTTTTTTATTTAAACTATGCCAAAATGGCATGATTAACGATTAGCTTTTAAGGACTGTTTATGGATATTCGTGCGTTGCGCTATTTTATTGCCTTGGTGGAAAAGCAGAGCTTTACTGCCGCATCGGCGTCGTTGCATGTGACGCAACCGACAATCAGTAAAATGGTGCGTAACCTTGAGCAAGATGTGGGTCAGCCGTTGTTGCACCGAGAGGGAAGGCGGTTTTGGTTAACCGATGCTGGTGAGGTGGTGTATCAGCGCGCGCAGAGCATTATTGCTGAGTTCGAGCAGCTAAATTCCGAGCTGGACGATCTCAACCAATTGGCGCGCGGCCAGCTTAGATTGGGGATGCCACCGATGATAGGGCCGCTGTACGCCAACGTGTTGCGTGAATACCGCCAGCGATATCCGAACGTGGCGCTCAGTATTGTCGAATACGGTGGGCGGCGCACCGAACAAGCGCTGATCAATGGTGAGATTGATGTGGCAATCACCATGCTCACTGACACCCAGCCTGAGTGCTTGCAAAGCTTACCCTTACAAACTCACCCCATTTATGCAGTGCTACCTAACCAAGCCGCGTGGCGTGCGCAAAAAAGCCTGACATGGCAGGCAGTCAAAGACGAGCCGTTTTATCTATATAGCGCTGAATTTACCTTAAGCGATCGGATTATTGCCCGTTGTGAAGAGCATGGTTATCAGCCCACCATTGCCGCGCGTAGCAGTCAGTGGGATTTTTTAGCCGCCTTGGTGAAAAGTGGTGCAGGGGTGGCGTTCTTACCTGCGCCCTTATGTCAGCGCCTCAGCGCCAGCTTGGAAGACAGTGAGTTATTGCTGGTGAAACCAATAAGCCCAGCGATTGAATGGCAACTGGGGTTAGTCTGGCACGGCGAGCGTTATGTCTCACGCACCGCCGAGGCCTGGATGCAGTTGTGTCAGTCGACAGAGGTGATGGAGAAATAACCGTCCCCCTTAGCTAAGCTAGTGCTGAAAAATGGAATTGTGCAACATTCAAATAAAATGTAGGCCTCGCGACACTTATTAAGTGCGACTACTGTTGGTCTGTGTGGAGGTTCTCAAACTTCTCTGCATGTGTCCCCATCTCTGCCAGTTTAAATGATATTTCAGATATAATTTCTGAAACAACATTACCCTCAGGTACATCGCGAGCTTCATTCCAGTAGCTATCAGAAATACCATCACGTACATTTTTGTGAATAACTTCACGAGCTCGTTGCGGGACTTGTAAATAAAGCTCATAGGCACTATTGAATAACTCACGCCAACAGTTATCATTTGAAAAGTATTTTATTAGAGCATCTTCAAGCCTTTCTGATATAAAATCTACACCTTCGATATCCCGCTCATAACGTTCAAGCTCTTTTTGACTATCACTGATAAAAGCACCCAGTTTCCTTTTAGAAGCAAGAATCTCATAACCTAAATCGATACCTAGTAACTCAGAAATTCTTAACGCTAGAGTTCGTTGTTTTGAAGTTGATGGTTGTAAATCATCTGGTATAGCACTACTGTAGGCTTTTTCGAAGTCACTAGACAAAAATGAATCTGTAACTAAATCATTAATTTCATCCTGAGAGTACATAGACAAAGTTGAAAGAGCTAAAGCTGGTATTTCAATGCCAGCCTCTTTTCCATCAACTCGTAACTTCACAAATGCCGTCTTCTTCAATCTACTTTTTAAGTGAATCTCGCGAATAATGGATGTAACGTTAATCTCTCTTTCACGACCTTGAATAAGCGCTTCTTTATAACTTTGCATAATAAACTCAGAAACTGGAATCTCTTTAGTCACACCAGTCTCAGGATCAACTATTTCCAACTTACTCAATTTATCCTCCTAGAACGTAATATTAAATTAGTGCACATATCCGGTTTTCCAAAGTCCTTATATGCGCGATTCTCTGCCTAACTGGCTGTTTAAAATTCTATTTATTACTCATAATAAATGCTGATTGTCCGCGAATGTGTTCACGCCGCTTATCTCTTTTTCAGCATTAACACTATCCCCACGCAAGCTATATGCCTAATCGACGCTTTAAATCATCCGTTATGGCTGGGGGAGTGTGCATCTATCACGGATAAACGCGTACGCTTCTGCGTATAGTTGATGAGCTCATAAATATCGGTGAAGACCATTTGCAGAGAGCCTGTTAATGCGGCGGACACCTTGATGCCTTCTAACGAATTAGGCACTGCAACCGCGCAATGTCATCAGGGCCATGACGTGAGTCAGTAAAAGGCCGAATGTAGAGCAGCAGTCCAAACCAAACTCAATACGCTTCGCGGATGCTTGACGAACGGGGGAATCCATGTAGCCTTGTTAAGCTACGCTTGCTCTGCATTTTTATACAATTGTTCAACGTCATATTGAGCTTCCACTTTTTCATTGGAACCAAAGTATTCATGTAACAGCAAAAATTTATAAGCAAGGATGCTTTCTTCGTCACAACGTGTTGTTAGAGCATTACTATCTAGGCTATTCTCCGCAAGTAAGTCATTATATGATTTATCCTGATTGGATATACCTAGATATTTAGCACTCATAGAATAAAAGCAATTAATCAGATCTTCATATAAATCTACAGCTTTGGGCGGCACTCTTGTCCCTGCACCAAAGTTTCTCAGTACTCTTGAGGTGATCTCTGGTTCTTTAATAGAACAACTAACCACTTTCCTTAATCGATCAATAACTTTTCGAAACTCATCGGGTAAATAGATAGTTAAGGATGAATTTGCCTTGATTATTCTTTCATCACATTTTAAACGTTCTTTCTCTAATTTATCAGCACTTCCACATTTATTAACGACATAATGTATATATGTGTTAAAGACCATTTTATGCTCAGAGACGGCTGCATTAATTTCTTCAAAAAGAGGCAATACACGTTCCATTTTTATCTTTTCAAACTCAGCTTGTTTTAATACAAGTTCTTTCTGAATTTGCAATGCATTACCGACTTCTTGTTTTTGAAGATCTAATCGATTTTTAAACCAGCCATCAACTAAAGACTTAACAATAAGTTTCCACAAAATAAAGACAATAACGACAAATGTCGTCCATTCACCTAAATTTAATTTTTGTATAATTTCTAACATTTACTTGATGACTCTTATTAGTAGCTTAACGCTGAGCTCAGTTGCAAAATGATTGGCGCGTCATTTTTCTCTGCAAAATGCGTGACAATTATTTTGTCAATTGAAGCGACTTGTTATATTTTTTGTCCCCAATTTTTTACAACATGATCTTTGAATATCATTGTTTTTGATTTTCTTCCTAAATACTCGACAACTCCGACTAATTCCTTAGAAAAATCAATACGAACAGGGCTAATGATTGGCTTTGGAATTACATATTTTAATTCGATAGCCATGATTTTTAATTTAATTCCATCAAAACACAAGTAAGCATCTTTATATTTATAAGTAACATGATGCTCACCAAAATCATCTTCATTTTCTTTTGTAAACCTTTCTTGCAATTCTTTCAATGTGTACTTGTCTGATCTATCTATATCTTCAACAAAAGCTAAATCACTACGAACTTCTATTTTCAATTTATCTAAATCAATATTAGTATTTGCTTTTGCCCATTCGGCATCAATATAAGGTCTAAAAAATGCAATTGTCGCTTCGGACATAATATGAATATTAACATTCACATATTTTATTAAAGGCGTACCATCTTCAGCGTTCCAGTCTGTATCATTTTCTTCTCGAACGATTAACAACTCAACTTTATTACGTTCAGCCTTCGTTTTCGCACCAGATTGATAACCTGTTTTTGTTGCAAATATAGGTTTTATATCTGGTATATCTCGCAACTTACCTAATAAAGCATCTATTTTTTCAATTGTTACTTTTGATGCGTAGTCTTTACACTCAATAATAGTTTTATAAGTAATTCCTGCTAATTCATATTCCCAATAGAGATCAAACTCTCTATCTATTCCACAATTATCTGTGATTTTCTTATTACGCTCTATCGTTATATTGTGCAACTCTGTCCATTTTTCCGACTCAAAAAGTGCTTGTTGTAGTGAGGCAACAAACTCTTCATAATCTCTACCATTATTGCTCATACGATCTCCAAAATCGAATAAAAATATAACGCCGGCAGCACGCGCGGCTTTGGAATGGAGGCGAAGCCGCAATGGAAAAGCCGCCGCTGTGCCTGCGATTGTTATGGATACTCTGCCTCCAAGCGAGCCGCCAAGGACAGAGCAACGTCAATATACGCTTCAATTGGCATTCCTCGAATGTCGAATTCCTCAGCATGCGCCGCTTCGTTTCGCAACTTTCGTAGCTGGTTAAACTGATAGTATTCCTGCTTGCTCAAGACTTCGCCCTTGAGCATTTTTTGTAGCTGCAAAGGGCTTCGCGCGTGGCGGCTCTCAATCTCTGGGTATATTCGAGCTGCCTTCTTCGCTGCGGCAGACTCGACAGCACGGAAGGACTCAAGGACGGCTGAACGAGGCGATATATCTGCCAGCCTCACCAGGAAACTGAACTGGTCTTGGTATTCGTCTGATCTCGGTATTTCTTGATCTTCGATCCCGGCAGCTTCCCGCTCCTGGACTAATTCAGTAATACCTTCCGTAAATTCGATTTCGGTGTCTTTATGCTTGAATCGTTTGAGTCGCGGAATTAGTTCAGCGACCTTTTCACGCAGTAAAATGACAAGAATAATCACCACCCCTGGCCAAGCCAGAGAGTCGATTACTTGTGCTATGAAAGTCTTCCAATCCATTATCATTTATCCATAACGCAGGGGCTCAGGGGCGCGCAGCGTCCCTTGGAGCCCATTGTTATGTGATTATTCGTCGTGAGTTTGATCACTGAAACCTCAAAAACAAACCGAGATAATTATCATGGATCGCGCTCTTCCAAGGCTTGCCATAATGTCTAAAGCCCAATGCTTCTAAGATCTTCACCATTCTAGGATTAGCAGAAACTTCCGTTGAAGCCATTAGGTTTTCTTGGCCGTACGCATCAACCAGCAGCCGCGCAATATTCCTACCGATACCTTTTCCGGTATGCGCAGGGTCAGTAAACAGATAACCCAGTTCCCAATCAAAATCATCACTCAACTTTGAGAGATCAGCTTTTTGTTCAGAAAAATCCGATTTTGTTCTGACCTTTATTGCCCCTATGCCAACTACTTCGTCATCGATTCTAGCGATGCAAAGGAGTTTGCACCTATCGGCCTTTTCGCTCACGTCGCCTTGGACCTTACCCTGCCGTTTCAGGGCTTTAGCGAAAGTGTCTCGAACCGAAGCGTTAATATCACTCTTAACGAGCACCTGATATTCAATTCTCATTCAAATAATATTTCCCGATGTCTTACACATAACATTGCATTAGTGCGCATGTACGATTTCCCAAAACCGTTATCCGCACTCTCTTATACCTAACTGGCTGTTACCAATAGAATTTCTAATGGATACTGCTCTTCCGCGACAGTGTGCAGCCGCCTATCTCTGTTCAAGCGTTCACACTATCCCCAAACACAAATCTTTAACTATATGACTAATAAGCTCTTTTAATCATCCATTCTGGGAGAGTGCGCATCTGTCATGGATAAACGCGCACGCTTTTGCGTTTATCTAGCCGATAAACAGGTTAACCATCCTGTGTTTTGCCATGCTACCGCCAGCTAGTTGTCGGCACCTAACACGCCATTGAGTTGGTAGATTTGAAATTAGTTTATCAAGGGCTGTTTTGGTTTTCGTGCGCTATTGTCCAAAGTGTTAGATAAACCATGTTTTGTGAGGTGGGTGCAAGAAGTTGGTTAGAACACAAGGAGCGAATTGGGTTGGTGGGGTGAAGTGCGCGATTAAAGCTACTTTAGTATGTTCGTTTTGGCGGCGATAGTCAGCGTAAATGGCTTCATTGCGTATCTTCGGCATCGATTTCTTGGATAAAGTTATCGATGTCGTACTCAGCATCGCCACTCTGTTCGCCCTCTACGAGAAGTTGACGCAGTGTATGCAGTTTTGTCTCTTGGTTTTCGAGTAAACGCAGTGCGGCGCGAACGACTTCACTTGTCGAGCTGTAACGCCCTGTTTCGATTTGGCTAGCGATAAAGCCATCGAAGTGTTCGCCCAGGGTAATACTTGTATTCTTTGCCATGGTTAAAACTCGTTGATACCAATATATACCTAATTATGGTATTTGGCGTACGTGAAGGCAAGATGACGGACATGGGCGATAAAACCTATGCGACGAGCAATATGCGCGAGCTCTATCTCGCGCACTGCTGAGGTTGGGATGCCGCTGTGTTCGCCGATGCCGATCAGTGCGATTGCGCTGAGTGGGTGGTGGCAGAGCGCGTTGCTTTTGTGGTTTGGCGCGTCGGCTGCGGGCGTTGTTGGTTGCGGTGGATTTGATATTGCTGCCACGCGAAGGTCACCACAAAACAGCCGGTGAGTAGCAATACAATAGTCGGGCCGGGTGCACTGTCGAGGTAAAACGAGAGGGTGACGCCGCCCACGGCGGTGACTAAGGCGATCGCACAGGCAATCCATAACATGCGGCTAAATTGCTTGCTGAGCATAAAGGCGGTGACGCCTGGTGCAATCAACATCGCTACCACTAAGATAATCCCCACAGCATGTAACCCCGCCACAATGGTGGCAATCATCACTGAGAGCAGCAGCCAGTGAAGCTTTTGTACGGGGAGTCCGAGCACGCTGGCTTGCGCAGGGTCGAACGAGAGCAGCATTAAATCTCGCCCTTTAAGCAGCACAAGCGCCAGCACGACCAAGCCAGTGATGGCGGCTGTGAGCAGCTGTTGGTGGTTAATCCCCAACAGGTTGCCAAATAGAATATGGTCAAGGTGCAAATCAGACGGGAACTGGCCTTGCAAAATCAGCCCCAGTGCGAAAAAGCCAGAAAATACAATTCCCAGCAAGGTGTCTTCTTTCACACGGCTATTTTGTTTGAGCCAATGCACACTGGTGGCGCATGCAGATCCTGCGGCAAAGGCGCCGACAATCAGCGGCAGGCCAAATAAGTTTGCCAACACCAACCCCGGCAGCACCGCGTGTGCCACGGCATCGCCAATTAATGACCAGCCTTTTAACACCAAATAGCACGAAAGAAGCGCACAGGGCAGCGCTACCAAGACGGCCATCAGCAAGGCATCTTGCATAAAAGTCAGTTGATATGGATTCATTGCAGTGCCTCCTGACGTTTAGCGCGCCGTGCGAGGATCCCGTGTTTGGGGCCAAACACAAAGGCGGCTATGAAGAGTCCCACTTGGGCCAGCACAATCAGTGCGCCGGCGTTAAGGTTGGCGAAATAGCTGATGTACACCCCAAACAGTGAAGTGAGTGTGCCGATGACGCCGCTTATGACCAACACGGGCCCGAAGCGATCAATCAATAAATAGGCGGTGGCGCCGGGGGCGATCACCAAGCAAATCACCAAAAAGGCACCGACACTTTTAAGTGCCGCCATGGTGCAAGCGCTGAGCAGCGCAAAAAACAGCACTTTGAGCCCTACGACTGGCAAGCCAATGCAGCGGGCGTGGCTTTCATCAAAAAAGGTCAGCATAAAATCACGCCATTTCACCGCCAGTACGGTGAGGCTGACCAAGGCAATGATCAGCATTTGCACCGCATCGAGCGGGGCAATGGCGAGCAAGTTGCCCAGCATAATTTGTTGAATATCGACCGCGACGGGCGAAATGGAGACTAAAAACAGGCCGAAGGCGAAAAAGCTTGAGAAGATCAAACCGATGATCGCATCTTGTTTGATGTGGCTACGTTGGTGCAAAAACAGCATCACACTCGCGGCCATGCCGCCGGCAACAAAAGCGCCGAGTGAAAAGGGCAAGCCCAGCATATAAGCGCCGGCAACGCCCGGTACAATCGCATGAGAGAGGGCATCGCCCATCAGCGACCAGCCTTTGAGCATCAAAAAGGCGGAGAGCAAGCCGCACACGCCACCAATTAAGGTGGTGACCAGCAATGCTTTTTGCATGTATTGATAGGCGAGAGGATCGAGTAAGCTCATTCGCGGCGCTCCTGCGCGCTTTGTTCGCGCTTGCCGTACACCACCAAGGGACGTTCATCGTCGGAAATCACCGACAGCTCGCGCGGATCGGCATCTTGGTGGAGCTGATCGCTGGGCATGACATACTGGCGCAGTTTGCCGCCAAAAATGGCACTCAGGTTCTCGGTGGTAAACACATGCTCAGTGTGTCCGCCTGCTACTACCGCGCGATTGACCAGCACAGTGCGATCGCAAAAGTCGGGCACGGTGCCAAGGTTATGGGTGGCGATTAAAATGGTTTTGCCTTCGTCTTTAAGTTCGAGCAACAAACGCATAATCGACTCTTCACTGGTGACATCTACGCCAGTAAAAGGCTCATCCAGTAAAATCAGCGGGCTGTGCTGAGCCAGAGCACGGGCGAGGAAAACGCGCTTTTTCTGTCCGCCGGACAGTTCACCAATTTGCCGCTGGCGAAAGGCTGTCATACCCACGCGGGCTAAGGCCTCATCCACGGCCTGATGATCCGCCGCTTTGGGGCGACGCATAAATGACATCTTGCCGTAGCGACCCATCATCACCACGTCTTCCACTAACACCGGGAACGACCAATCAATCTCTTCCGATTGAGGCACATAAGCGACCAAGCCTGCTTTTTGCGCTTGCTTAATTGGGGTGCCGTTCACCGCAATGCTGCCACTGCCGGGATTCACAAACCCCATGATCGCTTTAAACAAGGTGGATTTGCCGCTGCCATTGGCACCGACTAGGGCAGTAATGGTTTGCGCTGGCAGCGAGAAGCTGGCGTGTTCAAGAGCACACAGGCCGTTTCGATACACGACACGCACCTCGTTGACATCTAACACACTGGACGTGCCGTCGGTTAAATCATAGTGCGTCATGGCGTAACCCCGCTAACACGGTTTCTGTGGTAACTGTCAGTAAGGATAGATAGTCAGGCACGGGTCCGTCAGCGCTGCTGAGCGAATCGACATATAAAAGGCCGCCATAGTGTGCGTCGGTTTCTGCGGCGACTTGTTTGGCGGGCGCATCAGACACGGTGCTTTCGGAGAAGACAGCACGCACTTGGTGTTCTCGCACGGTATCAATCAGCGCGCGCACTTGTTGCGGTGTGCCCTGGCGCTCGGCGTTAATCGGCCATAAATAGGCTTCGTTGAGGTTTAAATCACGCGCCAGATAAGAAAACGCGCCTTCACTGCTCACCAACCAACGCTGGGATTCGGGGACAGCGGATAAGGCATCTTGCGCACGCGCGAACACGGCTTGAATTTGCGCTTTGTAGGCTTTGGCATTGGCTTGGTAGTGCGTTTGGTTGACAGGGTCGTACTTAATCAGGGCTTGCTCGATGTTATCAACGTATCGCATCGCATCAGAGGGCGACATCCACGCGTGTGGGTTGGGCTTGCCACGATACGGGCCCGAGGCAATCACAATCGGCTCCACCCCGTCAGATAAGATCACATTCGGCACCTTATCAATGTGCTGGAAAAAACGTTCGAACCAGCGCTCTAAGCCTAACCCGTTCCACATCACCACATCCGCACCTTGCGCACGCAGAATATCTCCCGGAGTGGGTTGGTAATTGTGGATCTCCGCGCCGGGTTTAGTGAGAGACACTACCTCGGCATGCTCGCCCGCCACGTTGGCAGCCATATCAGCCAGAATGGTAAAGCTGGTCACCACTTTTAGCTTGTCCGCGTGTTTTAATTGGTCGGCGTGCGCCATCGGAGAGAGCAAGAGCGCCGCAATAATTAGCAGGTGTTTTCTCATAAGCGTTAATCTCGTTCATTATGCGAGTGACTACGGCGTGAGGTCGCCAGCCGATCATACGTTAAAGATAACGGTTATGATAATCATTCTCAAGTGAGTGTTATTAAAAAGGGCACACAAGGCGCCCTGTCGTCACGTTTCCTGTGATCTTTTACTAATCACGAATGGTGTCGTAGCGAGCCCATTCCATAATGGTCCAATCTTTTTCTTGGGCATGCAGGCTTAAGTGCGGGTCCGGGTTAACCGCAAAAGCGCTGTCGACTTGCTCAAGCAAGGGGACATCCCAGTGCGAATCACTGTAACCGTATGTGTGGCCGACCGTGTCATGACGGTCAGATAGCCATGCCTGCATGTAGTCATGCTTGCCACGAAAATCACGCACGCAATGGGATATGCTGCCTGTATACACACCATTTAATGTTTCAAGCTCAATCGCAATCACGGTATCGAGTTTGAGTAGTTCGCCAATTGGCCTTGCCAAGTGTGCGGCGGTATTCGATACCAGCACACAGTGATCGCCACGGTTGCGATGCCACTCGATGCGCTCTAACGCTTGTGGCACTACCACGGGAGCAACGCGCTGATCGATAAAGTCGGTCGCCCATGCAGCCACAGTTTGAGTGGATTTTCCTTTGATTGGGCTCAACTGCACTTGCATATACTGCTCAAGGTTGATGCGGCCTTTTTTAAAATCCAGATACGCCCGTTTTTCTTGGTCGACCACGTTTTGCGGGGCGAGATCGCACTGGCAAAGGTATTCCAGCCACGCTTGCTTGGTGTCGGTGGCAATCAGTGTTTCGTCTAAGTCGAAGAATGCAATGTTAATCGGAGAAGTCATAGCCAAACTGATGTAATGAGACATTGATAGGCATCCTAACCAGCAACTATGACGATAGGGTTTCACTCTGCAGCCACATCGTCTGGTAAGAGCAGCCCGTATTTTTGCTTCAAATCGTCAAAGGTGCCATTCCGTTTGATTATTTCTAACCCGCGGTTAAAGGCTTGAATATATTCTTGCGCCTTAGGGTTGGCTTTGCCGGCGGTGACATGGATATGTTGCTTGATCATCGGGGTGGGGGAAAAGTGAAAATCATCAGCATCTAGGTTTAAGGGCTCGAGCTCGTGTTGCATCACAAAGCGATTGCCCACAGCCAGATCGACCCGTTTGGCAGCGAGCATTTGTAAGCTTGATCTTAACGAGGTGGTTTCCACCCGTTGAAAATAATCCGCGTCTAAAAACCAAGGTTCATAGCCATATTCCAGTACACTGGCAACCCGTTTGCCGGTAAGGCTGTCTGGGCCAGTGAAGTTAAACGCTGTGTCTTTTCGCATCATGATATCGATATTGGTTGCGAAATAGGGGTCGCTGTAGAGTAGAAATTCACTACGTGCGTCTGTGTACCAAGTGGTGGTGATTAAGTCGATTCGCCCATTTCTGACTTCGTACAAACCACGCGCCCAAGGGAAGAGTAAGAATTTGGTGTCATAGCCTTGGGTAGAAAGGGCAGCGGTCACTACTTCAACAGAAAAGCCCGGTTTAGCTGTATCTCGAGTGACGTAAGGAGGCCAAGCGTCGTTGACTGCGGTAACAATTTTCATCGCCCCTTGTGCAGGAATTGTGGCGAGACAGAAAGCAAAAACGAAGGAAAGACGCTTAAAAGAGGTGAGTCTCATAAATAGGTATCCTTATCATTTAATGGATATCATCGCCAGACCAAGGCGTCGCTTTTTATGAGTATAGTGAATGTTTAGGGATAGATAATAAACGCCCCAGCAGGTGCCGGGGCGTGTGGATTAGTAGGGAAGGAAAGGGTTATCCCTTATTGGCGGATACCCTCTACGTGCAGCTCCATATCGACATACGTGGCTGGACCCATAGTGGCAATGCCGAAATCAGCAAGCTCGAGGCGAGTGTTGCCCATAAAGCCTGCGCGGTAGTTACCCCAAGGGTCATCGCCGTGGCCAACTAATTCAGCGTCAATCTCAATCGGCTTGGTTTGCCCATGCAAGGTGAGATCGCCTGCAATAGTCATTGAGCCATCGCCGTTATCTGTGACCTTGGTGCTCTTGAAAGTGGCTTGGCCAAACTTGCTCGCGTTAAGAAAATCCGCACTACGAATATGCTTGTCACGCTCGGCTTGGTTGGAGTCCAAGCTGGTGGTATCAACGGTCACTGTCACGCTAGACGCGCTAATGTTGTTGGGATCAAATTCAAACTGACCATCAAATTTGTTAAAGCGACCCTTGATAAAGCTGTAGCCCAAGTGAGGCACTTTGAAGTTGACAGAGGCATGTGCGCCTTTGGTGTCAATCATATAAGTGTCTGCCAATGCAGGCCCAGATAAGAGTGTCGCGGCGCTAATTCCCATGGCTAACATGAGTTTTTTCATTTCGGGTTTCCTCCGATCATCTTCCGTAATGTATTGTCTTTGTCAATAAAATGGTGCTTTAACGCAGCCAGTGCGTGAACAGCGGCTAGGGCAATCAGGGTAATGGCAACGTAATAGTGTACGTCACCCGCGATATCCGACTGATTAGGGAAAAGCTCCCCAGCACTCGGCACGGTAAACCAAGTAAACACGTCGATACCTCGGCCATCTGAGGTGGAAATTAAATACCCAGACACAAACAGTACTGCGAGGAGCAAGTAAATCGTGTGATGTGCCGCGGTCGCGGCCTTACGTTCCCACGCTTTGCCCTCAACCTTGGGCATCGTATGAGTGATTTTCCACCCTAAGCGCAGTATGGTGGCGCCAGCGAGCAAGATCCCAATGGATTTATGCCAATGTGGGGCGGTTTGATACCAACTGCTGTAATAGCTAAGGTCGACCATCCACAGGCCCACGGCAAACAAGCCGATAATGACCAGAGTAGAGAGCCAGTGCAGCACCCGCATTACAGGATCGTAACTCGTTTTTGCTGTCATAGTCCCTGTCCTAATAACAATTCCAACACAGTATATAAGGTAAAATGAAATTCAGAACCAAGTTACCTTGAACAAGATGTTCGAATTATTCTAACGAACTCTTTACGCGGTTACGAATCGCGGTCTGTCCAACTGAGGCTCAGTGAGACGGAGTCGGCAAACCTTAACGCATGCGGCTTATCAATAGTTACTTGGGCGTAACGCACCCAGTGGTGATCGCGTGCAATGTCGAGCACGCCGGCGACCAGTTTTTCCAACAACAAAAAGCGGCCATTCTCAACATAGTCGATAATCGCTTTGGTGATCACTTTATAGTTCAGTGCGTCGTCAACATTATCTTCTTGGCTGGCTTTGCGGCCGGGATAGTGAATTTCTACGTTAATCACCACGTCTTGCTTTTTTTCCTGTTCTTCGGGGTTAAAGCCGATATAAGTACGCAAACGTAGGTTGGTAATTTTGATCACAGCGTCATTCATCATTGTGCTTTCCAGTTAGGCAATTACGCTAAATGGCGTCCGCCATCGAGTTTAAGGGATTGGCCCGTCATATGCTGACTGGCAAGAATAAAGTCGCAGGCGTCGATCACTTCCTGCTCGCCGGGCACGGTGCCCAAAATCGATTTTTTGCGCGCTTTTTCACGGTAGGAATCGTCATCGCCGTCGTTAAACATGATAAGCGCAGGGGAAATACTGTTTACCTTGATGTCGGGGGCGAGTTGTTGGGCAAACGATAGCGTGAGGTTTTCAAGCGCGGCTTTACTCGCGGCATAGGCAAGGTGTTTTGCGCTACCTTTATGGGCCACATAATCGGTCAGGTGAATAATGTCGCCGCTATTCATCCATCGGGTTGCCGCCATATTGATTAGATAAGGCGTTTTGGCGTGGATTTGCATCATGCTGTCAAACAAAGCCGCGAAATCTTGGCTTTGCTTTTCACTGTCCCACGATGAGGCATTATGGATTAAGCAATCAAACACCGGATTGTGCGCGTCAATGGCTTGGATAAATGCGTGAATGCCGGCATCGGTAGAAAAGTCCGCCTGAATACAGTGGGCGCCTCGCTCGATAAGCTCACTCACTTGGGGGCGCGGTGTCCGATACGACACAGTGACTTGATGCCCTTGGGCAAGAAAGTGACAAGCAAGCGCGTAGCCGATCCGTTGTCCTGCCCCTGTGATAAGAATATGCTTTTTTGTCACGTGTTTTCCTTTATGGTTACCACTGAGAGTGAATGCACTCTGACAACAACGAGTATGTTACGTTTCATAGACTTGTAGCGATCAAAGATAGCGACATGTTAACGAAATCGACAGATTTATACGGAGTTAACTCGCTGATTTCGTGGCATGAACAACAAAATCGCGGACAATCGGAACAAATACATTACCATCATGCAACCAACTTTAAGGAAAATTGTCATGGAACCTTGCCAATGGGCACAGCAGAGTGAGTCGGAGCGGCATTATCACGATACCGAGTGGGGCGTGCCGACATTTGATGATCAAGCGATCTTTGAGTTCATTTGCTTAGAGGGCGCGCAAGCAGGATTAAGTTGGCGGCTGATTCTAGAAAAGCGTTCCGCGTATCGCGCCGCTTTTTCTGATTTCGATTTCTATCAACTGGCAAACGTGGCTGAGCCGAATATTGCTGAGATCATGGCCAACCACGAGATTGTCCGCAATCGCTTGAAAGTAGCGTCTGTGTTTACCAATGCGAAAGCGGCGGTGACGCTGGTGGAAGAGTATGGATCCTTGGCGAGAGCACTTTGGCAGTTTACTGACGGTGTACCAATTGTTAACCACCACCAATCGGATGCCGATGTCGCCACCGCGACCGACGAGTCCCGCGCCATGAGTCGCTTTTTGAAAAAGCGTGGCTTTAAGTTTGTGGGCGAGACCATTTGTTATTCGCTGATGCAAGCGCTTGGCATGGTCAATGATCATGTCGTCACATGTCCGCGCTATCAACCCTGTTGCGAACTGGCTGACTCGGTAAAAGCCTCGCCTCAGAAATAACGACGGAATTGCCAGAAGCGCGCTTGCCAATAAGGGTTATCGAGGCGTGACACTGTCACTCCTTGTGACGTGGACGCATGCATAAATTGCTGATTGCCGAGATAGATACCAACATGGCGCAAGCCGGGGCGAATGTGGAAGAAAACCAAATCGCCCAATTGAGCATCCTGATAATCAACCGGATAGCCGCCCTTTGCTTGGCCATGAGTTGTGCGCGGTAAGGGCGTGGATAGCGCATCACGATAAACGCGCTGGGTATAAGCCGAGCAGTCGATGCCTTGGCGTGAGGTGCCTCCCCAACGATAAGGCGTGCCTTGCCATTGCTGGTAGTGCTGGGTTAGTGCGTAGTGCAATGCTTGGCTGCTTGCGGAATGTGAGTGAGCCGAGGAGACGGGCGTTGTGCTTGAGTCCGGATCCGATGGTGAGCTGCTACATGCGCTTAGCAACAGGATGAAGGTACACACTAACCCTAGCTTTATCATTCGCTTCCTCGAATACAGTTTCTTCCCGCCTGTTTAGCTTTATACAGCGCTTGATCGGCCAGTTGCAACACTTCATCCGGTTGGCTGGCTTGCGAGGCATCGGCGAAGCCGATACTGACAGTCACATGAACGGTTGCGCTATCTTTTTTCTGTCCTCGTTTTTGCTTGCCTTCACTCGGGTTGGTGGGACGGTTTTCTTCACGAAGTACCAACGGGTATTGGGCAATATCCTCTCGCAATGCGTCAAGAAAAGGCAGGCATTGATCGGTGGTTTTTCCTTTGAATAAAAGGGTAAATTCTTCCCCGCCGTAGCGGAAAGCGCTTGCGCCACCTTCGCATTGTGACAGCAAACTCGCCACCAGTTTTAACACATCGTCACCGGTTTCATGGCCATAGGTGTCATTAAAGCGCTTGAAGTGATCCACATCGAGCATGGCGATGGTGTAACGACGACCGAGGTGTTTTAACTCATCTTGCAATGCCCGACGACTTGGAATGGCGGTTAAACCATCTAAAAAGGCCAATTGATGACTAAACGCGACTTGGTTGGCAATAAGGAGTAAGCCGGCAATGGCAAAACTAAATGATGACACATAGGCCATATCAAAAAAGATCACCGTGACTGATGTACAGGTGAGCGCGATAAAGGTGGCATGATCATCGACACTGTTTTTATGTAAAACACGTATCGCGGCCATACACAGCGCAATCAGTAGCATTACGATCAAAAGCAGGGGCAATGGGCTAAAGGCGGGGATGCGCACAAACACTGGATGCTGGTACAGCCAGGTCGCCAATTCACCATATTGCATCACTAACAGCGCGCCCCAGCCAATCTCGAGTGCCATAGCGGCAAAAAATAACAAGCCATACAGCGAGGTCAGCTTTCTATCGCGGGTGATGCGAATATAGAGCAAATTAATCGGCAACAATACGACTAGAAGGACATATTCCAAATAGGTTGTGCCGTCAGTCAGTGGTGATTGCAGCCGGGTTAAAATGACGGTGTAGCTAATAAGCAATATCACCACAGTCATGCCAACACGCGCACTCTTGAACAAGTGACTTAATAGCAGGGCAGTAAATAATAAATAGAAGGGAGCGGCATAGAGTAAGTTTAGGTATGGCGAAAGCGAGGCCAGCAACGGGTGATAACCGGCAGCAAAAACAAGGAAGATAAGTAGCGGCACGCCCAAACGTGCTAACGGTGAATGTAACAGCCCCATGACACCTTATATACTGCGTGGCAAGTGTGAAAAACCAATGCTTGTGTTTTAGCTATCATAGTTTGCGCACGGTGAAAGGGTGCCAAATTCAGGGCCTTAAACAAACAGACTGTGACCAGCCTTGTGCTTTTTCCTGCCGATGCGCCGTCAAGGCTTGTTATCGATGGGATGGTGGCTCGATGACCCTGGCGCCTTGCCGTTAGATAGCGCGAAACTAATGACTAACCTATCACTTTCGGCGCAAGACGCCCAATAAAAAAGCCAAGCGGTAAGGCTTGGCTTTGAAGGGGAGTGGACTCGCCGTAGAGAGCCACAAGAAAGAGGGCGAGATTATTCTTCTTTCGCTTGCTCAGGCAGCGCAAACACTTGGGTTGGTTTTGCCACAATAGAGCGCGTGGATTCTTTGATATCCGCAATCACCACTTCTAGGCTGTCGCCAAGCTTAAACTCAACGTTGCCATCAATGGTCACTGTGCCAGTTTCTTTATCACAGGCAATGCGGGTTTTGTTATCGATGATCAGCGACGATGGGATAAACGCCGGTGCGCCATTTTCGAGTAGGCGAACACGCATACCCGCGCGATTAATATCAAAGATTTCCGCTGTGTAACGGGTTTGTGCTTCCACTTCTGGCTTCAACAAACGGACGTACAGCCAATCAGCGACATCGCGCTCGGCCATGCGGTGGTGTTTGCGATGACCAGCCAGTTCTTCACCGACCGTATCCGCAGGGGCATTAGCTTCGCTTTCGCCGCGAATGCTCGCTTTGAGTAAGCGGTGGTTAATCATATCGCCGTACTTACGGATAGGCGATGTCCATGTAGCGTAGACATCAAGGCCCATCGCGTAGTGAGGAGCTGGCTCGTGACCAATTTCACTGTACGCTTGGAAACGACGCAGGCGGTTGTCGAGATACGTGCTGTCGAGGCTGTTTAACCAACGACGCAATGCGCTAAAGCCTTCAACGGTTGCCAAACTTTCGCTATCGGCTTCTCCTTCATGGGCTTTGACCAACTCGACCACATCGTCCAGCTTGTCACTGTTAAAGCCTGCGTGGGTGTTAAAAATACCGAAACCGAACGATTCACGCAGTTTGCGACCCGCACAAATGTTAGCGCTGATCATCGCCTCTTCAACGATACGGTTAGCGATGCGGCGCGCGTCAGTGTGAATCGCGATCACATCGTTATCTTCGCTGAGTTCAAAGCGATAGTCTGGACGATCGGGGAAGGTCACCGCATGCGTTTCACGCCATTCAATGCGAGCAAGTGCAAACTGATGCAACTGATGGATTTGATCCGCGATGTCGCTGCTCTCTGGCTGCCATGCTGCTTGTTCACCTTGCTCGATGTAGTCAGACACCTTGTCGTAGGCTAGCTGGCCGTGTGATTGGATCCATGCTGAGAAAAACTCGGCGTCATCGGCAATGGTGCCATCGGCAGCGATATTGAAGGTACAGCAAAGCGCCGGACGTTTCTCGTGGGCACGTAGTGAACACAAATCGTCACTCAGATCGCGAGGCAACATTGGGATATTGCGACCGGGCAAGTAAATCGTAAAGCCGCGGCTGCGGGCCACTTGGTCAAGGTCGTCATCCGCATCGATATACGCAGTCGGATCGGCAATCGCGACTGTCATGGTAAAGCCGCCTTGCTCGTTGGCTTTTACATATAACGCATCGTCCATATCTTTGGTCGATTCGCTATCAATGGTCACGAAGGGGAGCGCGGTCAGATCGCGGCGCTCTAAACCTTGCTCCAACATCGCCCATGCTTCTTTAGGCGCAGGCTCTTGGTTTGGTAAGTTATGTTTTGCTAGCGTGACCCACCAAGGCGCAATCTTGTCATTGGCATCGGTGATTTTTTCACTGACTTGGCAGAAGAAGTTGTCGTCGCCTTTGAGTGGGTGACGGATCAGGGATGCGACAACCCAGTCGCCATCTTTAAGTTCGTCTTGCGATAAGCCGCGCTGGGTTTTGGCGCGGATAGCATCTTTGATTTGCGGATGATCCGGGACAATATTGAGACGGTTACGAATCCACTGAACGCGACCAATAAAGCGGTCAATGCTTTGCTCAATCAAGGCATCCGGCTCTGCGACCTCACGCTCTTTTTCTGTGCGAACGAAGGCTTCAACACGATCACCGTGCATCACTTTCTTCATATACGGTGGTGGAATAAAGAGGCTGGTTTTATCGTCCACTTCTAAAAAGCCAAAGCCTTTTTCAGTGGCTTTCACCGTTCCCTCTTTCTTGGGCAGGGTTTCTTGGATCTGTTGCTTAAGTTGCGCTAGCAGGGGATTGTCTTGAAACATAACATCGGTCTCGGTTTTCGAATCGCCACACTATACGTATTCGGTCACGCAAAACCAACCCGTGACCGGAAATTGCTATCGATGGTGTGGTAAGGCGTGGATCCGAGTGAATCGCCAGTAATCGGTTGATGCGTAACCATACAGGGATTGTATGCGAGATAAACAATGTGCCACATGAGTGCGCGAAATCGGCAAAATTTGTGAAGTTGTTCAACTTTTTCTGGCTTTTTTCGCCTGAATAGCGCAGAATGCACACCCTTAATTACCGAGGCCCGTGGCGCTGGTGACTTACACTGTGAAAGAGCAGTGTAGCTGGTTGAGCAGAACGCTGAAGGGGCCCCGTTTCGCTACACTCATAGATTGGGATCCCAATGCAAGAATCTGTAACCAAATTTCGCCAGTTAGATCTGGCCGACACCCTTTTATCTGCACTTGACGCCATGGGCTTTGAATCGCCAACACCGATTCAGGCTGCGTCTATTCCTGTGCTGCTAGAAGGCCGTGATGCGCTAGGTAAAGCGCAGACGGGGACGGGCAAAACCGCGGCGTTTTCTTTGCCGCTGTTGAACAAAGTTGATTTAAGCCAGCATAAACCTCAAGCCATCGTGATGGCGCCGACTCGCGAGTTGGCCATTCAGGTTGCTGCTGAGATGAAAACCTTGGCGCAAAACATCAAAGGCCTCAAAATTCTTGAGATCTACGGTGGTGCTTCGATCGTTGATCAAATGAAGGCGCTGAAAAGCGGCGCGCACATTATCGTGGGTACCCCAGGTCGTGTGAAAGATTTGATTAACCGCGATCGTTTGAAGCTGGATGAAGTACATACCTTTATTCTCGACGAAGCGGACGAAATGCTCAAAATGGGCTTCGTAGACGACGTCACTTGGATCATGGAGCAAGCACCTGAGTCGGCACAACGCGTGTTGTTCTCTGCCACCATGCCTCCAATCGTTAAACAAATTGTTGATCGTTTCTTGCGTAAGCCTGCTCGCATCGATGTTGCGGGAAGCAACCGTACGGTTGAGAAAGTTGAGCAACAATTCTGGGTTGTGAAAGGCGTAGAAAAAGACGAAGCGATGAGCCGTCTTTTGGAAACGCAAGACACAGACGCCTCGATTGTGTTCGTTCGTACTCGTCAAGATACCGAGCGTCTTGCGGACTGGTTGTCTGCACGTGGCTTTAAAGCCGCTGCGCTGCACGGTGATATTCCGCAATCTCAACGTGAGCGTACGGTTGACCACATCAAACGTGGCGTGATTGATATTTTGGTAGCAACTGACGTTGTTGCGCGTGGTCTTGATGTGCCACGTATCACCCATGTCTTTAACTATGACATTCCGTTTGATGTTGAATCTTACATTCACCGCATTGGTCGTACCGGTCGTGCTGGACGTGCAGGTAAAGCGATCTTGCTGGTACGTACCAACCAGATGCGTATGCTGCGTACCATTGAGCGTGTCACTCAGACGCGCATGGACGAAATCCAGTTGCCGAACCGCGATAAAGTAGCGGAATCTCGTGTGGCCCGTTTGGCTAGCGAACTGGCTGAGAAAAAAGATGCTGACTCAATCGCTCCTTTCGTCAGCTTGATTGAACAGCTCCAAAACGACATCGAAGTTGATGCGACTACCTTAGCGGCGATGCTACTTCAGCGTCAGCAAGGCAAGCGTCCATTGTTCTACAAAGGCCCTGATCCTATGATTGCGGCGATGGAACGTGAAAGCCAACGTCGTGAGCGTCGTCGTGATGATCGCCAAAATGGTCGTGACCGCCGTGATACCAACCCGGCAGACTGGGATACCTATCAGTTAAGCGTGGGTCGTGAGCAAGGCGTACAAGTTAAAGATATCGTTGGCGCGATTGCCAACGAGCTAGGTCTAGACAAAAACAACATTGGTGCGATCAAACTGGCACCGGGACACACTTACGTACAGTTGCCAAAGACCATGCCAAAAGAAGTCTTTGCGCAGCTTCAGAAGCTACGTATTCGCCAGAAAGAAACCAACGCACAACGCGTTGAAGGCAATGTGATCCGTGACCGTCGCCCAAGCGATCGCGGTGGCCGTGGTCGTCAAGACCGTGACAACCGTGGTCGTGGCGAACGTCGCTTCAACCGTGACCGTGGCAATGATCGCGGCTCATTCCGCGGTGAGCGTCGCCAAGCGCAGTAAATAATAGAAAGCCGGGTAGCAATGCCCGGCTTTTTTGATCCATGTCTGCGACGTAATGCCTTGTTGGCAGGGTATTAACGGCGCTGATATGCCTGTGGCATTGTGGGACATTCCCGATGTGCCAGCTATATACTTTTAACGGTGCGCGGTTTAATGTGCACTTTTACCGTTGTCGCCTTTAATGGCGTGATAACGCGAGTGGTTCGAAGGGCTTGCAGGCCACTGGTGCGTTAATGATGAGTTTCCCATGTCATGATTAACTTTCAAAACACACTGCGTCTATTGGGCATGCCTGTTTTATGGATGGGTATTGTTCAATTTGTGTTTGGACTTCTGTCGCTATTCCTATTTCGCGATCATGTGTCGACACAGTTTTTTTATCCCTCTTTACTGATGATGATGGCCTCTTTGGTTATCTCTTGGCTATTTCGTAAAAGTAAGCTAAGCCAAGTCACCTTCCGTGATGCCTTATTGTTTTCGACCTTTACGTGGATTTTGGTCGGTATATTGGGTGGGATCCCGATTAAACTGGTGACTGGGGTGAATTTTTCGGATGCCACCTTTGAGTCGATCAGTGCACTTAGCACCGCTGGTGCCACCATACTCAGTGGGCTGGATGATATGCCCGCCTCTTTCCTGTTGTATCGCCAGTTTTTACAATGGATGGGCGGACTTGGTGTGGTTATCTTTGTGGTCGCGGTGCTTCCTATGTTGAACGTGGGCGGGATGCGGCTGTTAAAAGCAGAAACCCCCGGACCCATCAAAGACGAGAAATTGTCCCCGCGGATCTCTAAAACGGCCCACTATTTATGGGGCGTGTATGTGGTGATCACGCTTGCTTGTGCCCTTGCGTATTATTTGGCGGGGATGAGTGCTTACGATGCCATTGCCCATAGTTTCTCAACCGTTTCAACCGGTGGCTTCTCGACGCATGATGCCAGTATGTGGCACTTTCAAAGCCATTTGATGTTGATGATCTCCAATGTCTTTATGCTGCTTGGCGCGATTAACTTCGGTTTGCACTTTCGTATTTTTCGCATCGGTTGGCGGGGTGTGCGTTTGTATTTCGAAGATGAAGAATCACGGGTCTTTCTCATTGTCGTTGCCTGCTTATCCCTGATATTGGGATTATATTTATACGGTGAATCACGCTATGAATCGGTGTGGGTTTCTCTAAGCTTTGCTGCGTTTCATGTGGTGTCTTTTATTACCAGTACGGGGTTCGGTGCTGCTGATTTAAGCTCTTGGCCTGCGGCGACCGGACTGTTCTTGGTGTTCTGTGCCTATTTGGGTGGCTGCTCAGGCTCGACTGCTGGCGGGAACAAAATTATTCGCGATATCATCACGTTTAAAATTATTCGTCGCCAGCTGCACCAATTGATTCACCCCTCAGCGATGCTGCCTATTCGCTATCAGGACAAAGTCGTATCCAACGACGTGACGCAAGCGGTTATGGCGTTTATGTCGCTGGCTGCGCTGACCACGGGTGTTTTCACCTTGTTGATGATGATGACAGGTCTCGACTTTTGGTCTGCATTTACCGCGGTCGTCGCATGTATCAATGTATTGGGCCCAGGTTTTGGTGAGGTTGGCAGCAACTTCCAGCCGGTGAGTGACACCGGTATTTGGTTCCTGAATGCCGCAATGATTTTGGGCCGTTTGGAGTATTTCACCGTTTTGGCCCTGTTTATGCCGCACTTTTGGCGTTGGTAAGCCCGCGATCAGGCGGGCTGTTCAGTCTCCGTTGCCATTAAGGTGTCAATAAATTCACCGATATGGCGCTGCTCGGTATACGGATTAAGGAACACGGCCTTTTCGCCGGGAATAAACAAGCATTGGCCATCGGTGTCGAACTCCGTATGGGCAATGGATTCAACCCAATTGGTATGAAGTTTTCGACCTTGCCGAGCCAAAAAGTGCTGGCGGTGAAATAAGCTGTGCTGGGTAATGCTGTCGATACGCGCGCCTAATTGGTGTAGCTTTTGTTCTTGCTCGAACAAGGTATCCACATCGAGGTCTTCAGCGGGGTGATACAGGCGAAAGGCCACCGTGGGCCCCAAGTTATCTCTTGCGACCACTTTGCAATAAGGTAAATCGCTCAATCGTCCCTTCAGATACTCCGCGTTTTGTAAGCCATGCGCAATCATGGTCTGATAGCCTCGCTTGCCCAGCATATTAAGCGCACAGTAAGCACCATAAGCCCCCGCTGCACCGCGAGAACACTCAATGGTGGATTGCAGATGGGTATGGGTGGTTTTGCTCGCTTCAAAATAGGAGAAATAGTGAGGATCTTGTTTGAGGCATTCCATATCGTCGCTATTTTTGAACATCACCAAACTGGAGGTATAAGGGACAAACCCCCATTTTTGGAAATCGATCGTGATGGAATCGGCATAGCGCAGACCACGGATCCGCGGGAGTAAGGCGGCGAGTTTTTGCTTAGTCACGCTGTTAATGCCGAGCGGATTGTCGTTAAAGTCGTAATCATTGAACATGATAAGTGGCCAACCGACGGCCGCATCCACATGAATATGAGGCTTGCTGACGACGTTATATTGCTGACAAGCACGCTCTCGGATCTGATACACGCGTTCAATGTCATCAATTGCAAAGGTGTCTGTGGTCCCAAAGGTGAGCAAGATGGTAGGAACCGCTAGCCCTTGCGCCAAACAGCCGTTTAAGGTGTAGGCAAAATCATCCAAATCCATGCGGTTACGCGCATCGACTTTGACGCGAAGCACTTGATTAGGAATATCTGTCCCTAACAGGCCGAGGTTCGTCATGTTGGAATAGTGACCGGCCAATGAGTTAATCATCCGAAAGTCTTGCCCTTGCAGACCCCGCTGACCGGACAGCGGAAACTGTTTTCTCAGCCCAAGCAAGTAACCGTAGAGGTTGCCAAAGGTGCCACCTTGGGTAAAAAGCCCCGTGGCGCGTTGGTCATCATAACCAATCAAGTTGGCGACTTGGCGGACGATAGTTTGCTCAAGCTCTACCGACAACCCCGCGTATTCGCTATACACCAAGTTTGGATTGGCCAAAGTAGCCAGTAGTGCGCCATGAATGGCAGGGTCACAGGGCGCAGTAATCACATTTTCGACCGCTTGCGGTGCAGTCCAATCTTTGGAGTGTGTTGCCGCGTGTAAAGCAAGCGGCGGAAAAATATGATGACTCAGATCGCTGTGGCTGGGCACGTGTTGTTGCTCAAGTAAATGTATATCGGGTGACGTTGGCGCGGGGAGCATACCTTGCTCGAGCCACTGGGCTAAACCCGGCGTACGATAAATGGGCCAGCGGTTCGGGTCTCGGTTAAAAAAATGCGCCCGCATGGTTTGGTAATGTTTAGCGAACGTGGGGGTGACGGCATAGCCGTCGGGGTGGGCACTAGACATAACTACATCTCCAACTGCGAAGTCAGGCAGGGGGCCCTGCCTGACGATAACAACAACCGAATAAAGTGTGAGGGTGCTTGTGCCGCTTGAAACGGACTGCGTGCAAAACTACTGCAGTTTAAAATTGGACACTAAGCGATCAAGCTCTTGATTCGACTGTGATAATGAGTCGGTTGCGGAAACGGTTTGCTTACCGCTCTCGACTAAGCTGCTCACCATGTCGCGAATCGAGAGCATGTTTTTACTCAACTCCTCCGCTACGGCACTTTGTTCTTCGGTCGCGGTTGCGATTTGGGTGCTGACATCATCAATTTCACGTACGGAGGCGCTCATGATGGTCAGGCTGTTTGAGACTTCCGACGTCTTATCCGCCGTGCTTTGGCACTGCTCTTTGGTTTTTCCCATCGCCTCAACCACGCTCGATGTGCCATCAAGGAGGGCAGTAAGCATATCTGAGATTTCGGTCGTGCTGCTTTGCGTGCGCGCGGCGAGGGCACGAACTTCATCGGCAACCACCGCGAACCCACGGCCTTGCTCACCGGCCCGCGCGGCTTCAATCGCGGCGTTAAGGGCAAGCAGGTTGGTTTGCTCGGAAATTTCCCCGATCACATTGAGCACGTCGCTGATTTTGTTTGCATCCTGATTCATGCTGGTGATTCGGGCTGACATATCTTCCACTTCATCTACCAGTGCACTCACGGTGACGACGGCATTGTCGACCACTTCAAGCGATTGACTGGCCTCTTTACTGGCCGATTCTGTGATGTCATTCGATTGCGAGACATTTTGAGCAATACTGCGTGCACTTTCACTCATCTCAGTAATCGCGGTCACCACTTGTTCGGTTTCTGCCGAGTGCGCCTCGAGAACAGACTCGTTTTCTTGGGTGTTTTGCGACAGCTGGGTGATGTTGCTGGAAATCATTTGACTGGCTTGGGAGACCTTCAGCATCATATTTTGCAGGTTTTCGACAAAGGTATTAAAGCCGCGGCTGATTTGGGCCAAATCATCGTTGCCATTGACCTCAAGTCGTGCGGTGAGATCGCCGCTCCCTTTGGAGAGATCTAACACCGCTTGTTTCAATTTGATCAGTGGACGGTATGAGTAATTGATGATCAGATAGATCGCTGCCAAGCTCAGCGCCAGCAGGATGATCCCCGTCACTAAAGATTCAATTTTAGCACTGCGAATGTCTGCCAACGCCGTTTGCTGATCCACAAACACCATCAGCGTCCAATAGCGATTTTCCGTGAGGTTAACGCGCTGGAAATAGCCATCAAAATTAATGCCCATATAGGGAAAGCTCAAGTGACCTCGCTCATCGGTGCGGAACATGTTTTCCATATCACTGAAGGTGGCACTGACCTGAGAGGGCGTTTTGCCGATATCGTTCGGATCATCACTGGCAAAAAAGACTGCGTTTTGATCGGTCAGTGTTGCGGCACCACCGGCAAAGCGCATGTTGCTTACCTGAGTGATCACGCTTTCCAGTGGAATGTCACCAAGCAACGCGCCGATGAAGCGGCCATTTTCAAACACGGGGGCAACCGCGCTGATCACCTTACCGCCAGTCACTTTGTCGGTGTAAATACCGGTTAAGTGAATGGATTGATCGGCTTTGACTTGCCGATACCAGTCGCGATCGCGGAAGTTGTATTGGTTGGTGGTGACGCCATCGCCTGAATGATTCGACATAAACGAATCACCGGTTTCATACGTCATGATCACATTGGCGATACCGGCGGTGTCTGCCAGCATCCTCACTTGCGCCACGTTTTCTTGTGCGGTGAGGCCCGTTGTGAAGTGATTTGCACCTTTTTCAATAGCCGAGAGTTGCGAGGTAACCAGCTGCTCTAACTCTGTAACATGGTGATCAAGTTTGTTTTGTGTTTGTGTGGTGAGAGACTCAATCATTTTCTCTCGTAGCGAGAGCGTATTGAGTGTTCCCAACACCACGAGAGAGACGGTCACCAACAGACCGACCCCCACCATAATGCGTGATTTAAACCCCAACGTCATAGTTTTTACCCCTTACTGAGCTAACGCTTGTCTGTCTAAAAAGTAAGGGTGCTTCCTACGGGCGGTAATCGTACACTGTCCGCTTTTCTATGCGGCTTTTATTATGGTTACCGCGGAGTCACCCAGCCAACACCGTTTTAAAGTTAGTTAAATGTTCGGCAACTCGCCAAATAATGAATGCTTTTTGATAAGAATAACAGTAGAGCGGGTTGGTGGATTTGGCTAGTCGAAATGACAAAAAAGTGTATGACAATTTGGCGTCACTCGTGCGCTGGAGGTGTCACAAAACACAGACACCTATGCTGTTTTAAACAGGTGATTTATTGGCAGAGAGAATAACTGGTTTAAAGTTGGTCTCTTTTATCCGTGCGGAGCGCTTTGTGTAAACGCGCCTTAATAGGCGCGAGAGGATCAGCTGACAGGGGGGTCTTGTTCGGGAATGATGAAGGCGTCGGGTTGGGCTCGATACTTTTCGACGCATTCGAGGTAGAAGTCCCGCTGCCATTCAGCTAGCGCATGCGCTTCTTGCTCGAATAGGCTCGATTCTGCTTTGTTGTTGACCACTTTCCAAACTGCGTAGGCGGCTTGTTTGTCGAGTTCTATTTTTTGTTTTTCATCGGCAGGCAGGTTCGCCAAATTAATGTCCATAGGGGGCTCTTGTGTTTGGGCGCGTAGTCGCGATCCTAGCGAAGTCGATGCCACACGGCAAGATTAACTCGCGCTTAACGGCAGGCTGACATTCGTCGGTCGTGGCTTGTTACCCTTGCAGCCAATGCTCTTTTTTTCGATTGGACACTAGGATGACGTTTAACCAAGAGGATCGACAAGCCCTCTACGACACGTGGATGTCGTACAAAGCCAAAGCACGGATCACGCAAATTGAAATGGCAAAACGCTTAGAAGTCAGCCATCTTACCTTTTCACGTTGTATTCATGGCGATGCCACACTCGACAGCCGTTTTGTGTTCGCATTTTGTCAAGCGATGGGCGTTGAGCCCAACAAAATCTTACCCAGCCTGCGTGAGCGCGAACAAGCGTACCAAGATGTGTTGGTAAGCAGTAAAGTCATTGTCGACGGCGACATTGAAGCAGTGTACTACGAAGGTAACCAAGTGATTATTGAATACCGTAAACCACTGGTGGCATCAGCTGAATCGTCGTTTGAACGGGTTTCGTGAGGGGCGAATGGGCTCAGGCGGTTTGGGGTCAGGACGCTGTGGGAGCTCAGCCATAATCGCGGCGCGCTGATCGTCGGTCATTTTGCCCCACGCAATGATTTCATCGAGGGTACGCTTGCACCCTACACAAACATCTTCTTCACGGCGGCACAAACCAATACAGGGCGTTAACACGACAAAACCTCGACAGCATAGACAGAACAAAAAGGGCAGGCCAATGATGTGCCTGCCCGTTTAGTATACCGCTCAGCCTAGCGTGTGACCATGCCGCGAATTTGTTTGGCGCGCTCTTCATCTGTCGCGTCAGAGGGGGCGGGCGTGAGTAGCGCCTTTTGGCAGGCAGGCCTTGCCGCTAGCGTATCTAGCCACGCTTTTAAAGCATCAAGGCCCGAAATATCAATGCCGCTCCATTCATGAATGCGCGCCCAAGGCCAGGTGGCCATATCGGCAATGGTGTATTCGTCGCCGGCAAGGAACGGATGTTTTTGCAACTGGCCATCAACCACTTCGAGTAAGCGTCGCCCCTCTTTTTGATAGCGTTCGATTGCCGCTGGGATTTTCTCTGGGAAATAGCGGTAAAACACGTTCGCTTGGCCCATCATGGGCCCAACCCCACCCATTTGAAACATGAGCCACTGGATAGTTTGCGAGCGCGCTTTAGGGTCTGACGTTAGAAACTGCCCCGTCTTTTCCGCGAGATAGAGCAAAATGGCACCGGACTCAAACACAGCAAAATTGTCGTTGTCCTGATCGACAATGGCAGGAATACGTCCATTGGGGTTAATCGCCAGAAATTCCGGTTGTTTCTGTTCGTTCGCCATTAAATCGAGTGCATGCAATTGATACGGCAGTCCCATTTCTTCCAAGGCGATCGCAACTTTGTAGCCATTGGGGGTGGCGGCTGAATAAAAGTCAATCATGTTAGCTCTCCCTGTCAGTGAACCCTCAGTATCGACACGATAAAGCGGAAGATCAATCTTCGCCAAGCTGCTGTGTGCTGGGCCATATAAGTGACATTGTCACACCATCTTGGCTGGCGCGATTGCTGGCCACAAGTGTCGCTTGGTGAAAGTCTGCAATCAAACGTGCAATGTAAAGGCCTAAACCGAGATGCGGTTTATCCGATTTATGCGACTCTGACCGTACGCTGACCATAGATTGGAACAACTGATCACGCATATGTTCGGGCAGTAGCGGCCCGGCGTTACTTACTGTGATAGTAATATGCTCAGCATCAAGGCTCAGCGCAAGATCAATCGGGGTGGCGCCATCATCAAACTCAACCGCGTTGGACACGAGCTTATCCAATAATTGCGCGAGGTAGTCGGGCACAGCGAATACTCGAACGGTCTGCGCCGGTAGTGTGATGTTAAACCGATGATCCGGATACGCCAGTTGATAGCCTTGCCCGCAGCCTTCTATCAGTGCATTGAGATTCACCGGCTCTTTATCGGCATTATCAAAGCTTTGTTCAAGGCGTGTGGCTTCGGTTAAGGTCGATAAGATCCCTGCAAGGCGTTGCACCCCGTCTTGGGCGCGGTTGATGTAGGTAAGCTGGTCAGGGTCCGCTTGCGTGTACGCCATATTTTCCAATGACGATCGCACTACCGCAATGGGCGTTCTCAGCTCATGGGATAAGCGAGATGACATTTTTTCAAGATACTGGTTATAGCCAGCAATGCGGCCAACCATGTCGGTGATGGTTTGGGTTAATAAACCGATTTCATCGTGGCTGGTTGCCGGTGTGATTGTGCCCGTGACGCGCCCTTGGCTATCGATAGCATGATTAGCTTCTTGTTGGAGACGACGCAGACGTTTGGCGATATGCGAGCCGAATAACAGCAGCAAGAGCACGCCGGTACAAATCACCGCGAGCATCACGGAAAAGAGGGTTTCGAGGGCCTCATTACGCAGGCTACGGATCCCGTTGGTGGTCTCTTCAACAATCACGGCCCCCGCTACTTTACCTTCCAACCAAATCGGGTAGGCTGCGGTTAAGATCATCGCTTGGTTGTCATCTGAGCTGCGCCAACTGGCGTAAGGCCGCCCTTGTAAGGCTTGTTGCGCCTGTACGCCCTTATAAATTGAGGCTTGTTGCATCGCATCGACAAAATGCTCAGGCGGGGTTACAAGCAGTTTATCGTACCAAGGGCGTAGCAGCGTTTGTGTTATCCAGTCCATGACGCCTTGCTGCTCTGGGATCGCTTGGCGAGGTTGCCAGACGCCGGTGGAGGTTTGGATATCGCCCGCTTTTGCTAGCACGCGACTGTGTTGATCAACCACCCATACACTGGAGGCGCCATTATTCATCCGCTCAATTAATGCTTGAATGGGGGCCGAGGGCATCATAAAGCTGCCCAGCGTTGCCGCCGAACGTGTTGATGCGGTGCCAATGATCGCCCGTAGACCGCGGTTAAAACTGTCATCCACATCGTAGTAAGCGATGCCGAGCTGCTGGCCGACCCAAGCTGCTGGCAGTTTGATCTCAACTTGGTAGCCTTGCTCGGTGGCGCGCCACTTAGCGGCGATGGGAAGTGGTTGGGGCGGGCCTTCGATATTTACGCCGGTGGCATTGTCGGCAAGACCGTTATCAAGATGGATGATTTTTGCATTGTCAGAATCACGCGCTTGTCCGATGGCGACGCGATAAAACGCCCCTTGCGGTGAGGTGAGTGCCAATATGAGATGATCTTGACTGTCGATATCGCCTGTCGCTTGTGGCTTGGCAGGGGTGCTATCGATAATATCGAGCGCGAAATACACCGCAGTGTCGGTGCTGCCACTCATGATCGCCAAAGAAAGCGTGTCACTGTTGTATGCACCTTGGCTAAAGATCAGTCCGTTGCGTTGGTAAAGGCGCTGATGATGGTGATAGGGTTGCCAATCCTCTAAGTTGCCATCTAAGCGAATAGGCTGGGTTAAGCGAAATGCATGCAAATCTTTGCCCGGCTCTAAGGTAGAGGGTGGGGCATGCTGGGTAAATAAGCTGGGGCGATCGTTCATCCCCATCGCAAAGGCCCGAGCGGTGCCCATTAGCGTCTGCTCTTGGCCTTGGCGTAAAACACTTTCCATTTCCCACACGTACTGGTAGCCCAAATAGGGCAGCAGCAGTAGAAAACTCGAGAGAATTACAATCTTGGTGCGGATCCCGGCCAGCCCTTCTCGCACCCAGCGACGTCCTTTTAAGCCATAACGACGCAGTCGACTCAGGCTCATGGGTGTTCCTCATCCCAGCGATACCCCATGCCATAGACGGTGCTAATGCAATTAAATTGGCTATCGACGGCGAGAAACTTTTTACGGATCCGTTTCACGTGCGAGGTAATGGTGCTGTCGTCCACCACCGCGTGCGCTTCATCCATTAATGCTTGACGGCTTTTGACGTGGCCCGGACGTTTAACCAAGGCATGGACCATCCAAAACTCGGTCACAGTGAGATCGATCAAGGTGTCATGCCAGTAAACGCGCATCCGATCCAAATCAAGATTCAGCGGGCCGCAATGCAGACTTTTTACTTGGCTAGCCGGCGTTTGGGCCAAGAGATCACTGCGGCGAAACAAGGCGGCAATGCGTGCCATCAGGTGAGGCAGTGAGACGTCTTTGGTCAAGTAATCATCGGCGCCCATTCGCAGCCCCACCACTGTGTCAATGTCACTATCCCGAGCGGTTAAGAAGATAATCGGCACTGTTGCAGACATCGCGCGTAGGGCTTGGCATAGCGCAAAGCCGCCGTCAATTTCATTCCCCAGACCAATGTCGATAATGGCTAAATCGGGTAGACGTTGCTCAAAAGCGGTTTGGGCAGATGGGCGATCGGCGTAGGTATTAACCTGATAGCCTTGGCGACGAATCACATCGGCATAGTTATCGCGAATGGCGGCTTCATCTTCAACAATTGCTATCTGCTTCATGGTACGGGATAGGTAACGAGTGTTGCAGTGACTATACCCAAACTCAGCGCAGAGAAAACCCCTTTTGCCGGATTCCGCGCAATTGCCATTTTTTTGCCACAATTGATCGCCACATTGCCATTTTTGCTCCCGCAAAATGCCTGATCGGCTTGTTTTAATGTCCTCATCGCCAGCACGGCACAACAAACACACTTTCGAGGACATTATGGATATCAAAAAAGCACTCACACACTCTGTATTCGCGGTTTCTATGTTTGTCGTGGCAACCCCACAAGGGATGGCCGCCACACATGTTGAGCGAGACAAAAAACCAGAATTGATCGGCATGGGCAGCGGCGCGGTGGCTGGCGCGTTAGTGGCCGGACCGGTCGGCGCAGTCGCGGGAGCGATTATCGGCACCGTGATGGGGCAAAACGCGAGCTTCGAAACACTTGCGACGGAGCAGCAAGATACGATTGAAACGATGAATGCGAAAAATGAGCAGCTGAGTCTTGTCACGCAAAAATACAACGAAGCTCAATTAGAGCTTGCCCGCTTGCGCACCGAGCAACATTCTATCGAGGATATCGACTTAGCGATGAATATTCAGTTTCGAACCAGCTCGGCTGACATTGAACCCCACTTTATGATTCAGCTTGATGAGCTGGCAGGGTTTATCCAGCAAATGCCGGATGCGCAATGGCAATTGGCCGGGTATGCCGACCCACGTGGGCGCAAAGCCTATAACCAAGCGCTGTCAGAGCAACGTGTGCAAGCGGTGTATGACTACTTGGTCTCGGTTGGGGTCGAACCGGCGCAGCTAGAAACGGTTGCGTATGGAGACAGCCAGCCATTGGCCGACCAAGCCGACAATGAAGGCTTTTTCTTTGACCGTCGCGTTACCCTTTCACGCGTGAAAGGCGGGCAAATGGCACAGGCACAGTAATCGTCGCTTTATCGTTTTGGGGCTGGGCTACCATGCAACGGCCTAGCCCATCGCAAATGTTAGAGACTTATCTTCGGCAACCAAGGAAGACACCATGATTCGACAGGCAACCCTTCACGATATCGATGCCATTTGCGCTTTGTGTGAGCGCTGTCAGCCTGACCCACTTCCGTGGCGTCAAATGAAGAAAACACTCACCGATCTGATTCACGCAGAGGATGCCAACGTATTAGTCGCTGAGCTTTGTGGGTTGGTCGCAGGCGTGGTGGCGTTCAATGTGATCTTACAACTGGATAAATCCAACCATGTCGGGCGCATCAGCACCATTATGGTGGATGAACACTTTCGAGACATGACCCTCGGCCGCCAGTTACTCAGTGCCGCGGAGACCTGTTTGCAGGCAAGAGGGTGTGATCAGATTGAAGTGGTCCCGAGTTATCACAAAGCCGATGCGCAAAGCTTTTACCTGCACTGCGGTTTTAAACTTACCCCAGAGCGACTGATAAAAGCGTTAGCAGCGTAGCTAAGCGACAAAGGCTTTCTCTTTACCACTTTGCGGATTGGGGAGCGTGGTTGGCCATTCGCCGGTTGCTTCCCACATCAACAAAGCTTGTTTGGCCGCAAGACCGCCCCCGTAGCCAATCAGCTGCCCTTGGCGACCAATAATACGATGGCAAGGAATGATGATAGAAATTGGATTCTTGCCATTCGCGCCGCCTACCGCTTGGTTGGCTTTTGGGTTACCAATAGCGGTGGAAATGGTCTGATAGCTGGCCGTTTGCCCATACGGAATTGCTTGTAGCGCTTGCCATACCCGTTGCTGAAAGGGTGTGCCTTGTGGGGCGAGGGGCAAAGAGAATTGTTGGCGCGTGCCATTGAAGTAACCATCCAGCTGACGACATGCTTCATCCAGTACCCGTTGGGCGGAGTGAGACGATGCATTAACGGGTTGCGGTGCGCGTTTAGGCAAATACAACCCGGTGAGTCCGTCGCTATTCGCGGTTAAGGTTAACTCACCGAGTGGTGATGCATAAGTGATTTGGCTCATAACACATCCTTGTGGTTGTCACTTAATTAGTTGGTGTGCTGATTACAATACGCGCAAGCGGTTAAAAATGCTTGTTCTTGGAACTGCTTAAGGCCGAGCTCTTTTAAGCTCACATCAACAGGATGACGTTTTAGGGTTTGCTTCATTACGCTGCTTGGCAGCACCTCAGCATCGATTCCCTCAATTAGCTGCAACGCGGCTTCTAGCTTGAATCCAGCACTGCTACCGGCAAATTTGCCTTTGGTTGGGCGCTCGCGGATCACAATCTTTTCTACCTGATAGTCTTCGACCAGCTTGCTCATGGTGCGATGAAAGTGTTGGATGCTTTCTTGTGCTTCAGGCTTGGCAACGGTGATCTTTTTTGCGCGGCACTCAGGCACAGAAAACAAGCCGTTGTCGCTGTCTAGCAATACAATGTTCGCTTCATTGGCTTTTAAATCAACAGCACAAACTCTCATGATGATCTCTCTGTCTTAATCGGTAAGGGCGGGCAGTATACGCAAAAGGTCTCGCGTCGTCACAGGATTAACCATACTTGCACGGGCGAGTCTGTCAATAATGCCGATAAATTCGTCCATACGGGTTTTTTAGCACCACGCTGGATAGCCAAGAGCAATGGGTTCGGGAAGAAGGTCGATAAAATAAGACATATAGCTCGCATTATTCTGGACGTTGGCGTAATTTTATGCGCGCTCCGTGTGCGGAACCCCAGCGGCTTCGCGCGTTTCCTTTCGCCGTATGATTATTCATCGCAGAGACAACCATCATGAATACTGATGCACGCGCCACCACCAAGCCGAGTGGCCTTTTAATCGTAGGAATCCTTTTTATTCCCTACCTATGTGTTTGGACCTTATTGGACAAAAAGTATAGCGCGTTTAGCCGTATTCTCGGCTTTGGCTATATGGTGATTGCATTTATGTTATTTGTTAATGGCCCCACTAACCCGCAGTCTATATGGTCAGCGACGTTAAGTTTGTTGGCCCTTTGCGCATTGGGCTTTGGGTTTTATTTAGTCCGCCAAGCGCTCAAGTGGGGGTGGAAAAATGCCATTGAGCAATTAAAACCAACCGGCAGGGAAACCACATCAGCCGCCAACATGCAGGCACCGTCCCAGCCAGCGGTGACAAAAAAACTGCCGGCTTGGCTTGTGAAAGGCATCGATGTAAGCGAAAACGCCGATGGCACGATTCACTTCACGTTTCCCGCTGATATGTCTGGCCCAGCGAAAGACAAAGTCATTCAGTTCTGTGAGGGTTTATCGGACTTCGGCCCCTTTACGTGGTCAGACGCGGTGGCTTCTGAGTCCGTTTCGTCATCTGCTGAGCATCACGCGCCCGCTCAAGCTAATGATACTCGCGTGAGCAACACCGACTCGGCGCGTCCGGTTGAGGGCTTGATCAAACTTGCCACCCCTAAGCATGGCTGGTTTAAAGTCAGCTTCTTAGGCTTTCCAAACGATGAAGAGAGTCAGTTATCAGAGATGGCACTGCAAAGCGGTATGACGATTAACGATCACACGCAAGAAGCGGTTGATGTGCTCTGCTTTGGTGATTTTGCTAGCAACGCAATGATAGAAAAAGCGCACGCTGAAGGTGCGGTGGTGTTAGATAAAGAAGCGTTTGTTCACTTTGTGGCGAGCGGCTATGTACCAGAAAAAGGCACCGCCTTGGCGTAACGGCGTCTCGGTTTGTAACGCGCTGCGGCGAATCGTGCGAGTGTGTTATACTCGCGCGCTTTGCTTTCGTATTGCCTGAGTTCTTTATGCAGATTATCGCCCAACACACCGATGAGCGCGTGTTACCGCTCGACAACAAAACCATTATCACACGCCATGCGGCCCGCGCGATTGCGCTGCAAGGGGATGAGATCCTTTTGATGTACACCGCACGTTATGATGATTATTCGTTACCCGGTGGCGGTATTGACGAGGGTGAAACTGCAGAGCAGGGGATGATCCGCGAGCTACAAGAAGAAACGGGTGCCCAACATATTCGTGATATTCGCCCGTTTGGCTGCTTTGAAGAATACCGCCCTTGGTATCGTGACGGCGCTGATGTGATGCATATGTTTTCTTACTGTTTCTACTGCCAAGTCGATCGAGAGCTGGGTACTCCCACGTTTGAGCACTACGAGATCCATAACGGCATGCGGCCTGTGTGGGTGAATTTGTCTCACGCGATCGCGCACAACAAAGCGGTGATGGCAAACAGCGACAAAGCCGGGCAATCGCTGATCCGTGAAACTATGTTGCTTGAAATGATTGCTCAGCAGCGAGAGAACCCCCAACAAGCCACGGCGTAATCGACAAGGAATGCTTCATGGACAAAGCGCAACTGATTAAATTGGCCAATATGCGCATGCCGTTTGGCAAGTACGCAGGCCGTGTATTGATTGATCTGCCTGAAGAATACTTACTGTGGTTTCAAAACAAAGCAGAATTCCCCGACGGCGAGCTCGGGGAGCTGATGCAATTGTGCTTAGCATTAAAAGTTGAAGGCTTAGAAAGCGTGGTTAAGCCTTTAAAGCGGATTTAACCTACCTCAACCCAAACAGTCAGGCCACCAGCTTGGCTGTTTTCCCTTATCTCAAGCTGGTAACGAGGAGCAAGCTCTCGGTTGCAAACGGTTTTTACTCCCAAAATGCGTTAGCACCGATAGAAACTAGAAACTTCTAGCTACATAATTGCATAACAGCTAATGGGTGAGGCAAATAGCAAGACCTGCCCTTTTAATGGAAATCATCAACACTAGACTCTGTCATTTAAGGTGGGCTCTAAGGAGGGAGCATGGTATTCGATACCAAATTGTTCGAAAAAAAAGAGTTCAAAGCAGCAATCAACAAACTTGAAGAACTGCTCTCACATTCAAAAGCGGTTTTGCTAGGTGCTGGGGCGAGTGTTTGCGCTGGGCTTCCATTAACAAACCAGCTAACAGAAAGAGCATTAATAAGTGACAAGCTCTCTGATGACTCAAAGCAGATACTAACTGCTATACAAACTTCTTTTGCAGGTGCCAGCCCAGCATCGCACATTGAAGATTACTTAAGCGAACTCGTCGATTGGCTTGCTATCACGGCTCGTCGGGCAAATCGCAATGTAACCGCTAGCAGTGTATTGATTGGAGGTAACGAATACAGCAACGATCAGCTATTGCAAGCGATAAAAGAGATAAAATTCGCTATTTTTGACGTGATTAATGTTGAAGTAGATTCTGCTGTACATGAGCGCTTTGTTCAGGCACTGCATCGACCAATGCGACCAGGGAAAGACAACCATTCGAGCACAATCGATTAGGCTCTTCACCGGATGTGGTGGAAAGTGTTTCTTTTCAAGTTTTCCGATTAATTGGACAATGAGGAAACACTCTGCACTTGAGCCCTGAATCAGATGAAAGATACAGCACTCTATCAAGCGATCCTTGGACTGACTCCGCCATGGACTGTCGACTCTGTCCAGGTGGATAAAAAGAGCCAGCGTATTACCGTGACCATCATGTACGAAAGTCCTTCAGGCGTTGCTTGTCCAACATGCTCGAAAGTGGTAAGAAAGCATGACTCTCGAAAGCGGATATGGCGTCATTTGGATACATGCCAATACGAAACATATCTTGAGGCCCAAGTTCCACGTGCTGACTGTCCAAAGCACGGGGTTCAGACCATTTCTGTTCCTTGGGCATCTCCTAGTAGTCGCTATACCGAACTCTTCGAGACAAAGATTATTGAAACACTTCAGTTCACTTCTCTTCACTCTGTATCTAAAGCCTTTCGACTGAGTTGGGGAGCCATTGATCGGATAATGAAAAGGGCTGTTTCACGAGGGCTCGCCCGGAGAAATTTAAATAAGGTAGAAGATCTGTTGGTAGACGAAACTGCCTTTTGCCGAGGGCATGATTATGTCACTGTGATGTCGAGCCGAACGGGCCAAGTTCTCGCTGTTGCCGACGGTAAAAGTGAACAAAGCTTAGCAAACTGCTATCGAGTGCTGCCTAACATCGCTAAACAACAGGTCCGCTCAGTCTCGATGGATATGAGCCAAGCTTTTATGAATGCAACCGAGTCCTTCTTTGGCTCACGATCTAAACGCCTGATTGCAGTTGATCATTTCCACGTAGCAAAAGTGCTCACCAAAGCTGTTGACGATGTTCGCAAGCAAGAGGTTAACCGTCTACCGCCATACCTTAAACGAGAGTGCTACAGAACGCGTTATGGCTGGCTCAAAAGAAATAGAAACCTCACCGGTCGCCTGAGAGAGCGTATAAACAGATTGGCCAAACTCATGATAGATACAAGCCTTAGCTGGTTGCTCAAAGAGCAAGCAAGAATAATCTGGTACGGAAGTTCGATCAGAAGCGCAAGGAATCAATGGCTAGAGTGGCTTGCTTTAGTTAAAGCAAGTGGAATTAAACCATTGATGACAGCAGCAGCGACAGTGAAAAAGCACTTACCAGCAATCCTTAATGCAATGCGGCTTAAGGCATCGAATGGCTTGGCGGAGGCTATAAATGCCAAAATCCAATATATGAAGCTTAGAGCCAAAGGCTTTAGAAACAAACAACGGTTCAAGACAGCGATACTGTTCTATTTTGGGGGGCTTGATATGACTTTCCACCATGAACGATGAAGAGCCATCGATTATCTGGTGATGAACTATGACACGTTAATTGAAGACTCACTCGCACTATCACAATTGAGATATGCCGATGGTTTAGAAGGCGGCGTATCAGGATGGTGGAACCCTTCGACGTTTGAACAGAACAATCTAGATGCCCGCGTATTTAAGCTACATGGCTCCATCAATTGGGCTGAACACACTTCTTCATCAACACCATTGCGTATTGCGCCACATTTAAAGTGCAGCCAAGATCAAGCTGCGAAGATTATGATTTGGCCTGCATCGACTAAATACCGTGAAACTCAGCTCGACCCCTACGCCCATTTAATGCACAGAGCAAGAGCTGTTTTAAACCCGCGAGGTGGTAGCCAACGGGTTTTATTGATTGCAGGTTATAGTTTTGGTGATGCACATATCAATCTAGAAATCGAACGAGGTTTAAGGGCTTCAAATGGCAACTTAACCGTGATTGCGTTCACCAGTGAAGCCGAGCCTAGCGGTACGCTGAAAATTTGGTATGAAGACAGCTCAATCAACGAACAAGTACTGATTTTTGCTGATAAGGGGTTTTATCACGCTGAACACAAGGCAACCTCGGAAAGTAGTATTGAATGGTGGAAGTTTGAAAACCTAACCAAGCTCATTGAAGGAGATATTTGATATGGATAATAAATACATAAAACCCATTGAGAATCTCTCTATCGGGAAAATTATTGAGGTGGATGGCTCGCGTATTATCGCTGAGCTCGACCCTACGATTTCAGACTTGTCCCGAGTATTTGCTGGTGAAAACTATCCGATTGGGCAATTTGGCTCAATCATCAAAGTTCATTTTGGCCGCCGCTCTATTTATGGGTTAGTCAGTCGATTACGTATGAAGGCGGACTACCAGCTAGAAAAGGGCTTGCCTGTCGCGTCTTCAGACGAGCGAATAATTGAAGCTGATTTGTTTGGTGAAGGGGAGTGGCGCAGGAAAGGTGAAGATGAGTTTGCCCTTGACTTTGAACGCGGTGTTGCTACCTATCCACTACCACAGCAAACCATTTACCTGACACCCAAATCAGAGCTTAGATTTATCTACGGTGATGCCAAAGGTGCGGTTATTCAACTTGGCGAGCATGTTGGATCTGGTGGTGCACCTTGTTACGCTGAGTTGAATGAATTACTAGGTAAACACACAGCCATCCTTGGCTCCACTGGTGCCGGTAAATCAGGTACTGTGGCGGCAGTTATTCATAGTATTCTAGAACGTGGGCAGATAGCTAATTATGAGCGCTGGCACCCACAAATTATTATCCTTGATCCACATAATGAGTACGGCAAAGCGTTCCCCGCGCACCAACGCTTATCGACCGATGAAGGTTCACTAAAACTACCGTATTGGTTACTCGATTTAGAAGAGTCATTGAGCTTGTTTATCGGCAAGACCGAGTTTGCAGCAACCTCACAATCAAACATTGTTAAGAATGCGTTGATTGCAGTTCGTGAGCAAGCAGCTGAGCAACTTAAGCTTGATAAGAGCCAGCTCACAGTGGATTCACCTATCCCTTATATTCTTGGTGACAGCAATGGGCTTGATCATTTTGGGAAAAAAGATGGTCAACTTTATACCGAAGGGCTAATCGGAGCCATTAACCAGCAAAGACCAAATGATGCTAATAAAAAGAATCACGAAGACTTTAGCAAGGTCATTCGCAAAATAGATTCATTACTTAAAGACGGTCGTCTTAAATTTATGATGGAAAGTTGGGATGGAGCTGAAGATCCGTTACCGATAATCGTCAATCAGTTCTTAACGCGGCGAACTAGAGTGCAGATTGTTGACTTGTCTGGTGTACCCAATGAAGTGGCAGGGGTAGCTAGCGCAGCAATCGCGAGAATAGTTTTTCAACTTAAAGTCTGGCAAACCGAGGCTGAACGGCAAAATAGCCCAATACTTTTGGTGTGTGAGGAAGCACACCGATACGTGCCGAATCGTGGTGAGGCACAGTATGAAGCAGCGCAGTCTGCAATTCGTCGAATTGCGAAGGAAGGCCGTAAGTATGGCGTTGGTCTGTTACTCGTTTCTCAGAGACCGAGTGAAGTTGAGGCAACAGTGTTGTCGCAATGCAACTCATGGATTGTACTTCGAATAACTAATGATGCCGACCGCGAGCATGTGCGTAGTGTGTTACCTGACTCGATGTCCGGTTTAACCAAAATGCTTTCCGGTTTAAGACGTCAGGAGGCCATATTTGTCGGTCAAGCAGCAACGTTACCAACTAGAGTGATGATTCGCAGCTTATCTGATGACCAGTTGCCTCGCTCAAATGATGTTAATTTCGATAAAGGTTGGCAGCAACAGGCGCTGACAATCGAACAAATTACTGATGTAGTAACGAAGTGGCGTTATCAGACAAAATGATCCTAAAATAGGACTAGAACTATTCAGGCGATCTGTAACAGAAAAGTCATTTTTAGGTACAGATACAACGTAGCTCTTGTTCGGTAAAAAGAAGGGTGCTCACCTATAAAATCAATTGGGTGCAGTACCTTTGATATGTCATGCATCAAAAGGAAACGGGGGCAGGCAATGCGTTTCCCCCTAACTTTTTTAATCTTAATGCTCTCCAACTTTAAAAAATCTAAACGCAGAAGTGTCCAATTACAAATTACAGAAACCCCCGCTTTCATCTCCCAAACACAATCCTTCCCGTGAAACGCTCGTTGAATGACGAGCGTTATAAGGCCGCTTAAGCGTCAGGTTTGACCGGCAATTACCCATTGGCGGTTGTCGTCAGTCGCCTCCATCATTGCGCGTAGAAGTTGTGCGCGGGCGTCGTCACTGGGGGCAATTAGATCATAAATACCACTGATTGGTTGGCCGTTTTCTTGGGTGTCTACCCGCATGGCGGCGGCGCAGGTTTCGCCGTGTTGGGTGCCAATGCACAAAGAGACCGTGGCTTCGGCAATTTCTACACCATCATGCAGGGCGAGTTGCGCGAAGTAAGCAAGCATGTCGGGGCGGGCATCGTCCGGCCACTGTGCCGCTTGTAGCTTGGCATATTGCAGCATCAATGGATGGTTATCGACCCAATAAAGTGTCAAGGGGGCGTGGGCTGGGGCAGATGGCCGAGTCGCAGGAGTGGGTAACGTCTCTTCGGCATGGTAGCGCTCGAAACCGGCCAAGCTTTCAGCGGTTGGATATTGGGCTTGTTTAACATGGCAGGCCATCCAACGTTGCTTGACTTCAAAATGGGAAATAATTTCAGACGCGTCCATAAACACCACATGCGATAACAACAATCAACAGGCATCATAGCGGAGTGAGCAGAAATAACAATCGCTGCGCTACAGCACGCGAAAATAAAGCCTGCCAGAGATCACAGCCTCGATCTGATTGCGTTCAAACTGGGCAGACGGACTGTCCGTTGTCGCGTAAAATAGGAAGTATCAATAATAACTGATACTGCCTTTAGGTTCCCCTTTTATGTCTGGACAGCGGCTACGCGCACAATTTACCCGTCTTTATCATCACTTTAACGGGGAAGATTCGGATACCACGTTACAGGCGATTGCCGATATTTTGGTGTGTACACGGCGTAACGCGCGGATGGTTCTGAATAAATTGGAGGAGCAACATTGGCTGACGTGGGCGCCATCCGTTGGACGAGGCAAGTTGTCACGGCTGACGTTTTTGCGTACCGAGTCAGCCCTGCGTGACGAGCAGGCGGCTCATTGGTTAGCGCAGGGCAAAATGGACCAAGCACTCGCCTGTTTGGATAACGATTCGACCAAGCTTGCGGCGTTGATCCAAAAGCAATTGGGGCCGAGCACCTTAAATGGTCGCCAGATTGTGCGCTTGCCGTATTATCGTCAGCTTGAAAGCCTTGATCCACGTACCCCTCTGCGCCGTTCTGAAGAGCACTTGGTGGGGCAGATTTTTAACGGGCTGGTGAAATATCAAGAGGGTAATAAGCAAGTCTGTGCGGATTTAGCTCACCATTGGGAAGCGCTTAGCCATACCCATTGGCGCTTTTATCTGCGCCCCGGCGTGCGATTTCATGATGGGCGTATGATGCGTGAAGACGATGTGGTGGCGAGTTTGTCTGCGCTATCGTCTCGGCGGTTTTTTGCCCACCTTGCTAAGGTGACATCACCTGCCGCACGGATCATTGATATAACGCTTTCGTCGCCCGACCCGCGTTTTGATCATGCGTTAACCTTGCCTGAAGCGGTTATTTTACCCGCCGATTGCGATCAGCAAAAAGGGTTTGCAGATCAGCCAATTGGCACAGGCCCCTATCGTGTGGCTGAGCGTCAGGATCACCGCTTGGTGCTCCAAGCATTTGACGATTACTTTGGCTATCGCGCGTTAACGGATGAAATCCACTTGATGGTGTTTGATGAAGCGGCCATGTGTTATCTCACCCCGAGTACGGATCGTATGTCGGACTATGCGGTTAAGCCGCCAGCTGCGTTAAGCCAAAAGCTTGAAATGGACCAAGGGGCTGGGTATTTGATGCTCAATTGTCGTGATGGGTTGGCGAAAAGTGCGCGCTGGCGTGCTTACTTGCATGCCAAGTTGTCCTCCTTGCAATTGCTGCCGCGTTTAGCCGCGAACGGGATGGGTGAATACCGCTTGTTTAATGCTTATGGTTTGATGCCCGGTTGGATCCATCACACGCAGCCGGTATCGATGCCAGAGTTACCGGGCCCGACGCGATTGAGTGTGGCTTATTTGGCGGACCATCCTCTTTATCCACTGATCGCAACTGCCATTGAAGCGCATTTGGCCGAAGAAGGCATTCAAGTGGAAACCATGGCGCTGTCGCCCGATGCGTATTTTGGCGGGAAATACAGCCGAAAAATAGACATCTGGTTAGGGGCGATCAGTTTTGGGATCCGCGGGGAAGAAGGATTATTTAATTGGTTGGGCAATCACGATCTTTTCTTGCACGCGTTCACCGACGAGTTGCTAAATAAAGTTACCCATTACACCACCCGTTGGCGTGAGCAGGCTAAGCCAGATTGCGCTGAAGCCTTGGCGCGTGAGCTGGTTGCCCAGCAGGTGGTGCCGTTATTTCATATCTGGACGGGTGTGGTTGCCACGCCGGACTTGCAAGATGTGGCATCGAACGCAGTCGGTTGGTTCGATTTCCAATCGGTGTGGTACAAGCCAAGCGAGTAAGGGTTATTCATCGATACCGAGCGGAAAGGTGGCGGTGAGTAGCAGGTACTTATGCAACGGCAGACCATCTTTTTTACGAAACAAAGGGTGGAAAATGCGATAGCGTCCGTCGGTCAGCCCCAATGGTTCGATGGTCTCGGCGAGGCTGGTGGTCGCACTGGTCAGTTTAATCCCTTGCGCGCGGTATGAGTCGGCATGAATCGGTTGATGGCCTAGCCACCAAGAAGGAATCGCTTTGCTGGCATTGGTTCTATCTATCCAGTGGTCGCTGACAATGATCACTCGCCCGGGCTCGGCCGGATTGGTAATACCGTGGTTGAGCAACCATGCGACATCGCGCACCAGTGCATCACGACAGGCCAAATTCCCACTGAGCAGACGGTGAGCAAGAATGTAAACCGCGGCGCCATCCAGTTGCAGTTGATAAACGGTTTGGCTGTGGGGACGACTGTCATCAAGCAAGTGAAACTGAGCGGGGCGGTCGTGCGCTTCCAACACGCGCATTAAACGACGTGCCAGTGCTTTACCCATGTGTGGGTCACGCATCCCGCGGTTATGCACCGTGGGATAATGATGTTCGCAAAGCTTGACGCAATCTTGTTGAAATTGTCGAAGCGCGAGCGAGACGAGATCATCTAACAAAAACGAGCCACTCCTACCAAAACACGACTGATTTATCGCACGTCATAAAGTATGCATTATATCACCCAAATCGCCCAATAAATCAGAGAGAAACGCCACTCTGTGCGCACTTTCTCATCACAAGTCGGTGTGATTGGGCGAAGTATGTCTAGTTCTGCCACTAAAAGAGATATCGGCAACGCAGGCGTCGGCTTGATAGTGGCGGCAGAGATTTGCCTCTATGTTTACCCGATGAAAGGCAAAAGCCATGATGAGTACACCCATGTTGGTCGAAGTATGACCGGTTTCGGGCGCATTGAAGCTTATAAATTGGAACGGTAATTGCAGTGCTAGGTGTCTCTGTGACATGAACTCGATGGATGATAATGAAAACAATAGCTTGGCTATGTGGTTCGGCATGTTTACTTGCCGCTTCGATTTCTTTTCCGGCTCGAGCAGCTGATGGCTTAGCGGCCGGCGTTTTTCTGGGGTCGCCGATGTCCGGTGTGACCATCAAGCAAGACCAATTTAAAATTCAAGCTGGGATCGATAAGTTTGGGATTGCGATCGATGGGACGTGGAATTTAGGGGAATGGCTAGGCCGGATGGAATATGCGCCCATGTATATCTATGCTGGTGGTCAGTGGGTAGACGATTCTACCCATCAGTGGGGACCGAGAGCTGGGCTAGGGGTGACACTTCCCGTAGGCACCGGTGATGTAGAGCTGTTTGCGGAAGCCGGTACCACATGGTACTGGGAGGAGAAAGGCGATATTGAATTTGAAGGCGCAGCCGGCGCAAGGATGTATTTTTAAGCGGTTTTATCATGCGCTTTGGGTGCTTGCTATCGGTTGGGGGTTGAGCGTTTCCCCTGCATGGGCGGTGAGCTATCCGTTACCTTTGGATGGCAGTCGGCTTGTCGGCTATGCCTCCATGCACGAGGTGCAAGAAGGCGAGCATCTTGAAGCGATTGCAAAACAGTATGATATCGGCTTTTTAGCACTATTGACGCTAAACCCCGGCGTAGATCCGTACTTGCCAGAGCCCGGTACGCTGATCAAACTCCCCCAGCAGCATCTGTTGCCCGACACTCCCTACGAAGGGATTGTGATCAACTTGGCGGAGCTCAGGCTCTATTATTATCCGCCCAAGCCGCAAGGAGAGAAGGACGCAACGGAGGAAGAGCGGCGGGTTCATATTTTTCCGATTGGCATCGGACGAATTGGCCGTGAAACGCCCGTGATGCAAACTTACGTCAGCCAAAAGCGCCAAAACCCGACGTGGACGCCGCCGCAAAGCATTCGAGAGGAATATAAGCGGACACGCAATATTGTGTTACCAGACGTGGTCCCTGCTGGCCCCGATAACCCGTTAGGACGTCATGCACTGCGGCTTGGTTATGGGAATGGCGAGTATTTAATTCATGGTACGAATAAGTCATTTGGTATTGGTTTACGCGTCAGTGCCGGCTGTATCCGGTTGCGGCCTGATGATGTGGCTTGGCTTTTTGAGGCGGTGGATGTCAACACGCCCGTGCGGATCATTGATACGGCAACCAAGGTCAGCATTGAACCAGATGGACGAATTATGGTGGAAGCTCATCGTCCACTGTCGCGTACGGAGAAAGAAACCCAGCAACGTATTCTCCTTCCCCCCGATCCTGCGATTATTGCCAAACTTGAGCGAATGGATATTTCCACGCAACGTTATCGTGCCGCATTGGCGGTGCAACAAGGGGTGCCAATTGAAGTGGCGGAGCTGAGTCCGTTGCAGTTAAAGGCGTGGCATACGCTCAATGAGCAAGGCCTGACAAACGCGTCTGATCTGGTGAGAGCGGATACCCCTTAGTGACAGAATGAGGTAATCACGGATAAACAAAAAACGGCGCGAAGGCGCCGTTTTTATCTTTCAATCTTGCCTTATTTTGTATAAGACTGTGCCATGTTATCAATGCGTTCATTGGCGCGTTTTGCTTCGTCATACGCCATTTGAGAGTCATTTTTCATCATGGAAACGTCGTTAGACAGCGCATCGACTTTCGCGGATAAATCATCAACACTTTGTTGTAGTGCAGTGTTGCTAGTACAGCCGACGAGCAACACGGTTGAAGCTATTGCTGCTAGCGCCATTGGACGGATTTTCATAGAGAACCTCGCTATTGTTGTTGGAGATAGCAATCACGTCAAAAGGGTCACGCGCAAGCGCGACTACCTTTTACCATAGACGGTGATAGGAGATTTTGCTGCTGAATCCTCAACTTGGCGGCCATACCTTGACACAGTTAACATTTAACGCGCTGTGTGACTCATCCATTAAGACGTGTTAAACGCTATTGGTGGTGATGATTTCCTTCATCGCTATGGTGCTGCATGCCTCCCATGACAGATTTCACTGGGATTTGTTTGGTCAGTGAATGGCCATCAGCAGTGGTCAGGGTGAGGGAAATCTGTTCGCCCACTTTCAGCGGCTTCACCAAGTCGAACAACATAACATGCAAGCCGCCCGGCTGAAGGACAACTTGTTCGCCGCTGGGCACCAGAATTTGTGGGATTTGACGCATTTTCATCATGCCATCTGCCATAGCGTGCTCGTGTAGCTCAACGCGTTTTGCCGCAGGAGTTTGGGCACTAACAACACGTTTAAGCACATCACTTTGATTGTCTAACACCATAAAGGCGGCACTGTTAGGGGCGCCCGGTGCACTGGCGCGCGCATAGGCGTCATGGATAAAAAATTCACCATGAGCATGGCTGAAAGATGCAGTGAAAAGTGCAATGGCTGAGATAAAAAGGCGACAAAACGACATTATGGTTCCTTATTGGTGTCAGTCACTCGAGAAATAGCGGCGGTGATCATTTGAGGGTTCAAGGTGTGGGGCACCTTTTCTAAAAGCTCACCGTTCGGAGAAAGAAAATAAAAGTATGAGCTATGGTCAACGGCATAATCCATGGCGGAGTCTTCAAGCTCGGTAATTTGATACAAAACGCCGTATCGCTTCGCCAATTGATCAATTTGTTCGTTACTGCCACTCACACCTGTGATGGCCGGATGAAAGAAATGGGCATATTCGGCCGCCTTTTCACTGGTATCCCGTTTTGGATCCAGTGTAATAAAGACAGGTGACACCGCATCTTGTGTCGATTGTGGCAGTGACTTGAGCGCCGCCGATAATACCGCCAGCGAGGTGGGGCACACATCTGGGCAGTGTGTGTAACCAAAATAAACAATTCGGGGCCGAGGATCGGCTTCATTGAAAAGATTGAAGGGCTGCCCATCTGATTGTAAGGCGCCAGCCTGTGCTTGCTGTTGCTTCACTTGATAACTGTCATAGTAAGCGCGTGCGCCTAACCCCAAACAAACCGCAAATAATGCCACTAGCCATGCTTTTTTACTCATGGTCGCTCCATGGTCACTTTGATCGGAAATTGTGTTTGACCTTGATCCGGTACCGTAATGGTTCCTGCCCACGTCATGGTCTGCTCAGTACAGACTGGAAGCATCAAATCGCCACGATAGTGCGTTTCGTCTATTTGATTCAGCACTAAGCGATATTCTCCCATGTTCATCTCAACACCTTTTAGCTTAACTAACAGGGTTTTGCTATTAAGAGGCTGTGATGTTGTGAAGGTCAGCGTGTTAGCGTGCATGGGGTGGACGGTCGGGTCCGATAAACTGGCTTGATAGCCTTGATAATGGCAGGTTTGTTGGTTTAATGAGCAATGGTTAAGAGAGGCCGTTGAGCCTCCCTCTATCCAATCGGCAAGAGTGTTTAGCCATGTCGGTGCGCTGAATGCGAGCGCAAATACTGCGACAATGCCTGCAATCGTCAGCAGGCGATGACCACTACGTGAGTCGGTGAGAGAAGAGTCCATGATTTAGTCCTGACTGGGGGCAAAGCGCTCCAACAGCAATACCAACACAAAGCCCGCTATCATGGCAATCACCGCAAGGCCAACTTGTGCCGGATGTCCCACCACGGCCTCGTAGGCGCCGGGCAAGAGGTTATCTTGCACCAGAGGCACTTGTTCACCGGATGAGTTCGTGCGCCAAGTGAGGGTATGTTTCCAAGGCCAAATCTTACCCAAGGTACCTAACATCAGGCCGGTCAGAAACGCGAGGGTCAGCGCATAATAGCGGCGTAGCAGCCATGACAATAGGTGCGAAAACGTCAGTAAGCCGGTTACCGCGCCAACAGCGAATAATCCCAATAAGCCAAATTGCGCTTGATGAACTGCACTCAAAATAGGGCTGTACATGCCAAGTAAAAGCAAAATAAAGCTGCCGGAGATACCGGGCAGGATCATTGCGCATATGGCAATCGCGCCGGAGAGAAACACTGTCGCCGGGCTTGCGGTCAAATGAAGTGGGCTGGCGACGGTAATCCAATAAGCAAACCCAATCCCTAGCGCACCGGCGATAAGGGTTTTAACGGTGAACTTAGGCGTTGGTAATTGCTTGGCCATGTGAAAGGCCGAGGCAATGATAAGGCCAAAGAAAAACGACCAAAGTGGAATGGGATGATGAGTGAGCATCCAACTGATCCCTTTTGCCAAACTGGCAATGCTGGTCAGAATGCCGGCTAGGAGTACACAAAGAAAGGTGCCGTTAACATGTTGCCAGACCGCTTTGAAACCCTCTTGGCGCCATAGTGTAAAAAGGCGCGGCGTGATACGCCGAATGCTCTCAAGCAACTGCGTGTAGATACCGGTAATAAATGCGATCGTACCGCCAGAGACACCAGGAACCACATCCGCAGCGCCCATCGCCATGCCTTTAAGGTAAGTTGAGATCAGGTTCTTGATCATAATGCTATTCATCGATAAAAGCTGAGACGCGCATTATACCGACATTCATCCTGTGGGGTAGGGCAAAGTTAATCCGCAGGAGATGTGAGAGGTAAAGTGTGGTTTTTCTATCACTGGTTTAACAATTTGGCTATGATCCTTGAGTTATTTAAAAATTGCTAGGCTAAACATATGCTTGCTGTGCCACTTCCGTATATTGCAACTCTGATTTTGGTAATGACGGCTATCGTCATCGTAATTCGTCGTGACCAAAACTGGCACAAGCCTTTTGCGTTCACCGTTTTTTGTGCGGTGATGACGTGTATTGTCGGATTACGTTGGACGTTCGATTTAGCTGCTTTGCGATTTATACAAACCATTCTGGCAGCCTGTCTTCCCATTGCTGCCTGGTATGGCTTTGTTGAACAATCTTCACGGAGAGGTCGCTTAATTTGGCATTTATGTGGTCCTGCTATGGTCATAGCCTGTGCGTTTTTTCCGTACTTAATTAGCTTTGGTGTTCTCGATGTGCTTTTAGCCACTTTGCCGGCAGGGTATGGGGTGTGTTTACTTATACACTCATTGAGGCTCCCTCAATCGGTTAGCTTCAATCGTGTGAGTTTGTTTGTGTTGTCAGAACGGACTGCGGGGAGTTTATTACTTTACTCAGCATTGATTGATGTTCTGATCGCATGGGACTTTTCTTTGGCATCAGGAGAGCACGTTCGGGCCATTGTTTCGGTGAGCTATTTGTTACTTATCCCAGCTCTTGTCGTGACAATGATTATCGCGAGCTATCAACTTCCAGCTAGCAAGGAACAAGTCAGTAAAAAGGCCCAAGTAACTGAAAATGATGTCGAGTCTGAGGTGGTGGAAAGTTTCAAAGCACTCATGGATGCAGAAGCGCTATTCACTGATCCAGATTTGTCCCTCATTCGGTTGGCACGTAAGTTAGGTGTACCATCGCGTTCTTTTTCTTCGGCTATTAATGCGCACTACGGACAAAATATTTCCAGAGTAATCAATGAATATCGTATTGAATACGCGAAGAAACGACTCCTCTCAAGTGACGACACCATCATGGATATTTTATTGAGCGCTGGGTTTTATACGAAATCTAACTTTAATCGTGAATTCTCACGTGTTGTAGGCCAAACACCGAGCGCATATAGAAAAGGAGCGGTGAACGAGAAGCAGCCCATAATAACGGGATAACTTCTCGTCTGTAGAGCTTAATCTGCTAAAAACTGCACAATATCATCGATTATTTGCTGGTGTAGGGTACTTCTTTGTGCACCTCGTCCATCTTGGCAAATGATACCGTCTCCCTGCTTTTCGGCCTCAATTAGCGTCACGGCATTGGGCTTACAGGCTTGTATAAAGCTGAAGTGGGTAGCGTTTTGATAGACTTTATAGCGTCGATGTGCGCGCCCCATATGTTCCGCTAAGTAGCCAGACTCCATGGCTTGTGGTAAGTCCCCAATATCGACACCTGCAGCCAAAATGAGAGTGGGCTGAGACACTGATGCGAGGCTGGTTGTCGAAAAACTTCGTGCTAACCCAAGATCAAGGCTAACCACTCGTTTTATCCGAGGATCACTAAGGTTATGAGATGAGGGTTCAGCATCTTGTCGTGTGGACAATCCTAGTTCGTCCGCTAATCCACATGTTCTCGAGTTCGGGTATTGCTGACAATCACGTTTGAACGCTGTTCTATCGAGTTGTGCGCCGATCAATTGCATCACTGTCCAACCACCCAATGAATGCCCGATCGCCGTGATATTCTGCTTATCTATTTTGTTGCGATAGCTATTGTTGCTTAATAGATGGTCGAGGAGATGTGACATATCTTTTGGGCGTTGCCACCACTGTGCGGCTTGAGAGGCGTTATGGTTAAAGCTCGTGGTTCCAGGGTGGTTGATTGCCGCTACAATATAGCCTTTCTGAGCCAGTGAATAAGCCAACCAGCTTTGATTCCTCCAGTTACCTCGATAGCCGTGAGACAATACGACCAATGGTGCATTTTTCGTATCAATGGAGGCGTGTTGGATGACAGGCACGCCTATAAAAGCAGGGTTATCGCCGATTAGTACTTTCGCTTCAGTTTCATCGGTTGGATACCACATAGCACCTTCAAGTGGGCGGACAGCATTTGCCTCAATATACAAAGGTATAAAACCGACTGAGTTGGCCAGCGCAGGCTGTAGGAGAAGAGAGGATAAACAGAAAATGGTGAATAAGACACGTTGATAATACATCGCTTTTTCTCATGTTGATAAAAGCTAACAAGATGAGCGAAAGTCGGATGTGGTGCGACCTCGAACATGATCGAGGTCGTGTAAATCGGAGTGTTTAACCTTGCATATCGAGCACGGTGTACCCAAACAGGACAAGATGGGGGAATGATACTGCACTCCCCCCAATACGATTAAGGTTGATGAGGTTTCTCGAATACGGCGACGGACCATGCGGGGATGGTGAGTTTGCCGTTGGTTACGTGAGCGGCCTGTTGGTTATACGCTATCGAGCTGTTGCCCGCATTGGTTTGCAAGCTGTGAAGCTGATAGCCGGTGGCGTCGATGTTGGCAAAGTCATTGACCGCCATGCCCGAGGCATTGATCGCGACGATAATCCCGTCACGCGTTGCATCAATCGAGCTGTCGTGCAGAGTGCCACTGTTATCAAGAAGCATCACAATTAGCCCCGGGATTTGTGAGGCACCGGTGTTGTGAAAGCTGACACGTTGGTTAATCACGCTGCCTTGGCCTAAGTGGAACAGCCCTGACGACGCACGCAGCGCCACCAGCTCATTAAAGTAGCTGTCCATGTTGCTGATTGCCTGTGGTGTTGGTTTGGCCTCGCTGTTGTGGTTGGCAATCACGGTTTCAATCATCGGCCAGTTGTAGCCGTCTTTATCTTCACGCGGCAGCCCTTGGTCCCACTGCGTAGTTTGTTGGGTAAAATCGACGCGGTTATACCAATCGCCCGAGTCATACGAGTCACGCTGCATGGATTTTGAACGAAGTAGCTCGCTGCCCATGTGAATAAAAGGCACCCCTTGTCCCAGCAGTGCAGTGGAGAGTGACACGGCTTGGGCGCGGACGCGTGTCGCAAGTGGCATGGCGTAAGGGAATTTGTATTGATTGTTATCCCACAAGGTTTGGTTGTCGTGCTTGGAGACATAGTTTTGAACCTCCCAAGCATCTTGTGCGTAGCCAGCCGGTTGACCGTTGTAATCGACCTCGTCACCGCGCACGACATCACCATTGGCAATTTGTAACTGAAAATCTTTTAAGTTACCCGCCATACCCAAACGAACTAGGTCGGCATTATGCAGGGCACCGGCTCTTTCCTCGCTGTTTTGCTGTTGCAAATCATTGGGGGCGACCCATTGACCATTACCAAAGCCTTGGTTTTTGCGCAGGTACTCGCCGCCATCGAACGGACCGCCGCCGCGAACCGCATCTCGAAGTCGGTCAGAGAATGAGCCAATACCTGTGCCTGCCAGATTTGCTTGGGTGGCTTGGACAAACTGGCGATCGTTGGCGACTTCACCGAAGTTCCAACCTTCACCATAGAAATACACATCTGGGTTGATGGCGCGGGCAACGGCAAGTGTGTGCTCGATCTGGGCTAGCGGATGATGCCCCATCAAATCCCAACGGAAGGCATCGATTTTGTAGTCTTTCACCCAAGTGGCAATCGAGTCATCGATCAGTTTGGCAAACATGCGATGCTCAGGTGCGGTGTTTGAGCAGCAAGTGGATTGCTCAACGTCCCCAGTGACGGGGTTAAGGCGCTGATAATACCAAGGCACGACTTTATCCAGCACAGAATAGGGCCCTAAGCCTGCTTGGTGGGTGTGGTTGTAGACCACGTCCATCACTACATTCATGCCGATATCTTGTTTGATGGCCATGATCATTTTACGAAACTCGAGGATTCGCGCGGTGCCTTCAGGGTCGGTCGCATAACTGCCTTCAGGCACGGTGTAATGGAAAGGATCGTAACCCCAGTTAAAGCTATCGTATTGACGCATCGCCGCCATTACCGTTTGCACATAGGGGGTGTCCGCACTGTCTTGGGTGGCTAAATCCGTTAAGGCCGCTTGGATGGTTTGATTGTTGTCGCACTCACTGGCCAGCCTTGGGGTATCTTTCAGTGAGGGGACTTTGTCACATAACGTGGAGAAGCGGTCGGTGACATCGATACGCTGTGCGACGTCTTCGTTGATGGAGGCAATGTCAAACACGGGGAGCAGGTGCAAGTGAGTAACCCCAGATTGCGCGAGCGCGGTTAAGTGTTTGACCGGCTCAGTGGTGTTTTGGGTAAAAGCAAGGTACTTACCGCGCAGATTTTGGGGAGTGGATTGATCGAGCGCGGAAAAATCACGCACGTGCGCCTCATAAATCACGCTGTTGGCGGGATTTTGCTGCGAGTGAGGCGCACTCAGCGTATCCCAACCACTGGGTTTAAGCGCGGGCGCATTCAGATCGACCACCTGTGAATAGCTGGAGTTGGTCGACAAGCTATGTGAGTAAGGATCCGTGACTTCGAGACGCTCGACACGGTGTGTGACAGGGTGATAGACCGACAGTTGATAACGGTAATAGTCACCATGATTCAGCGCCGTGGTGGCAATATGCCAGCTTCCTGACTCGGCGTCGAAGTCCATTTTAATGGGCGTTTGGCGCTGTTTGGGCGCGTTTTGTTCGCTCGCCGATTGATAGGGCACCAGCGAGACTTGCTGTGCGGTAGGGGCCCAAAGACGAAACTCAGTGTGTCCAGCGTCAGGGATGGCCCCATAGTTAAGTTTTTCGGCGTGTTCTGCGTACAAGGCATCAAGCGCGCGGGCCGGTTGCACATCGGTTGCGGTTAATACGGTATCACCGTCTTTGGCGATAGCGAGAAGCTGTCCTTTAAGCCATTGCTTCAGCGCAATATCAGCGTCAACAAAGTCAAAATCGAACCCTTTGACGTTACCTTGCAAATGGGGAAACGATGTCTGCCAATGATCGCGCGTGGCAAGGGTGGATTCGACACTCGCGGTGGCGTTTTCCACCTGTTGTGTGTCCGGGTTATAGCGCATCGTGCCATCAGCGGAGTAATACAAGGTGAGCGAGGTGGCGTTGGTTTGATGAGTGAGCAGGGTATCGGCATCAGCAAATAGCACACTGGCATCGCTGGTGCCCGCATCACGAACACTGGCGGTTGGGTTGGTATCGACGTCAGGGTTATCGTCATTTAACGGACAGCCTGTTAATACAATCGCCGAGGCAATCGTAAAAGGCAGTGCAAGAGGATGTTTGTTTAACAGATGATTCATCAGGTTGACCTTTATGTTTTGTAAGGAGGCCAAGCTTACTGAAAGGTGAAATGTACCAACTGTGATCGCGTTATAAATCAACTGATGAATAAGAAAATATTTCAATAATTCAATAACGTATCACGAAAGGTAGGCGGAGAATAATCAGCGCCTACGCCCTTAGCGAATAGCCAAAGGCGTAGGCTTCATCCGTTAACTTCCCATCAGTTGCAGTAAATTTTCTGCGGTGACTATCGCTTCTTTGCGGTTTGCAATATTCAGTTTTTGGTAAAGGTTACGGATATGTGTTTTGATGGTGGTGCCGGCGACATCGAGCTCTTGAGCAATTTGTTCATTGCTCAAGCCCGAATAAATGAGCCCAAGGACTTGCCACTCGCGTTGCGTGAGCGAGCTGGTGCGTACTAACTCAGGGACGTTGGGGTGTTTCACCAATTTTTCGACGAAATCTTCATCAAAGTGAACGGCGCGGCTGCGCTGATGACTGGCAATTTCTTTCAGCAGTTGCTGAGCGCGATGACGCTCTAATGCCCCGAGTGCTTGCTGTTGAAGCAACTGGTGCAGTAAGGGCGCAATAGCCTCGCCTTCGATTAAGAAGTTACCCACCATGCCGGTCTGGTTGGTTAGCGTGAGCGCCTCTTGCAGTAAGGTTTTCGCATATTCTTCTTCCTGCTCTCGGCTGGCGAGTACGGCTTCCACAATCAGGTTGCGATTTTTATCCGTGACTAGGCATGTGCGGTCGGCTTCTTTACGTAAGAAGGCCAACGCCTCGCGGGCTTTGTCATGATGTCCCAGTTGTAAGTACGCACGGGCAATATTTCGCCATTGCAGTTGGCAAAAATGGTTGCAGGCAGTGTCGGGACGCACGGCTTGATGGAGCCATTCATCGATATTGGTGAGCTCATGTTTGGCTTGCCAGTATAAGAGCAGTGACAGCGAGGCATTGGCGGTCCAGTCTACGTGGTAAACCGATTCACGAAGAAGGTGTTCGATATGATCGATATACTTTGAGGCTTTATCGAGCTCACCACGGCTAATCGCGACGCGAGCCAGCATGGAATAACTGTGCAAGTGTTTGCTCGGCGGCTGCGTTTCCAGCACGCGAAGTCCTTTATGCGCACAGACTTCGGCTTCATCCAATCGATGCCAGCACCATAGAATTTGTGCCCGCAAGCGCAGCGCAAATTCATGCAAAGGGACTTGGTGGAGCTGCTGATCTTCAATCAATTTATCGGCGCTATCCAACAATTCGAATGCAGCTTGCACGTAGCCTTGTGCGAGCAAAATTTCGCTTTGTTGTAAAATCGCCCATAACGCTTGGTGGTACACTTGATGCTGGCGCGCGAGCTTCTCGGTTTGCTGCATCATAGACAGAGCGCGATCAAGCTGCCCAACCACGTGATTTACTTCCCCCACCACGGATGTGGCGACAATGCGACCGCGATAGTTCGCGCTGTCAAGTTGGCTAAGTGCCAGCTCAGCCAGCGCCATCGCTTGGTCAGGGTCATTGCGATTGATGGCAACTTGGGCCAGTAACGCGTTGGCATTTCCCTGATAATCAATATCAAGCGTGATATTACGTTCTTGGTAGGCTTGCTCTGCTTCTGCGAGAAGTTCACCGACTTCATGATATCTGTGTTGACTCTGCGCTAACCACGCGCGTAGCAGACCTAAGTTGGGGTAGGTGAATAGCAACTGATTACTGATTTGGCCGATAGCCGCCTCTAGGGTCGAGAGCTCTCCACGATTAAACATACGCCAACCGTGCTGATTGAGGATATCCGCCATCAAGGTATCGTCTTCGGCGTAGCGGGCGTGGCGCAATGCTTGATGGGGCGTATTCAGCTTTAGCCAAGCCAACGCTGCCTGTCGGTTTAAGTGTTGTTGCTGTTGAGGGATCCGTGCTTGACGCTCATGGGCGAGAAACTCTGCGAATAAATGGTGGAAGCGGAACCAGTTATTGTCTCCTTCCAACGGATAGATGAATAAACCGTAGCGATTTAGCGACTCGAGCATGCCGAGCGCGTCTTCGCGCTCGGTCAGCGCAAAGACCAGCTCGTCATTAAACATTTCCAGCACGGAAACTTGCATTAAAAACTGACGGGTTTCACTGTCCAGCAGATCAAAAACCTCTTCGACCAAATAATCCCACAGGTGGGCATGGTTAAAACTCGCGCAGGAGGCGGCACTTTGCATCAGGGTCCGTTTTTGATGCTGAGCCTGAATCGCAATTAATTGTAGGGCAGATGGCCAGCCCTCGACGTAGGCACAAAGGGTGCTCGCGGTGGTTTCGTCGACACCATCGGCGACACGTTGATTAAAAAAGCGGGTGGTCTCTTCATTATCGAACGCAAGCAGTTCATTGCCGATCTCGATCATCAGATCGCGAACCCGCAAATTTGCTGTCCCTAGCGGCGGATTCGCGCGCGAGGTCACCACCAAAGTCAGGCTATCGGGCATGTGCTTAATAAAAAAGCGCATTGCTTCATGAATGTCTTCATTGTCGATCAATTGGTAGTCATCCAATACCAGATAACAGGTGGACTGTAACCCAGCCAGCTCAGCGAAAACATCGGAGAGCAGCGCACGCAGGGATGAGAACTGGCGTTTTTCTGCTAGCTTAACGGTATTGGGGCACCCATCGTGGGTCGCTTTATTTAATGCTTGCAACAGGTAGTTGATAAAGCGGAAGCTGTCGTTGTCGCTGTCATCAATGCTGAACCAGCCGACATGGTTTTGATCGGCGAGCCATTGTGCGGCCATGGTGGTTTTGCCGTAACCTGCCGGCGAGCGGAACAACACCAATTTGTAATGTGGCGCTTGTTGGAGGATATCCAATACGCGCGGGCGCAAGATGGCATTGTAGAGACGGCCGGGACGGGTAAGTTTTGACGGGATCCACATAGCGAGAAGGTCCTTTACAGCGAGTGCGGCTTTGCCGCGTTTATCCTTGTACGCAAGTGTATGTAACTGGTCTGTCACAAACTATGATCCAGCGCTGATAATGGTGCAATTGCTCTATTTTGGTGCAGCTACGCCTTTTAATTGTGATTAAAGTCACTAATTTTATTGTTTCGGATACGGAATATAGAAGGTGTTACACGCCAGAGACGATGAATGCCCCCACAATTTGCGTTAGCGCACAAAATTAACAAAAGGGATTGTTCTTTTTTCACAGCCGTATTTTGGTCAGTGTTCCCTCAAATTGTGATTTTTATCACCTCAATATCACGAAATTCCTCCATTGATGAGAGCAAGCTCACTCACAGCTTGTGATGTGGCTCTCTACGCCCTGACAACTCCTCCTTTCCTCCTCCTGTCTCGGGAGGATGTTTGCATCGACAGGCTTGGGCAGGATGACTGTCATCGAGGTTTTTTTCCATTACGAGAGCGATGACATGACGCCTAAACAGCAACACGCATTTGATAAAAGCGCTTTTAAAGCCAGTATGACCCAGCATTTGACGCAGCTTGGTCGCACCCCCGAAACCGCGGAGATGCGCGATTGGTATCTCGCCTTAGGCCGCGCGCTGGCCGAACACACCACCAGTGATCTGGTTGCGACAGAAAACGATTTAGCCATCAAACAAGCGAAGAGTGTGAACTACTTATCCCTAGAGTTTTTGATTGGCCGCTTAACGGGCAACAACCTGATTAGCATGGGGCTTTACGATGAAATTGCGGCTGTGGTCAGCGAGTTTGGGTTTGGCCTGACCGATTTGCTTGAGCAAGAGCGCGATCCTTCGTTGGGGAATGGTGGTTTGGGCCGCTTGGCCGCGTGTTTTATGGACTCGCTGGCAGCCCAACAGTATCCAGCGGTCGGCTATGGCTTGCACTATGAATATGGTCTGTTCCGTCAATCATTTAAAGATGGCGCCCAACAAGAAGCACCGGATGCATGGCGTGAGCCAGAAGGCTATCCGTGGGAAGTGGTTCGTCCTGACCTTGCCCAAACGGTTGGCTTTTATGGCCACGTAGCGGTGATTGAAGAAAACGGTCACACGCGCCGCGAATGGGTTCCTAGCCTTCATATTCAAGCGATGCCTTGGGATCTGCCTATCGTGGGCTATCAAAGTAATACGGTTTATCCACTTCGCTTATGGGAAGGTCGAGCACTGACGCCATTTGCGCTCGATGCCTTCAATGATGGTGACTATACCCGTGCGCAACAAGCCGCAATTGATGCAGGCAACCTGACCAAGGTGCTTTACCCGAACGATAATCATGATGCGGGTAAAACGTTGCGTTTGATGCAGCAATACTTCCACAGTGCGGCCTCTGTTGGGGATATTCTTCGTCGCCATTTAGATGCTGGCCACCCACTGGCTGCCCTTCCAGATTATGAAACCATTCAGTTAAATGATACTCACCCGACTATCGCCATTCCTGAGCTGATGCGAGTGCTGTTGGATGAGCACCACTTGAGCTGGGATGACGCTTGGTCTATCTCCAGCCAGACGTTTGCTTACACCAACCATACCTTGCTTCCAGAAGCGCTGGAGACGTGGAGCGAGTCGTTAATGGCGAACTTGCTGCCGCGTCACATGGAAATCATTTTTGAAATCAACCACCGCTTCTTGCAAGACGTTGCTGCGAAATGGCCGGGCGATGTCCGCAAACAGCAAGTGCTGTCTGTGATTGACGATCAGGGCGAGCGTATGGTGCGCATGGCAAACCTCTGTGTGATTGGCTCGTACGCGGTCAATGGTGTGGCGGCGTTGCACTCTGAGTTGGTAAAACGCGATCTCTTCCCTGAATTTGATGCGCTTTATCCGGGCCGTATCCAAAACGTGACCAACGGGATCACGCCACGTCGTTGGTTGAAGTTCTGTAACCCAGATCTCTCTGCCCTTATCAGTGAAAAAATTGGCGACCAATGGCCGGCTCATCTCGAGCAACTGGAGCAAATTGCCCAGTATGCTGATGACAAAGCGTTCCAAAAAGCCTTTATGGCAGTGAAAAAGCGCAACAAGCAGCGTCTTGCTGATTGGGTAAAAACCCATCTAGACATCACGCTAAACACTGACGCCATCTTTGATGTTCAAATCAAACGTCTTCATGAGTACAAGCGTCAACATCTGAACTTGTTACATGTGATTTCTCTGTATCACCGTCTGATCCATGAGCCGAATTTCGATATGACGCCTCGTGTGGTGTTCTTTGCTGCCAAAGCCGCGCCGGGCTATGCGCTCGCCAAATCGATCATTTTTGCGATTAATAAGGTGGCGGAGACGATCAATAACGATCCACGAGTCGGTGACAAGCTTAAAGTGGTCTTTATCCCTGACTACCGAGTCAGCATGGCGGAAATCATTATTCCTGCTGCCGATGTGTCTGAACAAATTTCGATGGCCGGCAAAGAAGCGTCGGGCACCGGCAATATGAAGATGGCGCTTAATGGTGCATTGACTATCGGGACCATGGATGGCGCGAACGTGGAAATTCGCGAGGAAGTGGGCGATGACAATATCTATATCTTCGGTCTCGACGTGGAAGGCGTGAATGCATTGCGTGAGAAAGGCTATCACCCTGATCACGAATACCATCAACAGCCGCTGTTAAAAGCGTCGCTTGATAGTCTGTTGGATGACACCTTCACGCCGGGACACCCAGGATTACTCCGTCCGGTATTCGATAGTGTGATGGCCAGTGGCGACCCGTATTTGTGCTTAGCGGATTTTGCCGATTATGTGCGTGCTCATAATCAAATTGATAGCGATTATCGTGACTCAACGCTGTGGGCACATAAAGCAATTTTGAACACCGCGCTGGTGGGCAAATTTAGCTCTGACCGCTCAATTCGAGACTATGTCGCTAACATTTGGCAACTGAAAGCGGTAAAACGCTAAGCCTTTGATACCAAGCTGACATGCTAAATGGGTGGCACGACATAGGGTGCCACCCACAATAACAATAACTGCAATGGCCGATAAAAGAAGGGGGCGGACCCCTCGGAGAATGCGATGAAACAACCTGCACTTAAAACAGTCGCACAAATGGCAAATTTAGCCGACCGCTACATCAGTGCATGGGGCACTGAAGCCTCTGTGCCTGACAGCACCTTATACGATTTGTTGACGTCACTTGGCTATGACACCCGTAACGATGAAACGCTACTGGCCTCAGCAGAGAAAAAACACAAAGAAGGCGTTTTGTCGCCAGTTCAAGTCATTCGCGACGATGAACCGCTCGAGGTCGCATTGCATTTAGGCACCAGTGCCAGAGAGAGTGACTTTAGCTGGCGCATCGATACCGAGCAAGGTGAGTGCTTCGAAGGCTATCTACAATCCCAAATTGTGCGTGATGAACGTCGTGAAGGGGGGCCGTTGGTCTTCAATCTGCCCTGCACCTTACCTTGGGGATACCACCGTTTGTCGGTAATGAGAAAACGCCGCAAAACCCCCTATGAAATGACGTTAATTGTGGCCCCCGCACGTTGCTACATGCAGCCTGAACTCGACCAACACAAAAAAATGTGGGGGCCGAGTATTCAACTTTATACGCTGCGTACCCCGCATAACTGGGGGATTGGTGATTTTGGCGATCTCAAGCAGTTGGTCAGTGATCTGGCGTCGCGTGGCGTAGATTTCGTGGGGCTGAACCCTATTCATGCGTTATTTCCTGCCAACCCAGAAGCAGCGAGCCCCTATAGCCCGTCGTCACGTCGTTGGTTGAACTTACTCTATATCGATGTCAGTGCCGTGTCGGAGTTTGCATTAAGTGCCAAGGCTCAGCAGTTGGTGGGCAGTGCCGACTTTCAGCGTCGTTTGCAGGCCGTGCGCGAAACGCATTGGGTCGATTACAGCGGAGTCGCGGCACTGAAGATGGCCGTTTTACCCTTGCTTTTCGAGGAGTTTAAACAGCGACACCTGACCCAAGACACAGCCCGCGGCCGTGCCTTTCTCGACTTTGTTGAGCAAGGAGGCGATAGCTTGAAGCAACAAGCGACCTTTGATGCATTGCATCAGCATTTGCGCGCGGATGATGACAGTATATGGGGCTGGCCAGTCTTCCCCGAAAAGTATCGACGCTATGAAAGTGCGGCGACCCAGGCCTTTGTTGAGAAGCACCAAGACAGTGTCCACTTGTATATGTATTTACAATGGATTGCACAAGGACAGATTGAAGAAGCACAGCGTCTGGCTGAAGAAAAAGGCATGGCGATGGGCTTGTATCGCGATTTGGCGGTTGGGGTGTCTGATGCGGGCAGCGAAACGTGGTCCGATCATTCGCCATTGGTGCTGGATGCGAGTATCGGTGCGCCACCGGATGTGCTGGGGCCATTAGGTCAAAACTGGGGACTACCGCCGTTTGACCCGCATGCGTTGAAAGAAACCGGCTATGAAGCATTTATCGAGCTGCTACGCGCAAACATGCAGCACTGCGGCGCACTGCGTATCGATCATGTGTTGGGTTTGCTCCGTTTGTGGTGGATCCCAAAAGGGAAAAATGCCACCGAAGGCGCGTACCTCTATTATCCCGTTAAAGACATGCTGGCGATTTTGGCACTCGAGTCGCACCGTCATCAGTGCAGTGTAATTGGTGAAGATCTTGGTACGGTTCCCGATGAAATTGTCGATTTACTGCGTGATGCGGGGGTGCATTCTTACAAGGTCTTCTTCTTTGAAACCTCGAAAGACGATGGTGGCTTTATCTCGCCTGCCCATTATGCGGAGCAAGCAATGGCTACCTTGTGTACCCATGATATGCCAACCATCCGAGGTTTTTGGCATTGCGACGATTTGAAAATGGGACAAGAGTTGGGGCTTTATCCGGACGAGTCACAGTTGCAAGCCTTGTTTGATGGCCGTTTAAAAGCCAAACAAGGCATTCTAGACAGTGTGCGTTGGCATGGCATGTTACCGGAAGGTGTCGGTGACGATGCGCGTTACGTGCCAATGGATGGCTACCTAAGCCGTGCGTTGCAGTTGCATGTAGCGGCAGGACAGTCTGCGTTGTTGAGTGTGCAACTGGAAGATTGGTTAGAAATGGACAAGCCAGTCAATATTCCGGGGACGGTCGATGAATATCCTAACTGGCGTCGTAAGCTTTCGGTGAACCTTGATGCCTTATTTAGCAAAGAGGAAGTGAACCAACTGGCGCGAGATTTAACTCGCGTTCGACAGCACGCTAGCCGCCAGTCGGTCGCATGATTCACGATCTATAACCACGATGCCACGTTTTAACGCTCTATCCTCGGTGACAGCCAACACCTCAGGGGTAGGGCGTTTTTTGATAAGGAGACAACCGTGCCTGACACCCTCAATCCTAAACCGCATGGCACCATCGCCGCGGACGACTATGCGCTTAATGCTGCGCATCTATCCGATCCTCATCAGGCCTATCATCAGATGGGGGCCAAGCTAATGACACTTCCGGTTAACGGTACGCCCATCAAAGGCGTCCGTTTTCTGGTTTATGCCCCAAACGCGCGTTCTGTCAGTGTCATTGGTGATTGGAATCATTGGCAGTCAGAGGCTGATCCACTGACGCGACTCGATGACGGCTACTGGGTGGGCTTTGTGCCTAGCTTGGGCGCGGATTGTCGCTACAAGTACGCGCTCACCGGGCCCGATGGGCATTCACTGCCTCACAAGGCGGATCCGTTCGGTGCGTATGCGGAGCAATACCCTTCGTTTGCGTCGTTAACCTACGACCATCAGGCTTACCAATGGCAAGATGCGGCTTGGCAGGCACGGCCTGTTACCGCCAAGCACCAACAAGCCTTGTCTTTCTATGAGTTACATATCGGTTCTTGGCAGCATGACGAGACGGGAAATCCGCTGGGCTATCGTGAGTTGGCGGCGCGACTGGTGCCCTATTTAGTCGAAATGGGGTATACCCATGTCGAGTTGATGCCGGTCAGTGAGCATCCATTTTATGGCTCGTGGGGCTATCAGCCGGTTGGCCTGTTTGCACCGACGAGTCGTTATGGCTCGCCGGATGACTTTAAGTATTTTGTTGATCAGTGTCACCAAGCAGGGATTGGCGTGATCTTGGACTGGGTGCCTGGGCATTTTCCGAGTGACGATCATGGCTTAGCCTATTTCGACGGCACGCCGCTTTATCATGACCCCGATCCGCGCCGCGGGTGGCATAATGATTGGCAATGCCATATCTACGACATGGGTAAAGAACATGTCCGTCGTTTTCTGGTCAGCAACGCGTTGTATTGGCTGGATTATTTCCATATTGATGGGTTACGCGTCGATGCGGTGGCGTCGATGCTTTACCTCGATTACTCGCGTTCGCACGATCAATGGCTACCGAACCCCGATGGGGGGCGCGAAAACTATGATGCGATTGCGACCTTGAAATGGGTGAATGAAGCCATTTACCAACGCTTCCCTAATGCGATGACGATTGCCGAAGAGTCTACCGCTTTTCCCGGCGTATCTGCGCCTACCTACTTAGGCGGACTCGGGTTTGGCTTTAAGTGGAACATGGGCTGGATGCATGACAGCTTGAGCTATATTCGTGAAGCGCCCATCCATCGCCAATATCATCACGACACGTTGACCTTTCCGTTGGTATACGCCTTCAGTGAAAACTATGTACTCTCACTGTCGCATGACGAAGTGGTGTACGGCAAAGGCGCCCTACTTAACAAAATGCCGGGAGATGAGTGGCAGCAAACGGCAAATTTACGCGCATATTTGGGGTACATGTACGGTCAGCCTGGGAAAAAGCTGAACTTTATGGGTACGGAAATTGGCCAAACCGCCGAGTGGGATCATGATGGTCAACTGGAGTGGCATTGGTTGGAATATTCACGGCATCAGGGCGTGAAGTCGCTGGTGAAGGCCCTCAATCACTTGTATACCTCAACGCCTGCGCTTTATCGGCTCGATTGCGATCCAGCTGGATTTGAGTGGCGCTTACAAGATGCCCACGCGTTGAGCGTGATTGCTCATGAGCGGATCAGCGATGATGGGGAGCGTGTGCTGGTGGTCAGTAACTTTACACCGGTACCGCGTGACTCGTTTATCTTGGGGATGCCCCATGCCGGACATTATTCTCTGCTGCTGAATACCGACGATGCGGCATTCTGGGGGAGCGGCTATCCATTGCCCGCGGAAATCGATACGCAAAATACTGCGGCTCACGGACAAGCACAATCGTTATCACTGACGTTACCGCCATTAGCGACCGTGTTCTATCGGTGGGAGGGGTGATACATTCTCTATATCGGTAATGAATTGAGCTAAAGCGCCCGGAGAGGCGCTTTTTTTTGAGCCTGTCGAACGTGCCTGTCAATCGCGATTGCTTGTCTCAAGGAGAGGGTCTTTGGCAGCCAGCGGGATCAAAAAGGCCGCTAACAGAGCGGCCTTGGTAAGGAGGATGTGATTAGGCGACTTGTTCCGCCTCTTCTTCAAAAATTACCCCGTTTTCACGGTGCAGGCGTTTACAGGCACGGCCATCGCTGTGGAACAAATGGCAACGGTGTGCAGGAATACCAATCGCGTATTTGTCTCCGGCTTCGATTTCAACCGTATCCAATTGACGGTAAATGACATCCGCATCGGCACTGTCGAGGCTAATATAAATTTGTGTCTCGTTACCGAGCTTTTCAACGATAGTAGCTTCGCCTTCAATCACAGCATCACCGTCTTTCGCCGCTAGCAAATGCTCGGGACGAATGCCGAGTGACATGCGATCGCCTCGTGTCACTGTGGTGCCATCGACGGGGATCCAGAACGTGGTGCCATTGCTCATTTGCACTTTAACGCGTTCGGCTTCGACATCATCAATAAACACGCTCATAAAGTTCATTTTAGGTGAGCCGATAAAGCCAGCGACAAAGCGGTTTTTAGGATAATGGTAGAGCTCGAGTGGTCGGCCAACTTGTGCGACTCGCCCTTCATCCAAGACCACGATTTTATCGGCCATGGTCATGGCTTCGATTTGATCGTGGGTGACATAAATCATGGTACAGCCCAGCTGACGTTGGAGCTTGGTGATTTGCGCGCGCATTTGCACCCGCAACGCGGCATCAAGGTTAGAAAGCGGTTCATCCAGCAAGAACACTTTTGGCTGTGAAACCAGAGTACGGCCGATAGCCACACGTTGACGTTGTCCACCCGACAGTGATTTTGGCTGTCTATCCAACAAGTGACCAAGCTGCAAGATCTCTGCCGCGTGATGGACGCGTTTATCTATTTCTGCTTTGTTAGCTTTGGCTAATTTCAGACCGAATGACATGTTGTCATACAGGTTAAGGTGGGGATATAGCGCGTAAGATTGGAAGACCATCCCCACACCGCGCTTGGATGGCTCAACATCGTTAATCCGTTGGTCATCGATATATAAATCACCTGAGGTAATATCCTCTAAGCCTGCAACGCAGCGCAGTAATGTGGATTTACCGCAACCGGAAGGTCCGACAAAGACGACAAACTCACCGTCTTTAATCTCTAGGTCAACGTTCTTAGAAATCATTACATCGTCGTCATACGCTTTACAAACGTTTTTAAACGTGACACTTGCCATGTCGCTCGCCCTCAATCGCTTTTCATTAATTCGGCTTAATTCGCATTATAGGTGTTTGCGTTATTTCATCGCACGTCACTTAAGACCTAAATAACCGTTAACCTATTTGTTGAATAGTTAACGGGTTAAAGCTTAAGCATATCGTGTGATTGCTCACCAATGCTTTTTTGATGGTATTCAGTTTGGGCGAATCACGGCAGTCATACATCCTCCCAAGCAGAATTATTACAGGGGGAGTAGACGGGGAGGAGGATGAACTACTCCCCAAATTAATTTGAGGGCGTACGTCACAAAATTATCAGCCAATTAGTTGAACTTGATCACGTTAGGTTTATTTTTGTGAGCCGCATCATCGGCGGCGAGCGATATGGATCACGAATTCGCTCGCAGTGGCGTAGGGCGTAGAGGACGGGATGATGAGGAATTGCGGTGAATTAACCATGATAGACCGTGAAATACAGCTCATCCGCCAAGGAATCGTGCTACACCTCAGTAGAAGAAGGATAGAAAGATGAAGAAATCACTCAGTGCTGTTGCCCTCGGAACCCTTATTGCTCTCGGCTCATTTGGGGCACAGGCGAGTATCGAAGAAGGCCAGCTCACTATTTGGATTAACGGTGACAAAGGCTATAACGGACTTGCTGAAGTTGGAAAACGTTTTGAACAAGACACGGGTATTCCGGTAACTGTGGCTCACCCTGATGGCTTGCAAGATAAATTCCCACAAACAGCGTCAACCGGCGATGGTCCAGACATCGTATTTTGGGCGCATGACCGTTTCGGTGGCTATGCCGAGTCGGGTCTATTGGCTGAAATTAAACCCTCTGCGCGTTTGAAAGACGGGATGGTTGATTTTGCATGGGACGCAGTGAAATACAAAGGCAAGTACGTGGGTTACCCTATTGCCGTGGAATCTCTATCACTGATTTACAACAAAGATTTGGTCCCTACACCACCTAAAACCTGGGAAGAAGTGGCGAAGCTGAACAGCAAGCTCAGTGAACAAGGTAAAACCGCTATTATGTGGAACCTTAAAGAACCTTACTTCACTTGGCCATTGATGGCGGCTGATGGTGGGTATGCCTTTAAACAAACAGCCACAGGTTATGATGTCAAAGATGTCGGCATCAACAAGCAAGGTGTTCACGACGCACTGGGCTTTATTAAGCACATGGTAAAAGATGGCGTGATTTCGTCTGATATGGATTATTCCGTTTCTGAATCGTCGTTCAACCAAGGCGACACGGCAATGACCATCAATGGTCCATGGTCGTGGGGTAATATCGAGAAATCCGGCATTAACTATGGCGTGACAACACTGCCAACCTTCCAAGGCGAAGCGTCTAAGCCGTTCGTCGGTGTGCTCAGTGCTGGCATTAGCACTGCATCACCGAATAAAGACCTTGCGGTTGAGTTTCTCGAAAACTATGTGCTGACTGATGACGGCCTATCCACCATCAATGCCGATAAACCCTTAGGGGCGGTTGCGCTGAATTCTTACCAAGCTCAATTGGCGAAAGATAGCCGTATTGCAGCAACCATGGAGAATGCGAAGCATGGTGAGGTGATGCCGAACATTCCTCAAATGACAGCATTTTGGGGCGCTGCGAAAAACGCCGTTGTTAATGTGGTTGGCGACCGTCAATCCATCGACGATGCGCTTAACGATGCAGAAAAACAAATGCTGAAATAAGCTCTACCTGCGGGGAGGGCAGCCTCCCCGCACAGTTCCCGAACAATGTGAGTAGCGTTCCTTATGCAGTCAGTTCAAGGTTCTCCAGCTATGACAACGTCAGGCTCTTTCTTGCCAAGTAGCTCAAAAGCGTTCATTAAATGGGCGTTGTTGGCGACTGTGGCGATCATCAATGGTTACGCCACCATACTTATGTATTCGCGTGGTGAAACTGCGTTTGCAATGCTAACTGTGGTGCTAACCGCGCTAGCCTTATACATTTTTGGTAATAAGAAGATGTATGCTCAGCGATATATCTATCCGGGTATTGCTGGGATGATCCTCTTTATCATTTTTCCCTTGGTATATACCGTGGGCCTCTCTCTTACCAACTATAGTGCTAAAAACCAGCTGTCTTTCGAGCGCGCGCAATCGGTATTACTTGAGCGTACTTTTCAAAGTGGGCAGAGCTATCCGTTTGCTTTGTATCAAACTCCATCAGGTACCCGTTTAGTGATTGATAAAGCGGGTGAGCGCTTTGCGACCGCGCCGTTTGATATGGCGTCGATGTCGAACGAAACGTTAGCGCTTTCGCCGGTGGAAAGCCTGTCGGGTGAAAAAGCGACGCTACGCGATGTGATCAAAAACCGCGATACTTTAAGTCAGGTGGATGTTCAGTTCCCGAATGGCGATACCATCCGTATGAGCGGGCTGCGTAAGTTTGCCGCAGAACAACCGCTGTATACCTTACAAGATGATGGCCGTACGCTGATTAATAATAAAACCGGCGATACGTTGAAGCCAAATGATGAAATTGGTTTTTATCAACCGATTGATGAGGCCGGTCAATTTATCGGTGATACGGTGGCACCGGGTTATGTGGTGCAAATTGGTACGGACAACTTCGAGCGTGTTTGGACCGATGATGGGATAAAAGAACCGTTTATTGGTATCTTTATTTGGACGATTGTATTCTCGCTATTAACGGTAGTGTTCACGTTAATTATTGGGCTTATTCTTGCCAATGTCGTTCAATGGGAAGAATTAAAAGGCCGTGCAATTTATCGCGTGTTACTCATTCTACCTTATGCGGTACCTGCGTTTATTTCCATTCTTATTTTCCGAGGGTTATTCAACCAAAGTTTTGGTGAAATCAATATGGTACTTGAAGCCTTATTTGGTATCAGTCCCAATTGGTTTGATGATCCATTCCTGGCACGTGTGATGGTGGTGTTGGTGAATACCTGGTTAGGTTTCCCTTACATGATGATCTTGTGTATGGGTTTATTAAAAGCCATACCGGATGATCTTTATGAAGCCTCTGCTATCGATGGCGCTAACTTTATTCAAAACTTTACGCGGATTACGTTGCCGCTGATGATCAAGCCCCTAATGCCGTTGCTCATCGCCAGTTTTGCATTCAATTTCAATAACTTCGTAATGATTATGCTGTTGACAGAAGGTGGTCCGAACATGATTGGTACCACAGAGCCGGCGGGCTATACCGACTTGCTGGTCAGCTATACCTATCGGATTGCATTCGAAGGTGGTGGCGGCCAAGACTTCGGTCTCGCCAGTGCAGTCGCAACATTGATCTTCTTGCTGGTGGGTGCGCTCGCCTTGATTAACCTGCGTCTTACCAAAGTGACAGAAAGCTAAGGAGTCTCTCATGGCTATGGTTCAAGGAAAATCATTAAAATACCGAGTGTGGGCGACGCATATAGGTCTGTGCTGCTTTCTCTCGCTGATTATCTTCCCCTTGTTGATGATTATCGCAATCTCGTTCCGAGAAGGTAACTTTGCGACCGGGAGTTTGATTCCGGAAAACCCGTCTCTTGAGCATTGGAAGCTGGCACTCGGCTTCCCTGTCACTAATCCTGATGGCTCGGTGACACCACCGCCATTTCCGGTTCTATTATGGCTATGGAATTCAGTGAAAGTCGCGGGCGTAACGTCACTTTTGATTGTTGCGTTATCAACGACGTCAGCTTATGCCTTTGCCCGGATGCGTTTTAAAGGCAAGGAAACCATTTTGAAAGCGATGATGATTTTTCAAATGTTTCCTGCAGTACTCGCGTTGGTGGCGATTTACGCACTCTTCGACAAGTTGGGTAACTACATTCCGTTTTTAGGGCTCAACACCCACGGTGGTTTGATCTTTGCGTATCTCGGCGGTATCGCCCTGCATGTGTGGACCATCAAAGGGTATTTTGAAAGCATTGATGGTTCTTTGGAGGAAGCGGCCGCATTGGATGGTGCGACGCCATGGCAAGCGTTCCGTATGGTATTGCTACCATTGTCAGTGCCGATTCTTGCCGTGGTCTTCATCTTGTCGTTTATCTTCGCGGTAGGTGAAGTGCCAGTTGCTTCTTTGCTGTTGTCTGATGTGGATTCATATACACTCGCTGTCGGCATGCAACAGTATTTGTATCCACAAAACTATTTATGGGGCGATTTCGCCGCGGCAGCTGTCTTATCGGCTTTCCCAATTACTGCGGTATTCTTACTCGCGCAACGTTGGTTAGTCGGTGGCTTGACCGCTGGTGGCGTGAAAGGCTAACGCGGTTAAGTCAGTCAATGACCTAGAAGAAAGGCAACCTTGATGAGGTTGCCTTTTTTATGTGAATACTGTTTGTGCGAATAGTTATTATGTGGATGACGCGGTTAAGCGTGATTGGTGAGTATGCTGAGGCTTTTGGCCGCCAGAGTGAATGATGATGTGACCGTTCGCGTGGCGGTGTCGGCCTCTTCGGTGAAACACACCGTCTGCCATGACTTGTCGTCGGGGAGGGAAAAAGATAACGGCTGATCGCTGACGTTGAAACAATACAGTAACTGAGCGCCCGCATGGCGATGATGTTGACCGATTTCGATATGGCAAACAACAGCGCACAAGTTTGGCCAATCATTCGGTTGAATCGCGTTACCATCGGGATGTCGCCAACGAATACGGTTTTGATGGCGCTTTCGGCCGCTAAATGCATCGATAAACGCGGGCATAACGGCTTGGCGACGCTTAATCATGGTGGACAGCCAATTTGCCCAAGGCATTGACGATTCGAGGTTATCCCAGTTCAACCAACTGATTGGATTGTCTTGACAGTAAGCGTTGTTGTTACCCTGTTGGGAGTGAGCCAGTAAATCCGCCGTCAGGAGGTGAGGGACGCCAAAGGCAAAGAGAACACTGGCGATAAGGTTGCGCTTTTGTCGCTCGCGCACCGCAATAATTGCCGGATCCTGCGTTGGGCCCTCGATACCATAGTTAGCCGAACGATTATCACCGTGTCCGTCACGATTATTTTCACCGTTGGCGTGATTATGCCGCTGGGCGTAACTGACCACATCTTCTAGGGTGAACCCATCGTGATAGGTCAGGTAATTGACTGACAAGTGATCGGGCCAATGGGCGGCACTGAATCGATCGCGCGAGCCCATTAATCGCGTCGCAAAATCTTGCAGAATATGTTTTTCACCGCGCCATAGGCTACGGGTAGTATCCCGAATTTTGTCGTTACACTCCGACCAATTGGAAGGGAACTGTCCCAATTGATAGCCATTTGGACCGATATCCCAAGGCTCTGCAATAAGCTTAACTTGAGAGAGCACAGGGTCTTGTGCCAATGCGGTAAAAAACGCAGCGTGTGGGTTGAACTGCTCACCTTCTCGGCCCAGTGTCGCGGCCAGATCAAAGCGAAAACCGTCAACTTGGTAGTGAGTGACCCACAGGCGCAAACTGTCTAATACCGCGGTAATCGCGGCAGGATGGCGCATGTCTAGGGTATTACCGCAGCCAGTGTAATTGACGAGTTGATGTTTATCATGCAAATACATGGCGTGATCTAACGCTTTGAAATGCAGGATAGGCCCGCCATCTCCCCCTTCTGCCGTATGATTGAATACCACATCTAGGATGACTTCAATATCGTGTCGGTGCAGCTCTCGAATCGCCGTTTTAAGTTCAGTCACTGCATCATGGTGCGCGTAACGAGGATCCGGTGCCATCCATAAGTAGGGATTGTAGCCCCAATAATTGGTTTTTTGCTGGCTCAGTAAATGTGGTTCAGATAAACAAGTAGCAATCGGCAAAAGTTGAATGCAATTAATCTGGTTGTCCTGATAAAAGCGCAGCATGTCGGGCGCTATTAAGCCGAGATAACGTCCACGCGCGTGCTCTTCCACATTGGGATGCAGCTGTGTGAGCCCCTTAACGTGTGTTTCGAAAATGACGGTTTCGCTCATTGTATGTGCAGGGCGTGAAACCTCCAGCCAATCAAATTGATGATCGACGACTTGGCATCGCGCCAAACTGTAGCTTTGATTGGGTGTATACGGTGGCTGATATTGCACTGGGCCGACAACGGCTTGTGCATAGGGGTCGGCAATGCACCACGCTTGTCCATTAATCAGAACTTCATAGCTATAAGTGTCGCCTGCTTTTACGTGCGGAACATACGCAGTCCAATAGCCCAGCTTGTATTCTTGCATATGAATACGGGTAGGTTGGTGACTACGTTGCCAAAGCAGCAGGGTGACAGCGTCACGATCAGGCGCATATAAGCTAAAGCGGCAGCCTTGATCGGATAATCGAGCGCCTAAGGTATAAGGCGCCGGATGGCAGAGAGACATAAACAACACCATCTAATTAAGAAGAAACGCTATTACACCTCCCCTACAAAATAAATTCAATCTAGGCTCACAGTTCTTAATATCGATTCTGCTGTAATTCACTTTCTTGTTAATAGGAATAAAACTGTTAATAGTGATCCATATAGCGTTTTGTAGGGGGTGATCAAGAAAGTAAATAACGTTTTACGCCGTGTTTTAGTGAGATAGATCGACTAAATTACATTCTTTCCTCTTACTCCTCCTTAAGGCTCCTCCCCCCATATTTTCCGTTACGGATGACGCGCAGAAAAAATGGGAAGCATAGGATGTTTCTAACACAAAAAAGGGCAATGCCCATGCATGATGTGCTCACTTTCCTACTGCCGGTGATCTCATGATGCAGTTTAACAACAGTCCTAATGGAGTAAGGTATGAGAAAGGTAAGTTTACTCGCCGCTGCAGTGGCTACAGCTTTAGCTTCTGGTGTCGCATTGGCTGACAATGCGGACAAAAATGATGGCTGGGAAGTTCACGGCTATGGCTCAATGAATTTCCGTATGGTTGATGGTGAAACAGTCGACACGGAATTCGGTAGACCTGACTACAAAACTGCCGGTACTCATGGTCAGAGTACAAACCAAGTTGAGTTCACGGTTAAAAAACATTCCACTTACGACAACGGTGCATGGGCTGACTATGTTGTCCGCTCTGAATACGGTAACGGTAACTCTTACGCTTATACCTCATCAGGTAGCCAAAAGAAAAACGACGAAGCCCAATTTGAAGTCAAGGAAGCGTATGTCGAATTAGGTGGCCTGTCCTTTATGGGTAAGGATACCTCTATTTGGGGTGGTCAGCGTTATCTGAACCGTGCGGCTGGCTTATTGTCAGGTGAATATTGGAAGCAGTCATCTGGGGTAGGCGCAGGCTTACAAACCAAATTGAATGGTCATACCGCCGGTGCTGCTATCGTTGTCGCTGATCCAGATGCTGGCGAAGTGTCGCGCAGTGATGACCGCACCACACTCACTTCTTATGATCTTTATTACTATGGTGTGGATGTAGGGATCGGTAGCCTAGACTTTGATTTTAAATACATGGAGCAGGCGAACAAAGACAGTAACTCTGATGATGGCTTTGGTGCTGCGATCACCCTTAACTCTAGCTATTACGGCATGGACGGCTGGACTCAAACGGCCATTGCCTATGGTAAAGGTGTAGCGCAAAACCGTGGCGTCAACTTTGGCGGCTGGTCTGGCGGCGATGAAAATCAAGAGTCGATCTTCTTAACCTCTTACGGGGTGATGAATATTTCCGACAATTGGCAAATGGGATCAGAGCTTACCTATTTTGCTGCACTCGATCAGTTGTTCGGCGCAGATGACCTAAAACGTTACATTGCGGCCGTACGTCCTTCTTATAAAGTCAATGAGAACATGCGTCTCGAGACCACCTTGTCTTATGGCCATGAAGAAGGGGCTGATGGCTATTGGGGACGTTCAGGCGATGCTGTGGAAAGCGATATTTGGAACGTTGAAGTGGCTGTGCCTTTGACTGTGAATGCAGACTTCTTCGGCCGTCCTCAAATCAAGCCTTATATCAGCTATATCAAAGCTGATGATAAGGCCAGCGGTGGCCAAATCGGCATCGATAATAGTGATGACGAAACCGTGATTGGTGTGCATACCGAAATTTGGTTCTAACCGATGCGTTAGTACTATCAGTGTTATAACGAGGCGGCTGAGACGGCCGCCTTTTTAGGATAGAGTCAATGACAAATATAATGAGAAATTATCAGCGCTTTAAAATGGCGCTTGCAGTCAGTTCCGCGGTTTGGCTGGTAGGGTGTGCGTCTAACTTGCCGGAAGAGCTGCTTGTCGCCCCCAATAATCGTGAAGCCTGTTGCGCGACATTCCACCAATTACCTTACGTCCAGTTGAAAGAGCGTGAAACATTGACAGTATCGCTTGGCCCTCAATCGGAGGTGTTTTCTTTTTTAGAGGGTAAGAGTTACACCCAAGCATTTCGTTTTAACGATCGGACCGCGCGTGCTCAGATTAGCGTAAAGAGCGTCATGCAACATGGCCGTGTCTTTGTGCCGCGAGTCTTGCTATTGGATAAGCATTATCAGGTGATCAAAACACTGGGAGCGGATATGTTTACGCCGCAAACGGCTAACTTGCTTGATTCCTCTCAATTGTCAGGATCTTTCGATTCCGAGGGAGCGCGCTATATGGTCATGTACACCAATGCGACGACTCTCGGTCATAAGATTACTTTGCCACACCCGGCGAAGCTGCGTGCTCAGGAGTTAGGTGAGCCAATGCCGATGGTGACCGATCCGACCTACCGTTATGCGCCGACTGGTCAAGTATCCGTCACAGTGGTAACCAAGGAGTATGCGACCGTCCTATCCAGTGACAATACAAGCGTGAGTGACTCTGTAACACCACAAGGGGTCAAACAGCCCGAAGCTCAGAAGGAAACCGTGGACTTTTATAACCAAGCGATAGCCGCGGCCATCAGTGAAAAGGACATCAGCAAAGCAATGGCCTTACTCAACGAAGCCAAGGCATTGAAAATAGAAGGTGCCGATAAGATTTTTATCGAGCTAATAGAAAACCAGCTCAATGATGCACAATGAGTTCATCTAAAAGGCAGCGAATTGTTGCCTTTTAAAGATAAAAATATGAACCAGAATCACAAAAAAGACACCTATTAGTTACATGGGCTTTGTTTGGAATTTTTCGAGTGAAGTCCGAGTTAATGAAACACTATGAATATAAATAAAAATCTATTTGGAGCGTGATCGTTATTTAGCTGATAATTAAATAAAAAACATAATTAAATCATAGAGTAAAAACCACTCCTCCTGCCCAGTATTCCTGCCTTCGCGATGGAAATAACACTGGTAAATACCCACAAAAAGTGTCTGATTTTATACATTTGTCATTATTAACTAATGCTAAATTGTTGATTTTAATATAGAGTATTTACTCGCTAACTTATTTGAAACAATTTGATAAGTCAGAGAAATGTCAATTTGTCATATCAATGTTCTTTTGCCTATAAAAAAATAAAACTTGAGGCATTGCTCCAAGCTTGATGATCTTTAATTAATGTCTAACTTTCTGTTCGGTATGCTGAGTCGCCGTTGATAGGTAGTAGATAACACCTTTCAGCAGTAACACAGTGTTAACATTGGCCGGTGCAGACTGAGAGGCACTGAGTCATGTTGTCTTTTTGGTGAAGGTATCGAGGGTTCAAAGTGTCCAAAGAAGGAAGTGTTGCGCCAAAAGAGCGTATAAATATCAAATACGTACCGGCGACAGGTGATCAGCAAGCTGAAGTCGAATTGCCTCTAAAAACATTAGTGGTTGGCGACTTTAAAGGTCAAACAGAAGATACACCCGTTGAAGATCGCTCGACTGTCTCGGTTGACAAAAACAATTTTGAAGACGTGATGCGCGAAAGCGACTTGCGTATTTCCACCACTGTTAAAAACAAGTTAACTGATGACGAAGATGCGGAGTTACCTATTGAACTCGCGTTTAAGTCTTTGTCGGATTTCTCTCCCGATGCAGTTGCTGCACAAGTCCCAGAGCTAAAGAAACTGATCGAGCTTCGTGAAGCATTGGTTGCTCTTAAAGGCCCTCTCGGCAATATCCCAGCGTTTAGAGAGCGACTACAAGATCTTCTTCATTCAGAAGACTCTCGAGAAAAGCTTCTCGCTGAATTGAATATTGTCAGCGGTGATGAAGATACTTCTAAAGAGTAATTGGATAAGTTTCAACTAACTAAGCGCTAGGAAAATAAAACATGTCAACAAATGAATCGGTGTTAGAGTCGCCAGAAGTCAAAGAAGGCGGCTTACTTGACGAGATCATGGCTCAAACCCGCATTGCACCAAGCGAAGAAGGCTATGATGTTGCAAAGAAAGGTGTTGCAGCATTTATTGAAAACCTGATTGGTAACGATCAAACCAAAGAGCCTGTTAATAAGTCGCTGGTCGACCAAATGCTTGTCGAGCTCGACAAGAAAATCAGTGCGCAAATGGATGAAATTCTTCACGAAGACTCATTTCAACAAATGGAGTCGGCGTGGCGCGGTTTGAAGCTTTTCGTCGATCGCACTGACTTTCGTGAGAACAATAAAGTCGACATTCTTCATGTGACCAAAGAAGAACTGCTAGACGACTTTGAGTTTGCGCCGGAAACGACACAGTCAGGCCTTTATAAACACGTCTATTCATCTGGTTATGGACAATTCGGTGGTGAACCGACTGGGGCCATTATTGGTAACTATGCCTTTACACCGTCGACGCCAGATATGAAGCTGCTTCAATATATGGGCGCGTTGGGCGCTATGGCCCACGCACCATTTATCTCGAGCGTAGGCCCTGAATTTTTTGGTATTGAGTCTTTTGAAGAGCTACCTAACATCAAAGATGTAAAGTCTATCTTTGAAAGTCCAAAGTATACTAAATGGCGTGCGCTCCGCGAATCTGAAGACGCGCGTTACCTGGGTCTAACCGCGCCTCGCTTCTTATTGCGTGTTCCTTATGACCCGACTGAAAACCCCATTAAATCATTTGCCTATCATGAAAATGTGAGTCAGTCTCATGAGCACTACCTTTGGGGTAACACTGCGTTCGCCTTTGCAACTCGTCTGACTGATAGCTTTGCAAAATACCGTTGGTGTCCAAACATCATCGGTCCTCAAAGTGGCGGTGCGGTTGAAGACCTACCGGTTCACGTTTATGAGTCAATGGGCGCGCTACAGAGCAAGATCCCAACCGAAGTTCTGATCACCGATCGCAAAGAGTTTGAACTGGCAGAAGAAGGCTTTATCGCCCTAACCATGCGTAAGGGTAGCGACAATGCTGCATTTTTCTCTGCAAACTCGATTCAAAAGCCGAAGGTGTTCCCAAATACCAAAGAAGGCAAGGAAGCAGAGACGAACTACAAACTGGGTACGCAGCTGCCATACATGATGATTATCAACCGTTTAGCGCACTATATTAAAGTGCTACAGCGCGAGCAGATCGGTTCTTGGAAAGAGCGTCAAGATTTGGAGCGTGAGCTGAATACTTGGTTGAAGCAATATGTCGCCGATCAAGAGAACCCGCCTGCAGATGTACGTAGCCGTCGTCCTCTTCGTGCCGCAAAAATTGAAGTGGCTGATGTTGAGGGGAATCCAGGTTGGTATCAGGTCTCTCTTGCGGTGCGTCCTCACTTCAAATATATGGGCGCGAACTTTGAACTGTCTCTTGTTGGTAGGCTTGATCAGTAATCATGTCATACATCGCACTAGAAGACAGTGTATTTGGTGTCGGCTTCCTTGAGCGCTTGGAAGCCGGCGCTAAGCCTGTGTCGATTACCCAAGGACCAGAAACTCGGGATGTCGTTAATTCGATCAAAAAGAACATTGCTAATGTATTGAACACGCGTACGGGCGGAGCACAAAGCTCTCCAGGACTTGGACTGATAGATTTCAACGACGCGACGCTTGAAAGCTTAGATCTTTCATTGCGTGTGAAACTAGCGATAAAACAGTGTCTGGAAACCTACGAGCCGCGGTTAACTAATATATTAGTGAGTTCTGATTACGACGAACATTCCCCATTGACGCTACGATTCAATATCGTCGCAACGGTTAACAGTGAAGCACTCCATGAAAAAGTGCAGTTGAGTTTGTTGTTGGATCAAAATCGCCAGTATCGGGTGTTGTAATTGCTATGACGCAAGACAAGTATTTTCGTGAAGAACTCGCGTTTCTTAAAGAGCAAGGTAAAGCCTTTACTGAGATCCATCCTCAGTTATCTCGATTTTTACATGGGAGACATACGGATCCTGATGTAGAGCGGTTATTAGAAGGCTTTGCTTTTCTCACAGGCAAACTGCGTGAAAAAGTTGAAGATGACTTTCCCGAACTGACCCATAGCATTATCAATATGCTATGGCCGAACTACTTGCGCCCTGTTCCTAGCATGTGCATCACCCAATTTTCGCCCGATCGAAGCGTGAGTGAAAAACAGGTGATTGGCCAGGGGACAGAGTTAGACAGTATTGCTGTGATGGGTACGCAGTGTCGTTTTCAGACTTGTCGCGATGTCGAGCTTTATCCATTGAAATGCGAAAAAGTGCACGCAGAGCATACACGTGAAGCGACGACCATCCAGCTCCAAATGATGCTAGATGGCGATATGTCTGCCAGTGATGCAGGGATTGATTCGCTACGTTTTTATATCGGTGGTGACAATTATAGTGCTCAGATGATTTATCTGTGGCTCAATCACTATCTAGAGAAAGTGACCGTTAGCGTGGACGGCACTCGGTTTTCTTTACCACGAGATACGTTTCAGACAGTGGGGTTTAATCCCGGAGACAGCCTACTTCCGTATCCGCAAAATGTTTACGATGGTTATCGGATCCTGCAGGAATATTTGTCTTTTCCTGAAGCGTTTCACTTTTTTGATATAAGTGGGCTAGATAAAGCATTACCCCAAAATGTTTATGGGCAGTTCTCTATTCAGTTGCACTTGTCGAAAACGTTACCCGCCGACGTTCGTGTTAGACAGGACAGTTTTCAGCTGTTCTGCACGCCTGTTATCAATTTATTTAGCCATGATGCCGACCCGATAGATTTGAGCGGTAGAAATACCGAGTACAAAGTGATTCCGTCGAGTCGTAAGCCCTCACATTATGAAGTATTTAGCATTGATAGTGTGACCGGGCGTCAAGATAGATTGGTTGATGGAAAACCGGTACGTGGGCAAAAGCGTGTTTATACCCCGTTTGAAAGTTTTCAACACGAAGTAGAACGTGTCAGAAACCGAGAAACGCTTTATTACCGAGCACGTGTTAAAGACAGTATTAGAGGTGATGGATTTGAGTCTTTTATCTCCTTTATACGAGGGGATGAATCGGACTCGATTGGTGTCGACGAAGCGGTGTCAGTGAAGCTGACGTGTACGAATCGACAATTACCTCTTGATCTGGGAGTCGGCGATATCTGTGAACCCACAGATACATCGCCTCCGTTTGCGGAATTCGAAAATATTACCATCCCGACGCAATCATTGCGCCCCGTGTTGGATGGCAGCTTATTGTGGATGTTGATCTCGAATCTGTCATTGAACTATTTATCGCTGCTCTCGAAAGATGCGCTGAGCTGCGTTTTAACCGCTTATGATTTTAGGGCATTAGTAGATAGACAAGCCGAACGAGTGGGTAAGAAAAGGCTCGATGCCATTGAGAAAATTGAGTCTAAGCCTATGGACAAGCTGCTCAAGGGTATGCCAGTGAGAGGCCTAAAATCAACGCTTTACTTAAATCAAGATGGGTTTGGGTCAGAGGGCGACTTATATCTGTTTGGAACGGTGCTCAGCCATTTTTTCTCGCTGTATGCGAGCATTAACTCTTTCCATGAGCTGACCGTTATTAATACAACGAATAACGAGACTTATACATGGCAGACGAAAGTCGGGATGCAGCCGCTGATATAAAAAATGAAACAGATGGCCGCACAATGACTGACTTAGTGCCAGATGTTCGGCCTTACAATTTTTATCAATTAGTGGCATTGCTACAGAAGCACGGTGGCATTGACCCCGATCAAGAAGATTGGGAACGAGAGTGCAAACTGGTTTTTAGTGCCAACCCGAGCTTAGGGTTTGCGGCTTCTGATGTGGCGTCGTTGCACGATCAGAATGGTCATGCGGTGATGCTCACCAATTTTTTAGGTCTTGCGGGCTCGCAGTCGCCTTTACCCGGCTTTATCACAGAGCAATTGCTTCATGAGGAACCGGGAGGGATTAAACGGCCCTTTCTCGACTTTTTTAGCAATCGCTTGATTGCGTTGGTCTACCGGATATGGCGCAAGTATCGATATTACATTCGCTTTCAACCAGGGGCAGAAGATCAGTTTTCAGCGCAGTTGTTTGCGCTAGTTGGATTGGGAGATCCGCAGTTACGCGGAGAAACACCAATCAATTGGTGCAAGATGCTGGCATACGCGGGCACATTGGCGGGCCGGAGTCGTTCACCAACCGTTGTAGCTGGGATCATTGCCCATTGTTTTGATCTTGAAAATGTTGAGATTCGTCAATGGGTGACGCGCAAAGTCAAAATAGCCAAAGAGCAACAAATGGCGTTGGGATGCATGAATGGCCGGTTAGGCGAAGATACCGTCATCGGTGAGTCTGTTTTTGACTGTAACGGTAAGTTTGTCATTTGTATTAAAGACTTAACGCGAGACAGATTTAACGATTTTTTACCTTTGGGTAAAGAGTATCAGCCACTTTGCAAGTTGGTGGAATTTATTCTTCGTGAACAGATGGCGTTTGATCTTGAGCTTTCGATGACCGATGAAGACACCCCTGCGTTTGAGCTGGGCGGACAAATCGCATTGGGGTGGACATCATTCTTAGGGAATGACTTAAGAGATAAGCGGGTATTAATTCAAGTAAGGCAATAATTGTTATGGCTCCAGAACATAAATATGGATTAACGCTAGTTGTCGCCAATGCGCAAGCGCTGGAATCTGGCTTGTCAGCTCAGGCCCGTTTTGTTGACTCCGGTGGTGTCATTGGCTCCGACTTTAGTGCTGATTGGCGGTTAACCGATCGGTTGGGTCGTGTGAGCGGTCGTCATTGTGAAGTCGTTGTTGTTGATGGCGCATTTTGTGTGCGCGACGACTGTGGAGAAACGTTTGTCAATGGCACGCATATGCCTTTAGGGAAAGGTCAGTTAGCCCGATTGGCACACAAAGACGAGATACAAGTCGGTCCTTATCAAATTCGCGTGCTTACCGGTGAAGACGCGGAGTTTGATGGTGGGCACGTTGACACCTTATTTGAAACGCAGCAACACGATCTTTTGGCCGATGGGCCTAGTCAAGAGATTGATTCGGGCGAAGAAGAACCCGAACTCACTCAAGCGATTGATCCGTTAAAAGAGCTCGACGCCCAAAACAAAGACAATCAAACGTCGAACTGGCTCTTAAATGGAGACAAAGAGCAGAAGCAGCAATCCTCTGCTGAGTCTTCATTGATCGCTAAAGACAATCTCGTTGAACGCAAGCCCTCGTTTACGCCGCAAGCAGATAGCGAAGATGTCATGTCGGCATCCGTCAAACTAAAGCGTATTTTTGGCTTTGGGCAAAAGAAACCTCAAAAGCGTGAACTTCACGCATCGAAAGCAAAAGAAGCGCTGAATCGCGTCATGTCACCTGAGACGATGCATCAAACGAAACAGAGCGAGAGAAAACCGATGGATGAAAAAGAACTAGGGCTGTTGGAGCAAGAAGTGGCGAAGAGCTTAAGTCATGAGCCTACTTCGTCACCACAGCCTAATAATGATCATGGCCAACATTTACTGACTGGGCCGATGCTGGATGGATTGGGCGTGAGAGTCACGAACGACCACGATATGCAGAAGATGCATTTCCTCTCACAGGAGATGGGACAGTCATTGCAAGCATGCTTAAAAGGGTTGTTGGCGCTTCATGAACAAGCCGCAGAGGGGCGTTTCGGTACCATGAATCGCAACTTGCAACCTATTGAAGATAACCCGCTTCGTTTGGGCCTAACGTATGAAGAGACCGTCCGAACCATGTATGACGCAGACAAAAGCTTAGTGCATTTATCTGCGCCAGCGGCGATCGCAGAAAGCTTAAAAAATGTGAGAGATCACAACGATGCGACGCAAGAGGCGATATCGGAAGCGCTTGACCAAATTTTACACGCCTTCTCTCCCGACGTTCTTCTGCGTCGCTTCCAGCACTGCCGCCGCAATACCGATGAGCAGATTGAAGGTGAATCAGCGTGGGCGTGGGAAATGTATTGTAACTATTACAAAGAGCTGACTTCTAATCGCCAGCGAGGTTTCTCGAAGCTGTTCTGGGAAATTTTTGAGCAGGTTTATGACAAGCGTATCCGTGAAAAGCAATTGGAGGGCTAAAGCGGTGATCAAAAAACTGAGTATTGTCTGTGCACTTTTATTGTTGACGGCGTGTAGCTCTTCCGATGAATACAAGCCTGAAGAGCAACCCACGACGGTGACTTTCAGTCTGGTGAGCGATACAGGTGTTAACCCAAATATCGCGGGTGATCCAGCCCCAATCGAGGTGCAAATCTTTGAGTTGGAAGACGACTCAATGTTTATGTCGGCGGGGTTCGATCAGTTGCGTACTGATTATAAAGGGGCACTGAGTAGTAATTTTATTAATAACTACGATTACGTGTTAACCCCTGGGCAATTCAAGTTCGTTAACGCCTTTAAAATAGATGAAGACACAAATTACATTGGTGTGATGGCACATTTTTCAGAGCCAAACTTAGGTGAATGGAAAAAGGCTGTGAAGGTGCTTAATAAAGGCCGTCAATATCACCTGCTAATGCTTTTCAAAGATTACGACGTGAAATTAGAGAAGGTAGAGTAAATTTAATGTTTGCACGGAATCGGGTGATATGGAGTGAAGGGCTTTTTATTAAGCCGCAACACTTCCAACAGCAGCAACGTTACAGTGAATACTTATTGGAAGAGAGATTGACATCTGTCAGTAAGTATTTGTATGGCGTATCGGAGCTTTCGTTAAACCCTGAATATTTGGCTTTCGGTCGTATTGCGATAGAGCGAGCCGTTGGGGTTATGCCTGATGGCACCGCGTTTCGTATTCCGCAGGAAGATGTGATGCCGGATGCCTTGGAAATTGAAGATAGCTCCCTATCTAACCAATTGATTTATCTCGCAGTCCCGCTGCGTAGTGAATCGATCATGGAAGTTAACTGGCCCGACGATAAAGGGTCGGGGCGCTATGAAAGCCGTCGTATCGACGTGCGCGATGTCCATAGTGTTCAAGGTGATACAACCACGCTAGATGTTTCTCCGATTCATTTGCAATTGATGCTCGAAAAAGAGGATCGCAGTGCTTATGCATCTATTCCGGTTGCTCGTATCTTAGAAAAGCGTCCAGATGGAAGTGTCGTTCTCGATCCTGACTTTATTCCCTGTCATTTTAATGTTGCCGGTAACGCTACATTGCATCGGTTTATTAATGAAATGGCGGGATTGATGCACGAACGTGCCAAGAATATCGCTCAACGTATCAGTTCTCCTTCTCAAGGCGGTGTCGCGGACGTTTCGGACTTTATGTTGTTGCATTCATTAAATCGTTTGCAGCCACAAATGAAGCATTTGGCATCCTTGGGTAGCTTACATCCAGAGCGTTTGTATGAATGTTTGTCCTCGGTGTGTGGTGAGTTAGCAACATTCACCGATGAAAGCCGCTTGGCACCGACGTTGCCGGCCTACAACCACGATATGCCTAGCGAGTCCTTTTGGCCGGTGATTCGTTATTTACGTCAAAGCCTCAGTGTTGTACTGGAGCCACGAGCGGTGTCAATTCAGCTTGATAAGCGTAATTACGGCTTAATGGTTGCGCCAATTCAGGATCCGCAGCTGATGGATTCGGCGGAGTTCATCGTTGCTGTGAAAGCGCGCATGCCATTGGATGAGTTGCGCCGGCTGTTTACTCAGCAAACCAAAGTGTCTTCTGTTGAAAAAATACGGGAGCTTATTTCACTTCAGTTACCTGGCATCCCACTGATTCCATTACCCGTGGCGCCACGGCAACTGCCTTACCATGCGGGATACACCTACTATCAGCTGGATAAAGAAAGTGCAGCATGGGCGATGCTTTCTAACTCAAGTGGGTTTGCATTCCATGTGGCAGCAGCATTTGATGATTTAGATATTCAGTTCTGGGCAATTAGGGATTGATCATGGCGGCAACCGAAGACAGTGTTTTCAACGATCTTTTGTTTGATGATGTTGAGAAAATAGATAGCGACCAAGACTATTGGTTTCAATTACGGGGCCATAACCCAAACGCGTTGGTGGATGCAGCAACGCCACTGTTTGGTCTTGCGCTACGTGTTCGTTCTCTCTCAAGCTGTAGCAATATTGAGCAGATTTACCATCAAACGATCGAAGAAATTAAAGCGATTGAAATCGAGCTATCGGAACAAGGTTTCGAGCATGCTGTGCTGATGGCATATCGCTACATTCTTTGTACGTTTCTCGATGAAGCGGTGATGGGAACAGCATGGGGAGCATCGACATGTTGGGCTGAGCACTCAATGCTGTCCCGTTTTCACAACGAGACCTGGGGTGGAGAAAAAGTGTTCACCATTTTAGGTCGTCTTGAAAGCGAACCTGAAAAGTATCAGCCGCTGTTGATCTTTATTTACCACTGCTTATGCCTGGGCTTTGAAGGCAAATATCGAGTCATTGATGGCGGGCATGCTCAGCGCGAGAAAGTGATCAAAAGGTTACATGATTTGGTCCTTGATGATGAGCAACCTAAAGCCTTGGCAGACGCGAGTGATCATGTTGTCAACACGCGCTATGCGCTCAGTAAGCAGGTGCCTTTATGGGCAGTCTTCGCTGGTTTCGTCGTGCTTTGGGCAGGTATTTTTGCGGGTTACTCGTACTTACTCCATGAAAAGTCTGAGAATGTGCTAAGCCAGCTGAATCAACTGCTTTAGCCAACAACGTATTTTATTTAGATAACTAGGTGTCCCCGTGATTCGAATTGAATTATCTACGCTAATTTCAAAATTGAATGAGCAAAGTAAACTTGCTCTTGAGCAAGCGGCCTCGCTCTGTATTGAAAGGCAACATCCAGAAGTATTGATTGAACACTTCATCGAAGTGTTGCTGGACAATCCGCTTTCTGATGTTCGTTTGATCGTAAAACAAGCGAACGTTGAAGTTGAAGCACTAAAACAGGCGCTTTCTTCGAGCTATGAGCGTGACAAAGCACTAGACACGTATCCTGCCTTTTCCCCACTACTGGTTGAAGTATTGCAAGAGGCTTGGTTGCTGTCGACGACTGAATTGGATCAATCGGAATTGCGCTCGGGTATTGTATTTTATGCCGTACTTAACCGCGCCGATCGTTACCTTTCTCGTCCAGCCGCCAAGCTGTTGGATGGCATTAATCGTGAAAGTCTAAAGAAACATTTTAACGCGATTGTGGCTGATTCCGCAGAAACGGCGGTTGATACAAATGCGGCAGCGAAAAAGCATGCGCCTTCTCTCGAGGGCAGTGAATCTCCGCTATACAAATACTGTTCAAACATTACGGCACAAGCAAAAAATGGCGAGCTCGACCCGGTCTTATGTCGAGAGGAAGAGCTTAACTTGATGGTTGATATTTTATGCCGTCGTCGTAAGAACAACCCCATTGTTGTAGGTGATGCAGGGGTGGGTAAAAGCGCGATGGTCGAAGGTCTGGCATTGCGCATTGCAGCCGGAAATGTTCCGGAAAAACTTAAGCACGTTGAGTTATTCAGCTTAGATTTAGGCCTACTTCAAGCTGGCGCCTCTGTGAAGGGTGAGTTCGAAAAACGCTTGAAAGGGGTTATCGATGGTATCAAGACGGCACCCAACCCAATTATTCTCTTTATCGATGAGGCGCACACGCTTATCGGTTCAGGAAACCAAGAAGGCGGTAGTGACGCAGCAAACTTGCTCAAGCCAGCATTGGCGCGAGGTGAGTTAAGTACCATTGCTGCAACGACTTGGAAGGAATATAAAAAGTACTTCGAGAAAGATCCTGCACTTACTCGTCGTTTCCAACTGGTGAAATTGGAAGAGCCTTCTGTTGATCAAGCGGTCAACATTATGCGTGGTCTTGGTAGTGCCTATGAAAAAGCCCACGGCGTTATTATTGCTGACGAGGCGTTAAAAGCGGCTGCAGAGCTTTCTGCTCGCTACCTTTCAGGACGACAGCTCCCCGATAAAGCCATTGATGTGCTAGATACGGCATGCGCTCGGATTGCTATTAACATGACGACGCCACCGAAGCGCTTAGCGTTGCTTGAAACGCTTTGTCACCAACGTCAACAAGAAATCGAGATGCTGAAGCGCGCAGAGTTTATTGGCCAGCCGGTAGACACGGAACGTCTCGATGAATTGGAAACCTTGGAGCAGGCGGATGAAGAAGAAAAGCGTCTTCTCTCATCACGCTGGAATGAGCAACGCGAGTTGGTAGAAGAAATTGTATCCTTACGCGCCAAGCTGTTAGACAAAGATAGTGCTGATGTCAGTGACGATGCGGATGAAGCGTGTGATTATGACGCACTCGCGAAAGCGCTGTCAGAAAAATATGCGGCACTTGACGCGATTCCTCATGATGAGCGTCTTATGCACCCGCACGTGGATGCGGAACAAGTCGCTGAAGTGATTTCTGATTGGACAGGTGTGCCTGTTGATCAGATGAACAGTGATGAGCTTTACAAGATCACCAACCTGACAACACTGCTTGGAAAGGCGATCAAAGGGCAAGATATTGCCATCGAACGTGTTCATCGTCACTTGCTGACAGCACGTGCAGATCTGCGTCGTTCAGGCCGACCGAAAGGCGCATTTTTACTGGTTGGTCCAAGCGGTGTGGGTAAAACCGAAACCGTTGTGCAGCTTGCTCAACAGCTCTACGGTGGTAAGCAGTTTTTAACCACGATTAATATGTCGGAGTACCAAGAGAAACACACGGTTTCACGTTTGATTGGCTCTCCCCCAGGCTACGTGGGCTATGGCGAGGGTGGTGTACTGACTGAGGCGATTCGTAAAATGCCTTATTCGATCGTACTGCTTGATGAAGTCGAGAAAGCGCACCCAGAAGTATTGAATATCTTCTATCAAGCCTTTGATAAGGGTGAACTGGCAGATGGCGAAGGCCGTGTGATTGACTGTCAAAACACCGTATTCTTTTTGACCTCGAACCTCGGTTATCAAACGATCGTTGATCATGCTGATGATCAAGCGAACCTTGATAATGCCTTGTATCCAGAACTTGCGGCTTTCTTTAAGCCGGCACTGCTTGCACGTATGGAAGTCGTACCTTACTTGCCACTAGGCAAGGACGTACTCGCGGATATTGTGCGAGGTAAACTCACTCACCTCGAACAGACATTTGCTCAGCGTTATGGCGCAACGGTTGATATTCATGAAAGCCTGATTGACGAGATATTGCAGCGCGCGACTCGCAGTGAAAACGGGGCACGTATGCTGGAAGCGATTATAGAAGGTCAGTTACTGCCTCCTGTTTCGCTATCTCTGCTTAACAAACTGGCTGAGAAATCAGATATCTCTCATGTGCGTTTATACGCCGAAGAGGGTGAGTTTAAAGGCGAGGTTGAGTAAGAATGCGTAATTGGCTGGCTTATGTGACTGACCTAGCGAAGGAAAGGCGGACTGTCGATCTACAGTCTCGCTTTATCCAAATCGTTGTCGGTGAGCTCAAGCTACGCGAAGGAATGCTACTCACACCCAGTTGCGATGGCAGACAGCTTGTCTGCCACGCATCGGATACGTCTTGGTCAGTAACGGATTTTGACACCCCCTTTGCTCATGTTCTTCAAAATGTCGTCCCTATGCATTTAGGTGCGGAAGATATTGTTTATTGGCAATCAAATCGAGCGTTTGCTGAGTTTGTCGGTGAGCTTGGTTTGTTTGAAGCCGTCAATATTTATCCTTTGGTACGTCGTGACACGAATACAAAGCTTGTTGTTTGTCTAGTGGGAGATAGCGATCCTCTATCTTCGTTGTGGCACGACGACCCAGGTTTCAGTCAATTTGTGGATGTGTTTGTGAATCAGTGGTCTCTACTTAGTGAAATGGAAGGCGAGGAGAGCCGTCGTAGAGCGTTAAGAGCCTCTCTTTCTGATATCGAAAAAAGGGCGCATCAGCAAAAGCAAGCAGCGAGCTTGTCTGTCACGCTTATCGGAGACAGTGCACCTATGCTGCGTCTTCGTGACCAAATTGCTAATGCGGCATCATCGCATCTCTCTGTGCTCGTTCAAGGAGAGACAGGAAGTGGTAAAGAGTTGGTCGCGCGCGCCGTTCACGATCTATCAAGCCGAAATACTCAGCCATTTGTGCCTATCAATTGCGCGGCTATCCCAGAGCACTTGCTCGAGAGTGAACTATTTGGGCATGTGAAAGGGGCATTCTCTGGCGCCGTGAATCATAAAGAAGGGCTTATTGCACAAGCGAATGGCGGCACGCTCTTTTTGGATGAAATTGGCGATATGCCAATGAGCTTGCAAGCAAAGTTACTCAGGGTACTGGAGTCTGGAACATTTCGACCTGTCGGAGGACACCAAGAGCAACAATCAGATTTCCGGTTGGTATCGGCTACTCATGTTCATCTACTTGAAAAAGTGCGTGCAGGCGAGTTTCGACAAGATCTGTATTATCGCTTACTGCAATACCCGCTACATGTACCAGCACTTGCGCAGCGTAAGGAAGATATACGGCAGCTATGTTTCCACTTTATTCAACAGTTTAATCAGCAACATGGCACTAGCATCCGTGATATTCATTTCCAAGCGTTGGATGCGCTACTTGGCTATAGCTTCCCCGGTAACGTGCGCGAGCTAAAACATTTAATCGAGTATGCCTGCGCGCAAACGGCAAATGGCGAGGCGATAAAACTGGCAACCTTTGGTGCGCGCTTGAATATGTCGGTAAGCAGTTCCCCAGCCCCGGCTCCAGCAACCGATGATGTCCGCTCCGTTTGTGACTCTAATGGGCTATCGACATCGAGCCGTGTGCTGAATATCGACGCTGCGTCGATTGGCGACCTGAAACAAGCATTGATGGATTTTGAACAGCGCATTATTGCGGATAGGTTGTCGCAGTTTGGTGGTGATACCGCCAAAGTGGCGGAAAGCTTAGGTATCCCGAGAAGAACATTGACTTATAAATGTCGAAAATTAGAGATAAAAGCGCCATGAATACGCATAATCACGCCTTAGCAATGGCCGCATCGGTAACACTTCTCTGTGCATCGTTTTCTTCTACTGCGGCAGAAATATCCTCTGTTAAGCAACTTGAGCAGGCTCAGCAATGTCGTGTTGTGCCTTCCCGACTCGACCGTTTAGCGTGTTTTGATCGTGTTTTTAACACGCAATTGTCCGCAAGCGACGTGGCAGAAGAGCACGCAACCCAAAAGCCGCAGCAGTGGCGAAGAGCGATGGATGCTGCGAATGCCAAAGCGCCTCAAACTTGGTCATTAACGGAGCAAGGGGAAGGGCGCGGAAGTAGCGCTTGGATTACCCTTCAAGCAAACAATGTAAGAACGCGCTTTAAAGCAAGCGAGCAACCAGTGTTGATGCTGAGCTGTATCGACAACCTTAGTCGCATCGAATTGATGTTGCCTGAACCGATTGACGATGGCCGAGTGAAGATGACGTTCCCTGAAGGTCAAACCCAGTACTGGCGAAGTGATGATGTAGGCGTAGTGTTATCGTCTTCTCGGGGACTTCCGGCTATTCGATTGATGAAATCACTTTCTAGCCAAGATCAACTGGTTATTCGTTCAAACTCGCGATATGTAGACGGCCTTCGCTTTGATACTGCGCCGCTAAATAACACCATACATGCATTACGCGAACGTTGCGGTTGGTAAAGATGGAATTAAAAGAGTACAAGCGTTGTATCGCGCAACCTATTGACGCGGCGAACCCGGTTGGAGAGCGACTGGTTGATGATCCATTGTTTGATTTTGTTGAAGATCAAATGATGAAAGTTGGCTCCTTGTCTCACGGCGATGTGCAGTGGGATGAGGTTGAGCATAGCGTTCTTAAACTGCTGTCGGAAAAAACAAAAGACATCAAGCTGCTTGCATACCTGTTGCAGTGCCTGCACCACCAACCGTCTCCGTCGAGATTCATCCTCTCGTTTGATGTGATGGCAAGCTTCATGTCGAACTATTGGGAGCAAAGCCATCCAGCGCCCGGCAAACGCGGCAATCTACCGCGGCGCAAGTTCTTTAGCCAAATGGCTCAGCGCTTTTCTATGGCGGTCGATAAAACCGACTTTGGCCAATTCGATGCGCAAGATAGAGAACAGCTCAATCAGGCTATCGAGGCATGGGAAAAAGCGATTGAAGACAATGGGCTGACAAATGACCTTGTCGGCAGTGTGGTTGGAAGTATCAAGTCAGAACTGCGCAAAGCGGAAGAGCGTCAGCGCGTAAACGAGGTGGCGAAAGAGCAACCAACGCCTTCGCGCACCAGCACGACGCCGACAACATCATCCGTGGATGTCGATCATTCCAGTGATAAAGCCACTAAACAGACACTGCTTAAGGTCGCTTCGTTCTTAGCTGAACAAGACGATGGGGTGGCGCTGGCGATTCGATTAAGGCGCTACGCCGTCTGGTACAGCATCACTGCTTTGCCCGACCATAAACCCGGTGGGGAAACGCTGCTGCGGGGTATGCAGCAAGACCGTATCAAAGACTATCAAGATAAAATGCGCCATCCCGATTTAGCTTTGTGGCGTCAGGTCGAGCAAAGTTTGACCATGGCACCGTATTGGTTTGATGGCCACTTAATGAGTTACACCATTGCCCAAAAACTGGGCCATCAAAATTGGTGCGATGCCATTCAATCTGAAGTGGCGCAGTTTTTAGAGCGCTTACCTGGGCTGAAAGACTTGCAGTTTAAAGGTGGGGAGCCCTTTGTTTCTGATGCAGTGAAAGACTGGTTAGCCAGTGGCAGCGCGAATCAGAGACGTGGGGGCCAGTCAGTCAGTGGCGATTGGCAGGAGAAAAAGAAAGAGGCACTTGCCTTGGCGAAAGAAGGTGGAATTGCCGTTGCACTCTCCATGCTAAACGATGGGCTACAGGCAGCAAACGAGCCAAGAGACCACTTTTACTGGCGTATGCTCTCGGCCGACCTCTTGCACGCGAACCAGCTAAACAGCATGGCAAAAGAGCAGTATCAAACCTTGAACCAAGAAATTAAGACCATGAGTGTCACCGACTGGGAGCCCAGCTTGGTTGAACAACTTGAACGCAAAACAACGTCAGAGTGATTAAGGGCGAAAATTCATGTGGAAACATCTTTTCAAAATAGCGAAAAAGCTGAAGCCTGGAATGCTTGCGGCTTTTCCTATTTTATTGGTTGCGATATTTATCCTTGTTAATGTCGCCATATGGTGGGCAGGTCCTTGGCTAACACTCGGTGAGCAAAAGCCTCTTGCATCTATCGCGGCGCGTGCGATCTGCAGTGGCTTTATTACACTCGGGGCGTTGGCGATTTGGGGTGTTTGGCAATGGCGTAAGCTACAAGGTTTCAAAGCGGAGCAAGAGCACGCTGAGCGACTACGCGAAGACCCTATCCAAGTATACGAAGAGCGCCAACAGTCTGAGCTTGATCAAGTTGTTGCGAACATGAAGCAAAACTTGAACAAGCGAAACCATCTTTACGCACTTCCATGGTACTTAGTGCTGGGCTTGGAAAACGCCGGAAAAACCAGTCTTATTAATCGCTCTGGGCAAAACTTCGTGTTTTCGTCTGTGATGCGAGCCTCTGGTCAAAAAAGCGAAAACCCATATTCATTTGATTGGTGGATAGGGGATGAATCGGTATTGATTGACCCTGATGGCGAGCTACTCACTCAGGGCAACAAAGATGAAAATAACGACGGTGAATTAGAGCGCCGTCTGTGGTTACACTTTGTTAAGTGGCTGGAACAAACACGCAGTCGTCGTCCACTTAATGGCATCGTGCTGACGCTAGACGCATCACACCTAGCGACGGCGACAGCGTCTGAACGTAAAGCTTACGCTAACTTGCTGCGTGCGAGGTTGCGCGAGTTGATGGAAACCCTGTCGACGCGATTGCCTGTTTATATTGCCTTAACTAAGCTCGACTTACTGTATGGGTTTGAACCCTTCTTTAAGCATTATTCGAAGCAGCAGCGCGATGAAGTGCTTGGGTTTACTTTCTCTCTAAACTCAGTGGATGACTTAGACTCGTGGTTAAAAGAGTTTGATGAGGCATACAGTGGCTTTATCGACAGGGTAAATGCGATCGTGCCTCACGCACTGGCAACACCGCTCGACTTTGAGGATCGCAAAGCGATATACAGCTTCTCACGCCAAATTGCAGGGCTGAAAGAAATATTGGCCACCTTCTTTAATGAAGCGTTAGCAAGCGATCAGTTCTCAACATCCGCACTGGTGCGAGGGGCCTATTTCACATCGGTATATCAACAAGGTGTCCCAACCAATGCCTTTGATGATGCGGCTTCTCGCCGTTATGGGCTCTCGCATGCGGTGAACCGAGCGCAGAAGTCGAAAAACTCGACTGTTTATTTTACGCAACGGCTTTTCAGCAACATTATTTATCCAGAAGCAGGACTCGCGTCTGATAATTTCCGGGTGGCGAAGCATAAGCGACGTCTCATCGGCATGTCGGTGTTAGCTTGCTCAATTGCAACCGTGCTGCTCGCGGGGACGTGGCATCGCTATTACCTTGCCAACGTCGCGCATGCGGATGCGGTGCTAACAAAAGTCGACCAGTATAAGACGCAATTTCCGAGTAATGCGGCAGGAGCATCGCAACAAGAAGTATTGAAACCGCTGAACCAGATCCGACAAGCCACGTTGGAATTTGGTTTTTTCCGAGATAAGCCGAAGTATATCTCTGACTTTGGTCTCTATCAGGGACATGTAATTGGGCCTAAGGTTGAACAAACGTACTTGAACTTATTGAAGAGCCGTTTCTTACCCCTGCTGATGGCGGATACTGTGGTTGATCTTAACCAAGCAACGACGGATCAGGAAAGACTCGTGGCGTTGCGTGTGTATCGCATGATGGTGGATAAGAGTGGTCGCTATCATGATTACGTAATGGATTATTTTAGTCAGCAATGGCAACGAGAGTTTGCCGGGCAAAAAACTATCCAAGAACGTTTGTTAGGACACTTAGATTATGCGATGCGTCATACCGATCTGACGGATGCGCGTCGACAAGGCGATGAGGTCGCAGAACGGGTTATGCGTCCTTATGATATGACGATTGCGCGCGCGCAAGCTGATTTGCGCACCATGCCAACCGATCAACGTGTTTATCGTAATCTTAAACTCGACGCTGAGACCGTACTCGGCGCGCCAATGAACTTGCGTAATTCGGTAGGCCCCGTCTTTGATGTGGTTTTCGAAGAACGAGTGGTTAACAGCGAAAATCTGTATATTCCACAAATGCTGACTAAAAAAGGCTTTGAAGAGTATTTTGTACCAAAACTGCAATCCGTTTCTGACCTCGCGTTGATCGACAGTTGGGTACTCGGCGAAGCCGAAACTGCGGAGTTTAGTGAAGCAGATAAGAAAGCGCTAAGGAACAAGATTCGCGATCTTTATGTTGCGGATTACACCAATACATGGCGAACGGCACTGAATGAGATTGACGTGAAATTCTTCAGTGATATCAACGATGCCGTTACTGTATTGGATAACTTTACTGGTCACGTTGGACCGCTGCAGCGCCTATTGCGTACGTTGGAAACCAATACTCAGCTTGCATCAGGGCTGGGATTGGATGAAGACGCGCAGGACGCGATTGCAGAGAATCCAAAATACAATGTCGCGTCTCAGATCCAAGCGCCGTTTTCTGACTTAAATAGCCTTGTTAAAGCGGTCAATGACAAGCCTGCCTACTTGAGTGAAGTACTGGCGTCCGTGCAAGAACTCAAGAGCTACCTTAAGTCTATTCAGGATGCGCCTGACGTCGGTACGGCCGCGCTCGATGCAACTAAAGCGCGTGTGAAGCTGGTAAACACCGATCCTATTTATACGCTAAAACGTATTGCCACAGGTCTACCAGAACCGCTGGATGGCATGGTCGACAAACTGGCAGATGAAAGTTGGCATGTTGTAAAACAGGCGGCAATTCAGCATCTTGAAGTCCGCTGGTATCAAGATGTTTATCGTCCTTATCAACAAAAGCTGGCTAATCGATATCCGTTCAATCCGCAGGCGAGTAAAGATGCATCACTCAGTGACTTTGAGAGCTTCTTTGCGCCGGGTGGGACTTTGGATAGCTTCTATAACAACCAGCTTAAGATGTTTATTGATGAAAACATCTCTGTGGGTAACAGCGGCATTGACGGTTCATTGATCCGCCAAGACTTGCTTGCTCAGATCCGTCAAGCACAAAAGATTCGAGAAGCATTCTTCAACCGCAAAGGTATCTTAGATGTTAGCTTCTCCGTTGAACCTCTTCGCTTGAGCAGTAATAAGCGTCGTAGTGTGTTGAATATTGATGGGCAATATGTGACCTATAGCCACGGCCCGCGAGACAGTATAGAGCTGATCTGGCCGAATACACTGCGAGACTCGGCAACATCGAAGTTGACGTTGGTACCGACAAAAACCAATTTGTCTCCACGCAGTGTTGTGATACGTGGTCCGTGGGCATTATTCCGTCTTCTCGATCAAGGTGCGGTCGTATCGGCAAGTGCGACATCTGTTGATTATCAATTCAACGTTGATGGTGGCGGAATGATTTACCGCGTTAATGCGCAAGCCGCGACTAACCCATTCACTCAGCGTTTGTTTAAGTCCTTTAAACTTTCACGCAACCTTTACTAACTGATCATGGGGCGAGGGGACTCGCCCCTGCATTATCAGGAAAGCCAAACATGCCTTTTATTATCTCAATAGATAACCAACCCTTTAAGATTTCACTCGATGCATCAAGCATTCGTGATGACGAACGTTACGACGCGGTTAGGGAACAAATTAACAAGCATCATTCTCCGCTATCAGGCGGCACAGATTGGGCATGTGTGAAGGACTCTTGCCAAGCCTTGGCACGTGATAAGGGGATTGATTTATTACTCAGTGGCTATTTTACCGTTGCAGCACTAAAAACCAGCGGATTGGCAGAATTTGCCAATGGTTTAGAGTTGCTGCTTGCATGTTTAAATAATGAAACTGAGGTCAATGAGAAACGAGCGCGTGCGCGTAAAGAAGCCCTTGATTGGGTGAATTCGCGCGTGTTAAGCGAATTAAAACAAATCAAGCCCGATCAACAGGCATTGCGTGACCTCTATCGCTGCGAACGACTTTGCGATTCGCTCTTTCATGTTTTAGAGCGGCAGCAACCTCATCATGTTGTCGATTATGAAGGGCTTGCTTACGTTTTATTTGAGCACATAGACCGGATAGAAACCCGTTTACACAGTGCCGTGAAACAACAGCAACGTGATGAAGAGGAAAATCCTACCATCACGGTTAAGAAAAGTCGTCGCCAGAACGTATTCGCTTGCGCGTTTGGTGCGATCCTAGTGGTGATTATTTGGCTTGCTTACCCTTATATTCCGTATTTCCAAACCCCCTTTATTACCTACAGTCCTCAACCTAGCTTGAACTCTGAACGTGCACTGAAAGAGTTTACTCAACGATATAGCCCGTCTTCTTTGACACGTTGGCAAGATGCATTTGTTGCTATGTATCAACAAGCTATTGAGTCAGAACTCGATCAATCTATTGAAACGCCCAAAGTGTTGGCTGCGCAGCACCTTAATGCGCTCACGACGTTGTACGGAGATCATGAAGCATCAAGCGTATTGTTAAGTGCTTATAACACGCAGCGAGAAGAGGCACTGGAAAGCACTAATAAATACATTGATAAATTCAGAGCGGTACGGACCAAGATGGCGAATATCGCGCTACTTGCCGAGCAAAATCGTTGGTGGGCGCTACAAAAGCAAACACGTTCACTCGAAAATTTTGCGATCAGTTTATCGCCTATTTATGGTCGTGCGGATTACGTCACCCTGTTGATTGAGCAAGGTGAGTTTGAAAAGGCAAACAACGAATTAATGGTACTGACCGAACGTCTCAATCATTTGAGCTGGAAAGTGGCTGAGCTAAACGAAGCGTTGAATGAAGCTTCCGCCAAGGTGACCACGGAGAATGATAATTAAGCAGGCAAAGCAACTTCTTGCCTCGTCGAGCAAAAACTTGCTTGTGGCGTGCAAAAAATTGGTCAGTGAGAGAGTAAAGCACTGAAGTATAGGGATAAAAAAGCTGGCATGCATTTCGCTATATGGGATGGCGAACAGAGGCACCGAATAGAAAGCCTCTTCCATTAATAAGAAAGGAGCGATTATGCCAACGCCATGTTATATCTCGATTGAAGGTGAAACTCAGGGTTTGATTACAGCCGGTGCCTGCACTGCGGATTCTATCGGTGATGCTTTTGTTGAAGGCCACGAAGACGAGATGCTGGTACAACAGTTTGACCACAACGTGACGGTACCGACTGATCCTCAGTCAGGTCAGCCATCAGGCCAACGTGTGCACAAGCCATTTAAATTCACCGTTGCACTCAACAAAGCGGTGCCGTTGCTTTATAACGCACTGGCGTCAGGTGAGAAGATGTCAACGGTTGAGCTGAAGTGGTACCGCACGTCGATTGAAGGTAAACAAGAAAACTTCTTTACCACCAAGCTGGAAAGCGCCTCGATTGTGGACATTCACTGCGAGATGCCTCATTGCCAAGACCCGTCGAAGTCAGACTTTACGCAGAACCTGACCGTGTCGATGTCTTACCGCAAAATCACGTGGGACCACGTCAACGCAGGTACTTCAGGCTCAGACGACTGGCGCAAGCCTATCGAAGCCTAATCTTTCATGGCGACATGAAGACACAAACAGCCTGCCTTTACGGGCGGGCTGTGGTGCGTTGAGCCAGACGGCAGGGTCTGGCTGAACGTATCAGGGTAAACAAGCAGGGCGAAGGATACACAGATGGCGACATTGCAAATAGCGTTAACCGTGGCGGGGCTGGACCCGCAACCGTTCGTGGTGGTGGACTACCAAGGGGACGAGTGCCTTTCTCACCAAGCTGGCCTGAATGGCAACCCGGTGTATGGGTTCCAGTATGAGGTGGCCTTGGCGAGCCGCCATACCGACATCACGCCAGAGCAAGTGGTCGACAAGCCGGTGCAGCTGACACTGTGGCGCAATGGCGAGCTGGTCAAACGGGTGCAGGGTATCGCCAGTGCTTTTAGCCAAGGTGACATTGGTCATCACTTTACCCGCTACCGCTTAACCTTGGTGCCCGCCTTATATCGCCTGTCGCTTCGCCAAAACAGTCGTACCTTCCAGCACCAAACCGTGCCGACTATTCTAGAAACTCTGCTCACGGAAATGGGGGTGACGGAGGTTAGCTTCTCGCTAACCCGTGACTATGCCGAGCGCGAATACTGTGTGCAGTACCGTGAAAGTGACTTAGCGTTCTTCCACCGCTTAGCGGCAGAAGAAGGCTTGGTGTATCACCATGAGCACGATGCCAACACCCATACCCTGATAGTGACTGATGCGCCCGACAGCTTGCCCCAGCTTGACAGTCCTGTGCCCTATAATGCTGTCAGCGGCGGTCGCACTGATACCCCGTATATCTATGGCCTGACACGCCACACCGCGGCACGCCCTAGTCACACGGCCTTAAAGGACTACAGCTTTAAAAAGCCAAGCTACAGCTTCCAACAAGCGGCGCAAGCCGATGGCATTGATTACCAGCGTACCGACAGCTACGAGCACTTTGACTTCCCGGGCCGTTTTAAAGACGACGCCACTGGACAGGCGTTTAACCAAACCCGCTTAGAGTTCTTACGCCGTGAGGCTGAACACGCCAACGGGCAAAGCAATGAACCCGCATTACGGGCTGGCTATCGCGTTACCATCAGCGACCATCTGGATGAGAGCGTGAACCAAGCGTGGCAAGTGGTGCGGGTGCACCACCAAGGCAGCCAACCACAAGCTCTGGAAGAAGAGGGCGGCCAAGGGGCCACCACCTACAACAACCAGTTTATGCTTATTCCTGCCACCACCCCGTGGCGTGCGACCCCCACACCCAAACCTCAAGTGGATGGCCCCATGATAGGCACCGTGGTGGGACCGGATGGCGAAGAAATCTTTTGTGATGAACACGGGCGAGTGAAAGTCCACTTCCCGTGGGACCGTTATTCCAACGGCGATGACAAAAGCAGCTGCTGGATACGGGTGGCGCAAGGCTGGGCAGGCAGCCAATACGGCATGATGGCCATTCCCCGCATTGGCCATGAAGTGATTGTGTCCTTCTTACACGGTGACCCGGACCAACCGATTATCACCGGGCGCACGTATCATGCGACCAATGTGCCGCCTTATACCTTACCGGCACACAAAACCAAGACGGTTTGGCGCAGCGAGAGCCACCAAGGCGAGGGTTACAACGAGCTCACGTTCGAAGACCAATCGGGCAGTGAGCAAGTGTATTTACACGCGCAAAAAGACTGGCACACCGAGGTAGAAAACGACCGCGTGACCGAGATAGGTCATGACAATCATCATCAGGTACACAACGACCAGTTTCATCGTGTGATGGGCAATGCGCATCATACCGTGGAGGGAGAGAGTCGCACCCGTATTGGTGGCAACCACTCCAATCTCGTCAAAGCCAGTGAGCACTATAAAGTCGGTAAGGTTCATGCGGTAGATGCAGGGAGTGACATTCACCTAAAAACGGGCGCCAAACTGGTGATTGAAGCCGGTGCAGAAGTTACCTTAAGTGCCGGCGGTAGCTTTGTGAAAGTGGATGCGGCTGGCGTGCATGCTTCTGGTGCCGCGGTGAACTTAAACTCAGGCGGCAGCGCAGGCAGTGGCCCAGGCTTTAATGGCCAAATGGCGAAGCGTCCAAAAACTATTGATGCTTTAGCCGATCCCGAAGCCGCGCCACTCCCCGATATCCAAGCGGTTGATGTAATGACCACATCAGAAACACAGCAAGGGGCACCGACGCTTATCGCTGTTCCAGCTACGGCGAGTCTTGTGCAACAAGTTATTGCCGACGTTAAATCTGAAATACCAATTACGCAAGCGTGTCTTAAACAACCTGACGGTAGTTGCCCGCTGTCAGACTGCCCCTGTGGGAATAACGTATGAGCTTACATCTAGCATCCACACATGGTGATGAGCCGATAAATTGGTATGCGCTAGTGAGTGGCTATGACGGCATGCATCAAGAGGTTTATGGACTTATTGCTGGTCACAATATTGAACCACTTTATTTATCGACGCCGCTATCAGTGATGATAGAGCGTAGTCCACTTGTTATTCCTTTGAGAGCGAATGACTGCATTGTCGATAAGCTATCCAAAGATAGAACTTTATACTTTTCTGCTCCAAACACGGTAGGGTTCGACGCTGTTCTAGCGCAGTTAAGAAATCGCCTTCAAGTACAGTTTTCAGCAGCGCGAAAAGGCTTTTTACATTACTACGTACCGGCTGTAGCAAGCTATTTTTTGTTGCTTGCTGAACCAAGTGATACCGCTGATTGGCTCGGTATTCTCTCTGGGGCTTATGTGTACCAGAAGATACACAGTCGACAACCTGAGTGGGTGCATATCCTCGGAGCAAATACCGTAGAAGCATCGTCGTCATTGTGGCAGCTGACGGATTCACAGAAAGATGCATTGAACGAAAAGCACATAGAGCAAGAAATACAGCAATGGGCTGAAACGCAATGCATTGACGTGTTTGACTGGCCCAAACAAAAAGCAGTTAGCCACTTTTGTGCAAAGCATCAAATAGAGAACCAAGCGTTAATCAATAAGGTTCACTCTCTCCTACATGAAAATGCGATCAGTTTGGACGAAGCATCGTTAACAATCGCTCCAGGACAGACTGAAACGAGCATTGTGGAACAATTAGAGAAATGGGTGTCTAGGGAGTATTTAAATGTCTGATAAGTTTTCTTCAGCGCCTGCATGCGATGGCAAAAAGCTTCTTATTGAAGTGACAGGAATACAACATGGAGCTGAGCAGGATTTTGAATTTTATGATCTAACAGACATGACGCAGCAACCTTCTCTTGAAGCCAAGAAGAAGATAGACCCCGAACTCGATGACACCACGATATACAGCTGGGACTGGAGCGATGAGAAAGAAAATCGTAACGTCTGGTTGAAAGTGGATGCCGACGATGGGCCCATTAAGCTACCGCTATTTGAAAATGTAACAGTGACAGAGAGAAAGCAAGACGAACAAGATTACTTGGTTCACTCAGTGCTTCCGCTCACTCTTTTGCCGTCATATCAGGAATCCGTTACCAATGCGGACCGTGTGGCACCTGTTCGCGCGGGGTATTTATATGTTTTTTATAACCACAAAGCATGGCGAGAGATCCACATTACACCTGAAGACGGGGAAATGTGCTTAAAAGACGTTCATCTCTATCGTTATCGAGAGGGGCGAGATCAACCCTTTAAAGATGAAGAACGTGTGGCGACAGGAATGCCCTTAGGTGAGATTTGGATCCCCGCCAAAGCAAAAAACGAGCAATCCGTTGTTCATATTGCATTTTCTGAAGTGCAATGGAGTGCGCCCCGTCTGAACTATCTTGAGGCACACCCAGAGCAGTTAATGCAACGTGCTAAACCGCTAGACAGTCTTAATGCGGTTGATGGGTCAGACATACTGAAAGTCACAGCGTTACCTGCTATGCGAGTGAGGGCGCCTGAATTAGAGTTCTTCCTTGCCGAGCCGATGCGGCTCAATCGCGATCTATCCGGCGCTTGGGTTAATCAAACCTATCAAACGGTGAAGGGAGAGCTTGAATCCATGAGGGAAGATGGCGAGTCCGCGCCGAATATGCTTCGGTATTATGATCATCAACCTCACCGCTACGAGTATGGGCTCAGACATTCTGCACTGATGGACATTCTTTCTCCCGACTCTGGAGAGAGCGAAATGTGGGAGGCGGAATCGACAGACGACTATCTTGCTCAAGCCAAGCAACGTCACTTAAGAGCCATTGTGCTGGATGATCCGCTTTTTGATCTTAGACACCATACTTACCTCGCGCGAAGTGGTGTGGCTTACATGCAACAAATTTACGTTGATATGAGCCAACAACCTCATTACCGCTCTGCGGAGTTAGTGCAAAAGCTCGTTGTTCCTCCCAAGTTTGGCAAAAATGAAAATCCGTCACATGCTGCGTACGATGAGATGGATACTTTCTTAGGGGGACGTTTTCATCGAACACTGCGCACCGTAGAGCGTCAAATATGCTGCACCGATATAGAAAATTTGCAAGGTTACGTACAAAGCATTATTGAGGAACCGCGGCTGGCTGTGGTGATCCGAGATATCAGCTCACTCAACGATATCAATGCAGCGGCAGCCCAAAAGCTGATAGGGGAAGCGGTATCTGCGCTTTGCGTGAATGCGAAAAAACTTGACCAACTCTCTCACTATGAAGATCGGGGGATGTCTCCCTATTTAGATACAGCAAAGAATATTCTACTGCCCAGTGGCGGCTCAGCTTTGCACCCGATACTTTTCCCTGCAGAACAAAGTGTTAGCTTGGACGAGTTGTTGGAAGAGCCGCCAGAGCCAGTTAATCTAGGCGATGGGTTGGCAACGCCTGAGTTACTCGCATTGTGGTTTAAAAAGGGTCCAGATATTCAAGATGAAGACTTGCGCATCTTCGATCTTGCCTTAGTGTCGTCCGCTAACAACAACGAAGAGGGTGCCTTTGCTTCCGTGCGACAGGTTGCGAATACTCTAAATACTATTCTAGGAGGTTATTACGAAACCTTGTTGGAATTGAGCAAAGATTTGGCTGATGAAGCGAAGGTCATTGAGTTTAACAGCGCCTATGCACCTGTTTTGCGGTTAATGAAATCAGCAAATAGTGAAATGTTGGGGGACATCACCTATCAACCCGTTGGTGGAAAGTCGTTTAAAGGAACTGTCGTTGGCGTAGAAGGGCATGGCCTGACTTGGGGCCTAAGTGATATTGATCGGGAATACATTAAAACCAAGCAAAAAAAAGCACCCATGGCACGTATGTATGAAAATGCGTCAGGGAAATTGGTGGCCTCAACCGGTAAAAATGCGTTTAAGTCTAGCGATATACCCGGCGTTGATCGCGCAGCAGTTGGGCCTAAGTTGCCACTTAAAGTGGTTGTGGTTGCAGAAGACAGCCAGGTGGCAGAAGCCTTTAATCAAGCCAACACCCGCCGAGCGTTAAACAATGTCAACCAGACGGCCAGCAATGCCTATGAGGGATTACGTGTTCCTTATTTTATTGCGGCTATTGAGCTTATCAACCTGATGGTGAATGCTCAACACTTTAGTTACCTGTTGCAAAGGAAAGACTTTGTTTATTCAGGGATGCAAGTTGGCAGCGTCCTAGCAGACTTAGGTATTGCCACAGTACATGCCTCAAATTTTTACACACAAAATGCCTCTCGCCTTGCGACTGTATCAAATGTCACGGCGTTTACTCTTTATGACGATCTAGCACGCACGATAACCTTCGATGGGGGAAGATCTCATCTAGTGGCAAGAGTTAGTGTTCTGGGTGCTGCTAGCCTTGCCGCAGGCGTTTTAACCGCGGCGATTGCTGGCTGGGATGCGATTCGGCTTTGGCAAAACAATGATACTGATGCCAGTATTGCCAAGGGAATGGTGGCAACAGGAGCCTTAGTTACCACAGTTGCGACAGGGTTATTTACTACCAGTGCACCAATACTATTTGGTATGGGCCCAGTGGCTTGGCTAGGTATAGGCCTGTCAGTAGCAGGCTTAGTACTCTATTCATTTTGGAAAAATAGCCCGTTAGAAGACTGGATGACGAATGGCCCCTTTGCTAAAGAGCCTAATGAAGACTATCAGCACCTGTTAGATGCTAAGTCGGCGTATGAACATTTGGTAGGCCTTTTTTTAACGATATCTGTAAAAGGGTATCATCTCGAGAGTCAAACAGCTTTTTCTGAACAATTGAAACGCCGTATGCGAGCGCTGGGCGTAACACATATTATTCATGTGAATACGAACCTAGCCTCATTGCTAAACCCAACTAGCCTTGATATCGACTTTTATGCACGTCAGGCAATTGAAAGAAAAACGGTAACAATTAGTCGCGTAGGTAGGCAAGAAGAGAGAGATATCATCAATATAAATGCGTCTAATTCAACACTATTAAAGCAAGAAAAAACTGACGAAGGCTATGCGTTTTTTATTAAGTATGAACAACGCGTGCCCAAAACAAATATGGAGTCTCGTTTGCTTTCTGGACGGGTTTATGAACATCACTACTCGCCAGCGTTAATTACAAGGGCTCAACTTAAAGTCGAAGAGGCTATTTTCCCAATACTGACGCTGGAGCAACTTGAAGAAGGAAAAGTTAGAACTCCTGTGCCTAGCTTTAATCTAGATGATGATAACGATCTGGGCTGGGCGAAAGACTCATTAATAATAAAAACACGTGGCTAATGCTTGTAAAACAATAATTTGGTAGTAATTAATGGCATATAATACCGAGAACATCACTCCACAATCACCGAAACCACCGCACGGTTTTTTGCGGCGGCTACTCACTAAGGGGAAAGTTCTCCCCTTTACCAAGGCAAATGACACCATTGCTCTATCTTTGGCTGGAGAGATTACGCCCTCTTACCTCAAGGATATTGAAGGTGATAATAAATCGTTATACTGGAATGAAGAAAGGTTAAATAGTGAGGCGTTATCCGGCTGGTCTCAGTTTTATACATTTTTACTAACTATGACAAAAATACTATTGATTTTGTTTTTGCCATTGTTTTACTTGATTTTTCTTTTTCCATTATTATTCAGTCATGGAAGTTGGAGTGAAAGATGGGATGACTTATCAGCTGTTTTTTATGGCCTAACCCTTTATTTTACGCTGCCCTGCTTGCTTATATGGGGGCACTATAAACTGGTATGTAAAGGCTATTATTTCCTAGCACCTTTTTTGAAAAGCAAACGTGTATATAGCTTAAACCGTCAAACAGGGATGGTGACGCTGTATAAGCGTGGCAATAAAGTGCGCTTTACGCATCCTTTTATTGAATTTGACTGTGTGTTGATGTCGGCACCGAGTCCGCAAGGTCACCTAAACTATAACTTAATGCTAGTTCATCGCTATCAGCCTTACTCTGTGGGTGTACCTATAAGTAACTTAATTGGCACCAATGAGCGTGTGGTGGAGTACCAGCGCTTGTGGAATATGATCCAGCGTTACATGGATGTGAGTCAACCGATGCCAGATCTTTTGGTGTTAGAAGAAGCTCGAGCCAAAGACCCTGTAACCGCTGCCCATGATCAACAGATTGGCCGTGATCCGCGTTACTGGCGAGATATGAGCGATGACACCTACAAGAAGACGCTAGCGGAAATAGCCGAAAAACAAAAAACATCGCCCGCCACCGGTCCAAAAATCAATATCTTTGCAGATAGCTGATATGGCCTACAACACCGAGAAGCTGTCGCTACAACCCGTAAAACCACCGCACGGTTTTTTGCAGCAGCTACTAACCAAAGGGCAAGTCTTCCCCTTTACCAAGGCAAATGACACTATTGCTTTATCACTTGCTCGAGAAACAATGCCATCGAGCATAAAAAAGACAGAAGGGAATGGAAAGCCATCATTCTGGACCGAAGAAAGTTTAGATAGTGAGTCTCTATCAGGCTGGTCTCAACTTTACTTTTTAATGGTGGGACTGGCAAAAATATTATTGATTTTATTTTTGCCTTTGTCTTATTTGGTGTTCCTTTATCCATTATTATTTGGTTATGCAAGTTGGGATAAAAGATGGGATGATTGGTTAATGGTTTCTTACGGCCTAACCCTTTATTTCACACTTCCTTGCTTGCTCATATGGGGGCACTACAAGTTGGTATGTAAAGGCTATTATTTCTTAGCGCCTTTCTTAAAAAGCAAACGTGTTTATAGCTTAAACCGTCAAACAGGGATGGTGACGCTGTATAAGCGTGGCAATAAAGTGCGCTTTACGCATCCTTTTATCGAGTTTGACTGTGTGTTGATGTCGGCACCGAGTCCGCAAGGTCACCTAAACTATAACTTAATGCTAGTTCATCGCTATCAGCCTTACTCTGTGGGTGTACCTATTAGTAACTTAATTGGCACCAACGAGCGTGTGGTGGAGTACCAGCGCTTGTGGAATATGATCCAGCGTTACATGGATGTGAGTCAATCGATGCCAGATCTGTTGGTGTTAGAAGAAGCTCGAGCCAAAGACCCTGTAACCGCTGCTCATGATCAACAGACTGGCCGTGATCCGCATTACTGGCGAGATATGAGCGATGATACCTACAAGAAGACGCTAGCGGAAATAGCCGAAAAACAAAAAAAATCGCCCGCTACCGGTCCCAAAATCAATATCTTTGCAGATAGCTGATATGGCCTACAACACCGAGCAGCTGTCGCTACAACCCGCCAAAACACCGCACGGTTTTTTACAGCGGCTACTAACCAAAGGGCAAGTTTTCCCCTTTACCAAGGCAAATGACACTATTGCTTTATCACTTGCTCGAGAAACACTGTCTCGACAGAGTGTTATTTTAAAAGACGAAGAGAACATGCATAAGCTCCAAATGGCTGAGCTGACGCGAATGCTAGCAGGCGTGAAATTAGAGCAAGACGAAGTACCCAGTTCAGTGAAGGGTGATCCCATCAGAGAGTTGGCATTCGAGCGCCATGTTATTGACTATCTTGCGACACAACGGCTTGCTGACCAAGAGCGAGCTGCGTTAGAAAGTAATCCCAATGTCGCGACTGTGCCGATGACACCACGGCAAGAAGAGGCCTTAAATAAAGGGGCGCTTCTTGAGGAACAATACGATTACCAACTCACTGAAGAGCAAAAACAGCGTTGGTCTATGTTCAGTGATGAAGTGGATTGGGAAGCGCTAGAGGCATTTCTCTCGGATCATTACAACCAATTACAAGGCCTTGATGCACGCATCGCCACTCGCTACAAAGACTTTATGTATGGCCTTAAACAATTAAGCACCGATCCAGCCATTATGGGTATAGACAATCAAGACACGGATCATTTGGTGTATCTGCTGAGCTTAGTGAGTCAATACTTGGTCGGCGTAAAACACGCGATAAATAATGAGGAAGCACAGGCTGAACTGAATAAAGTTCTGGACTTTGATCAGCCTGATAATCTCTTGGCGCTGGCGTCAGTGGGATTCTCAAAAGACAATTGGCAAGCACTGAATGATGAAGTGCAGAAGATTGAGCAGCATTTTCTCTCCTTTAATAAGCTGGGAGACATGTTGGCTCTGTCAGGTGCAATTGACAGTTGGAATGGGTTTACGGGCGATGTTCGTATCCAGGAGAAGGAATGGTTTAAATCGCTTGCAGAGCCTGTTAAAAAAAGTTTTGCTGCGTTGCAGCATGCGGTATCAGGGGCGGCGGAACAGACGTGGCGAGCGACAACCAACCTGTTGTTTCCTAGCCAAATGAATACCACGCATAGCCCTGCAGGCATGATCAGTAATTTACGGCTAGTGATATTGGAGGCAATCGTTAATCCAGAAGCGATTGTTGCACACAACCCAGACTATCCGGCGCAAGTTTCGGCATGGCAGCGAAAGATGAATGCCGAAGTCGCGATCATTACACGTATTAGCCAACCCCCGGTAGGGCAACCGACTCCCAAAAATCATCAGATTCAAACCATGCATGCAGCTCAGCAGAGGTTGCAGAAGCTATTGAGTAGTGAGTTACCTCAAATGGTCACGCTAAAGCATCAAGCGGCGAATGATGCAGCGAAAAAAATGCTCAATCAAGCCATTGAGCGCATCTGGCAAAAAGGCACACAAGCTGCTCAAACATCGTGGAATAAGGTCGGTAAAATGGGAGGCATACTTGCGATCCTCAATATTTGGAATAGCGCATCAGTCTTACATAATATTCGTTATAAAGCCGAGCAGCACCCAGAGACTAGCTTATGGGCAAACCCAGCACTAAGAGAAGCGACCTACTCGACCGCTTATGCGGTTTCCCAGATTGCAGGACTTTGGCGCGATGCGGCATGGAAAAAAATGATCGCCGATAAAAAACTCTTAAAAAGAAGCTTAAGCAGAGCCTTGGAAAGGACATCAAGTGCCTCAAAGGCGGCCGTGTTGAAGACCTTTGCTAAAACCACAGCGATGGTTTCATTATTTGGCTTATTGGCAACGGGGCTAGAAACGTGGGATAGCTATAAAAAGTATGACGACTTGAGTAACACTCCAATGGAGAGTCTAGGTTACGTTCTAAAAGGACTAGCCGCTGGTTCGCAAGCGGTTGTGTTTCTCGCTCAGGCCGTGGCAAATTTCGCTAGTAGGTTTGGAATATTAGGCACAAGCATTGGATCAATAATTGCTACTTGGATGATGACTACGTTAATGGTTGCAGGTATTGTGTCTTTACTTTCTGTCTTAATTATTAATCTAGTTAAACGCTCGGATCTTGAAATTTGGTTGCTTCACTCAACCTGGGGGAAGCAGACGAAAAAATGGGATTTTCTCGAAGAGCTAACGAGTCTAGAGAATATTATTAATAAACCTCAAATTCGGCTAACTGCTATCCCAAGTCGGCGACCTTCACAATGGATGGACGCTGGCACAGAGCAGTGGCAATTAGAATTAATCCTGCCTGCGTTTACTCGGGATACAAAAATTGGTTTACAAATCACCCGTAAACCCAAAGACAAAAACTATTATTATCGTGTCGCTGAGCCGAAATCTGCAGTGGTAGTCAATGAGCAAGGTGGTACATGGAGTACAGATAAAACCTCAGGAGGTCCTATCTACCGATTAAATATGGGCGGTACCACCGACGATACGGTGGCGGTACTCGTCAGTATGCCTTTTGCGTGGCAAGCATCAGAAAAAGAGACGCTTGGCTATGTTGCTGTCGGTAGTCATCAAGGCGATCTACTCGTAAACCCTGCTCCGAAAGACAAAAAACTTGCCAAACGCACCATTGAAGTGAGAGTTTACTGAATGACCTCTAATAAAAAAACCGAAATACTTAAAGAGCAATTGGATAAGAGTAAAGTTGAATATTATTGGGAGTTTTCTGGTATTGGTGGAAAATATTCTGGCCCCATTAGACTGGTTGTCGCTCTCTTTATTGGCTTATTTCTACCTGTATTCTTGATGGTAGTAGAGGACACTCCGATATGGAGCTCTGGTTCTTTGTTTTGTTTTACATTAGCAACCATGGGTTTTTTAATGACGAGGTATCTCTTTTTTCCTGACAAACATCGCTGTTATCACTTGACCTCATTGGGAATTCATTACACAGAGAAAGATGTGATCCCAGAGGCTGCTTACAAAGTCGTTCGCGGCATTTCTTGGGTGGGTATCGCAGTCTGTATTATTACTGGGTTTATGCTAGGTCCTCTTACCTTTGTTGGGGCAGGTGGGTTTGCGCTGATGTCATTTGGGATGACGAATTTTCGCCCTAAGATTGATCAGTACTATATATTGATTTCTGAGCGTACGGTTGTGTTTGATTTAGAGAACGATGGGGTGCTGTCATTCGAAGCTGCAGAGCAGGATGTGCATGCTTACGGTGGCGATATATACACCATGACAGTCGACCAAAAGCAAGAACTGCTTTCTACATTACGTTCACTTTTCCCTAGTATCGAGTTCGTAAAGATAAAAAGGCTGAAAGATCAGTATAAACACCCTGTTTATCATCAGGAGGAAGAGAAAGCGACCGAATAACTCACTTCAATTCGGGAGAGGGAATGATACGCACTGTAACCCTCCCTGTTTTAGTGGCACTCTAAATTAGAGTTTTTCCTACTTTCATGCCTTGCTAAATACTCCCAAGGGGTCAGATCATCGAGTGAGTCATGAGGGCGTTCATCGTTGTATTCCTTCATCCATTTTTCTGTCAGGTCTCGGACTTCACTCAAGGTTTTGAACACGTACATGTTGAGTATTTCTGTCCGATAAGTTCGGTTAAATCGCTCTATATAGGAGTTCTCCGTTGGTTTGCCTGGGCGAATAAATTCCAACTCAATTGCGTTCTCTTCCGCCCATTCAGCCAGCGTGGTCGAGATGAATTCAGGGCCATTATCCATGCGCAGCTTACTGGGGTACCCTCGCCAAGAAATAATGCGTTCTAGCACCCTTATAATGCGTGGTGCTGGCAGATTGAGATCTACTTCAATCGCTAGCACCTCACGGTTGAAATCGTCCACGACATTGAACGTACGAAAGCGCCTGCCGCAGAGCAAAGAGTCACTCATGAAATCGATAGACCAGCAACTGTTGATCGACTCTGGACATGCCAGTGGTGTTGGATTTCGTTTTGGTAGGCGCTTTTTTCCCTTGCGCCGTAGGTTTAGCTTGAGCGAACAGTACACTCGATGGACTCGTTTATGATTCCATCGGTGTCCCCAGCGCCTAAGTACTTTAAATAATTTGCCAAAACCGTAGGCAGGATAACGCTCTGCTGCGTCCTGCAACGTCGCGATAACCTCATCATCTCGATGCGGATCTGGTCGGTAACGATAGACTGAGTCGCTAATGCCAACTACGCGGCAGGCCATTCGCAAACTGACCTGATAGTGTTTGCGAGCGTAATCGACAAGCTCGCGCTTAACCGCTAGCCCTACAGCTTTTTTTCCAGAATATCTTTAACGATACGGTGCTCAAGGCTTAGGTCGGCAAACATTTGCTTGAGCCTCCGATTCTCATCCTCAAGCTCTTTAAGCCGTTTAACATCTGACGCTTCCATCCCACCATACTTGGACTTCCAGTTGTAGTATGTCGCATCAGAGATGCCATATTCGCGACAGACTTCGTTGACCTTTCGGCCTGCTTCGACTTCCTTCAAGATCTTTACGATTTGTGTTTCTGTGTAGCGTGATTTTTTCATCATGCGTTCTCCGTTTGTTTCAGTGTAAACGGAAAACCTCTAATTGCTAATGACCAGTTTTTTGGGGAGGGTTACACGACCAACTAAGCTTCAGCCGTACCATGACTACTTGCGCACCCGCATTGAAGCCGCAAAGTCTTATTGGATACCCGCAACTGTCTTACTACGTGAGCTAAAATCTCTCGGTTACGAAGGCGGTATAACAATGCTCAAAGAGCACATCAGGCAGTACAAACCCAGTACGCCAATCGACCCTATCGTTCGATTCGAGACATTGCCAGGTGAGCAGATGCAAGTCGACTTTACGACCATCACTCATTACGGCGTCCGTGTTAAAGCCTTCGTGGCAACGCTGGGTTATAGCAGAGCGACGTTCGTTCGCTTTAGTGAACGAGAGCGTCAAGAAGACTGGATAGAAGGTCTTGAAGAAGCGTTTGAATACTTCGGCGGCGTCCCCAAAGAGGTGCTATTCGATAATGCGAAAGCCATCATGATAGAGCGTGATGCCTACGGTGAAGCTGAACATCGGTGGAATCCAGCGCTGCTCACCACGGCCAAGAAATACAGCTTTAGACCAAGAGCCTGTCGTCCATATCGCGCAAAGACCAAAGGGAAAGTGGAGCGCTTTAACTCTTACTTGAAGAATAGCTTCGTCACTCCGCTTGCGGCGACACTCAAGCAGCACGGTCTTAACATCACCGTCGATGTTCTTAATGGACATATCGGCGCATGGCTAGAAACCGTCGCTCATCAACGAACTCATAGAACGACAGGTGCAAAACCTCAAGTTCTCTTAGATGAAGAGCGCTTTATACTTCAGCCACTCCCATCGCCAACGCGCCCAGTCACAACGCTAACAATGAGTGATAATGTGGTGCCGCTGGAGAGTTTCCAGCACCCACTATCAACGTATGATGCACTGTTGGAGGTGCGACCATGAACCTTCAAATGAATCGCATTGAAGCTGCCTGTGCAGCGCTGAAGCTACAAGCTATCGGTCAGGAATGGCCAAGATTAGCAGAAGCCGCCAACAATCGTGAACTGAGTCTAGCCGATTACTTAGAGTCACTGCTGAACGCAGAGCTGGAAGCCAGAGCTGAGCGCACAAGAGCCACACTGACTAAGTTCGCCAGCTTTCCAATGGAA